>NZ_LQPJ01000103.1 GCF_002101785.1 Mycobacterium palustre
TACGATGCATACCGGACCGACCAACCCTTGATCGGAATCCAATAGCCCGAGCCTCCGGGAAACCCAGGGCGTTTCACGGGTGTTGTCGAGTCGGGTTTCGACTTCGGCTTCAACGGCGTTGAGCCACGCGGTGATTGCGGCCGGTGCGTTAGCGCGGCGGGCGAACGCGTGTGCTGCGCGAATCCGGTCCCGCGCTTCTTCGGCTCTGCTCCGATCACCGGAAAACGCGGGGTCGAACGCCATATGCGCCAAAACCGCAGCGCCCAGCAAAGAGTCGTCAGCCTCGTACGCGGCTTGCAGCGCTAAGACAAAGTGGGGTTGGGCGGCCTCGGGCTGTTGAAGATCGAAAAACTCCAGTCGGCCGGCCAGCAGGCTAACTTCAGATAGCGCGGTTGCCAGGCCCTTTCGCCCTGAGTCGTCGATGGTGGAAAGAAGAGAGGCACCGAGGCCAGCGTGGCCGGCGACCAGTGGCAGAAGGTCGCCCGCGGGAAGCGTCCAGTACAGGTGGCGGTAGGCGACGGTGATCGCCGCGTAATCGGCAGCGACACCGACCGGCAGGGTCGCGCCGACTCTGCGTAGCGGCCGCGTTCCATGTTGCCGTGGTTTGTTCGCCCGCAAGTCTTTTGGCGTATCCGGCTGGTTGTCCTGCCACGGTGCGACGAAGCCCAGGTCGGTTACAGGGCAATGAAAGAGCGCTTCTAACGCCGCCGCGTGTTCGGGATGCGGCCAGGGCGGACTCGCCGATTCCCAGCGGCGGACGGTGCGAGGAGTCACTGAGATCCGTAGGCCAATCGAACGTGCGGCTTCGGTGACGGCGTCGGCCAACGCGGCCTGCGATCGCAAACCCAGTCCCTGACGTGCTGCGCGAAGTCGCGCATTGCCAATTGTGTTTGTCATACGGCCCAGAGTAGGCCACTGTGGAGCCTAAAGACAACGGAATATCCGATGAAACGTCCGAGTTATGTCCTCTTCGATGTCCTCTAAAAGGACAAACTTATGTCTGATCATGGGTCTCGCCCTGCCCAGTGCGGCAGCGCCAACCAACCACATCAGGAGGTACCACGCAGATGGACATCAAGCTCGCCGGCGAGGTGTTGGGATGGGTCACCAAAGAGGCCCGAGAACGCTCGCTGTATTCCGGCCGCGGTGAGAGCCGCATCGTCACAGGACGCGAGTACGACGCCAACGGCGCACCCGTGTCAGGCGTCGAATCAGTGATCGTCAGCGATGCCCTCGGCGTCACGCCGGGCGCCACCGTCGTCATGCCCGACAGTTTGGCGGCCGACCTACCGGTCGGCACGGTCGTCGCCGTCAGCGGCAACAATGGGCTGTCGGCGCGCATCGTCGGCGGAGATTACGGCAGCACGCGCGTCTCCATTTTCGGCGTCACCGAACTGCGTGTCGTCGCTGACGGCGCGAAGCTGCTCCGCGACGCCGCCGCCAAACACACGACACCTGCCCGCAGTGGATCGGGAGGCCAGGCGTGAACCCTTATGACCCGACTCCTATTGACCCCGGTTACCCCTACCCCGATGCCGGGTTCAGTTTCGAGCATCTCGAGCACCTGGCGCTTGTCGGCGCAGCATGGCTGCTGGTGCTGGTCGCCGTGATGGTTGCGGCGCTGCTGACTTGGCGGCACAACGATCCGCAGGGCTACGAGCGGTATTTCGCGGGCCCGCTTCGGCGCGCTCGGTGGCGGTGGTGGGTGCGCGGTTCTTGGTCGCGGCTGTCCAAAAGGTGTGGGTTGTCGTTTTCCGAACAGGTCACCAGCAAAGACAAGGACGGCAAGCCGACCACGACGACAGTGTGGACTCATCCAAAGTTGGTGCGGATCAACACATCCGATCATTGCCTGTACCTGACGGTGCGTACCCGCATGGGGCAGACCGTCGAGGATTTGGAAAACGCAGTGCCCAAAATTCGCGACGCCGCGGGAGCTCACTCGGCGCGCTCAGCAGTGGTCGCGCCCGGCACGGTGCGGATGGAGTTCGTGATGCGCGAACAGCTCGCCGGAGTCGGGTATGCTCCGCCGCCTACCCGAGCGGCTACGACGAGTGTGCGGCTGGGGCGCTGCGAAAATGGCAAACCCTGGACTCTGCGGATCGCTGGTCGGCACACACTGACGGTGGGCTGCTCGGGGTCCGGCAAGGGCTCGGTGTTTTGGGGAATCGCAGCCGGATTCGGCCCGGCCGTCAGCGCCGGACTGGTCCACTTGGTGGGGATCGACCTGAAGTACGGCATCGAAGTCTCGGTGGGCGCAGGGCTGTTTACCAAAGTCGCCACCACCGAGGAAGATGCGGTGAACACCCTTGCCGCGCTGGAAAAGTTGATGGACGCCCGGGGCGCGAAGATGGCTGGAAACAGCCGCGAGCATACCCCTACCGTCGTTGATCCGCTGGTGGTGTTGCTCATCGACGAACTGGCGGGCGTGACCGCCTACATGAGCGACCCCGCGCTCCGCAAGCAGGCCGGGGCATCGCTGTCGCGGATCTTGACCAAGGGCCGTGCCCTCGGCGTCGTGGTTGCGGCGTTTCTGCAAGACCCACGCAAAGAAGTCCTGCCGATGCGGGGTTTGTTCACCCAAACCATCGCGCTGCGGCTGCGCTCCCGCGACGAAGTCGCCATGGTCCTCGGCGACGGCCTGGTCGACGCGGCACCAGCGCACCGCATCAGCCCCGATGCCCCCGGCACCGGGTACGTGATCGCCGAGGACGGCTCAGCGATGCGGGTACGAGCCGACTTCTGGAGCGACGCCCAAATCCGCGACGCCGCAGCCCGATACCACCCACCGAAGCGAAACACTCAGAGCGGAAAAGGTTCTCAGAAGCAATGACCAACAGCGAGCCAGGATGCGCAGGTGTGTTCCAGCCCCTTGACGAAGCGCAGCTGCGTCAGCGCACGGAAGACTTGTTGAGGCGTGCGGCCCTGGTCGCCGAGTTCGGCTGGGACCAGTTCCGCTATCAGTGGTCCACCGGCGAGGTCGTGGGCACCGCCCTGGCGCTGGACGACTGTGATGAACTGCTGCGCTTCGATGAAACCGTCGACTCGGCACTTGCACGGTGGGCCTGCGACCTATGGGGAATAGCCGACGGGCAGGCAGATATGGACGCCGGATGCCCCACAACTCGCGCATGGTTCAACTGCATCCGGGCCGAACTGGCCGGCAAGCCATCCACACCAGCAACTAGGAAGGAGTGAGGTCGATGGTGATTCACAGCGTCCGGGAAACCCTGGTGGCATCTGGCCAATTTCCGGAACTGCTGACCGCCGAACAGGTTTCGGCGCTGCTGGGGGTATCGGTGGCAACGCTGAACCGCTGGGCGGCAGTCCGTGAACAAACGGGACGGCAGATCGGCCCACCCTGCTACTCATTGTCCGAACGGGTGCGCCGCTGGGATTCGGCCGAGGTCCGCAAATGGCTCAAGCAGGTCCGACGCTGATGGCCGGTAACACCCCGCGCGGCATCCGCAAACGGCTCAATACGGCCGGAGCGCCCCGCTACCAAGTCCGCTACCTGGTGCGCGACCCCGCCTCAGCATCCGGCTGGATCGAAACCTCCACAACCTTCGCCACCCTGCGACAAGCCAAGGCGTTCAAGGCAGAACGCGACAACGAAGCCGCACTCGGCGCTCGCCGATTCGACCCACGGCTCGGCCGCGTGCCCCTGGCCCGGATTTGGGAACAATACAGCGCCTCGAAAAAGCCCGCAGTGTCTGCCAAAACATGGAGCGGCTACCGCCAGCATTGGCACCTGCGCATCGCACCGCGGTTCGGCCGCATCCCCGTTGATGAGATCACCCGTGCCCACGTGCAACAGTTCGCAGCCACCCTCACCGTGGGGCCGTGGGCCAAGGTTTCCACGCTGCGGCTGCTGCGTTCCATCCTCGAAGTAGCCCGCAACGACGGCCGCATTCATACCAACCCCGCTCACGGCGTCTCAGCAGGGCGTATCCCCGAACGGGAACGCCACCGCTACCTGACTGCACCCGAAGTCGCCGCCCTGGCTGCCGCATGCAAAGACCAGGGCGATGTCGTGACCATCCTGGCCTACACCGGCCTGCGCTGATCCGAGCTCGTCGGCCTGCGCGTCGGCGATATCGACCTGACCGCACGCCGCCTCCACGTACGCCGCGCCGCGCCGGAAGTCGAAGGTCGCATCATCATCGGCCCACCCAAGACGCGCGCCGCCAAGCGCACCGTTCCTCTCCCCCAGGTCGTCATTGACGCACTGAAACCACGTGTGGCCGGTCGTGAACCGGATGAGCCGGCCATCACGTCACCCAATGGCGCAATGCTCAGGTCCAACAACTGGCGCCGGCATGTGCACTGGTCCGAAGCCCTGCGCAAGACCAAGCTCGCACCGCTGACGATCCACGACCTACGACACACCTACGCCAGCCTGGCCCGCAAATCCGGCGCCGACCTGCGCTAGGACCTGCACGCGGGCGACCTAGCCAAGGCGGAGGAACAGCTCGGCGGTTACGTTAAGCAGCGGTCGGAAATGGTCGGGCGATACGTCGGGATCCTGACCGATGGTGCGGAGTGGCGGCTCTACCATCTTCACGACGACAGCCTGGAGCTGATTTCGACCCATACGCTCAGCAAGCAAAGCCCGGACACCCAAGCGCTGCTGGTCTGGCTGGAATCGGTGATGTCTACCCTGACCACCATCAAGCCGGTGCCCGAGGAGATCGAACGCCGTCTCGGCGCGGAATCCCCCGCACACAAGCTCGATGCGGCTGAGTTGCGCGCGATCTACCAAGCGAACGCGGACAACAAGGAGGTGCAGCTCAAGCGCCAGCTCTGGGGGAAACTGCTGCGGACAGCGCTAGGTGCCGAGTTCGTGGACGACGAACGGCTGTTCATCACCCACACGTTACTGGTGACCACCGCTGAGCTAATCGCCCACGCGGTGCTTGGTTTCGACGTAGGACCGCTGGGCACGCTGACCGCCCGCCAGATCACCAGCGGAAGTGAGTTCGCCAACGCCAGGATTCGCGGGGTGGTGGAAGCCGATTTCTTCGACTGGGTGACCGACACCCTTGCAGGTGAATCATTCGTCCGCAACCTTGGACGCCGCATTGCCCGATTCGATTGGGGTGCAGTCGAACACGATGTGCTGAAGATTCTGTACGAGTCGGTGATCGTCAAGCCTGTTCGGGAGCGGCTCGGCGAGTATTACACCCCTGACTGGCTGGCGGATCGGATGGTGGATGCGTTCATTGCCAAACCGTTGAACTCCGTTGTCGCGGACCCGAGTTGCGGTTCGGGCACGTTCGTGTTCCACGCAATCCGCAAGTACCTCTCCGCCGCCGACGCGGCTGGAGTCCAGGTTGATGAGGCAGTACAGCAAGCCACCCATCACGTTGTCGGCATCGACGTACACCCCGTTGCGGTAACCCTGGCGCGGGTGACCTACCTGCTGGCACTTGGGCGTGACAACATCAAGTCCCCCACCCGCAAGGAATTGACCATCCCTGTCTACCTGGGTGATTCGATCCAGTGGAAGCAGGAAGCGGACATCTTCGGCGCTGACGTCGTGCGCGTCCGAACCGATGAAAGCGACCTCTTTGGGGGTCAGGGAGGCGCGTTCACCCTACCCCTGTCCTTCCCCCGTAGCGTCCTTCAGGATGCGACAGGGTTCGACTACCTGGTCAGCGAGATGGCGGACAAAGCGCTCGACACCGACCCGCAGAACGCCGGTAAAGCCGCCGCGACAATCCTTAAGAAACGGGGTATCGCGCCCGACAGCAAGGACGGGCAGGTGCTGACGGAGACGTTCTCCAATCTGTGCACGCTGCGGGCGCAGGGCCGCAACCACGTATGGGGCTACTACGTGCGCAACCTCATTCGGCCGCTGTGGTTGGCGGAGGAGGAGAACCGCGTGGACGTGCTGATCGGTAACCCTCCGTGGCTGCGGTACAACAAGATGACTTCCTCGATGCAGAAGAACTACCTCGAACTTGCCAAACCACGAAACCTGCTCACAGGGGGCCTCGGCGCGGCAGCACGTGACCTATCCACCCTGTTCGTCGTGCGCGCCGTAGAACTATACCTACGGGCCGGCGGATCGTTCACCTTCGTGATGCCGCACGCCGTCATGACGAGCAGGCCACACACGGGATTCCGCAGCGGGGACTGGAGCACCGAGCAGGGCAGCCACCTCACCGTCAAATTCGGCGTGTCGTGGGATTTGAGCAAGGCTGATACCGGGTTTCACATGACCTCCTGCGTCGTGCACGGCAAGCGCGCCGTTAGCGCGGGGAAGATGCCGACGCAGACTCTCGCGTGGGTCGGGAGACTGAGACGTCCCGATGTGCCATGGTCGGTCGCTGCCGAGAAAATCACCACAAGCGACTCCAGCGTTGTCGCCAAGGATCACGGCGTCGAGGTAACCGAGTCGCCGTACAAAGAGCGGTTCCGTCAGGGAGCGATCCTGGTGCCCCGCTTCGCGATGTTCGTCGTGGACGCCCCAGCGGGTCCGTTGGGTCCGGGGGCGGGACGGCGGTCGGTCATCTCACAGCGCAGCAGCCAGGAGAAGAAGCCGTGGAAGGACTACCCGTCCATCAAGGCCAACGTAGAGACCGCATACATCCACCCCGTCTATTTGGGCGAGCAGGTGCTGCCGTTCCGCACACTGCCGCCACGGGAGGCGGTTTTGCCCCTGAGTAAGACAGCAATCCTCACACCTGACGAGATCGAGATGCGAGACGGGCTCAACGTCTGGTGGTCGGAAACGGAAAGCGCGTGGGCAACCGATCCGAAATCGGGAGGTCAGCCGTTGTCGGAGCGGATGGACTACCACCAGCAGCTCTCTGCTCAGCTTCCTGTGGCGGCCATACGGGTCGTCTATACCGCGTCGGGCAACACACTCGCGGCGGCAATCGTTAGGGATGACCGCGCCATCATCGAGCACAAGCTCTACTGGGCACCGACGATGGCCGAGGCCGAGGCGTACTACCTTTGCGCCATCCTCAACTCCGCGCCGATTCTGACCTCTGTCAAACCACTACAGTCAATCGGACTGTTTGGACCCCGCGACTTCGACAAGAACGTGTTCTCGGCCCCGTTCCCGACGTACGACAACGAGAACGCCGCTCATATCGAACTAGCAGAGCTGGGCAAGCAAGCCGAGAAGGAAGCCGCCACCGTGGACATCAGCAGGGCGAGCACCTTCCAGGCAGCGCGGAAACTGATACGGGATCATCTGTCCGAGACAGGCACCGAAACCGCCATTGTCGACGCGGTCACGCAACTGTTGCTTGGGGTCGCGGGGTGAGATGTCCTTCGTCCAAGTTGGAGTGCGCGCTACCGGACGGTCCACCGGCGAGATAGTAAGACCGGCAACGTCATTCAGCGTCGGATTCGACGCCGCCGAACAATCTGCGACCGGAGCGTACTGGCACGGCGGGCACGCACTGGTCAACGACGGCCCGATTTTCGCCGCCTAACTCGGCCAAAGCCGTCTTCGCAATACCGCTCGGCCGCGATAGGGCGCGAGTGTGGTCACCTCGGGCATGCGCGCACCCACCGTCACTGCACGTGGGGCTCGTGTCTGAGGTCGCGGATTTTCTGGGCGTAGTCGGCTTCGATGCGGTTGATTGCGGCGTCCATGCGCTGCAGGCGTTGCTGATAGAGCACGGCCTGCTCGGCGCGGGCGATCTTGTCGGCGGCCAACACGACCTGGACGGCTGGGTCGTCGATGGTGTCCAGAACCGACCAGTCCCTGGGATCGGTCACGGTGGTGAACGTGTCGGTATCGACCGCGTAGCCGGCGGATTCAATGCGGCCGATCAAGTTGATGAAGGGCTGCCGGCGCTCGCAGACGGCACCGTCGCCTTCCCGCATTAGGTCGGCCATCCGGGTCAACGTCACCGAGATCACCCGCAGCGTCTCAATTTCATCATCCATCTGATTCTCGACGTAGCTGCGTGTGATGGGGGCATCGGCGGGCACCTGGCCGGTCACGGCCCGAGCTCGTCCGATCAGATAATCGAGCACCGCGCACGCCGCAGCACCGATTTCGCGATCCCCCAGGTCTCGTTGGAACGCCCGCCGCCGCTCTTCCAACACGCGGCACATTGCCTGAAGAGTCTTCACACCACACCACCTCGTCGATGACGATCCGTCACCATTCCAGCAGTACACCAGCTGACCAACATTGTTGACCGGACGACCGCCGGTTGGGACCATCACCGTGTGCCGGTAGACGATCCGTGGCCTTCCCTACGTCGTTGCGAATCGCGGCGCGATGAGCAGCCGCGGCCCAAGCCGAAGCCGCTGGCCGAAGCCGCTGGCCGAATTGGTTTTGCCGCAGCCCGTGGTGTTGTGGTGGCGGTAAACTCCTGAGCAAACTGTTTGGAGCTGGGGGCCGGGAGATCGGGTGATGGTGATGGGCGACGATTTGCGGGTTGACCCGATAGATGCGCGGTTGGCAGGCGAGCATGTCGACACGCACGCCGCGGATTTGTTGGCAGCCCATGTGGCGGCCCATGAGCGCACCGCTGCTGCCCAGGCCGGCTTCATCGGAGAGAGCGCGGCGGCCTTAGCTGAGTTGGCGGCGCACTGGAAGGACGAGACCGCCAGCCACCACGGGGAACTATGTGAGCACGCCGACAAGTTTCGGACGGCGGCCGACAAGTATGACACCACCGACACCGACGCGCGCAGCAATATTGATGCTGCCGCCGAGGAGCTGGCCGAGCGCATGGGCATGGGGATGTGACGGGCGGGGTTGAGCATCGCCGATCTGCAGGAGTGGGATCCCGAAAAGATCACCGAGTTGGCCGAGGCTGCCGCGGCGCGAGCTCGGGCCAGCCGGGAAGCCGCGCAAAACATTCCTAACCTTCCGGTGTTTTCCACCTGGCACGGTGAGGCCAGCGAAACGGCGCGGGAGGCGATGGCCAAGACCGGCGGCAAGCTGGAACTCTCGGCGCAAGACGCATTTAAAGTAGCTGTGGGTGCCGGGCATGCCGCTCAAGAAGTCACGGCGGTCAAAAAACAACTCGCCGACATTTTCGACGAGGCGAACGCCGCGCCCGCGGTGCACATCGACACCAAAACCAACACGGTGACCCCACCGAACACCAGCGGCATGGCCGACCAAGATGTCGCGAAGGTCAAGGCCAAAGTCGAAGACCTGCAACACAAAATCACCGCACTGCTGGCCACCGCCGAGAAAACCAATGGCGATTTGGCGGCGGTGCTGCGCACCGCCACCGGAACCCAAACACCGGATGCCGCCGCACAGCCGCCAGCCGGTGCCCCACCGGCGCAAGCCCGACCGACTCCTGCACCCGGCAGTGCTGATCCCGCGGGCAAGCCACCGACGCTAGAAGACCTCATGCTGGGCCGGGGTCAACCTGCCAACCAACAGCCTGCTGCGGGCAGCCTGCCCGACCTGCTGGCCCGGCTACACCAGCCCGCCCCGGGCGCCCCGGCGCCTCAGCTCAACCCCGCAGACGTGGAGAGCTTCAAGGCGATGGCCCGCCAATCCATGGCTGCCGAGGGTGTGCCGCCCGATCAGATCGAGGCACGCCTGAATGCGGCCGTGGCCAACACCCAGCAGTGGATGAACAACGGCATGCCCAACTACGTTCCGCCCACCCCCCAGCGCCCACCGCCGCCGGGATTCGGCGAAGGATTCGGTGACCGCTGGCGGGCCACCGAACAGGGGATCAAAAACCTTATCGGGCAAGGAGGACCCGGCGCGCCGGGCGTCCTTGAATCCTGGGAGCAGATGGTCAAAGGCGCCGCCCAGACGGCCCAAAACCCCTTCGGCGCCGCGGCCGGGGAAATCGCCAACGCCGTGGGCTCACCAAGCCCCGCCTACTACGCGGGTGGCAAAGCCGCGGACGCCGCCGTCGCCCTGCCCGGAATGCTCTTCGGCGGCGAAGGAGCAGCCATCGCAGGCGAAGTCGGCGAGATTGGTCCCGGTGTCCTCGAAACCGGCCCAGCAGCCGGGCCGCATGTACCACTCGGCTTCGATCATCTCCCCGCTTACAATGCGTGGGCAGAGCAAGCGGCGATGGACCTCAATTACGCGTTCGCCCATGGTGGCCCGACTCCCGAGCTCAGCCAGCAACTCGCGGACATGTCGACCCACTACATCGGCGACAACCCAGACCGAGTAGTCCTGGGCAAGTTCGCTGGACCAGAAGATGGCTACATCGGCGAAGCCAGAGGCAACGGTGGAATCTATTTCGACACCGGCAACCCAACCTGGAATGCCCTCACCAGTGGACTCACTGACGCGCAAGAGCGAGGCTTGGCGTGGCAAGTCAACCAACAATTCCTCCAAACCCAAATGGAGGACGGTGTGTCTCGCATCGAATACGTTGTGCCCAAAGGGTTCTCTTCGCTTGAAGATGTGGTCCGCGCAGATCCGAAGTCATTTTCTGCGATGGAGATACGGTACCTAACAGAGAATGCGGCGCAATACGGATACGAGCGAGTCGGGAATTCCTGGGTGCGAGTAGGAGGCGGTTAGCCGTGACTGCGCATTTTGTGGCAGAAGTCGAATCGGTCGTCGGTCCGTTACTGACCGACCTTGGGTTTACGTTGGATGAAGTCGACAACAATGTTGATGAAGGAGGGCGGCAGGGTTCTGTCGTTTACTATAAGTCCGTCGACTGTAAAATACAAATTTACCGATCTTCGCGAGAGGGCAGTGTGAATTGCATGATCGCACCGTTGGATGCGCCAAACATTTTTGGCCCTTATGACAAATCGTACAGATGGCAGTACTTCACTAAATTTTCTACGGCGCCCAATGTACCGCTTGAAGAGTTGGTCCAGCAAGTCAGTTTTGAACCGGAAACCGATAGGGTGCAATTGGAATGGGTGAGGGATCGCATCGCTGAGTATTTTGACGCGGCGCATGCTGGGATTCTCGAAATGGAATGAGACCGGTAGATATGAAGGCCTCGATCCCCTCTCCGTCCCGGCGCTATTCGGCGCGAACTGGTGAGTTGTCAAGACTCGACCTACGTCGACCACTCTGCGGCTGTGGCCTTGACAGTTCATCCGGGCGAGCGCGGACACTGTACGTTGGGCAACGGGGATGTTTCTCCCCAATCAACCATTGGACGCGGCGTAGGTGGCGCGGGGAAGAAACATGACAATCGAAACTTTCAGCGATGCGGTCGAGTGGGCTTTCACAACCGGAAATTCGGCTTACGGCCCCGAGATTCGACAGCCGCGAGGTTATCGCTCGTTACGGCGGAGAGGACGGTGGCGCCCTGATAGAGAAGATTCAATCGTTGATGCAAGAGGCTATGCGGATGGACGTCGATTGGACAAAATATGACCTTGCCGGTTCGCAAGCCTATGTTGCAAGTAGGCTGCGGGAGAACCATCCCGAGCTGACGCCTGAAGCGGCCGAATGCTTCGGTCGGTATTTCAGCTTCCAGAATCGCTGATACCAGTAGTCATGGTCATTGACGAGGCCGTTGTTAAGGCATGGTAAAAGCGGTTGCCTTCGATGTCGGGGAGACCCTTGTCGATGAGACGCGGGAGTATGGAACTTGGGCCGATTGGCTCGGAGTTCCCCGTCACACGTTTGTATCGGTATTTGGTGCTGTTATTGCGTCCGGCAAGGATTATCGAGACACATTCCAGGTGTTTAAACCGGGATTTGATTTGACCAAGGAGCGGGAGGCCAGGGCCACGGCTGGACAGCCGGAATGGTTCGGAGAAGACGATCTCTACCCAGACGTGCGGCCAACGTTATCGGCTCTTCAGGCCGCTGGCTTGTGGGTCGGTATCGCCGGTAACCAGACGGCCCGCGCAGGACGGCTTCTCCACGCTCTCGACCTGCCTACTGACTTCATTGCGACTTCTGACGATTGGGGCGTGGAGAAGCCCGACGTAGTGTTTTTCGAGAAGCTTGTTCAGGCGTCGCCAGTGGACGACCCATCAGACGTTGTCTATGTGGGCGATCGCATCGATAACGACCTACGGCCAGCCAAAGCGGTCGGCTTGAAGACCGTTTTTGTACAGCGCGGCCCGTGGGGTTGGATATTTCGTGACTCTCCCGAACTGGATCAAGCCGCAGATTGGCGAGTGAAGAGTCTGGATCAGATTCTTGGGCTATTGCTCGCTAGCTAAATGAGTTCACTGTGGTATGCCAGTCGTATAGCTTCGCGTCCAGATCCCGTACTGCCGGCAGCGACTCATATTCACGCAGGTTTTCCCTGACTGCTTTTATTCGATCCATTGCAGTCGCATACCAGTGTTGGCTGACGCCTTCAATTGCGTCGGTCAGTAGTTCGCACGCTCGCTCAGGGTCCTTATCGGCGACGGCCGCGGCAGCGAGGTCGGCGAGCGTAATGGATCGTTGCTTGGCGGCATTGTCAGGCAGATCGGCTAGCACTTGGGTTAGCACGGCCTGGGCCTGATGCGGCCGACCCGCAGCTATCAAAGTGTTTCCTTTGAATCCTTGTAACCGGGTGAGCGAGAACCAATCGAACCAGCCTGGTAGCTGTGTGTCGTCTTCTTGCCTGGCGACCAGCGTTTCGGCTTGGTCGATGAGTCGCAGCGCGCCACGGGTGTTGTCGAATCGGGTTTCGACTTCGGCCTCAACGGCGTTGAGCCACGCGGTGATTGCCGCTGGTGCGTTACCGCGGCGGGCGAATGCATGTGCTGCACGAATCCGGTCTCGCGCTTCTTCGGCTCTGGTCCGATCACCGGAGAATGCTGGGGCGAACGCCATATGCGCCAAAACCGCAGCGCCCAGCAAGGTGTCGTTAGCCTCGTACGCAGCCTGCAGCGCCAAGACGAAGTGGGGTTGCGCAGCGTCGGGCTGTTGGAGATCGAAGAACTCCAGTCGACCGGCAAGCAGGCTGACTTCAGATAGCGCGGTTGCCAGGCCCTTTCGGCCTGAATCGTCAATGCTAGAAAGCAAGGAGGCACCAAGGCCGGCGTGGCAGGCGACGAGTGGCAAAAGGTCTGCCGCGGGGACCGTCCAGTACAGATGGCGGTAGGCGACGGTGATCGCGGCGTAATCGGCAGCGACGCCGACCGGCAGGGTAGGGCCGACTCTGCCTAGAGGCCGCCTTCCGTGTTGCCGTGATTTGTTGGCCCGCAAGTCTTTTGGCGTATCCGGCTGGTCATCCTGCCAGGGAGCGACGAAGCCCAGCTCGGTTATAGACCGCTGAAAGAGGGCTTCGAGCGCCGCTGCGTGTTCGGGATGGGGCCAGGGCGGGTTTGCGGATTCCCATCGGCGGACCGTACGTGGTGTCACTGAGATTCGTAGGCCAATTGATCGCCCGGTTTCGGTGACGGCTTGAGCCAACGCGGCTTGCGATCTCAAGCCCAGTCCTTGTCGTGCTGCGCGTAGTCGCGCATTGCCAACTGCGTTTGTCATGTGGCCCAGAGTAGGCCACTATGTTGCCTAAAGCCAACAGAACATCCGCCGAAACGTCCGCTCTGCGTCCTCTGGTATGTCCTCAACTAGGACATCCCGCTGTCTGATGATGGTCTGGCACACCCAAGTGCGCCAAAGCTAACCAAGCAATCAGGAGGTCCAGGTCAGATGGATGTCAAGCTCGCAGGCGAGGTGTTGGGATGGGTCACCAAAGAGGCCCGCGAACGCTCGGTGTATTCCGGCCGCGGTGATAGCCGCATCGTCACAGGACGCGAATACGACGCCAACGGCGCACCCGTCTCAGGCGTCGAATCAGTGATCGTGAGCGATGCCCTCGGCGTCACGCCGGGCGCCACCGTCGTCATGCCCGATACGTTGGCGGCCGACGTGCCTGTCGGCACAGTGATCGCCGTCAGCGGCAGCAATGGGCTATCCGCGCGGATCGTCGGCGGAGATTACGGCAGCACGCGCGTCTCTATTTTCGGCGTCACCGAACTGCGTGTCGTTGCTGACGGCGCAAAGCTGCTCCGCGACGCCGCCGCCAAGCAAGCGCCAGCGACCCGCAGTGGATCGGGGGCCCAAGCGTGAACCCCTACGACCCCTATCCGGTCGACCCCGACTACCCCTACTCCGACGCCGGGTTCAGTCTGAAGCACCTTGAGCACGTTGTGCTCGTTGGTGCGGCATGGCTGCTGGTGGTGGTCGCCGTGATGGTTGCGGCGCTGCTGACTTGGCGGCACAACGATCCGCAGGGCTACGAGCGGTATTTCGCGGGCCCGCTTCGGCGCGCTCGGTGGCGCTGGTGGGTGCGCGGTTCTTGGTCGCGATTGTCCAAAAGGTGCGGGTTGTCGTTTTCCGAACATGTCACCAGCAAAGACAAGGACGGCAAGCCGACCACGACGACAGTGTGGACCCATCCAAAGTTGGTGCGGGTCAGCACATCCGATCATTGCCTGTACTTGACGGTGCGTACCCGCATGGGGCAGACCGTCGAAGATTTGGAAAACGCGGTACCCAAGATCCGCGATGCCGCGGGCGCGCATTCGGCGCGCTCAGTGGTGGTCGCGCCCGGCACGGTGCGCATGGAGTTCGTCATGCGTGAACAGCTCGCCGGAGTCGGGTATGCTCCGCCGCCTACCCGGGCGGCTACGACGAGTGTGCGGTTGGGGCGCTGCGAGAATGGGAGACCCTGGACTCTCCGAATCGCTAGCCGGCACACACTCACTGTGGGCTGCTCGGGAGCAGGCAAGGGCTCGGTGTTCTGGGGGATCGCCGCCGGCTTCGGGCCAGCCATCGAAGCCGGGCTCGTGCACCTGGTCGCCATCGACCTCAAATACGGCATCGAAGTTTCGATCGGCGCCCCCCTGTTTACCAAAGTCGCTACGACTGAAAGCGATGCGGTGAAAACCCTTGCCGCGCTGGAAAAGCTGATGGACCAGCGCGGTGGGAGAATGGCCGGAACCTGCCGTGAACATACCCCAACCGCCGCTGACCCGTTGGTGGTGGCTGTGACAGCCTGATTTGGCCCCGGGTGGGCGGTCGAAAGTGGCCCCACCTGTGTGGTCGCGGGTGTGCTGTTG
>NZ_LQPJ01000104.1 GCF_002101785.1 Mycobacterium palustre
GTCCCGATCTGGGCGTAGGCCCACACGACCAGCCCGGAGCAGTCGAACGCGTCGGGGCCCGCCGCGCCCCAGCGGTACGGTTTCCCGATGCGCGTGCGGGCTGCCGCTACGACCGCCGGGGTTGCGTTCGCCAGGGGGGCGGCGCTGATACCGATGCTGGCCGCCGCGATGACGGCGAGCAGGAGGCGTTTAAGGGTCACGGCCCTGCCGCGGCGTTTTGTGCTCGGAGCATGCGTTGCACGTCAGGGTCGGCCATCAGCGCCTGTAGCTGGGCGGCTTTTTGTGCGACGCCGCAGTGGTAGAGGAATTCCATGAAGCACCAGCGGACTTCGTCGAGCTCCCGCCGGAGCTTGGTGACTTCGTCTTCGAGGGTGGCGATGCGGCCCTGCTTCGGGACGAGCTTGGAGGGTTCGGCCATGGCCGTCGCCTGCCCGTTGGTTTCGCTCATGCCAGGGCCTTGTTCAGCGCATCGGCCCGTTTCTGGGCGTCATCGCGGGTCGCTTCGAACGCGACCGGCGGCGTGGCGTAGCCGTTGTCGAGATCCTCGAACACCACCGGGTGTCCCTTGGTGTTGGTGTTGTCGGCGGGGTTGTGCCGTTGGGTGATGGGTGCGACGACGAACATGTTTTCTCCTTGTGGGTTGACAACCGCCCGATGGGCGATATCGTTTAGTCGTATGGCGCCGCGCAGTCGTCCCGAAGTAGGGGCACCGATCCACGTCCGGCTCGGCAAGGAACTGCTGGCGGAGGTTGACGCTTATGCGAAAACCGCCAAGGTCAGCCGCGCGACCGCAGTACGATCACTCATCCGCGCATCGCTGGCCGAGCTCGACCACGAGACGATCGGAAGGTACTGATCATGTCGTTTCTCACCACCGCGCCGGAGTTGATGACCAGCGCAGCCGGCGACCTGGCGGCTATCGGGTCTCGGATCGATGACGCGGGTGCGGCCGCGGCGGCGTCAACATCTTCGATCGCAGCTCCGGCCGCCGATGAGGTGTCGGCCGCGGTGACCGCGTTGTTCAACGGTCAGGCTCAGGCGTTCCAAGCCGCGCAGGCCCAGGCTTCGGCGTTCCACCAGCAGTTCGTCGGGCTGATGAACGGTGGCGCGGCGCAGTATGCGAGCGCCGAGCTGGCCAACGCGCAGCAGCAGGTTCTCGGCGTCATCAATGCGCCGACGGATGTGTTGTTCGGGCGCCCGTTGATCGGGAACGGCGCGGACGGGACCGCGGCGAGCCCGAACGGTCAGCCTGGCGGATTCCTTTGGGGCAACGGAGGCAACGGGTTCTCGCAACCTGTCGGGGGCGCTAATGGCGGTCGGGGCGGGGACGCTGGGCTGTGGGGCAATGGCGGCCGTGGTGGCGACGGCGGCGCGGCAATAGCCGGTGGGACTGGCGGCAACGGCGGCTGGGGCGGTAACGGCGGCCTGCTGTACGGCTTCGGTGGCGACGGAGGAAACGGTGGCACCGGAAGTGTCTCTGCGATGCCGCCGAACACCTACCTTGGTCATGCTGGTTTCGGAGGGGCCGGTGGCTGGAACGCCACCTATGGCCACATGGGAACGCTGGCCGTCGAGAACTCGGACGGTATCGGCAACGGCGGGTACGGAGGCAATGGCGGCAACAGTGGGCCGTTCTTCGGGGGCGGCGGAAACGGCGGCAACGGCGGTGCCCTGCTGCCGTAGACCCGCTTTAGCCTCCCGGCTGCGGGACGGCGATGGTGTTTGACGCCACCGATGTTGCTGTGACGCCTTCGTATTGCGTGGCGCATTCAACGGTCCACGGGCCGAGCGTGTCTCCGGTCAGGCCGGTGATTGTCGCAGACACGCTGCCGCTCGGGTCGGTGGTAAACGGTCCGACCGTTCCGGGTCCTGTCGCGGTGTAGGTGAAGGGGCGGTTCGCGGAGGTTGGTTGTGGGAAGGTGAGCGTCACGGTGCCGTCTTCGTTGAGTGTCGCGACGGGCGCAGTCGTGGTGGCCGCCCATTCGAGTGGAACGTTCTGGGTGAACTGTGCAGCGTAGTCAACGTTGGACATTCCGACGACGTTAGTGCCGTCGACGGCGAGCCATCCACCTGGGTCGGCGACACCGTTCTGTTGGGCGCCGTCGGCAGACCAGGGGCGGATGCGGCATTGTACGGAGTCGGTGTTGGGTACGCGTTGGACGTCGATCTCGATGAGGTTGGTGAGCCCTGCTGCCACGATTTGGCCGAGTCCGCGAAGGATTTTCGATGCAGGGCAGTTGGCGCTGCAGTCGCACGCTTCGTCCATGCTGGTGGGGACTTGGAGGCTTTGGGGCCCGAGATCGGGGCCGAGTTTCGTAACAGGGCTGAACCCCGACAATTCAGTCATTTCAATCCTTTAGCTGAGTGTTCCGCAATTCAGGAGGGCAACCTCGAAGGAGCAGTTGAGCCCACTGGCATCTCCCGCTTGGTTGAGAGACGCCCCGTACCATCCGGGCTGGATGTAATCCCCGGCGGCGGCGTAGATAATCCACGCCGCCTGACAGTTGGCGTCACCCGCGCCGGCGACGTAAAAGTTTCCTTGACCCATCCGCGACAAGGTTCCATTCACGTAAAGGGCTTGCTGCCATGAAAACGTCCCCCCAGGCGACGTGGGAGCGTTTTTCATGGTTACCAGGTACCATCCGGGGACACTGAATGTGAGCTTACCGCCCGACCAGGTTAAGTCTGGCGTGTTCCATTGCACCGTGTCAAATGTGTTGGAGGGGAAGACAGCTCCGCCGGTGAGAGTGACCGAGCTGGTGGTAGCGCGGTACGCCCTAAATCCGCTCCCGATGACCGTTGGCGGAGCGTTGTCGGCGATACCCCACGAGGAGATAGTCAGTGGGGACACGTCGTAGCTGTATCTCGGGGTGGTGTAGGCGACGCCGCCTAGTCCGCCGTATCGGTAGCTACTTCCGACCTGGGAGATGTGGCTACTGTCCGCGTAGCTGATCAACGTTGTTCCGTTGAACAGCACCGAAATTGAGTATGGGTTGGATGTATTCCTGTCGCCCAAGACTAATTCGAACAGGCCGGTGCCGTTTATTGAGGAGGTTACGGAAGCTAGTTGTGTCCAGGCCCCGGATACAAAGCAGCCCAACACAATTAGCTGGATTCCGGTGTTGATGTCATTAGCATTATGGATGGCACTCATGTACGCCATGACGCACGTCCCCATCGCGCTGTTGCTGCGGCCGATGAGGACGGTCGGGCCCTCTGACCAGACACTGTTGAATTGCGCTGAAATAACTTGGTAGTCAGTTGTTGTCGGCGTTGGATAGTGTTCGAGATCGTATCCATGCGTGGAGACGTTCTGCCAAGCCACTGCACCGCTGGTGATGCCAAACTGGGTGACCCTGGTCGACCCATTGTTTAAGCCGAGGGGATTGTTTGTGCCACTGCTGCTCAGTGCGGCGGTCGATTGAGTGAATATCCCTGACAGGGTCGATTGATTGGCGTACGTGGTGAAGTCTACTCTTTGGTAAAGACCGCCAGTGCCCGAGCCGGATCCGATAGCTGATCGCTGCAATGCCTGGTTTAGGCTTGCCACCGAAAGCCCGGTCATACCACCAATATTGGAGGCATTCTGCGCGTTCGTCGCAGCCTGGCTAGCCGCTGCTGCCGCCGCTGCGGCCGCGGATGCCTGCCCACTGCTGCCCGTCCACGCCGACCACAGCCCCGAGATGAATCCAGAGACCGCGGACCCCAATGATGTTGCTGCGGTCGCGGCCCCGTTGATGGCGTTGTTGACGGTGTCTTCGATCTGCCCCACCGCATTCGATGCATTCGCCGCCGCACCTGCCAACGCCGAACCCACCGCCGCCGCGTCGGCCTGAAGCGAGTTGCTGACGATCTCGCCTACCTGGGTGAGTGCGTTGCCGGCGTTAGTGGCCGCACCAGATACTGCAGATCCGAGAGCGGCAGCGTCCGCCGCTCCGGCGGCCTCGACAGCCTCGGCCCACGCCTCGGCCGCGCTCGTCGCATTGCCGGCCGCCGCGCTCAGATAGGACACCAGTCCGGTGACGTTCCCGGCGCCCAAACCCGAAAGCAGCGCACTGAATTCGCTGTTGACCGTGCTGGCCAGCGACGCCGCCGCCGACAGGAACGAGGCGAGATCGCTGAAGGTGTGCCCGGTGCCCATGATCCCGTCGAGCAGCGTCGCCAGGTTGGCGTTGGCCGTCTGCTGTCCGTCGAACGCCTCCTGCGCCTGGTTGACCAGGTTCTCGCCCCACGTTTGCAGGAACGCGAACGGCTGCCAGCCCAGGATCGAAATACCGCCGAAGGCGATCGCGATCTCCCCGATGAAATACTCGGTCAGCGCCGAGATCGTCAGAATCCACTGTTGCGCATCCGGGACCGCGCCCACCGGGCCGAACAGCGCCGGGTTGTGCAGGCCCGGATAGTTCGGGGTCTGCGTCACCCACGGGGGAGGTGTGACCGTCATGGGCCTGTCAGTTCTGGCCGCCCACGATCCGGAACGTCCGGTCGAGCTGGCGGCCGTGCTCGGTGGTGGCGTGCGCCGTGACCCCGTAGGACACGCCTGTGACGCAGCCCGAGAGGATCACCTGCGTCGTGATCTCGGTGAACGACGACGAGACGATGATCAGCTCGGAGTTGGTGACGCTGTAGCTGACGGCGACGATGGGGTCGTCGTCGGGCAGATGATTCGACCAGTCCAGCGTGTACTCCACAACGTCGCCGGGGTCTTTGATGTACAGCGGCATGATGATGCCGTCGGCGGCCTTGATGAACTGCCCGGCCAGCGGCGCTTCCGAGCCGTCGGGCATGATGCCCGGGATGGCCGGGATCTTCCAATAGCGTTCGGCCACAGGGGTGAGCGCGCGGTGAATCGACAGCGATGCGGTGGTCTCCATCGGGATCTCCAGCGCCGCTTCGAGCACGACTGGGGCCGGGGTGAGCGAGAACCCGATCGCCGCCCACTGTGCCGTCGACGGCTGCGTGCAGGTGCCGGTCACAGTCGACGCGCCGGGCGCGTCCTGGACCAGCAGCTCGCCGCCTGAGGCTGACACCACGTACGGGAAGAAGTTGTAGCCCAGCAGGCTCAGCAGGTACGCGATGTAGGCATAGACCCCGGAGGTGATCGCGCGAGCCGAAAGGTTATGCGCGCTGAACAGATTCGGCGTGCGAATCGCGTGGACCGTCACGACGCGATGCGCTTCGGACACCGACGGCACGGTGACGCTGTTGGCGGTCTGCGCGCCCGCGGTGTCGCCGCTGACCACGACCGGATCCCCGCTTGACAGCACCCCGGAGTAGACGACGACGTCGCACAGGATCCAGAAGCCGCCCGAGTCCGACGGCAGCCCAGAGACCGCGGCGTGCACGGTCTTGCTCCCGGTGGGCGGCGATTCCAGGCCGTTGAAACCCAGCTCGAAGACGGTCAGCAGGTTCTTGTGGCCGTCCCAATAGGTCCGCGCCCCAGCCTTTTCCGTCATCTCGACGCCGCCGTAGGTGACGGTGAGTGTGGCGCCCGAGGTGTCGACGTTAGTCTTCAAGTAGATCGAGGCCGTGGCCCACAGGCTTGGCGATTGCGGGCTGGCGACGATGTCGACGTCGACTGCACCTGAGGTTGCGGCTCCGGCGATCTCGTTGATGTTGTGATTCGCCGACTCGGGAAGTGCGGGCATCAGTCGGTCGCCAGGTTCGGGAACTTCAGGGTGAACGCGCCGACGGCCACCTGATCACCGTTGGCGACGAGCTTGGACGCCACCGCCTGCGCGGAGAACAGGAAGTTGGCGCCCGCATCGGACCCGTCGAACGCCCCCAGGTGGCTCAGCGTTTCGCCCGTGGTGATCTGGAAGATCGGCGGCAGGCCGGTGATGACCCACAGCCCCGAGGAGGAGCGGGCGAATGTGGCGAACGCCCGCGTGGTCTCGGCCGCGAGATTCGCGGTGCCGTCCGCGCCGGGCACGCCGATGAAGGCCTGCATCCAGACACCCGACTGGCCGAGCTCGCCGAGCCATTTGTCCGCCAGATACGCACTGATGCCTACGTTGCCGTTGCCGCTCATGGTCAGCAGATCCTCTCTTCCGAGGTCACGGGATGGGGTCGACCTTCACGGCAAACCGTGTGGTCGTGGCGCTGGTGGTGAATGTGTCGCTGCCGCTTTGGCGTTCGACCCGCAGGTGCACGGTCGCGGACTGGCCGGCCGGTACGCGATCCCACTCATCGGGGCTTCCAGCCGGCGCCCCGGGGGTGATTGAGATTCGTTCGGTCGCCCCGGACATGCCGAAGCCGCGGCCGACGTCGTTGCCGTCCGATTCGCCGTTGAGCCGGGCGATCACGTCGACCCGCACGTTGGACCCGGTCGGCGAGATCATCGTCTGGGCGAACGCCTTTGGCCGCCAGTCGAAGTCCTGCGGCGGGATCGCCACCACACCGAGCGTGGAAGTCGGATTGCCCGATGCGGTGTTGTTCAGCGAGGCCGGATAGTAGGTGTCGCCGACCTTCGGGGTGGCCAGGATGAACGCCGACCCGTCAGGGTTGAGGATCAGCGTTTTCCCCGGCGCCGGGGTGCCGTAGTCGCTCGGCGTGAGCACGGCGGCGCCGTCGTCGCCCTTGGCGCCTTTGTGCAGCCCCAGGGCGAGTTTGTAGCTCGGTCCCGATACGTCGGTGGCCGGGCTCACGAGGGTGAGGCTGGCGAAATCTGCTGTCGGGTCGTCGGGTTCGAGTGGGGTGAAGTCCACGTCCTCGTCGAACTGCGCGGGGAATCCCGGATCGCCCTTGACCAGCGCGCCGAACGAGGCGATGCCGCCCAGCGGCGGGGCCACCGCGATGATGACAGGCGCGGACGGGTCGAACGGCAGCGGGATCCGCAGTTGCCCCGTGGGCACGATGAGCCAGTCCTGGCCGTCGATCGTGGTTTCATACCAGTCGGTTGATGGCATGGGGCTCCTAGCTATTGGTTCGGGGCGAGGGTGGCGACCTGGAAGGCCTCTTGCAGCCCGGTGATGAGGCGTTGGTGCTTGGCCTGCGGAGCTTCCAGGGATCGGCCGTCGCCGATCTGGGCGGTGATCTCACGTTCCTTGTCGTTGATGTGCCACGCGACGAGGTCGACGTAGTCGGTGTACATCCGGGTGCGGCCCAGATAGACCAGCGACATCAGGCCGCCGCGGAACACGTCGCGGCCGAGCGCGTACTGCGAGCCGTTGCGGAACTTCACCACCGCCGCGGTGTATCCCCGGCCGTCCCAGGCCGCTTCCAGGAACGTGAAGATCGCCTCCACGTTGTACGGCGAGGCGCCGGTCGGAACGAACACCTCCATGCCCGGGTGGTACGGGCCCATCGCCGCGCGCTTGTCGTACCAGTCGATGAGCTGGAAGGCGAAGAACGCGTCGTTGAGGAATCCAGCCAGCAGATCGCTTGGGACACCGGTGATTCCGATGAAGATCATGACCGAGTCGACCAGCCAGGAGAAGAAGGCGTTGATCAGGTCATTGAGCCATTTCGGGCTCTTTCCGCCGATGATCGTTCGCCAACCCTTGGGCGTGTGGTCGACGATCTTGCAGCTCAAAATCGATGTCTTCTCGCCCTCCTCGGGGGCGATCATGATCGCGTAGGGCTGCACGAAATTGACACCCTGCGCCGGGGAGATGTAGACGCCCTGGACCGCGGCCTGCTGGACGAGACCGGCGAGCTGCGAGCCGAAGAAGGAGCCCTCGAGGTCGACGACTTCGCGCACCACCGAGTCCAGGACGTTCTTGAACGGCCCGGTGACCTGGCTGCGGTCCCTAACTGTCACAACGTAAGTCGGCCGGTCGAGGTTGGCCCACTGGTCGGGCTGTGCATCTCCGGGCAGCCACAGGTCGACGCCGACGTCCACGCCGTAGGGGCGGGTGATGTCCATGATCACCTTGCCGAGCGGCTCGAACCGCACGGTCTTGGCGAAGATCGGCGAGCCGTCCAGGAACGGGTTGGTGCGCACCACATACACCGGCGTCTTGAGCGCCTCGAAGATGTTCGGGTTGTCGTGTTGCAGGCTGTAGAACCAGGCCCGGATGTCGGGGTTGAGCGACAACGCGTTGTTGAGGAACTCGTTGATCCCCGACTGAATCCGAAGGAAGCACTCGGAGATCATGTTCTCGATCACCGTGACCAGCGGGCCAATGAAGATCGCGTGCGAGAAGATCTGGGCCTGGATGGGCAGCAGCCAGTCGGCCCAGATGATCGCGTAGTTGAAAATGTCCCAAATGCCAAGGCAATTGGAGGTGCTGGTCCAGCTGTCCTTCTCGAATTCGTACTCGTGGGTGTCGACGTAGAACGCGAACCTCTGGCCCTCGGTCTCGACGGTGACACCAACGAGTGTTTTGCGGCAGTCCATCAACGCCCGCACGCCGGGGAATCCGCCTTTGGCCTTGAGGGTCTCGCTGGGCACGGCGTTGCGGGGCTGGGTGCCGGAGCTGTCGATCAGGTAGGGGCCGAACTCGCGGATCGGGCGCCACAGGTTGTCGTAGAGCGTGTGGACGAATTCCGGTGTCAGATCAGAACTGTCAGCCAGCTTGGTCGCGGCGTCGGCGCGCTGGGTGAGGCTGCCGTAGTGGAGATCATGGTTCCACACGGCCAGTTCGGCGCTGGTCATCCCTCGTCGTCCTCGGGCGGGACGGGGGCGCCGCAGTCATGGCACTTGCGGACTGGGCCGAGCGAGGTCACGCCTTGTGTCGTCAGGAAATAGAGCGGTACGGCGTATCCGCTCGGCTTCAGGCATATCGGGCACCAAAGGCCCCACGCCGGCGCCCCCGCGACGACGTTGACGACGATGGCCATCAGGCCGGATACCTCCGCAGCGGTGTGCCGGTGGCCAGGATCGCTGAGTCGACGTTGCCGCCGTCGATCTTGACTGCGATGTGCTGCTTTTGCGCCGGAGCTCCGGGCGACTTCGGGGGCACCGGGTTGCGGAACCGGCCGTGCAACAGCGAATACGGGTTGCCCTGCGGGGCCTGCACACCGAAGATCGACCGGTTGGCGCCCAGGACCTGCGGGGCGTTGTTGGCCGTGGCGAAGCTGGCCAGGTCGGACAGTGCCTGCTCGTATTCGGCCTGCTCCTGCGGGCTGGCCGGAGTGGATGTCAGGTTGACCACGCTGTTGTCGAGTGTGCGGATCTGCATCACCTGGTTGGCCAGTAGCGGGCCGAACTGCACGAAATCTGTTGAGCCGGGCCCGTCGGCGATGCTGAACGTGCCGGGCCCGAAACAGGTGTAGCGCTCGTAGCGGCGCTGGTCGCCGACGTTGATGCGCGTGACGAACCCCGACTGGCTGGTGGTGGCATGCGTGCCGGCCGCGCATCTGCGTACCGACAGCGGCAGGGCCGGGGTCAGCCCGGTCGAGGGCGCGGCGTGCAACCCGAACCCGACGCTGCGGTAAGAGGAACCCAGCGGCGATCCGCTCCCGTGCTCGACAACGGTCATTCCGGGCACGTCGCTGCCGTTGCGCAGCACCTTGAACATGCGGGAGTTGCCGTCGTAACCGCAGACGAGCGCGAACTTCTCACCCGACATCGCCTGGATCGAAAGTGGTTGCTCGCGCAGTATCGTCTCGGCACCGTTGACGAAGTAGGACAGCCGCACGGTTTTCAGGCCGATCCGGGCCCGCACACCGTAGAGGCCGGGGATGCCGGTGTTGTTGAGACGCCCCCAGATGTCGTCGTAGGCGCCGTCGGGGAACGTCCAGGCGTTGGTGACCCCGAGCGTGATCTCGATGAACTGGTTGTTGGTGCTGGTGGTGAAGTCGTTGCGGCGAAAGACCGCGTCGCGCCCGGTGTCTCCGATGACCGGCCGTGCCGGATCGATGATGAAAAGGACCTGCTGGCCGTCGCAGCGCACCAGCGGGCCACGGCCGCTGTAACCCACGGTCCAGCCGTCGCCGAGGCCGTTGTCGGTGACGTAGCCGAAGGAGTCGGTGTTTGCCTCGTAGTTCAGCTTGAACTGGTCGATGTCGTCGAACGTCCTCCAGAACCCGTTGTCGGCGCGCAGCCTCAGTGTGAGTTGCTGGCGGCGCTGCTGGGCTCCGGCGAGCTTGTCGGGTGGGGTTTTGAACCAGCGGATCGGCGCCCACCAGTAGCCGAGTTCCTGTGTATACCAGGATAATTCGCTGACCTGTTTGGCGTCGATCGACGAAACGAGATCCCGGATGACCTTGCGAGTGTGCTTGGCGTCGCGGCCGCGCACGATCACGGTGGCGTTGACTTCCATCGGATCGTAAAGCGCATCGAGGAAGGTGACGCCGTCCTGCGTGGCGCCCTTCTGGTCGATCATCTGCCACGGCGGGATCAGCCCGTCGATGTCTTTGAGGATCACGTACTCGGGCATCGTGCGGTTGGGGATGGCTTTGCCGCCCATCATCGCGATCTGGATCGACTTGTCGTAGGCGGTCAGTGTCACCTCGGGATGCATCCCGTTGAGCACGTAGTAGGCGCCGTGCTTGGTGATCGGGCCGGCCGGGTAGCGGATCGGCGCGCTCATCGCTGCAACGGGATCTGATACTGGTTGGCCAGGTGCACGGCGATGTCCTTGGCGGCGCGGTCCTCGGGCGCCTGGTGGTTGTGGTACTCGACGTGAATGTTGGTGCCGCCCTGGCTGTTCTGATCACCCTGACCTTGGCCCTGGCCTTGTCCCTGGCCCTGGCCGGGGCCTGCCGGGTTGGCCGTCTTGCCCCCCTGTGAGGGGTCGGCTCCGGGCAGGCCCTGGGGCTGCTTGGCCATCATCCCCGCCAGGTTGGGCACCGCGGGCTTAGCGCCGGAGATGCCGATCGCGAGCCGGCCCAGCCACGACTTGCTGGGGTCGGCGAGCGGGCTGTCGTTGAGGTTGAACGTCTCCAGCAGCCCGGACACACCGATGCTGGCGGCTTGGGCGGCGAACCCGATTCCGCGGTTGATCTCGTCGATGCCGATCTGCGCGGCCTGTGACAGGATCTGCGCGGCCGGCGCCGCCCCGGCGCCGACGCCGGTCATTGCCCCGGCGGAACCGGCCATGGAGATCGCGTTGGGGATCGCGGACTCCGCGAGGCCGATCAGGCCGCCGCCGATGCCGATGCCGCTGCCGTGCGATCCGGCCATCTGCTGACCACCGATGACCGAGTTGGCCGGGCCGCTGAAAGCCGGTAGCCCACCGAGACCGCCGCCGCCGAACGGTCCGGCCGCCGGCGGCCCGCCCATCCCGGGGAAGTTGGCACCGGGGCCGATGCCGCCACCTGGGCTCACGCCCGCGCCCGCGCCGGGTGGGCCGCCGCCGGGCGCGGGCCCAACCGAACCGGGGCCGATGCCGTGAATGCCGGTGCCTAACCCAAGCGGCGTCGCAGCGCCGTCGCCGCCCATCGCGCCATACCCGCCGCCGCCGCGGGCCGCCACCGCAGCCGCCGCGTCCGGGCCGAGACCTTGCGCGTTCAGCCCGGCGTCGGTGCCGTAGCCGGGCATCCCGTAGCCGGTGCTGCTCGCGCCCGGGCTGTAGCCGAAGCCGCCTCCGGTCGCGCCGCCGCCGTTGAAGCCCAGGGCGCTGGCCGTCATACCGACCAGGCCGGAGCCGCCCTGGCCGCCACCGCCGAACGCCGACACGACCGCGGACAGCGCGCCGAGCGCCGGGGCGAATGCCAGGTTGCCCAGGAACGTCACGAGGTTCTTCGCCAGCCCGGGCAGGCCGCCCTTCATCCCGAAGTCCTCGTCGAGCGGCGCGCCGAGCTGCCCGCTGAAGCCGCCACCACCACCGGCAGTAGCGCCGCCGGAGCGGCCCGGATGGAAGGTGCCCTGCTTGACGGTTTCGAGGTCCTGGCGGGCGTCCTGGGCTTCTTCTCGGGCCTGCCGCAGCTGCTGCTCGAGCCGCATCCGCTCCGACTCGCTGGCGTTGGCCTTGAGCTCGCGCTGCTTCTGCTCGAGGACAGCGACTTGGGCATCGGCGCGCTGCACGCGCTGCTCAGCGTCGCGGACCTTCGACGGGTCGGCCGGCGTGAAGTAGCCGCCACCACCAGCACCACCGCCAGCACCGCCCCCGCCGCCGCCGAAGCCGCCCGCGCCGCCGACGTCA
>NZ_LQPJ01000105.1 GCF_002101785.1 Mycobacterium palustre
CGCCAACGCCGCATCCACCGCGGCCAGCACCTCGGCGTCGGTAATCAAATCGGTGCGATACACCAAGATCTGAAACATCCGATAACCGATGTCACCGGCGCGAAACAGCTGGGCACACCGCGGCAGCCGCTCCCGCATCGCCCGCGAATAGTGCACCCGCTCGGCGGCCACCCCCTGGCCGATCCGCAACGCCGCCGCCACCTCGGCGGCCACCGCCTCCATCGTGTCGATCGCCCAGTTCTCGGTTTCCGCGCACCGCGACAGCCGGTAGGCAAACAACTCCCCGATCGCCACCAGCTGCGCAGCCGCCGCCCGATTCTCAAACCGCGCCGCCGCGGCAATCCGCTCGACCAACCCCGCCGACTCCGGCGTCGTCGACGGGTAATGCCGCTCGAACAACTCGTCGAACCGCGCCCGCACCTCTTCGAACATGTTTTCGATGCTGCCAGAACGGGGTGACAAGTCCCTCGCGGCCGCTACGGCACCCGCGTCCGATGCCGCTTGTCGTGCGGCGGCACGCCGTTCACACCGCCGATCGTCTCGGCATAGGTGCCCACCGCGAACGCCGCCGCGGAGCCCATGACGCCCAACGCTTCCCGGTTGACGGCATCCGCCGTGTCGCGGGGGCTGCGATAGTTGGGGTCGAAAGCGGCGCCCGCCTGACCGCCCCACAGCCGGGCCTGCACGGCGGTCTTGGTCTGTGAGGAACCGGCGGTCAAACCCCCGACGGGGATGCCGGCGACCATGAAGGGGTGGTAGTCGGCCCGGGTGTTCAGCGGCATGTCGGCGGGCCGCTTCCCGGCCAGGTTGAGGTAGCCGTCCAGGGTGCGCTCGATGCCGGCCGACCCGTCGGGCACGTCGCCGAACGCGATGCCGGCCCCGGGCGGGCCGGACTGGTCGCCGTCGTCGGTGAAGAAGCCGGCGTTGGGCGAGCCCAGCATGGTGAAGTTCAGATACATCGCGATGTCGTTGAGCTGGTCGCGGTCCATGCCGAAGACGTAGTCCATCGCGCCGTTGGGCCCGTCCTGGTCGGCCCCCCAGAACACGAACCGGACCGCGTTGTTGACCGGGGCCAGCGGGCCCAGTTGCCGCGCCGTCTCCAGCACCGCGGCCACACCGGTCGCGTTGTCGTTGATGCCGGGCCCGCCGCGCGCGCTGTCGAGGTCCGCGCCCACGACGACCACGTCGTGCGGCGAGCCGGTTTCGGTCTGCGCCAGCACGTTTCGCGACGTAATCGCGACGTTCTCGGCGTCCAGCACCAGGCGTATCGGCGCGCTGGCGCGGTCGAGCGCCGCGGCGCCGCTGGCGCCGACCACCGCCACCGGCACCGTCAGCTGCTTGAAATAGCCGGGAGTGAACAGCGTCGGCGGCGCCCCGTTGCCGCCGGGCGGGCTGATCACGATCAGCGCAGCCGCGCCCCTTGCCATCGCGCTGTTCTGCTTGTCGACCACCGAGCAGCGAGCGTCGTCGACGACCGCGATCGCGCCCTTGGGCATCGCGGCCGGGTAATCGCCGGCCGCGCAGCCCGACGACGGCGCCGGCCGCACCGGCTGCCCGGTCAGACCGCCGGGCGGGGTGCGGACCAGCAGCGACGCCTGGTCGACCGGGTAGCTGCGGCCGGCCACCGTCAGCGTCGGCTTACCCGGTGACACGGTTTGGAGCCGGTCGAACTGCGGCGTCGACACCTTGAACCCGCTGTCGCGCAACGCCTTCGCCACGTAGTCGACGCTGGCGTCGTACCCCGGCGTGCCCTCCGCGCGGTTCCCGCGGTTGGCGTTGGCGGTGTCTTGCAGCGCCCGCAGGTGGACGAACATCCGGTCCGCGGTGACCTTTCCGGCCAGGGCATGACCCAGGTCCGGCGCGGCGGCCGGTGGCGCGGGCCGCGGCGCCGAGCATCCCGCGACCAGGGCGATCGACGCCAAGGCCAGGCAAAGCCGGCGCGGCGCCGCGGTCATGGCTTGGCGAGGGTGTGGCGCGTGCGGTCGGCCATGACCGGAACGCCGTTGCGGCCACCCAGGTCCTGCGCGTACAGCGCCACCGCGTAGGCCACGCCGCCGCCGTTGATAGCCAGCGAGGTGCGGTCGATGTGGTCGAGGGTGTCGGTCTTCTTGTGATAGTTGGGGTCGAACGGCTGGTCGGGGGTTCCACCCCACAGCTTGGCCTGTTCGTCGGACTTCTTGACCTCCGCGCCGGAGAACAGGCCGCCGGCGGGGATGCCGGCCAGGGTGAATCCGTCGTAGTCGGAACGGCCGTCGAACGACGTGTCCTGCGCGGTCTTGCCCGCCGCTTTCAGGTAGGCGACCAGGGTCCGCTCGATGCCGGCCGAACCCTCCGGCACCACCGGCTGACCGCGGGCGTCGGCCGGCAGCGACTGGTCTCCGTCGTAGGTGAAGTAGCCCGGGTTCGGCGAGGCGAGCATGTCGAAATTCAGGTACAGCGCAATGTGTTTCAGCCCGTCGAGGTCGAGCGACTCCACGTAGTTGCGTGACCCGATGAGGCCGAGTTCCTCCGCGCCCCAGAAGCCGAACCGCACCGCGTTGCGTACCTGCGGCGAACTGCCAAGCTGCACAGCGGTTTCCAGCACGGCGGCCACGCCCGACCCGTTGTCGTTGATGCCCGGCCCCTCGGGCACGCTGTCGAGGTGGGCGCCGGCCATCACCACGTCGGTCGGCGACCCCGTCTTGGTCTGCGCGATGACGTTGCGGGCCTTGAAGCTCTGGACGCTCGCGTTAAGCTTGATGGTCGTGGGCCCGGGCTGTCCGCGCAGCTGCACCCCGATCGACCTGGTCACGCTGACCACCGGGATCTTGACGACGGTGTCGGCGCCGAGGGTCCCGCCCATCTGCTGCTCGTCGACGTTGTCGGCGACGATCATCGCCACCGCGCCCCGTTGCGCCGCGGCGTCCTCCTTCTGTGCGAACGGACAGGTGCCGCGGTCGACCAGCACCACCGCGCCCCGTACCGGCAGCCCGTCGAAGTCCGAGGGCTTGCACGCCGGGTTTTCCCCGACGCTCGGCACCACCAACGGACCGCTGACGCCGTCGGGTGGGGTGCCGAGGCTGAACTCCAGCGGCCGCGCCTCCACGGCCTTGCCGCCGACGGTGACAGTGGGCTTGTCGCCGTGAAACACCCGCGCCGAGAATTCGGGTGTCTGGACGTCAAAGCCGCTGTTGCGCAACGTGTTAACCACATAGTCGACGCTGGCTTCGTAGCCGGGCGTGCCCACCGCGCGGGTGCCGCTGTTGGCGTTGGCGATGTCCTGGAGTTTCGACAGGTGGGCCATCATGGCGTCGGTGGTGACCTTGTGCTGGATCGCGGAGGCGAACTTCGCCGCGTCCGGGTGGCCGGTCGGCTGCTGCGAGTTGGCGTTTTCGTGGGAGCAGCCGGTCACGAATGCGGTGAGGGCGACGACGGCCGACATGGCCGCGGCCGTGCTGTGGTTGCGTACCATCGCGCCCAGGTTAGACCTCAAAGCCGGGGATCAGACATGCAGCGCGTCGAACGGCGGGATCGGGATGTTGCGCACCACAAACCAAACCGTCACCAGCAGCAGCGTCACCGACGCCGACCAGCGCCCGCGTTGCCAGGCCGGGACCCGTCGGCCCGTCACGCGAGCGTAGGTCCACCCCGCGTAGGCCCACACCAACAGCACCAGCGCCGCCAGGCCCAGCGCGTTGAACCTCGCCGCGGCCAGCACGTTGCCGTGCATCAGCGAATACAACATCCGCGCGCTGCCGCACCCCGGGCAGTCGATGCCCAGCAACGCCTTGGTGGGGCACACCGGCAGCGGGCCGCCCGGGGTGGTCGGGTCACCCACCCAGACGACGGCGCACACCAAGCTCGCGGACGCGGCCACCAGCAGCGGCGCCCCCAGCGCGCGATCAAACGAGCGAGGAAAGCATCGCCATGCTTGAGTTTTCTGCACTCAGACCACCCGCCACCGAAATGATGATGATTATGACTACCCACACGACCCAGATGATCAACGACCAGATCACCCATTTCCTTGCGCTCGCCGCGGCCGCCTGAGATTCGGCGTACAAACCCTGCGCCCACAATCCATTGACCGAGGCGGCCTTCACGATTGCCACTATCCCGGTGATGGGGAAGCAGAACAACGTCGCCAAAATCGACCACGCCAAGTAGTTATTCGGCGCTTGCCCGGCGGGCGGCTGCGGCGGGTAGCCGGGCTGAGGCGGTGGCTGTGTCATAAATTCTCCAGTCGAGGGGAGTTAGCCGGCTAGAAGCGGTGCTTACCATACCGGAGCGGCGCGATCGCGGCACTATCTGAGCAGAAACCGTGGTTTTCGCCGATCGCCGCCGCGTTGCCGGCCACCTCGCAAAGGGACGAGCGTGAACCGCCGTCGACGATGAATTTCTCTGAGTGTTAACGCATCTAGCCGAAAAAACGATCTACGCCGGGGGTGTCGGCAATCTCGCCCGAATACGACCGAATGATGCCCAAACAGACAATTTCCACCGAAATGTGTTGCATAGCCAGACTTAGCCCTACGATCCTTTTAGCAGACGCGTTGTTTTGGTTAGCGACGAGGAGCGCACAACCGTTAGGAGCCAACGATGCCCGCTCTCCGCAACGCGGCGCGGGTCGCGGCGGCCACGGCGCTGGCGGGCGGTCTCACCATGGCGGGCACCGCGACGTCGGCCGCCGATCCCAACGCCGACCTCAACACGCTGGCCGCCGCCCTGTCGAAGGGTTACGGCCTCAACAACTGCACGCCCCAAAACCCGTCCAGTGGCGAACTGGCCGCCCTCACCTGCGGGCAGAGCCCCGACCCCGCCGGCCCGGTCCAGGCGAAGTACGTCCTGTTCGGCGACGCCGACAACCTGGCCGCCTCTTTCAAGGCCAGCATCAAACACGACACCCTGACCGCGTGCGGCGACAGCGGCGAATCACCCACCACCTGGCACCAGGGCAGCTCCGACGACAACTCCGGACAACTGGCATGCGGGACGTATCAGAATGCCGCCGAGATCATTTGGACCACTGACGCCAAGAACGTGTTGAGCTACATTCGCGGATCCAACACCGACGTGGCGGCGCTCTATCAGTGGTGGCGGACCAACGGTTGACCGAAAACCCTTCCGGTTTACCGCCTTTCAACCCTCGATTAAGGAGTTCGCAAATGTCCCCTCTCAGCAACGCGCTGCGTGTCGCGGCGTCCGCGGCGCTCGCGGGCGGTTTCGCCATCGTCGGTGCCGCCACGGCGAGCGCAGATCCGACCGGTAGCTCGGCAGACGTCAACACGCTCGCGACCGTGCTGTCAAAGGGCTACGGCCTCAACAACTGTCAGTCGGCCCCGTTGAGCGGTTCGGTGGTGGCCGAGCTCGACTGCGGGCAAAGCCCCGACCCCAACGGCCCGGCCGCCGGCGTGTACGAACTGTTCAAGAACAACACCGATCTGGCCAGCGCGTTCTCCGACAACCTCGGCGGGGTCTCGCAGGTGGCGTGCGGCGACAGCGGTAAGTCACCGACGACGTGGAGCCAGGGCGGCCAGGCGGCGGGCCAGGTGGCGTGCGGAACGTACAAGGGGGCGGCCGTGATCACCTGGACGACCGACAGCAAGAACGTGTTGAGCCACGTCCGCGCGGCCAACACCGACGTCAACGCGCTCTACAACTGGTGGCGCACCAACGGCTGACGCTCTACAGCTGGGCCACAACGAGATCCGCCACCGCGCGCATCCCGGCCGCGTTGGGATGCAGCGGGGCGGGCCGACCCGGTAGCGGCACACCATAGCGCGCCGGCTTGGTCGTCCACGGCTCTGCCGACCACGCGTGGTGCGGGTGGCTGGCCGCGGCGGCGCCGACGGTCTCGCATCCGGTCGCCGTCGCCGCGTCGGCGGTGAGCCGCTGCAGCGTCGCGGCCACGTGCCGGCCCAGGCCGGCATCGCGTTCCGACAGGGGCGGGGCCTCGGTGCCGGCCGGCGGCAGGATCGTCACGTAGTCGACGAAGAGGATCCGGGCGCCCGGGGCCCGCTCCCGCAGCGCCGACCCGACCGCGCACAGCGAGTCGAACACGGCGGCCAGGGCGCGATCTCGCGCGTCGGGGTCCAGCAGCTCGGCGATCCGGGCGCCCAGCAGCGGGAGCCGCCGCGCGGCGGGCGGCAGCGAGGCGGCGATCAGCAGCGGAACGTAGCCGACGTCGTTGCCGCCGATGGTGACGGTGACGAGGTCCTCCGAGCCGTCCAGCGCGGCGATCTGTGGCGGCGCGCCGTGCTGGCGATCGGCGAGGACGTTGCCGGCGGTGGCGCCGGAGAAGGTGACGTCCACCAGGTCCAGGTTCAGCCGTTCGGCGACCAGGTGCGGATAGTTTCGCGCGGACCGGCCGGACCACCGCGGGGCGCCCGCGGCGCGGGGCCGGATGCCGGGACCAGCGGCCATCGAACTGCCCAGCGCGACATAGCGATTCATCGCTCGGGGGACGAGGCTTGGGCCCAGAACCGTTTCGGGATGCGGCCGGCCCGGCGCGCCAGGTAGCCTGCGCTGACGGCGGCGGCCATCGCGGCGGCCATCGCCTTGGGGTCGGCGGCCCTGGTGACCGCGGTGGCCAATAGCACTGCGTCGCAACCCAATTCCATCGCCAGCGCCGCGTCGCTGGCCGTGCCGATGCCGGCGTCGAGCACCACCGGAACACCGGCCCGGGCGACGATCATCTCGATGTTGTGCGGGTTGGTGATGCCCAGCCCGGTCCCGATCGGCGACCCCAGCGGCATCACCGCCGCGCAACCGGTGTCTTCCAGGCGGCGAGCCAGCACCGGGTCGTCGTTGGTGTAGGGCAGCACGACGAACCCGTCGTCCACCAATTGCTCCGCGGCACGGACCAATTCGACCCCGTCGGGCAGCAGCGTGCGCTCGTCGGCGATGACCTCGAGCTTGACCCAGTTGGTGTTCAGCGCCTCGCGGGCCAGTTGCGCGGTGAGCACCGCCTCGGCCGCGCTGCGGCATCCCGCGGTGTTGGGCAGCGGCGTGATGCCCAGCCGGTTGAGCAGGTCCAGCAACCCGGTGCCGCCCTCGGCGTCGACCCGGCGAATCGCCACGGTGGTCAGCTCGGTGCCCGAGGCGACGAGCGCCTCCTGCAGCACCGCCAGGCTGGTCGCTCCCCCCGTTCCCATGATGAGCCGCGAGGTAAAGCTGCGGTCCGCGATCGTCAGCTTGTGGTCACCCATGTCAGCCACCCTGCACCGCCGTGACCACCTCGAGTCGCGCCCCGTCGAGAAGCGTTGTGCCCCAATCCGAACGAGGCAGCACCGCGAAGTCCATCGCCACCGCGATGCCGCGGTCGGGGAAGCCCAGCGACTCCAGCAGCGCGGCCACGGTGGTCTGCTCGTCGACCTCGACCTGTTGTTCGTTGACATGCACCATCATGCTCGGGCTCCCACCGGTACGAGTTCGGACACAATCTGCTCGGCGGTCCACGGCGCGAGCAGGAAGCCGGATCGGCCGTGGCCGGCGGCGACCAGCGTGCGGTCGTCCAGGCGGCGCACCAGCGGCAGATTGTCCGGCGTCATCGGGCGCAGCCCGGCCCCGCACTCGGCCAGCTCGTACTCCCCCAGCGCCGGCAGCACCGCGCAGGCGTCCTCGAGCAGGTCGCGCACCCCCGAGACGACCGGGGCGGTGTCGCGTCCGTGTTCGTACTGGGTGGCGCCGACGACCACCCCGTCGGCGCGCGGGACCAGGTAGACCTGCCGCCCGTGCACCCGCGCGCGAATCACCCGCCGCGGCAACGGCATACAGCCCTTGCGCCAGCGCAGCCGCAGCACCTCACCCTTGACGGGACGCACCGGCAGGCCCGGCCACAGCGCGGGCGCGTCGATGCCGTTGGCGATCACCACCGCGTCGGCCTCGACGTCAGACAGGTCGCGCGCCGGCGCGGCCCATCCGACCCCGAGGCGCTCGCAATCGGCGCTCAGCGCCTCGAGCACCGCGCGGTTGTCGACGGCCAGCTCGGTGGGCGCCCGGAAGCCGTGCCGGATGCCTTGCGCCAGAAGGGGTTCCACGTCCCGGGCGGCCGATTCCCACACCACCGGGTGCCCCTGTGCGGACAGCCAGTCGGCGACGGTGCGCAGGTCCGCGACGTCGGCGCGGTCGACGGCCACCACCAGCGACTCGCGGGCGGTGACGACCCCCGGCGGGAGCCCGTCGAGGAAGCCCTCTCGCCACAGCCGCAGCGACTCGAGGCCCAGCCGCAGCAGGCGCTCCTCGCCGGGCCAGCCCTCGCTGTGCGGCGCCAGCATGCCCCCGGCCACCCAGGACGCGCCCGGGTCCTCGGTGCGGTGCACGCGCACCCAAAGCCCGGCCTGGGCGGCTCGGCGCGCCACCGACAGCCCGATGACGCCGCCGCCGATGACGGCCAGCCGCGTCGACATCGTCGCCCTCCCTTCGCCGGCATGATCCGGATCAGGTGTGACGGTAAGGGCGGGTCCAGTTGTTTCTGGTGGCGCCCACTCTCAGCCCCGCTCGCCCGGGACTCCCGTGTCTGAAGTGTTTACCCGGCCTCTACGCTAGCGCGCTAGCGTCGCGGTGTGCATCAACGGCTTACCCGCCTGGCGGCCGCGCGGCTCTACCTGTGCACCGACGCGCGCCGCGAGCGCGGCGACCTGGCCGAGTTCGTCGACGCCGCGCTGGCCGGCGGCGTCGACATCGTGCAGCTGCGCGACAAGGGTTCGGTGGGCGAGCGGCGGTTCGGGCCGCTCGAGGCGCGCGACGAGCTGGCCGCCTGTGAGATCCTCGCCGACGCGGCCCGCCGGCACGGCGCCCTGTTCGCGGTCAACGACCGCGCCGACATCGCGCGCGCGGCCGGGGCCGACGTGCTGCACCTCGGGCAGGGCGACCTGCCGCTGGGCGTGGCCCGCGACATCGTCGGGCCGGAGACGCTGCTCGGGCTGTCCAGCCACGACCCGGCCCAGGCGGCGGCCGCGGCCGCGTCGGCGGCCGACTACTTCTGCGTCGGGCCCTGCTGGCCCACCCCGACCAAGCCGAGCCGCCCGGCGCCGGGCCTGGAGCTGGTGCGGGAGGCGGCCGGACTCAAGGGCCGCAAGCCGTGGTTCGCGATCGGCGGCATCGACGCCGCGCGGCTGCCCGAGGTGCTGGCCGCCGGCGCGCGGCGGGTCGTGGTGGTGCGGGCGATCACGGCGGCCCCCGACCCGCGGGCGGCGGCCGAGCGGCTCAGTTCGGCGCTTGCAGCAGCGAGCTGACCCGGCGGCTCAGCTGCGACGCCGTTTGGTCGGCCCGCAGGGGGTCGCCGGGCATGCACCAGACGAAGACGCCCGTCTCGATCTCGATCGTGCGGGGCAGGTGCCGGCGCCGTTCGTCGCCGTGGTCCAGCGGCACCAGCGCCGGGGCGGTGCGCAGCCGGTGCCAGCTGGCCGCGAAGCCCGGGTGCAGCGGCAGGTGGGCGACCTCCTCCTCGGGGACCCAGCGCATCTCGGCGCTCTCCAGATTCGGCACGGTGTCCAGCAGCTCCCCGGCGTCGGCGACGACGGTGGTGTAGGTCCAGCGCGTCCCGCCCCGCCCGGCGACCTCGGCGGTGACCAGCGCGCCGCGCACGGCGACCCGGTCGGCCCGCAGGCCGGCCTCCTCGTGGGCTTCGCGGACCGCGGTCTGCTCCGCGGATTCGTGGCTGTCCCGCGCCCCGCCGGGCAAACCCCAGGTGCCGCCCTGGTGGCTCCACACCGCGCGGTGCTGCAGCAGCACCGCGGGCGTCCCGTCGGGCCGCGGCGCGCGCAGCAGCAGCCCGGCGGCGCCGTACCGGCCCCAGTAATGGGCGCCGTCGACGGATATCACCCATCCGTCGCCGTCGCCGTGCACGAGTTCAGGATATGCAGTGCAATTGGGTCGGCCTCCCCCCATCGGCCCCAACATGCTCTTAGAATTCGCTTATCCCGGTTCCCGCTGAGATTGCGTGCACTTTCTCAAGGCCGAAAGATGAGGGCTGATCGGACGTGACGGTTGAGCTGGCCCACCCGTCGACCGAGCCTAAGGGGTCGCGGTCGCCGGCCGAACCGGCCCACCCGCGCTGGTGGTTCATCTCGACGACGCCGGGCCGGATCCTGACCATCGGGATCGTCCTCGCCGCGCTCGGCGTGTCCAGCGCGTTCGCCACCTCCACGACCATCAACCACCGCCAGCAGGTGCTGACCACGGTGCTCAACCACACCGAGCCGCTGGCGTTCGCGGCCGGACGGCTCTACACCACGCTGTCGGTGGCCGACGCGGCGGCGGCCACGGCGTTCATCGCCCAGGCCGAGCCGCGCCCGGTGCGGCAGCGCTACGAGCAGGCCATCACCGACGCCGCGGTGGCGGTGACCCGCGCCTCCAGCGGGCTGACCGACGAGCCGCTGGTGCAACTGCTGGGCCGCATCAACGCCGAATTGGCCGTCTATACCGGCCTGATCGAGATCGCGCGGACCAACAACCGCGAGGGCAACCCGGTCGGGTCGTCGTACCTGTCGGAGGCGTCGGGGCTGATGCAGTCGCGCATTCTGCCCGACGCGGCGCAGCTGTACCAGGCGACGTCGGAGCGGGTGGACAGCGAGACCACCCAGTCCACCCACTTCCCGGCCCCGGTGATCCTCGTCGTCGCCAGCACGGTCGTCTTCGGCGCCTTCTCCCATCGCTGGCTGGCGCGGCGCACCAGGCGCCGGATCAACCCGGGGCTGGTGGTCGGCGCCCTCGGTATTCTCGTCATGGTGGTCTGGGTCGGAACCGCGTTAACCATCTCTACGGCGGCCAGCCGTAGCGCCAAGGACACCTCCGCGGAGTCGCTGAAGACCGTCACCAACGTCGCCATCACAGCGCAGCAGGCGCGGGCCGACGAGACGCTGTCGCTGATCCGCCGCGGCGACGAGGAGATGCGCAAGCAGTCGTTCTACCAGCGCATCGACGCCATGCATTCCCAGCTCGACCAGTACATGGCCCGCAGCGACGCCGTCGACAAGCCCGACCTGCAGGGCGCCGACCAGCTGCTGCTGCGGTGGCGCGAGGCCAACGACCGGATCAACTCCTACATCTCGGTGGGCAACTACCGGGCCGCCACCCAGGTGGCCCTGGGCAGCGGCGAGGACGACTCCACCCCGGCGTTCGACAAGCTGGAAGACCAGCTCGGCAAGGCGATGGAGCAGAGCCGAACCCACCTGCGCAACGACGTCCTCAGCGCGCGCGGCGGGTTGTCCGGCGCCCAGGTAGGCGGGGTGGTGCTGAGCCTCGGCGCGGCCATCGCGGTCGCGCTGGGCCTGTGGCCGCGGCTGAAAGAGTATCGCTGATGGCCGGGCTGGCGAGGCTGCGCCGGACGCTCGCCGGGCTCTTCGTGGGCGCGGTGCTGGCGGGCTGCAGCCACAAGGAGTCGCTGACGGTGGCCACCGTGCCGACGCTGCCGCCGCCGACGCCGGTGGGCATGGAACAGCTGCCGCCGCAGCCCCCGCTGCCGCCGGACAGCCCGAGCCAGGACTGCAACGCGACCGCGAGCCTGCGCCCGTTCCCCACCAAGGCGGAGGCGGACGCCGCCGTCGCCGACATCCGCGCCCGCGGCAGGCTGATCGTCGGGCTCGACATCGGCAGCAACCTGTTCAGCTTCCGCGACCCGATCACCGGCGAGATCACCGGCTTCGACGTCGACATCGCCGGGGAGATCGCCCGCGACATCTTCGGCGCGCCGTCGCACGTGGAGTACCGGATCCTGTCGTCCGACGAGCGGGTGACCGCCCTGCAGCGCAACGAGGTCGACGTCGTCGTCAAGACCATGACCATCACGTGCGAGCGGCGCAAGCTGGTGAACTTCTCGACGGTCTACCTCGACGCCAACCAGCGGATCCTGGCCCCCCGAGACTCGCCGATCGCCAAGGTGGCCGACCTGTCCGGAAAGCGGGTGTGCGTGGCCCGCGGCACCACGTCGCTGCACCGCATCCAGCAGATCGACCCGCCGCCGGTGGTGGTGTCGGTGGTGAACTGGGCCGACTGCCTGGTCGCCATGCAGCAGCGCGAGATCGACGCGGTCAGCACCGACGACTCGATCCTGGCGGGGCTGGTCGAGGAGGACCCCTATCTGCACATCGTCGGACCGAACATGGCCACCCAGCCCTACGGCATCGGCATCAACCTGAACAACACCGGGCTGGTCCGGTTCGTCAACGGCACGCTTGAACGCATCCGCCGGGACGGCACGTGGAATACGTTGTACCGGAAGTGGCTGACGGTGCTGGGCCCCGCGCCCGCCCCGCCCACGCCGAGGTATGTGGACTGATGGCTGACGCGAGCGACGTTAACGACGTGCAGGACCCGGCGCCGGGCACCCAGGCGCCGGAGGCGCAAACGGGTTCCGAGCTGCGGCCGCAGGCGACGCAGGCGCTGTTCCGCCCGGATTTCGACGACGATGACGACGACTTCCCGCTGCTGACCGGCGGGCTGGACCCCGAGCCGCAGGAGCGGGTCACGGTGGCGACCCGGGTGCTCCCGGCGACCCGGCAGCTGGGCGGCGGGTTGGTCGAGATCCCGCGTGGGCGCGACATCGATCCGCTCGAGGCGCTGATGACCAACCCGGTGGTGCCGGAGTCCAAGCGCTTCTGCTGGAACTGCGGCAAGCCGGTGGGCCGGTCGAGCGACGACGGCAAGGGCGAGTCGGAGGGCTGGTGCCCGTCGTGCGGCAGCCCGTATTCGTTCCTGCCCCAGCTGAGTCCCGGCGACATCGTCGCCGGCCAGTACGAGGTCAAGGGCTGCATCGCGCACGGCGGCCTGGGCTGGGTGTATCTGGCGGTCGACCACAACGTCAACGACCGCCCGGTGGTGCTCAAGGGCCTGGTGCACTCCGGCGACGCCGAGGCCCAGGCGATGGCGATGGCCGAACGCCAGTTCCTGGCCGAGGTGGTCCACCCGCAGATCGTGCAGATCTTCAACTTCGTCGAGCACACCGACCGGCACGGCGATCCCGTCGGCTACATCGTCATGGAGTACATCGGCGGGCAGTCGCTCAAGCAGCGCATCAAGGAGGGCAAGGCCGAGAAGCTGCCGGTCGCCGAGGCCATCGCCTACCTGCTGGAAATCCTGCCCGCGCTGAGCTATCTGCACTCCATCGGCCTGGTCTACAACGACCTCAAGCCGGAAAACATCATGCTCACCGAGGAGCAGCTCAAGCTGATCGACCTGGGCGCGGTGTCGCGGATCAACTCGTTCGGCTACCTCTACGGCACCCCTGGCTTCCAGGCGCCGGAGATCGTGCGGACCGGTCCGACGGTGGCCACCGACATCTACACGGTCGGGCGCACGCTGGCCGCGCTCACCCTGAACCTGCGGACCCGCAACGGCCGCTACGTCGACGGGCTGCCCGACGACGACCCGGTGCTGAAGCGCTACGACTCGTTCGGCCGGCTGCTGCGCCGCGCCACCGACCCCGACCCCCGGCGCCGGTTTTCCTCCGCCGAGGAGATGTCCGCCCAGCTGATGGGCGTCCTGCGCGAGGTGGTGGCCAAGGACACCAGCATCCCGCGGCCGGGTCTGTCGACGATCTTTTCGCCCAGCCGCTCGACGTTCGGCGTCGACCTGCTCGTCGCGCACACCGACGTCTACCTGGACGGGCAGGTGCATTCCGAGAAGCTGACGGCCCGCGAGATCGTGACGGCTTTGCCGGTGCCGCTGGTCGATCCGGCCGACGTGGCCGCCCCGGTGTTGCAGGCGACCGTGCTCTCGCAGCCGGTGCAGACGCTGGACTCGCTGCGCGCGGCGCGCCACGGGTCGCTGGACGCCGACGGCATCGAGGTGTCCGAGTCGATCGAGCTGCCGCTGATGGAAGTGCGCGCGCTGCTGGACCTGGGCGACGTGGCCAAGGCCACCCGCAAGCTCGACGACCTGGCCGAGCGCGTCGGTTGGCGCTGGCGACTGGTCTGGTACCGGGCCGTCGCCGAGCTGCTCACCGGCGACTACGACTCGGCGACAAAGCATTTCACCGAGGTGCTGGACACCTTCCCCGGCGAGCTGGCGCCCAAGCTGGCGCTGGCCGCGACGGCCGAGCTGGCCGGCAACACCGACGAGCACAAGTTCTACGAGACGGTGTGGAAGACCAACGACGGCGTGATCTCGGCGGCCTTCGGGCTGGCCAGATCGCTGTCGGCCGAGGGCGACCGCGAGGGCGCGGTGCGCACGCTGGACGAAGTCCCGCCCACCTCAAGGCATTTCACCACCGCGCGGCTGACCAGCGCGGTGACGCTGATGTCCGGCCGCTCGACGAGCGAGATCACCGAGGCGCAGATCCGGGACGCGGCCCGCCGCGTCGAGGCGCTGCCGCCCACCGAGCCGCGGGTGTTGCAGATCCGCGCGCTGGTGCTGGGCGGCGCGATGGACTGGCTCGAGGACAACCAGGCCAGCACCAACCACATCCTGGGCTTCCCGTTCACCGAGCACGGGCTGCGGCTGGGCGTGGAGGCGTCGCTGCGGGCCCTGGCCCGCGTCGCCCCCACCCAGCGGCACCGCTACACGCTGGTCGACATGGCGAACAGCGTGCGGCCGACGAGCACGTTCTAGTTTCGGCTTTTGGCTTCGGGGCGTGCGCCGCGTTCGTGGCGCTGGGTGTGAATCGTTGGCGCCGGGTGTGAAACGTCGGCCTTGAGCGTGAGCCCAGGGCGCGGATTTCGCCGGCGAACCCGCCCCAAGCTCACACTCAAAGCCGTAGGCGCACAACCACCGCCGAGGATTCACACGCAACGGCGTCGGCGGCGAGCGTGAAACGTTGGCGCCGGGTGTGAAACGTTGGCGCCGGGTGTGAATCGTCGGCCTTGAGCGTGAGCCCAGGGCGCGAATTTCGCCGGCGAACCCGCCCCACGCTCACACTCAAAGCCGTAGGCGCACAACCACCGCCGAGGATTCACACGCAACGGCGTCGGCGGCGAGTGTGAAACGTTGGCGGCGAGTGTGAATCGTTGGCGCCGAGTGTGAAACGTCGGCCTTGAGCGTGTGCCCAGGGCGCGGATTTCGCCGGCGAACCCGCCCCACGCTCACACTCAAAGCCGTAGCCGCACAACCACCGCCGAGGATTCACACGCAACGGGTCAACGCTCGATCCAGCCGCGTTCGACCAGCGCCACGCGGATTCGGCGGACAATATTGGCGCGCTGGTCCTCGGCGACGACCCGGACGATGATCCAGCCCATTCGCTCGAGCGTCTCGAGGCGCTGAATGTCATGGACGTACCGCCTGCGGTCGGTCTGGTGTTGGTCACCCTCGTATTCCACGCCGACCAGGTACTCCTCCCAGCCCAGGTCGATGTGGGCGACGGGAATGCCGTCGGCGCCGAGCACGGGTATCTGGGTCTGCGGCCGCGGCAGCCCCGCGTCGATGAGGAGCAGCCGCAGGTAGCTCTCCCGCGGCGACTGCGAGCCGGGGTCGACCAGTTCGAGCGCGGCCTCGAGTCGCCGTAGGCCGGGAGCGTGGGGATGGCGATTCGCGATCCGCAGCACGTCTTCGACCTTAAAACCCGTTGCCCGCGCCAGCGCGTCGAGCCGAACGACGGCCGAGCGGATCGCACCGCGCCGGCCGATGTCGAAGGCCGTTCGCTCCGGCGTCGTGACGGCGCGCCCATCCATGAGCTGCGTCTCGTCGTCGAGCAACGCGTCTCGCCGGATCAGCACCCCGCGTGGCGGGCGGGTGTTGGCGTGGTTCAGCTCGACCGGAACGTCGTCGGGAATCCACTTCGCACCATGCAGCGCGGCGGCCGCGGCCCCGACGATCGTCGCGGCCCGCCGCGACCACAGCCACGCCGCGGAGATCCGCCGCTCGAGCGACAGCTGGGCATCCTTGGGCACGTAGACGTTCGGGAAGACCGCACGATAGCGGGTCCGCAGTTGATGCCGGCTCAACGCGCCCGACGCCAAGGCCTCGGTGCCGACGAACGGTTCTCTCATGGGGCGGACGATCGCACACCGCGCGCAACCCGCGCCGTCGTCTATCCACAGGGAGGCCGAGCGTGCACCGATCCTATGACCCGGCCAGCAGGCTCACGCAGTCGCGGGCGATCGCCAGTTCCTCGTTGGTCGGGACGACCAGCACGGCGATCGGGGAGTCGTCGGCGGAGATCTGCCGCACGCCCTTGCCGCCGCTGAGGTTGCGGCGCTGGTCCAACACGATGCCCAGCTCCTCCAGGCCGGCCACCGCGTCGCGGCGCACCGCCGCGTCGTTCTCGCCGATGCCCGCGGTGAAGCTGATGACATCGGTGTGCCCCAGCACGGCCAGGTAGGCGCCGACGTATTTGCGCAACCGGTGGATGAACACGCTGTAGGCCAATTGAGCGGCGCCGTCACCGGATTCGATCATCTCGCGCAGCCGCCGGAAGTCGCGCTCACCGGCCAGGCCCAGCACCCCGGACCGCTGGTTGAGCATGGCCTCGGTCTCGTCGACGCCCATGTTCGCCGTGTGCCACAGGTAGCTGACGACGCTGGGATCGATGTCGCCGCTTCGGGTGCCCATCACCAGCCCCTCCAGCGGCGTCAGGCCCATCGACGTGTCGATCGGGCGGGTGCCGGCGATCGCCGAGGCCGAGCAGCCGTTACCCAGGTGCAGCACAATCTGTTTCAGGCTGCCGCGCGGCCTGTCCAGGAAGGCGGCGGCCCGCTCGCTGACGTAGCGGTGCGAGGTGCCGTGAAACCCGAAGCGGCGGATCTGCCACCGCTCGGCCAGTTCGCGGTCGATGGCGTAGCTGGCCGCCGCCGGTGGCATGTCGTGGAAGAACGCGGTGTCGAACACGGCGATGTGCGGCACGTCGGGCAGCAGCTTGCGGGCTACCTCGATACACTTGAGCGCGGGCGGGTTGTGCAGCGGCGCCAGCTCGGAGAGCTTCTCGAGCGCGGCGATCCGCGCATCGTCGAGCAGGGTGGGACGATGGAACTCGTTGCCGCCGTGCACCACTCGGTGCCCGACGGCCACCAGGCCACAGGCCCGCAGGTCGATGCCGTCGCCGGCCAGTTCGTCGAACGCGCGGCGCAGCGCCGCGTCATGGTCGGGAACCGACGATGGCCCCTCACCGATGCGCTCGATGTGGCCGGTCACGCGCGCCGCGCCGCCGTCGGGGTCGACCAGCTGGTACTTCAGCGACGACGAGCCCGAGTTGATCACCAGCACCGGGCGGCTCGCGCTAGTCATGGACGTCCTGCGCCTGAATCGCGGTAATGGCGACGGTGTTCACGATGTCTTCGACCAGGGCGCCGCGAGACAGATCGTTGACCGGCCTGCGCAATCCTTGCAGCACCGGGCCGATCGCGATCGCCCCGGCGCTGCGCTGCACCGCCTTGTAGGTGTTGTTGCCGGTATTGAGGTCGGGGAAGATCAGGACCGTGGCCCGGCCGGCCACCGGAGAATCGTGCAGCTTGGTCGCCGCGACCGACGGATCGATCGCGGCGTCGTACTGGATGGGACCCTCGACAAGTAACTGCGGTTCCCGGCTGCGCACCAATTCCGTTGCCGCCCTGACCTTGTCGACGTCCGCACCGGTGCCGGAGTCACCGGTCGAGTAGGACAGCATGGCCACCCGAGGCTCGATGCCGAACCGGTCCGCCGTCCGCGCCGAGCTGATCGCGATGTCGGCGAGCTGCTCGGGCGTCGGGTTGGGGATGATGGCGCAGTCGCCGTACACCAGCACGCGGTCGGGCAGGCACATGAAGAAGATGCTGGACACGGTAGAGACGTCGGGCACGGTCTTGATGATCTCGAACGCCGGCCGGACGGTGTGCGCCGTGGTGTGCGCGGCGCCGGACACCATGCCGTCGACCATGCCGTTGTGGACCATCATCGTTCCGAAATACGTGGCGTCGCCCATGATTTCGCGTGCCTGCTCGACCGTGACGCCCTTGGCCTTGCGCAGCTCGGCGTACTGGTCGGCGAACCGGTAGCGCAACTCGCTGCTGCGCGCGTCGATCACCTTTGCCTCGTCCAGGTTTACCCCGAGTTCGGCCGAGCGCAGCCGTATCTGGGCTTCGTCGCCCAGGATGGTCAGGTCCGCGACGCCGCGCTGCAGCAGGCGCCCGGCGGAGCGCAGGATGCGGTCGTCCTCCCCCTCGGGCAGGACGATGTGCTTGCGGTCGGATCGCGCCCGCAGTTGCAGCTGATAGGTGAACATCTGCGGGGTCATCACGGTGGGCACCGAAATCGCAAGCCGGGCAAGCAGATCCGTGATGTCGACGTGGCGGTCCATCAGCGCCAGCGCGGTGTCGATCTTGCGTTGTGAGGTGGCCGTGACCCGGCCGCGGGCCGCCGCCGCCCTGCTGGCCGTGTCGTAGGTGCCCAGCGCCGTCGCGACGATCGGCAGCCGCAGCCGCAGGCCCGCGACCAGGGCCCCGATCGACGGGTGCAGCTCGAAGCCACCGTTGAGGACCAGGCACGACAGCGATGGAAACCCCTCGGCCGCATGGGCGCTGGCGACCGCGAGCACCACGTCGGAGCGATCCCCCGGGGTGATGACGGCCATGCCGTCGCGCAGCCGCTCCAGCACGTGGTCGGCGGTCATCCCGGCCACCAGGATGCCGGTGACCTCCCGCTGGCGCAGCGACGCCTCGCCGCTGACCGGCGAACCCCCCACGGCCCGTTCCAGTTCGGCCACCGTCGGCGCGCACAGCAGCGGCTCCTCGGGCAGCACGTAGCTGCGCGGCGCGAAGCCCCGCAGCGCCTCGGCCACCGCCGCCAGCTCGGACGGCTCGCAGCGGTTGGCCACGACCGCCGCGGTGTGGGCGTGCTGCGCGGTCAGCTCGGCCAGGCACACCTCGACCACGCTGGCGATCTCCGCGGCGGTGCGGCCCCTGCCGCTGACCGTAAGCAGCACCGGCGCGCCCAGGTTGGCCGCGATGCGTGCGTTGACCAAAAGCTCGGCGGGCCTGGCCACGTCGGTGTAGTCGCTGCCGACGATCACCACCACGTCGCAGGCCTGCGCCACCGCGTGATACGAGTCGACGATGGCGGCGATCGCGGCGTCACCGTCGGCGTGCAGCTGCTGGTAGGTCACCCCGACGCATTGCTCGTAGGACAGGCCCGCCGTGGTGTGCTCGAGCAGCAGCTCGAGGATGTAATCGCGATCGGCGCCGGCTACCTGCGGCGACCCGCTGCGCCCGGCTTCGCCGCGCTTGCGATCGCCTGAAACGCGGTCGGATCGCGCGATCGGCCGGAACACGCCGACGCGGGCCACCGTCGCGGTCAGCCGGTGCAGCAGCCCCAGCGCGACCGTCGACTTGCCGGTCTCCGGCTCCGGCGCGGCGATGTATATCGCCGTCGAATGGGCCGCAGTCTCAGCCAAGTCGTCGCAGCCTGGGCGCCAGGTCCTTTTCGAAGAGGTCCAGGAACCGGCGCTGGTCGTGGCCGGGGGCGTGGAACACCAGGTGGTTGAGGCCCCAGTCGACGTAGTCCTTGACCTTGGCGACGGCCTCGTCGGGGTCCGACGCGACGATCCAGCGCTTGGCGACCTGCTCGATCGGCAGCGCGTCGGCCGCCTTCTCCATTTCGATCGGGTCGTCGATGCTGTGCTTCTGCTCGGGGGTCAGCGACAGCGGCGCCCAGAACCGGGTGTTTTCCAGCGCCAGCTCGGGGTCGGGGTCGTAGGAGATCTTGATCTCGATCATCTTGTCGATGTCGTCGACGCTGCGGTCGGCGGCCGCGGCGCCCTCCTTGACGGCGGGGATGAGCTTGTCCTTGTACAGCTCCTCGCCCTTGCCCGAGGTGCAGATGAAGCCGTCGCCGACGCGTCCGGCGTACTTGGCCACCGCCGGGCCGCCCGCGGCGACGTAGATGGGGACGCCGCCGCCGGGCACGTCGTAGATGGAGGCGCCCTTGAGCCGGTAGTACTCGCCGTCGAAGTCGACGCGATCGCCGCGCCACAGCTCGCGCATCAGCCGCACCGATTCGCGCAGCCGGGCGAACCGCTCCTTGAACTCCGGCCAGTCGCCCTCGTATCCGGTGGCGATCTCGTTCAGCGCCTCGCCGGTGCCGACGCCGAGGAAGATGCGGTCCGGGTACAGGCAGGCCATCGTGGCGAACGCCTGCGCGATGACCGCGGGGTTGTAGCGGAAGGTCGGCGTGAGCACCGAGGTGCCCAGCTGGATCCGCTTGGTGCGTTCGCCGACGGCGGTCATCCAGGCCAGCGAGAACGGCGCGTGCCCGCCCTCGTGCCGCCACGGCTGGAAGTGGTCGCTGACGGTCGCGCTGTCCATGCCGTGGCCTTCGGCGGCGACGGCCAGCTCGACGAGCTCGCGCGGTGCGAATTGTTCGGCGGACGCTTTGTATCCGAGTTTTAGTTCAGCCACCCGTTATTTCTACTCCTCACCCGATGGTCGCGACCCGCCGCGCCCGGCTTACGACGCGCTTGCGCTCGCACCGGCTCCTATGCTCCTGGCATGCCGCAGCTAGTCCAGGTCACCGACACCGTCCACCTCGCCCGGGGCCACGCCGTGAACTGGACGCTCGTCGCCGACGACAGCGGCGTCATGCTGATCGACGCCGGCTACCCGGGTGACCGCGAGGACGTGCTGGCGTCGCTGCGCACGCTGGGCTATGACGCCGCCGACGTGCGCGCGATCCTGCTGACGCACGCCCACGTCGACCACCTGGGCTCGGCGATCTGGTTCGCCCGCGAGCACGGCACCCCGGTGTACTGCCACGCCGACGAGGTGCGTCACGCCAAGCGGGAGCACCTCGAGCAGGTCTCGACGGTCGATGTGGCCCTACGCGTTTGGCGGCCACGCTGGGCGGTGTGGACCGCCCACGTGGTCCGCAGCGGCGGCCTGATCCGCGACGGCATCCCGTCGGCCCAGCCGCTGACCGTCGAAGTGGCCGCCGGGCTGCCGGGCCGGCCGACGGCGGTCTTCTCCCCGGGCCACACCAGCGGGCATTGCTCGTACGTCGTCGACGGCGTGCTGGTCAGCGGCGACGCCTTGATCACCGGCCACCCGCTGCTGCGCCACCGGGGGCCGCAGCTGCTGCCGGCGGTGTTCAGCCGCAGCCAGCAGGAGTCGCTGCGCACCCTGAATGCGCTCGCGCTGCTGGACACCGACGTGCTGTTGCCCGGTCACGGCGACGTGTGGCGCGGGCCGATCCGCGAGGCGACGCAGGCGGCGCTAAAGAAAGCCGGCGGGTAGTCACACCCGTCATCGCGCATGCGCCGCGGACTCGCTGAGCCCCAGGTGATCCCGCAGCGTCTCTCCGGTGTACTCGGTGCGGAAGGCGCCGCGCTCCTGCAGCAGCGGCACCACCCGGTCGACGAACTCGTCCAGGCCGCGCGGCGTCAGGTGCGGCACCAGGATGAACCCGTCGCAGGCGTCGGCCTGGATGTAGCGGTCGATCTCGTCGGCGATCCGCCCCGGCGTCCCGACGAATTGCTGGCGGCTGGTCACGGCGATGACCAGCTCGCGGATCGACAGGTTCTCGGCCGAGGCGCGCTCGCGGTAGCGGCGGGCCACCGCCACCGGGTCGCCGTGCCGCACCCGCCCCTGGGTGATGGTGCTGTCGACGACGGGATCGAAGTCGGGCAGCGGCCCGTCCGGGTCGTACCCGGAGAGCTCGCGACCCCACACCTGCTCGAGCATCGCGATCGCTGTGGCGCCGCTGACCTGCTGGTAGCGGATGTGCCGCGCCCTGTCGTGCGCCTCGGCGTCGGTGTCACCGATGACGAACGTCGCGGCCGGAAAGACCTTGAGCCGATCGGGATCCCGGCCGTACGACGCGGCGCGGCCCTTGACGTCGGCGTAGTAGCGCTGGCCGTCCTCCAGCGACGAGTGCAGGGTGAACAGCGCGTCGGCGTTGCGCGCGCCGAACGCGCGCCCGTCGTTGGAATCGCCGGCCTGCAACAGCACCGGATGGCCCTGGGGGCCCGCGGGCAGCGTCGCGAACCCCCGCACGTCGAACTGGGGGCCGGAGTGCGAGACGCTTCGGATCCGGTCCGGGTCGACGTAGACCCCGGCGTCGGCCTCGGCCAGCACGGCCCCGGCCTCCCAGCTGTCCCAGAATTGGCGCGCCACGGCGAGGAACTCCTCGGCGCGCGCGTACCGGTCGGCGTGGTCGAGGAATCCGCCGCGGCGGAAGTTGGCGCCGGTGAACGCGTCCGACGAGGTCACCATGTTCCAGCCGGCGCGGCCGCCGGACAGGTGGTCGAGGCTCGCGAATTGCCTTGCGACTTCGAAGGGTTCGTTGAAGGTGGTGTTGATGGTCCCCGTCAGCCCGATCCGGTCGGTGACGCCGGCGAGCGCGGCCAGCACGGTGAAGGTGTCTGGGCGCCCGACGACGTCGAGGTCGTAGATGCGGCCGCGGTGTTCGCGCAGCCGCAGCCCCTCGGCCAGAAAGAAGAAGTCGAACAGCCCGCGTTCGGCGGTGCGGGCCAAATGCTCGAACGACGCGAACTCGATCTGGCTGCCCGCGTCGGGATCGGTCCACACGGTGGTGTTGTTGACGCCCGGGAAGTGGGCGGCCAAATGAATGGGCTTGCGCTGCTTGCCCTCCCGCACGCCGCTCATCCGGTGAGCCCCCATCGCTTGGCGAGCAGCTCGTGCGAGCGGAGCCGGTCGGCTTGGCTGTGGGTGACGGAGGTGATGACGAGCTCGTCGGCGTTGGTAACGCGCTGCAGCGCCTCCAGCCGCTCGGCCACCTCGTCGGGGTCACCGACGAATTGTGTTGCCACCCGGTCGATCACGACGGCCAGCTGCTTTTCGGTCAGGGGCTCGCACGCGTCGGGATCGGGATAGGGGACGGCGCCGCCGCCGGCCCGGATCGAGTACACCCAGTGGCCGTAGCTCGACGCCAGGTGCTTGGCCGTGGCCGAGTCGTCGGCGACCACGACGTCGGCCGACACCACGACATAGGGCCGCGCCAGCGCGGCCGACGGGACGAAGGCGTCGCGGTAGGCGTCGATGGCATCCAGCGCGGTGGCCGGCGTGATGTGATAGCTGGCCACGAACGGCAGCCCCAGCGCGCCGGCCACCTTGGCGCTCTTTCCCTTGCTGCTGCCGAAGATCCACGGCGTCAGGGCGGCTCCCTCGCCGGGGACCGCATGCACGTCGAACCCGTCGACCTGATAGGTCCCGGCCAGCATCGCCATGATGTCGCCGAGCTGCTCGGCGAAGTCGGGCGCGACGGCCTCGGGCTGTTGCAGAATCGCCATGGTCGCCTGCACGCGGCCGCTGCCGAGCAACGCGCGCAGGTCGAACGGCGGCGGGACCACGACGCCGTCGACCTCGCGCCATTCCCGCGGCGGGTCGGGGCGCGGGGGTTTGGGCGGCCGAGGCGTTTTCGGCGTGGTGATCCGCCGCTGCGCCGAGCGTCCCAAACCCAGGTCGATGCGGCCGGGATAGAACGCGTCGAGCATCCCGAAGCTCTCGACCACCGCGGCGGCCGTGGTGTGGCTCAGCTGCACGGCCGCCGATCCCACGCGAATCGTGTTGGTGGCGGCGGCGATTTGGCCGATCAGCACCGCGGGCGCCGCGCTGGCCACGGCAACGAAGTGATGCTCGGCGATCCAGAACCGGCGATAGCCCCACCGCTCGGCGTGCTGGGCGAGCTCGATCGTGTTGCGCAGCGCCGTCGCGGCGTCGCCGCCCGCGCTGATCGGCGACAGATCCAGGACCGACACCGGCACCCGGGTCATCGGTTCACCGCCGCATACCGGTTGGGCGCCACCGGCAGCCCGAGCCGGGCCCGCAGGGTCTCGCCCTGCCGGTAGCCGGTGCGGAAGCGTCCGGCCCGCTGCAGCAGCGGCACCACCTCGTCGACGATCACCGGCAGGTCGGTGGCGTTGACGGCGGGGCGCAGCCGGGCGCCGTCGATGCCCAGCCGCTGCCAAGCTAGAAGCATGTCCACCAATTGGGTCGCGGCGCCGGAAAAGACGAGCGCATCGGAGCGGAAGTCCGCCCCGCCCGTGAACGAAACAACCACGTCGGCAAGGACTTTCAAATGAGCGCCACCCGCCGCGCGAACGTCGGCCAGGACGCTTCGCACCGAGGAGTCGTCGGTGGGCGTGACGAAGACGACGTCGGCGCCGGCGGCGGCGAACTCGTAGGCGGGGCCGACGTGCGCCAGCGCGGCCACCACCGGCTGGCCCTGGGGCGGCCGCGGCGTGATCGACGGCCCCTTGACCGAGAAGTACTTCCCGGCGAAGTCGACGTAGTGCAGCTTGTCGACGTCGACGTAACGCCCGGTGGTCACGTCGCGGATGATCGCGTCGTCCTCCCAGCTGTCCCACAACCGGCGCACCACGTCGACGTACTCGGCGGCCTCGTCGAACAGCGGAATCTGCGACACGTCCCGGCGCCCGAACAGGGCGGCCTCGTGCGCGGTGGCGCTCACCCGCGGTTGCCAACCCGCGCGGCCGTGCGACACATAGTCAAGCGTCGCAATGGATTTGGAGATGTGAAACGGCTCGGTGTGGGTGACGGTGGCCACCGGGATCAGCCCGATGTGCCGCGTTGCGGGCGCGATGCGGGCCGCGACCAGCACCGCGTCGGCGCGACCGGTCAGCCGGTCCGGGTGGATGCGCGGGCTTCGCCCGACCTGCGGCGTCAGGCTGTCGTCGATCGTGAGGAAGTCGAGCAGCCCGCGCTCGGCGGTCGCGGCCAGCTCCACCCAGTAGCGGCCGCCGAGAACCGACGGGGTGGTGGGATCCGCGGCGAGGGTCGGCCGCCAGGCCTGGGGGTTCCAGCCGTATCCGTCCAGCGCGACGCCGAGCTGAAACTGCCCGGTCATGCCAGCCACTTCTCGAAGGCGATGGGACGAAAGGGTCCCCAGTCGGGCAGCGGCTGGGCGGGCGCGATGCGGACGTAGCCGGTCGCGTCGTAGAGCGCCTCGGCCTCGGGCTGGCGATTGCCGGTGATCAGGTACAGCCGCCGGTAGCCGCGGGCGGCGGCCTCGGCCTCCAGCGCGGCCAGCAGCGCCCGGGCGTAACCGCGGCGCCGGTGCGCGCTGTCGGTCCAGATCCGCTTGAGCTCGGCGGTGTGGTCGTCGAAGCGCCGGAACGCGCCGCCGGTGACCGGCACGCCGTCGCGCACGCCGATCAGCAGTCCGCCGTCCGGCGCGGCCAATTCGTCGGCCGGGACCGGCAACCAGGACAGGTGGGTGTCCGGGGTGCCGCCGTAGCGCTGCGCGTACTCGACGGCCAGCTCTTCCAGCAGCGGCCGTGCCACAGGGTCGTCGTGCGTGGCCGACACGAATTCGAGGCCGGTTTCGGTCATCACCTAACCTTTAACGCTCGTCGCCCGGAACCATTCCGGGCGCCTCGACCCGCACGGCGGTGACGTATCCGGGGGTGACCGCGAGGTCGTCGGGGCCGCCGCGCCACAGCTCCGACAGCCCGACGTCGGCGAACAACTCGACGACGTTGCGGTCGACCGCTTCCCAGCCGTGGGCGCCCAGATACGCGGGGACGTGGCCGTACTCGCCCGGATGGGTCAGGCTGCCCAGGTCGACGTCGAGGCCTTTTCGTCGCCAGCTTTCGACGAATGCCTCGCGCGCCTGCTGCCGTGCCGGTGTCCAGATGGCCATGTGGTCGGCGGCGAAGCGGCTGCCGGCCGCACTGGCCTCGGTGATGTCGCGCAGCAACCGATTCTGGGCGTCGGCGGGCAGGTATCCGACGAGCAGCTGCTCGGCCACCCATGCCGTGGGCCGGGTTTCGTCGAAACCGGCCCGCTGCAGCGCCGCCAGCCACTCCTGGCGCAGGTCGGCGCCGATCTCGCGACGGTTCACGGCCGGCTGCACCTGAAGGCCCGCCAGCACTTCGGCCTTGAAATCGAGCACCTCCGGCCGGTCTATCTCGTACACCGTCGTCCCGCGCGGCCACCACAGCCGGTAGGCGCGGGTGTCGAGGCCCGATCCCAGGATCACCACCTGCCGCAGCCCGGAGTTACCGGCGGCGGCGAGGAACTCGTCGAGGAACCGGCCGAACACCGCCTGCATGTGGAGGAGCCCGGTGGTGATCGGGTGCTCGCCGTCGTCGGCGGCGTATCGCTGGTCGCCGATCACCTGGATGAAGTAGGGGATCCCGGCGGCGCGAACCAGCGGCTCGGCGAACGGGTCGGCCATGATCCCTTTGTCGGTGGCCACCGCCCGCGCCACCGCGTCGAACGTCGTGGCCAAGCCGTCGCCGGTGGCCGGATCCCAGACCGCCCGCGCCATCGCCGCTCAGACGCCGGAGCGCCGCCGCGCGGCCAGCCCGACGGCCGCCCGCCAACCGAGCAGCAGCGCCGCGGTGACCGACGCCGCCACCACCACGAAACTCGCCGCCACGCCCGCCGAGGTGGCCTTGCGCAGCACCATGCCGAGGGCCACGGTGCACAGCCAGACGATGACGCCGGTGGGTGCCACCCGGGTGGGCCGCCTCCAGGCCCGCGACACCAGCCATCCGACGAGCGTTCCGGCGAGAAACGGCCACGCGGTCGTCGCGACGCCGGTGACGCTGAGCCCCTCGGCGTGGCTGCGGCGTCCCAGCGCGCAGAACAGCAAAACAGCGAGGACATCTGCGAATAGCGAGCCCAGCCATCCCAGCCGTTGCATGAAGCGAGACTACCGGCCCTGATCGCGGCCCGTTGATGGCAGGCTGAAGCCTATGAGCACGCAAGCACCGCCCGCCTTCGACCGCGACGATCCCCTGGGATTGGACGCCTCCCTGTCCGACGACGAGCTCGCGGTGCGCGACACGGTCCGCAAGTTCTGCGCCGATCACGTCCTGCCCCACATCGCGCAGTGGTTCGAGATCGGCGACCTGCCCGCGCGCGAACTGGCCAAGCAGTTCGGCCAGCTCGGCCTGCTCGGAATGCACCTGCACGGCTACGGATGTGGCGGCGCCTCCGCCGTGCACTACGGCCTGGCGTGCACCGAGCTGGAGGCCGCCGACTCCGGGGTGCGGTCGATGGTCTCGGTGCAGGGGTCGCTGGCGATGTTCGCGATCTGGAACTTCGGGTCCGAGGAGCAAAAGCAGCAGTGGCTGCCCGGCATGGCCGCCGGCGAGCTGCTGGGCTGCTTCGGGCTGACCGAGCCCGACGTCGGCTCGGACCCGGCCGCGATGAAAACGCGCGCGCGCCGCGACGGTTCGGACTGGGTGCTCAACGGGCGCAAGCTGTGGATCACCAACGGGTCGGTCGCCGACGTGGCGATCGTGTGGGCCGGCACCGACGAGGGTGTGCGCGGTTTCATCGTGCCCACCAAGACGCCGGGCTTCACCGCCAACACCATCCACCACAAGCTGTCGCTGCGGGCGTCGATCACCAGCGAGCTGGTGCTCGACGACGTGCGGCTGCCCGCCGACGCGATGCTGCCCGAGGCGACGGGGTTGCGGGGCCCGCTGTCGTGTCTGTCGGAGGCGCGCTACGGGATCATCTGGGGGTCGATGGGGGCGGCGCGGTCGGCGTGGCAGGCCGCGCTGGACTACGCCACCCAGCGCACCCAGTTCGGCCGCCCGATCGCCGGGTTCCAGCTGACGCAGGCCAAGCTCGTCGACATGGCGGTCGAACTGCACAAGGGGCAGCTGCTGGCGCTGCACCTCGGCCGCCTCAAGGACACCGTCGGGCTGCGCCCCGAGCAGGTCAGCTTCGGCAAGCTCAACAACACCCGCGAGGCGCTCGAAATCTGCCGCACGGCGCGAACGATATTGGGCGGCAACGGGATATCGCTGGAATACCCCGTGATCCGGCACATGGTGAACCTGGAATCGGTGCTGACCTACGAGGGCACCCCCGAGATGCACCAGCTCGTCCTGGGCCAGGCGTTCACCGGCAGCGACGCCCTCCGCTGATGGGTGGCCTGACCTATACCCCCGAGCATCACCAGTTCCGGCAACTGGTACGGGATTTCGTGCGGCGGACCGTGGTGCCCGCGCACGAGGACTGGGAGCGGCGCGGCCAGTGGGACCGCTCGCTGTTTTTGGAGGCGGGAAAGCTTGGCCTGCTGGGCATTTCGGTGCCGGAGCACCTCGGCGGGCCGGGGGTCGACGACTTTCGCTACAACGCGATCGTCATCGACGAGTTGCAGCGGGCGGGCGCGGCGGCCGAGGCCATCGCTTTCACGCTGCAAAACGACGTGGTGCTGCCCTATCTCACCGACCTGACGACGCCCGAGCAGCAGCGGCGATGGCTGCCCGGGGTGGTGACCGGCGAGACGGTGCTGGGGATCGCGATGACCGAACCGGGCACCGGTAGCGACCTGGCCGGGATTCGCACCACCGCGGTGCGGGACGGCGACCACTACGTGGTCAACGGCGCCAAGACGTTCATCTCCAACGGGCAATGCGGGGACCTGTTCGTGATCGCGGTGCGCACCTCGCCCGATCGGCACAAGGGCCTGTCGCTGCTGGTGGCCGACGCGAACACGCCTGGTTTTCATCGCGGCCGCAACCTGGAGAAGATCGGCCTGCACGCCCAGGACACCAGCGAGCTCACCTTCACCGACATGCGGGTCCCGGTGGACAACCTGCTCGAGCAGGAGGGCATGGGGTTCTATCAGCTGGTCCGCAACCTGCCGCAGGAGCGGCTCGCGCTGGGGGTGGGCGCGGTGGCCGCCGCCGAAGGCATCTTCGCCGAAACGCTCGAATACGCCAAGCAGCGCAAGGCGTTCGGCGCTCCGATCGCAAGCTTCCAGCACAGCCAGTTCGTGCTGGCCGAGCTGGCGACGGAGCTCGACATCGCCCGCAGCTATCTCGACGACTGCCTGGCCGAGCACCTCACCGGTTCGCTGACCGCCGCGCGCGCCGCGAAGCTGAAATGGTGGACCACCGATCTGCAGGTGCGCACCGCCGACCGCTGCATGCAGCTGCACGGCGGCTACGGATACATGCGGGAGTACAGCGTGGCCCGCGCGTTCGTCGACGCCCGGATCCAGACGATCTACGGCGGGACCAACGAGATCATGAAGACCATCATCGCCAAGGACTTGGGCCTCTAGAGGGATACCGATATCGCCGGTTACGGCTGCTTGCGGTCGGGCATCGACTCGTTGCTCGCGCGGCCGGGGCGGTAGCCTCGAAGGCTATGGTCCGGATCGCTGTGTTTGCCGCGGCCGTCGCGCTGTCGCTGGGTCAGTTCCCGGCGATGCCGGCGGCAGCCGCCGACCCCACCGTGACGTTGCCGCCGATGACGACGGGCGGCGGCGGGCCGATCATCGGTGGCGGCAACAACGCCGGAATCGCGGCGCAGCTGACCGGCTTCGGCAAGCCCGACGTCCAGGAGGTCGACGGGTCGGACGCCGCGCAATTCATCACCGCCGCCGCGGCGGTGAGCAACCCCCAGCTCGCCGCGCCCTTCGGGCTGCTCAAGCGGGCGCTGGCCTGCCAGACCAACAACGCGGGGTTCGGGGCGCGCGCCTACCGGCGCAACGACGGGAAATGGGGTGGCGCCATGCTCGTCGCCGCCAAGAGCGCAACCCCGAACGTCGACGCCCTGGCCGGCTGCGCCAGAACCAACTGGCGCAGGCCCACGGCCGGGTCCGACACGGCGATGTGCAACAGCGGCTGGACCACGCCGAACTCCTTCTCGAGTCGCCAGGGCGCCGAAGCCTATTACATCCTGCTCGCCGGCACGGCCGACGACTTCTGCGCCACCCTCAACGGCAAGTACAAGACCAACGCCGGCACCTGGCCGTTCTAGCCGATGGCACGGATGATCCCCCGCGCCACAACAGATTTGGGTGCCGCCTACCGATCCGAGAAACTTGCACGAACGCCCGGCAAAACTTTCGGGAATCCGACGCAAACGCTGCGACGGCCGGCCTCTGAAAAATCGCTTGTTGCAGAACGTGGACCGGGCGGTCCCGGCGGGGCGGCGGACCCGGCGGCGGAGGCGGCCATCGACCCAGCCGTAGGCCGCAGGCCTGCGAGACACGTTGGATCTCAACAGGTTTCGCTGATCTTCGCAGGATGACCAGCTCGGCCCGCCGAAGACAGCGCGACATGATGGCCCGCACCGGCACAAACCGACCCGGCCGCGATCGCGCGCGGACGAAATCGGCTCAACGACAAGCGCCTTCGGTATCCGCGGGTGTCGGCACCAGATGATCGCTCGTTGGTGGGTACCCGTGACCGCGTGACCTTACGTCTAAGCGCAGTCGTACGGTGTACGTAGGCTGCGGAACAGTGTCTACCGGGAGGGGTAACTATGTCGCGCCATCGCGTCGTCATCATCGGGAGCGGATTCGGCGGACTCACCGCGGCCAAGGCGCTCAAACGGGCGGACGTCGACGTCACCCTGATCTCGCGAACGACGACCCACCTGTTCCAGCCGCTGCTGTACCAGGTGGCCACCGGCATCCTGTCGGAGGGTGACATCGCCCCGACCACCCGGCTGGTCCTGCGCGGGCAGCGCAACGTGCGGGTGTTGCTGGGCGAGGTCGTCGGGGTCGACCTGACGGCGCGGACCGTCACGTCGAAGCTGGTCGACGTGGAGACGGTGACGCCTTACGACAGCGTGATCGTGGCCGCCGGCTCGCAGCAGTCCTACTTCGGCAACGACGAATTCGCCACCTTCGCCCCCGGGATGAAGACCATCGACGACGCCCTCGAGCTGCGCGGCCGCATCCTCGGAGCCTTCGAGGTGGCCGAGGTGGCCACCGACCCCGCCGAACGGGAACGCCGCCTGACGTTCGTGGTGGTGGGGGCCGGGCCGACCGGCGTGGAGGTGGCCGGGCAGATCGTCGAGCTCGCCGAGCGCACCCTGGCCGGCGCGTTTCGCACGATCAAGCCCAGCGAATGCCGGGTGATCCTGCTCGACGCCGCGCCCGCGGTGCTGCCGCCGATGGGCCCCAAGCTCGGCATGAAGGCGCAACGGCGGCTGGAAAAGATGGGCGTCGAAATTCAGCTCAACGCGATGGTCAGCGCCGTGGACTACAAGGGCATCACCGTCAAGGACAAGGACGGCACCGAGCGGCGCATCGAAAGCGCGTGCAAGGTGTGGGCCGCCGGCGTGCAGGCCAGCCCCCTGGGCAAGATGATCGCCGAGCAGTCCGACGGCACCCAAACCGACCGCGCCGGAAGGGTGGTCGTCGAGCCCGACCTCACCGTCAAGGGACACCCGAACGTGTTCATCATCGGCGACCTGATGTCGGTGCCCGGCGTGCCCGGCATGGCGCAGGGCGCGATCCAGGGCGCGCACTACGCCGCCAAGGCGATCAAGCACGAACTCAAGGGGCAGTCCGACCCCGCAAACCGCAAGCCGTTCAAGTACTTCGACAAGGGCAGCATGGCGACGGTGTCGCGGTTCAGCGCCGTCGCGCAGGTCGGCAAGCTGGAGTTCGGCGGGTTCCTCGCGTGGTTGGCGTGGCTGGTGCTGCACCTGTACTACCTGATCGGCCACCGCAACCGCATCGCCGCCCTGTTCGCCTGGGGCATCTCCTTCCTCGGTCGCACCCGCGGGCAGATGGCCATCACCAGCCAGATGATCTACGCCAGGCTCGCCATGAACATGGTCAAGGAGCAAGCCGGTCAAGGGGCGCTGGCGGCCAGCGAACACGCCGAGCGGGCCGAGCGGCAAGCCGGCTAACTCAGGGCCTGGTCGATATCGGCGATCAGGTCGTCGGTGCTTTCCAGGCCGACGGAGATGCGAACCACGTTGTCGCCCAACCCGATCGCGGCGCGACCCTCCGGGCCCATAGCGCGGTGCGTCGTGGTCGCCGGGTGGGTGATGAGCGATTTGGCGTCGCCGAGATTGTTCGAGATGTCGATCAGCCGCAGCCTGTCCAGCACCTCGAAGGCCCGCTGCTTGGCGGCATCACGCGGGCCCTTTAGCGCGAAGGTGATCACCGTCCCGCCGCCGGACATCTGGCGCTTGGCCAGGTCGTGCTGCGGGTGCGACGCCAAATACGGGTAGCGCACCCAGCTCACCGCCGGGTGCGTCTCCAAGAATTCGGCGATCCGGTGGGCCGACGCGTTGCAGTGCTCGACCCGCACCGCCATCGTCTCAAGGCCTTTCAGCAACACCCACGCGTTGAACGCGCTCATCGCCGGGCCGGTGTGGCGCATCAGCTTTTGCACCGGGCCGTCGATGTACTCCTTGTCCCCGAGGATGGCGCCGCCCAACACCCGGCCCTGACCGTCGATGTGCTTGGTCCCCGAATACACCACCACGTCGACGCCCAGCGGAAAGCCCCGCTGCAGCAGCGGGGTGGCAAAGACGTTGTCCAACACCACCTTTGCGCCGGCCGCGTGGGCCAGCTCGGTCACCGCCGCGATGTCGACCAGCGACTGCATCGGATTGGACGGGGTCTCGAAGAACACCGCCGCCGTGGGCACCGACAGCGCCTCTTCCCACTGCGATAGGTCGTCGCCGTCGACGAAGACGGTCTGCACCCCCCAGCGGGGCAGGATCTCGTTGCACACCACGAAACACGACCCGAACAGGCTGCGCGCCGCGACCAGCCGGTCGCCGGCGGCCAGCAGCGCGCCCAGCGAGGTGAACACCGCGGCCATGCCGCTCGCGGTGGCGAACGCCGCCGGCGCCCCCTCGATCAGCCGCAGCCGCTCTTCGAACATCGCCACGGTCGGGTTGCCATACCGCGAGTAGACGAAGCGGTCCAGCTCGCCGGTGAACGCTTGCTCCGCCACGGCCGCCGACTCGTAGACGTAGCCGGACGTCAAAAACATCGCCTCGGCGGTCTCGTCGAAACCGGATCGCAGCAGTCCGCCGCGCACGCCGATCGTGGCCTGGCTGACGCCGTCGGGCAGCTCCTTGGGCGCGCGGACCGAGGGGCCTTCAGTCATTGCTGCTTCATCCCTGCTTCCACGGCAATCCCACCGCGCGCCAACCGGTTTCGCCGCGATGGCCCTTGGCGTCGAGGTGACCTTCGAAACCGTCGAGCACGTTGTACGCCGGGGTGATGCCCACCTCCGTCGCCACCTCGGCCGCCCCGATCGAGCGGTTGCCCGAGCGACACAGAAACACCACCGGCCGCTCCTCGTCGGCCGGCGCGGGCGGGACCCGCTCCTTCAGCTCCTCGACGAAGTTCTCGTTGCGCCTGCCGTCGGTCGTATTCCACTCGATGTAGACCACCTCGCGCCCCAGGCTCGACAGGTCGGGCACTCCGACGAACCGCCATTCGGCGTCGGTGCGCACGTCGACCAGCACGGCGCGGGGGTTCTCGCTCAGTAGCTTCCACGCCTCGAGAGGCGTGATGTCTCCTGCGTAGCTCACCCGCCCGAGTCTCGCATATTCAGGGCCGCCGCCACCTGCCGGGCGCGGTCGCGGGCGGTCCGCACATCGGGCGCCGTGGCCAGCGCGACGCCCAGCTTGTGCGGCGACGCCGCGCCCGGCCCGAACACGCGCAGATCGCTTTCGGGGACCCCCAGCGCCGCGGTCAGCGCGGCCGCGGTGGGTGCCGCCGCGCCGGGTCCGGGCTCGATCCCGTGCGCGGCGCCGGGCGACATCATCATCGTGTCCAGCGGCAACCCGAGAACGGCGCGGGCCTGCAGCTCGAACGCCGAAAGCCGCTGGCTGCGCAGTGTCACCCAGGCGCTGGGGTGCGGGCGGGCGGTGACGTCGGCGAAGTACACCTCGTCGCCCTTGATCATCAGCTCGACGCTGAACACGCCGCGCCCGCCGAGCGCCTTGACGATCCGCGCGGCGATCGACTTGGCCGCGTCCACCGCCGCGGCGCTGATCTGCTGGGGCTGCCACGATTCCAGCACCACGCCGTCGGCGTCGCGATGACCGATCGGCGAGCAGAACTCGGTCAGCGGGCCCTGCGGGCCTTCGCTGCGCACCACGATCAGGGTGACGTCAAATTCGACCTCGACCACGGTTTCGGCCATCGCGCGCTGCGGGGCGCCCGGCCGGTCCCCGACCGCGCGCTGCCAGGCCGGCTCGACGTCGTCGGGCCCGGCGACCACGGAGTGCCCCCGCCCGGACACCGGCTTCACCAGCAGCGGGAACCCCGCGTGCGCGGCCACCGCCCGCAGTTCACCGACGGAGCCGACGAACCAGAACGGCGCGGTGGGCAGCCCCAACTCGTCGGCGGCGAGCCGCCGCAGGGCCTCCCGGTCGGACGTGAGCCGGACGGCGCGCGCGTTGGGCACCAGCTCGGGGTGCGCCCGGCCCGCCAGAGCGTCGAGGGCGTCCGCGGCGACCGCGTCGGTCGCGGTGACCACGTAGTCCGGCCGCAGCCGCTCGATGGCGGCCGTCAGCTCGGCGGCGTCGGTCAACGGGATGGTCAGCGACTCGTCGGCCACGGTGTGGGCGGGCGCGCGGGGGTGCTCGCGGTCGTCTCCCCCGGCGATCACCCGCGCGCCGAGGTGGCGCAGGGCGACCGCCAGCTCCCGGCTCAGCTCACCGGACCCCAGCAGCAGCACCCGAGTCCGGGCGGCGGGCTCGGCGGCCCGCTCGGGCACGGCGAGCGCCGTCGTCTGGTCGTCCTGTCCGTCGGTCGGGCCGTCCGTCACCGCTTCAGGATAGGGCCGCCGCGCGTGGGGGCGGCGCGCCTTCTCAGGGCTGGCCGGGCAGCAGCCGCACCATCAGGCCGTTGGCTTCGGCCAACAGGGCGTCATCGGCGTCGACCAATTCCGCCGACACGAACGCCTTGCGGCCCTCGGCGCTGCTGACCCGACCCCGCACCAGCAGCGGCGTGTCGATCGGCGTGACCCTGCGGTAGTCGACGTGCAGGAAGGCCGTGCGGCTGATCGGCCGGCCGGCGGCGTGGCTGATCATCCCGAACATGTGGTCGAACAGCAGCGGCAGCACGCCGCCGTGCACGGCGTGGTTGCCGCCGACGTGGAACCGGCTGAAGTGGCCGGTCATCTCCACGCCGTCGGGCGCGTAGCGGGTCAAAGTCCACGGCGGCAGCAGCAGGCTGCCCATGCCGGGCAGGTCCGGAGTGCGCCCGGCCGGCGCCTTGCCCTCCTCGGCCTCATACGGGCTCAGCAGCTCGACCAGCGCGGCGGCGCGGTCAAAAGCCTCGTCCCATAGGTCGTCGTCGGGGTCGGCCGACACCGCGAGGTCCTGCAGGCGGCGCATGGCGGCGACGAACCGGCCGAACCCCGGGCCGGGGCTGGCCGGCGCGTATTCGGGAAAGCCGCCGTGATGTTCGTAGTCGGGATCGAGTTGTCGTGGATCGAAATCCGTCACGGGCGGGCCGCCAGGATGTCGCGGCGCACGATGGTCTGATCGCGCCCGGGACCGACGCCGATGCACGAAATATGCGCTCCGGCAAGCTCTTCCAGCCGCAGCACGTAGTCGCGCGCCTTGGCGGGCAGGTCGTCGAACTCGCGCGCCGCCGAGATGTCCTCCCACCAGCCCGGCAGCTCCTCGTAGATCGGCTCGGCGCGGGCGAGGTCGCTTTGGGTCATCGGCATGTCATAGGTGGGCGCCCCGTCGATGCGGTAGCCCACGCATACCGGCACCGTCTCCAGGCTGGACAGCACGTCGAGCTTGGTCAGGAAGTAGTCGGTGATGCCGTTGACCCGGCTGGCGTAGCGCGCGACGACGGCGTCGAACCAGCCGCAGCGGCGCCGCCGCCCCGTCGTGACTCCGAATTCACCGCCGGTCTTGGACAGGTACTCGCCCTTTTCGTCGAACAGCTCGGTGGGGAACGGGCCCGAGCCCACCCGGGTGGTGTAGGCCTTGAGGATGCCCAGCACCGTGGTGATCCGGGTCGGGCCGATCCCCGACCCGACGGCCGCGCCGCCCGCCGTCGGATTCGACGACGTCACATAGGGATACGTGCCGTGGTCGACGTCGAGCAGGGTGCCCTGCGAGCCCTCCAGCAACACCGTTTCGCCGTCCTCGAGCGCGCTGTTGAGCAGCCGGCGGGTGTCGGCGATGCGGTGGGAGAACCCCTTCGCCTGTTGCAGCAGCGCCTCGACCACCTGGTAGGGGTCCAGCGCCTTGCGGTTGTAGACCTTGACCAGGATCTGGTTCTTGAGCTCCAGCGCGGCCTCGATCTTGTGGGTCAGCTGTTCGGGGTCGAGCACGTCGGCGACCCGGATCCCCATGCGGGCGATCTTGTCCTGGTAGCACGGCCCGATGCCGCGGCCCGTCGTGCCGATCTTCTTGCTGCCCATGTAGCGCTCGGTCACCTTGTCGATGGCCACGTGGTAGGGCATCAGCAGGTGGGCGTCGGCCGAGATCAGCAGCTTGGAGGTGTCCACGCCGCGGTCCTCGAGGCCTTTGAGCTCGTCCAGCAGAACCCCGGGATCCACCACCACGCCGTTGCCGATCACGTTGGTGACGCCGGGCGTGAGCACCCCGGACGGGATCAGGTGCAGCGCGAAATGCTCGCCGCTGGGCAGGACGACGGTGTGCCCCGCGTTGTTGCCGCCCTGGTAGCGCACCACCCACTGCACGCGCCCGCCGAGCAGGTCAGTCGCCTTACCTTTGCCCTCGTCGCCCCACTGGGCGCCGATGAGGACGATTGCCGGCATGACTTTGCTCCCACCTGATCGCGCCTGCTTATTGTGGTCCAGCCGGTGACCCAGACTATCCCAGGAGGTATCGCGGAACGCATGAATGGCGTGGCCGTGGTGCTGTTCGGCGATCGTCGGGTGCCGGGACCCCTGGCCGGCCTGCCGACCCACCGCGTTGCCGGCGCCGACGACATCGACGCCGCGATCGGGCCGCACGGGCGCCTGGCGGTCGTCGGCGGCGACGCCGACCTGGCCGCCGTGCTGACCCGGTTGCTGCGCGCCGAGCGGCTCGACATCGAGGTGGCGTACGTGCCGCCGCGCCGCACCCGCGCCACCCGGATCTACCGGCTGCCGGCCGGGCGGCGGGCCGCGCGGCGCGCCCGGCGGGGTTCGGCGCGTCGGGTGACGCTGATCCGCGACGAGACCGGGTCGGCGGTCGTGGGCCGGGCCCGCTGGCTGCCGGCCGAGGGCCGGCTGCTGCGCGGCGAGGCGGTGGTCGACGACACCCCGCTGTTCGACGGCGAGGTCGAACAGGTGTGGGTGGAGCCGACGCTGGCGATGCCGGGGCTGCGGGCGGCGGTTCGGCGCCGGGCCTGGCCGCGATGGGTCGCCGGCCGCGCCGCCCAACTCGGCAGCACCGGCGTCACCGTCGAACGCGACGGGGTCGCGGCGCCGCGGGCGGCGCGGCGCTCGACGTTCTACCGCAACGTCGAGGGCTGGCCGCTGGTCCGGTAGCGTCGAGCGGTGAACTTCGCCGCGCGGCAACACGAATCGGTCCGACCCAGCCCGATCTTTTTGGCCCTGGTCGGGCTGACCGCGGTCGGCGGCGTGCTGGCCTGGCTGGCGGGATCCAGCGTGCGGCCGCTGTCGTATGCCGGGGTGTTCATCTTCGTGATCGCGGGCTGGTTGGTCTCGCTGTGCCTGCACGAGTTCGGGCATGCGGTGACGGCGTGGCGCTTCGGCGACCACGACGTCGCGGTGCGCGGCTACCTGACGCTGGATCCGCGCCGCTACAGCCACCCGGGGCTGTCGTTGCTGCTGCCGATGGTGGTCATCTTGCTCGGCGGGATCGGGCTGCCGGGCGCCGCGGTGTACGTGCGGACCTGGTTCATGACCCCGGCCCGGCGCAGCCTGGTCAGCCTGGCGGGCCCGGCGGCCAACCTGGTGCTGGCGGTGCTGCTGCTGGCGCTGTCCCGGACGCTGTACGACCCGGCACACGCGGTGCTGTGGGCGGGTGTCGCGTTCTTGGGGTTCCTCCAGTTGACCGCGCTGTTGCTGAACCTGCTGCCGATTCCGGGCCTGGACGGCTACGACGCCCTGGAACCGCACCTGAGCCCGCAGACGCAACGCGCGGTGGCCCCGGTCAAGCAGTACGGCTTTTTCATCCTGCTGTTCTTGCTGCTGGCGCCGGTGATCAACCAGTGGTTCTTTTCGCTGGTGCTGTGGCTGTTCGACTTCTCCGGCGTTCCGCACTGGCTGGCCGGCGCCGGCAGCTCGCTGACCCGCTTCTGGAGCGCCTGGTTCTAGCCCTTGCAATATATGCGCTATCACGCATATATTCCCGGGCTATGGGCGCCGGCCACCACCACACCCCCGCCGAGGGCGGCTCGTCACCGATGATTTCCCGCATGATCGCCGCCGCGGCGATCCTGGCGGCGTTCTTCGTCGTGGAGCTGACCACCTCGTTGCTGATCAACTCGATCGCGCTGCTGGCCGACGCCGGGCACATGCTGACCGACGTCGTCGCCGTGTTCATGGGACTGACCGCCGTCATCCTGGCCCAGCGCGGCAGCTCGTCGCCGGCGCGGACCTACGGATGGCATCGGGCGGAGGTGTTCACCGCGGTCGCCAACGCGGGCCTGCTGGTCGGGGTCGCCCTGTTCATCCTGTGGGAGGCGATGCGGCGGCTCAAGGAGACCCCGACGATCCCCGGCGTGCCGATGATCGTGGTCGCGCTGGCCGGCCTGCTCGCCAACCTGGTGGTGGCGCTGCTGCTGCGCTCGCATTCGCAGGGCAGCCTGGCGGTCAAGGGCGCCTACATGGAGGTCGTGGCCGACAGCGTCGGCAGCCTGGGCGTGTTGATCGCCGGGATCGTCACCGTCACGACGCGCTGGCCCTACGCCGACGTGGTGGTCGCCGTGCTCGTCGCCCTGTGGGTGCTGCCCCGCGCGGTGTCGCTGGCCCGCGCGGCGCTGCGGATCCTCTCCGAGGCGTCGCCGGCCCACATCGACGTCGAGGAGCTGCGCGGCGCGCTGGGCGCCGTGGACGGCGTGACCGAGGTCCACGACCTGCACGTGTGGACGCTGTCGCCGGGCAAGGACATGTGCACCGCGCACCTGACCAGCGACGGCGACTCGGCCCGCGTGCTGCGGGACGCCCGCGCGGTGCTGTCGGCGCGCGGCCTGGACCACGCCACCGTCCAGATCGAGTCGCCGGGTCCGCAGGACGGCTGCACCGAGACCTTCTAGAGCCCGAGCGCCTCGCGGGCCGCGGGGTCGCAGTCGTCGAGCAAGTCCAGGCAGCGCTGAAACTCGTCGGTCTCGCCGATGGCGTCGGCGGCCCGGGCCAGCGCCGCCACGCAGCGCAAAAACCCCCGGTTCGGCTCGTGGGCGTACGGCACCGGGCCGAACCCCTTCCAGCCGTTGCGCCGCAGCTGGTCCAGGCCGCGGTGGTAGCCGGTGCGGGCATACGCGTAGGCGGTGACGGCCTTGTCTTCGCCCAGCGCCTCCTCGGCCAGCGCCGCCCACGCCACCGAGGCCGACGGGTGCGCGGCGGCCACGATGCCGGGGTTTTCGCCGGCGAGCAGTTCCGCCTCGGCGTCACCGTTGCCCGGCAGCAGGATCGGATCGGGTCCGAGGAGATCTCCCATCGACGTCATGGCGTCTATTGTGCCGCCCGCGGGTGCCGGGTCGCTAAGCTCGGTGCATGCCTAATGCACCCGGGCCTGCGTTCGATCCACAGGAATCCCGCGGCGAGCCGGGCGACGAGCGGGCCGCCGAGGCCGGCCAAGAGGTTCCGATGGTGCCCAACGACGCCGAGACCGAGACCGTGGTGATCAAACAGGACCCCGGCGCCGCGCCGGACGCGCCGGAGGGTCAGCAGCGCGAACGTCGTTTCACCGCACCCGGTTTCGACGCCAAGGAGACGGCGATCATCGCCACCCCCCAGGAGCCCGCGACCGAGGTCTTCGCGTCACCGCAGGGCGGGGAGGGAGAGACGACACAGCCCGGTGTTCCTCCCAAAGCCGCTGTGCCGCAGTCGATCCCGCCGCGCCTGGGCGCAAAGCTGCGGACGTCGCGGCAGTTCAACTGGGGCTGGGTGCTGGCGATCGTGGCGGTGGTGCTGGCGCTGGCGGCGATCGCGATCCTGGGGACCGTCCTGCTGACCCGTGGCAAACACCCGAAAGCCTCCGAGGAAGACCAGGTTCGGCACACGATCTCTCAGTACGACGCCGCCATCCAGCGCGGCGACCTGACGGCGCTGCGCACCATGACCTGCGGAACCGCGCGCGACGGGTACGTGGACTACGACGAGCGCGCGTGGCAGGAGACCTACCAGCGGGTGTCGGCGGCCAAGCAGTACCCGGTGATCGCCAGCATCGACCAGGTCGTGGTCAACGGCCAGCACGCCGAGGCCAACGTCACGACCTTCATGGCCTACGACCCGTCGCTGCGCTCGACCCGCAGCCTGGACCTGCAGTACCGCGACGACCGGTGGAAGATCTGCCAGTCCCCCAGCGGCTAGGGTCGGGCGGCGTCAGCCGAGCGACTTTCCGGCGCAGTGCAGGTCGTTGCAGGCCTCGACGACGCGCTCGGCGATCGACGTGCGGTTGATGGCCGGGGAAGGCGTAGGAGTTCTCCCTGGCGACCCGGCCTACCAAGTATCGCAACACCGGTATGTTGAGGAGTCGTGACCACCGCCGTGACGGCCCTGCCCGACATCCTCGACCCGATGTACTGGCTGGGCTCGGGCGGAGTCTTCGGCTCCGCGGTGCTACCCGGCATCCTGGTCATCGTCTTCATCGAGACGGGGCTGCTGTTTCCGCTGCTCCCCGGCGAGTCGCTGCTGTTCACCGGCGGGCTGCTGGCGGCGCACCCGAACCCGCCGGCCAGCATCTGGGTGCTCGCCCCCGCGGTCGCGACGGTCGCGGTGCTCGGCGACCAGACCGGGTACTTCATCGGGCGGCGGATCGGGCCGGCGCTGTTCAAGAAGGAAGACTCCCGGTTCTTCAAGAAGCACTACGTGACCGAGTCGCACGCGTTCTTCGAGAAGTACGGCCCCTGGGCGGTCATCCTGGCCCGGTTCGCGCCGTTCGTGCGGACGTTCGTCCCGGTGGTCGCGGGGGTGTCGTACATGCGCTACCCGGTGTTCCTCGGGTTCGACATCGTCGGGGGCGTCGCCTGGGGCGGCGGCGCGACGCTGGCCGGCTACTTCCTGGGCACCGTGCCGTTCGTGCACCAGAACCTGGAAAAGATCATCCTGGCCATCCTGTGTGTCTCGCTGATGCCCGCGTTCATCGCCGCGTGGCGGGGCTACCGGGGCCGGCGCCGCGCGGCGCGCGCGGCCGACCGGGAGCCCGACTCAGACCCGGCTTCTGCGGTACGCAACGAAAGCGTCTAGCAGCTCCGGGCTGTCGATCGAACTCCGCTGCACCGCCTCGCCGGGGGCCGCCCCCAGCAGGATCCGCTTGATCGGGATCTCCAGCCGCTTGCCGGTCAGCGTGCGCGGGATGCCCGGAACCTCCAGCACGTCGTCGGGCACGTGCCGCGGGGAGGCGTGCCGGCGGATCGAGGCCACGATCCGGCCGCGCAGCTCGTCGTCCAGGCTCACGCCCTCGGCCAGCGCCACGAACAGCGGCATCCAGTACCCGCCGTCGTCCTGCTCGACGCCGACCACCAGGCAGTCGCGCACCTCGGGCATGCCCTCGACCGCGTTGTAGATCTCGGCGCTGCCCATCCGCACGCCCATCCGGTTCAAGGTGGCGTCCGAACGGCCGTGCACCACAGCGGATCCGCGGTCGGTGATGGTGATCCAATCCCCGTGGCACCACACGCCCGGGTACTTGTCGAAGTACGCGCCGCGGTAGCGGCTGCCGTCGTCGTCGTTCCAGAAGAACACCGGCATCGACGGCATCGGCTTGGTGATCACCAGCTCGCCCTCGCGCCCGATCACGGGTTCGTTTGGGCCAACCCAGGATTCGATCGCCGCTCCCAGGCAGATGGACGACAGCTCGCCGGCCCGGATCGGCACGATCGGGCAGCCGCCGATGAAGGCCGTGCAGACGTCGGTGCCGCCGCTCATCGAGACCACCGGCACCGGGCGGCCCAGCCCCTCGTGCACCCAGCGGAAGCCCGACGCCGGCAGCGGCGAACCCGTCGACCCCACGGTGCGCACCGCATCCAGCCGGTAGGACGCGCCGGGCCTCAGCTGCTCCTTGGCGCAAGCCAACAGGTAGCCCGCCCCGGCGCCGAGCACGGTGACGCCGGCGTCGGCGGCGACCCGCCACAGGCCGTCGGTGCTCGGATGCGTCGGGCTGCCGTCGTAGAGCACGATGGTGGTGTCGACCATCAGCCCGGACACCAGCAGGTTCCACATCATCCAACTGGTGGACGAGTACCACAGGAACCGGTCGCCGGGGTGCAGGTCCAGCTGCAGGCTCAAATACTTCAGGTGCTCGAGCGCGGCGCCGCCGTGGCCGTGCACGATGCCCTTCGGCTTTCCGGTGGTTCCCGACGAGAACATCACCCACAGCGGGTGGGCGAACGGTACCGGCGTAATGTCCAGCGCCGCATCCGATTCCACCGCCGCGGCCCACGGGACCGCGTTGCCCGGCAGGTCCAGCCCGAGCCGCGGCACCACCACGGTGGCCCGCAGCGTCGGCATGGCGGCCCGGATCGCGTCGATCTCCGAGCGGCGATCGATGCGCTTGCCGCCGTACACCGAGCCGTCGGTGGCCACCAGCACCAGCGGCGCCACCTGGCCCAGCCTGGCGATCACGCCGTCGACGGCGACGTCCTGGTTGCACACCGCCCAGACCGCGCCCACGGCGGCCGCGGCCAGCGCGGCGACGACGGCCTCACCGACGTTGGGCAGGTATCCGACGACGGCGTCGCCCGGCCGCACGCCGGCCCCGCGCAAATACGCCGCGAACGCCGCGGTCTCGCGCCGCAGCCGCTCCCACGACCACTCGCTGGCGCCGTCCTCGCCGACGACGATCAGCGCGGGCCGCTCGTCGGTCGCGTGCCGGAACACCTCGGTGGCGTAGTTGAGGGTGGCGCCGGGAAACCACTGCGCACCGGGCATGGCGCGCTCCCCGAGCACCGCGGTGGGCGGGCTCTCGGCCCGGATGTCGAAGAAGTGCCAGACGGCGTCCCAGAACCAGTCGATGTCGTCGACGGACTTGCGCCACAGCGCGTGGTAGTCGCCGTAGTGGCCGCGGCCCGTCTCGGCCAGCCAGGCCATGAAACGGGTGAGGTTGGCCGCGGCCAGGGTGTCATCGTCGGGGGTCCAGCTGCCGGGTTCGCTCATTTCGCCTCGCTCACGGCGGTGACGTTACATGCGGCCTCCATCAGCATCCACCCGGAGAGCTGCACCGAGAGGTCGCGTTCGGCGATCGCCGACGAGTTGACGGCGCCCCCGATGAACTGCGCCTCCTGGCCGCCCTCGCTGACTTCGGTGGGCAGCTCGGCGTCGCGGTCCCAGAACGCCCCGAACAGGGGCAGCCCGTCGACCGTCTGCCGGTTCTCCCACGCCGATTTCGCGCTGGCCAGCACGATGGTGCGGGCGGTGTCGCGGGCCACCGCGTCGTCCGCGGAGTCGCCGGGCAGCGTGGTGGCGACCAGCGCGAGGTATCGCGCCGTGACGCCGCCGAACAGGCCGCCGTCGCCGCCGCCGGCGCCGCGCAGCACCCCCGACGGCGCCATGTGCTCGCCGACGGCCGCGACCAGCCGATGCACCCGCGCCGCGTGCCGGGCCCGCACCTCGGCGCCGGTGCGCGCGGCGAGCTCGGTTTCCAGGCCCAGCACCACGCCCTGGCAGTAGGTGTACTGCGCCCGGACCAGCGAGCCGGCCTTGATGCCGTCGAACACCAGGTGCGTCTCGGGGTCGATCAGGGTGCGGTCGATCCAGTCGGCCATCTGCTCGGCCCGCTTGAGCCGATCGCCGTAACGCGCCAGGAAGATGCCCGCCGGCCCGTTGGCCGGGGCGTTGAAGAACTGGTCCTGCTTGCGCCACGGGATGCCGCCGCCGTCCTCGGGCACCCATGCGTCGACGAATTGGTCGGCGAGCGTGGTCAGCGCGCGCCGCCGCGTGACGCCGGCGATCCGGTGGGCGCGTTCCAGCGCCAGCGCCAGCCACGCCATGTCGTCGTAGTAGCTGTTGGTCCACCGCACGTTGTTGCGCAGCCGGTGCGAGCGGACCTGCCGGGTGATCCTGGCGTGGCGGCCGGGCTGCGGATCGCGTAGCTGCGCGTCCACCAGGCAATCCAGCAGGTGCGCCTGCCACCAGTAGTGCCAGGTGCCGAACGACCGGTCCCGCCGCGTTGCCGGCCAGGCCACCACCCCCAGCTGCGTTCCCGGCAGCCCCCACAGCCGCTTCAGGTGTCGTTGCGCGACAGCGGCTTCGGAGCTGGCCGCCCGGTTTGCCCACAGCTGATCCATACCTGTCGATCCTGCCCCATGCCCGCGACGCGAGGATGCTGGAGCCCGTGACCAACTTGACCGTCAACGGGCGCCGCTGTGAGGTCGACACCGAGGACGACACCCCGCTGCTGTACGCGCTGCGCAACCACCTGGGACTGAAGGGCACGCGGTTCGGCTGCGGGGTGGGGCTGTGCGGCGCGTGCTTCGTGCTGGTCGACGGCCGGCCCGTCTACTCCTGCGACACGCCGCTGTGGTCGGTCGCGGGCAAGTCGATCCGCACGGTCGAAGGGCTCGGCTCCGGCGGGGAGCCCCACCCGGTGGCCCGGGAGCTGATCGCCGGGCAGGCGGCGCAGTGCGGGTACTGCATGTCGGGCATCGTGGTGGCGGCCGCGGCGCTGCTGGACGCCAACCCCGACCCGACCGAGGCCGAGGTCCGCGCCGCGCTGGACCCCAACCTGTGCCGGTGCGGCTCGCACAACCGGGTGGTGGCGGCGGTGCTGCGCGCCGCCTCAAAGATGCGGGGGGCCCGCTGATGTCTGAGTTGCCTGAGCCGCCTGAGCTGATTGAGCTGCCGGAGTCGCTGACGGCCAATCCCGTTCTGGGGCAATGGGTCCGGATCACCGCCGACGGCGTGGTTCAGGTGCGCTCGGGCAAGGTGGAGCTGGGCCAGGGCGTGCTGACGGCGCTGGCGCAGATCGCGGCCGAGGAGCTCGACGTCGGCGTCGACCGGGTGCGGATGATCGCGGCGGCCACCGACCGCAGCCCCGACGAAGGGTTCACCGCCGGCAGCCGGTCGATCCAGCAGTCGGGCGCGGCGCTGCGCCAGGTGTGCGCCGAGGCCCGCGCGATCTACCTCGACGCCGCGGCGGCCAAGCTGGCGGTGGCGCCCGACGACCTCGACGTCGCCGACGGCGAGATCACCGGGCCGGGCGGGTTGGCCACCAGCTACTGGGAGCTCGCCGACGACACGCTGCTGGACCGGCCGGCGACCGGGAAGGCGGCGCCCAAACCCGGGTCGGACTACGCGGTCGTCGGCACCGCCCTTCAGCGAATCGACCTGCCCGACAAGCTGACCGGCCGACCCCGCTACCTGCACGACCTGGTGCTGGACGGCCAGCTGTACGGGCGGGTGGTGCGCCCGCCGTCGCGCGGCGCGGCGCTGCGCGGGCTGGACACCGGGCCCGCGCTGGCGCTGCCGGGCGTGATCACCGTGGTGCGCGACGGCGAGTTCCTCGGCGTGGTGGCCGACCGCGAGGAGGTCGCGGTCCGCGCGGCCGAGCGGCTGCGCCGCGACGCCGCCTGGGACGAGCGCCCGACGCTGCCCGACGAAAACGACCTGCCCGGGTTTCTGTTGGCGGCGGCGGCGGAGACGACGGTGCTGGCCTCCAAAGAGGCTGCGGCGCCGGTTAATTCGACACGGTCGCATTCGGCCCGCTACCACCGGCCGTACCTGGCGCACGGGTCGATCGGCCCGTCGGCCGCGGCGGCACGCTGGTCCGGAGACGGCCGCCTGGAGGTCTGGTCGCACAGCCAGGGCGTGCACGCGCTGGGGCGGGAACTGGCTGCCGCGCTTGGTCTTTCGGCCGATCGGGTGGTGGTGCGCCACGTCGAGGGGGCGGGGTGCTACGGGCACAACGGCGCCGACGACGTCGCGATGGACGCGGCGCTGCTGGCGCGGGCGGTGCCCGGCCGGCCGGTGCACGTGGTGTGGTCGCGCCCCGACGAGCTGGCGTGGGCGCCGTTCGGCCCCGCGGCCGTCGTCGAGATGTCCGCCGACTGCGGTGCCGACGGAACCGTGCTGGGCTGGCGCCACGAGATCTACAGCGGCAGCTACATGGGCCGCCCGGGGACGACGCCGACGAGCGCGCTGCTGGCGGCCAGCCACCGCGCCGGCGGGGAGCCGATTCGCGCCGGCGGTGAGCCGCCCGCGCAATGGGGCGGCGGGACCGGTCGAAACTCGGTGCCGGGCTACGACTTTCCGTCCTATCGGGTGGTCAACCACCTGCTGAAAGAGATGCCGCTGCGCACCTCGGCGCTGCGTTCGCTGGGCGCGTTCGTCAACATCTTTGCCGCCGAGTCGTTCATGGACGAGCTGGCGGCGGCCGCGGGCCGCGACCCGGTCGAGTTCCGGCTGGCGCACCTGTCGGACCCGCGCGGGCGGGCGGTGCTGCGGGCGGCGGCGTCGCGGGCCGGGTGGACGGACCGGGCGCCACGGGACGCGGTCGGCCACGGCGTCGGGTATGCGCGGTACAAGAACCTGGCCGCCTACTGCGCGGTGGTCGCGGAGGTGGAGGCGCTCGAGGAGGTCCGGGTGCGCCGGCTGGTCGTCGCGGTGGACGCGGGCCTGATCGTCAATCCCGACGGCGCGGCCAACCAGATCGAGGGCGGCGCCGTGCAGGCCACCAGCTGGACGCTCAAGGAACGGGTGCGCTTCGACCGCTTCAACGTCACCAGCGACACCTGGGAGACCTACCGGATCCTGCGGTTCTCCGAGGTGCCCGCGGTCGAGGTGGAACTCGTTGGCGCGCGGGACAATCCGTCGCTGGGCGTCGGCGAGTGCGCCCAGGGACCGACGGCCGCCGCGATCGCCAACGCGGTCTACGACGCGCTCGGCGTGCGGGTACGGTCACTTCCGCTGACCGCCGAGCAGCTCATCGCAGCGATGCCGGACTAGCCAGGGCGACAAGCAGCTCGCGCAGCCCGCTCAGCGAGTTCGCCGGCAAGAACAGGTCGCAATACGGCAGGGCCGCGGCCATCGAGCCGGCCAGTGGTTCGAATTCCCTCTGCGCCGCACGGGGATTCAGCCACACCAGCAGTGCGGCGCGGCGCCGCAGCCTGGCCATCGCGCGGCCGAGCGCATCGGGCGGGTCGGCGTCCCAGCCGTCCGAGGCGATGATCACCACCGCCCCGCGCAGCGCGTTGCCGTGCGGCGCGGCGAGCAGCGCACCGAGGCTGCGGCCGATGAACGTGCCGCCGTACCGGTCGGTGACCTTCGCGTTGGCCTTCCGCAGCGCCACCTCGGCCGAGCGGTGCGAGAGCACCGAGGTCAGCCGGGTCAGCGACGTCGAGAACGCGAAGACCTCGGGCCTCGCGCCCCCGCGCCGCAGCGCCGCCGCCCGCATCAAATGCAGATAGATCGCCGCGTACGGCTGCATGGAGCGGCTCACGTCGCAGGCCAAGACCACCCGCCGGGGCCGGCGGCGGGGCCGCGTGCGCGCCAATTTGAGCGATTCCCAGCCGGTTTCGCGCGAGGCGCGCATCGTGGCGCGCAGGTCGATGCGCTTGCCGCCCGCGCTGGGCTCCAACCGCATGCTGCGCCGCCGCGGCCAGCGCGCGGCGCTGGCCTCCAGCCAGGAGCCGAGCAAGCGGAGGTCGTCCGCGTCGAAGCGGTCGAACGGCTCGTCGGCGCGCGCGGCGATCCGGCCGGGCAGCGGATCGGGCAGCACAACTCCCGTTTCCTCGGCCGCGTCCCGGCCGGTGGACGCGCGGGTGGCCCAGGGCAGTCGTCCTGCGCCCGCGTTCGGCGGGCCCCCCGCGGGGCGCGGCGTGCCGGCCGCCGGCGCCTTGGGGCCCGGCAGGGGCAGCACCGGGGCTGGGCTCGTCGCGCCGTCGGGCCGGGCCGCGCCGAACGCCGCCTGAAAAACCGCGTCGAAGGCCCCGAGGTCTTCCATCCGGTTGACCAGGGTCAGCCGCGCCGCCCAATACAACGCCGACGTCGTGTCGGGCACCAGCTGCCGCAGCGCCCGCACGAAGTCCGCCGGGCCATTGGCCGACACCTGCACCCCCGCGCCGCGCAGGCGCGCCACCACTGCGGCCGCGAACGCCGCCATATCCACGCCCCGCAACAGCAGTGGGGTGCTCACGGCGCTAACGCCTCCGGCGCAACACCCAGATCAGCACCAGCACGGCGAGCGCCGCGACCGCCGCCGCGCCGTACTTCTTGAGCCGGTCGCCGCCGGCCAGGTCGAGCAGGTCGATGGGTTCGGGCTCGGCGGCCGCGTGCCGCGGCCCGGGCGCGGATTCGGTCGTCGTCGGGGCGGCGGGGGCCGCCGGGGTGGGTGCTTTCTTGGCGGCCAGCTCGGCCTCGAGCGATTCCACGAACTGGCCCAACAGCTTCTCCGAAACCTGTTGCAGCATGCCGCTGCCGAACTGGGCCAGCTTGCCGACGATTTTCAGGTCCGTGTCGACGGTGACGCTGGTGCGGTCCCCGTCCGCCTTCAACTGGGCGGTGACCGTGGCGGCCGCGTTGCCGGTGCCGCGTGACTCCTTGCCCGTGCCGTCGATGACCGCGCGATGCTGGTCGCGGTCCAGCTCGACGAAGTGCACCCTGCCGCTGAACTCGCTGGTCACCGGCCCCACCTTGACCTTTACCTTGCCCAGGTAGTCGTCGCCCTCGCGGCCGGTCAGCTGGGCGCCGGGCATCAGCGGGATCACCTGCTCCAGGTCGCACAGCACGTCCCAGGCCTGATCGATGGGCGCGCTGACGGTGAACTGGTTGGCGATCTTCATGCGGCGAGTCCTCTCAGGTGCGGCTGTATTCGGAAAACGCGTCCCGAATCAGGCTACGGTCGTCCGGAGTCTTGGCCAGCGCCCCCAGGCTGGCGACGGCCTCCGGGTCGACGAGATCGGCGACGCCGAGTGACACCAGCGCGGCGACCCAGTCGATCGTCTCGGCCACGCCCGGCGGCTTGTCCAGGTCGAGGTCGCGGACGCGGCCGATGAACCGCGTCGCGTGCTCGATCAGCGGCGCCGTCGCGCCGGGAACCGTCCGGCGGACGATCGCGGCGGCCCGGGCCGGCTCCGGGTAGTCGATCCAGTGATACAGGCAGCGGCGGCGCAGCGCGTCGTGCAGGTCGCGGCTGCGGTTGGAGGTCAGCACGGCCACCGGCGGCCGCTCGGCGACGAAGGTGCCCAGCTCGGGCACGGTGACGGCGGATTCCCCGAGGAATTCCAGCAGCAGGGCCTCGAATTCGTCGTCGGCGCGGTCGATTTCGTCGATCAGCAGCACCGGTGGGGCCGGGCCGCGGTGCCGCACGCAACGCAGGATGGGGCGGTCGATCAGGTATCGCTCGGTGTAGAGGTCCGCCTCTTCGATGCCCCTGCCGCCGGCTTCGGCCAGCCTGATGGACAGCAACTGGCGCTGGTAGTTCCAGTCGTACAGCGCCTCGCTGGCGGTCAGTCCTTCGTAGCACTGTAGTCGCACCAATTCGGTATCGCACACCGCCGCAAGGGTTTTCGCGGCCGTGGTCTTGCCGACGCCGGGTTCGCCCTCCAGCAGCAGCGGCCGGCCGAGCGTGACCACCAGGTAGATCGCCGACGCGGTTCCCGTGTCGAGCAGGTAGTCGTGCGCGTCGAAGCGCGCGACGACGTCGTCGACGCCCGAAAACGGGGCCGGGCGCGTCATGACGACGCCACCAGCCGGCGGTAGTCGTCCCACGTGTCGACGTCGGGCGGGATCCGGCCGTCGACGGCGAGCTCGCGCACCCCGCGCCGGCCCGATTCCACCAGCTTCCACACCGCCTTGTCGCCGCGCAGTTCGCGCAGATCGCCGAACACGCTGCGGCCCAACCAGAACGGATGCCCGAGGCCGTCGTCGTAGCGGCACACCGCGATGTCGGCGCCCGGTCCCTCGGCGATCAGTCGGTGCAGCGTGGCCGGCCGCACGCCGGGCTGATCGCCGAGCATCAGCACGATCCCGCCGGACCGCGGATCGACCCGGTCCAGCGCGGCCCGCAGCGAGGCCGCGCACCCGGTCGCCGCGTCGTCGACGGACACCACGTCGGCCCCGTCGAGGCGCACCGCGGCGCGCACCGCGCGGGCCGCCGCGCCGAGGGTGACGATGAGCTGGTCGAACCCCGCGCCGCGGGCCACCCCGAGGGTGGCGCCCAAGAGCGTCGTATCCCGGTATGGCAGCAGCTGTTTGGGGGCTCCGAGCCTGCGCGAACCGCCGGCCGCCAGCACGACACCGGTGACGGTCATGCGCCAGCTTTCCCGGCGGCGAGCGCCGCGCGGCACCCGGGGCCGCAGAACCAGTAATCGGCGCCGGCCACCCGGAGGTGCTCGGTGTCGGGCCCGATGGTCACCGACATGCCGCACACCGGATCGACCGCCCCGGAAGCCGGGCGCTGCGGCGCGGCGACGGCGCGGCGCAGGCCGCCGCCGCGGATGCCGGCGATGAGCTCGGCGGCGATCGAGACCGCGATCTCCGCGGGGGTCTTGGCCCCGATGGCCAGCCCGACCGGGGTGTGCACCCGGGACCGCTCGTCGTCGGACAGCTCGAGTTGGCCCAGGACGGCGGCGCCGCGTACCTTGCTGGCGACCAGGCCGACGTACCCGACGCCGTGATCGAGTGCGGCGCGGATGATTTCGGCCTCCGGCCCGCCGTGGCTGGCGATCACCACCGCCGTGGCTTCGCCGACGTCGGTGCCGCGGCGGACGTCGTAGCCCAATACCCCGCACAGCTGGGCCAGCGCCTCGGCGATCGGGCTGGCCCCGTGGATCTCGATCAGCGGCGCCGGCAGCTGCGGGGTCAAGAAGATCTCCAGCGATCCGCCGGACAGGCACGGGTTGACGACGACGCAGGCGCCGGGCGCCTCGGGAAAATGCACGTCGCCGTCGGGAAGCACCCGCAGCAGCACGCTCTCGCCCGCCTGCAGAGCGCCGAGCGCCGCCTTGCGGACGGAGTTTTGGGCGCACTGGCCGCCGACGAAGCCCTCGATGGTGCCGTCCGCCAACAGGATTGCCTCGTCGCCCGGGTAGGACGAGGTGGGCGGCTGGGCGCGCACCACGGTCGCGCGCACGAACGGCGTCCGTGCCGCCAACAGCTCCTGTGCGCGCTCACTGATCGTGCTGTGCTCGATTGCGCCGCTTTTCCTCATCGCTCGTTACTCGCTCTGCATCGTCGCGACGCCTAAATCGGCGGCCTCGCCCTGCCCTGCATGGCCTCCCACACCCGCGACGGCGTCAGCGGCATGTCGGCGTGTCGAACCCCGAACGGCGCCAACGCATCCACCACCGCGTTCACCACGGCCGGGGGCGAACCCACGGTGGCCGATTCGCCGATGCCCTTCGCGCCGATCGGGTGATGCGGCGACGGCGTCACGGTGTGGCCGGTCTCGAGGTGTGGCACCTCGACCGCGGTCGGGATGAGGTAATCCATCAGCGACCCGCCCAGGCAGTTGCCGTCGGAGTCGAAGGCGATCATCTCCATCAACGCCATCCCGATGCCGTCGACGATGCCGCCGTGCACCTGGCCCTCGATGATCATCGGGTTGATGCGCGTGCCGCAGTCGTCGACGGCCAAAAACCGCCGCACCTTGACCACCGCGGTGCCCGGATCCACGTCCACCACACAGAAATACGCGCCGTAGGGATAGGTGAGATTTGACGGGTTGTAACAGACCTCGGCGTCCAGCCCGCCCTCGATGCCGTCGGGCAGGTCGCCGGCCCCGTGCGCGCGCATCGCGATGTCGGCGATCGTCACCGACGCCGACGGGTCGCCCTTGACCCTGAACGTGCCCTTCTCCCACTCGAGGTCGGCCACCGAAACCTCGAGCATGCCCGAGGCGATGATCTTCGCCTTGTCGCGCACCTTGCGGGCGACCAGCGCAGCGGCCCCGCCCGACACCGGCGTCGACCGGCTGCCGTAGGTGCCGAGCCCGAACGGGGTCTGGTCGGTGTCGCCGTGGACCACCTCGATGTCGTCGGGCGGGATGCCCAGCTCCTCGGCGACGATCTGGGCGAACGTCGTCTCGTGGCCCTGGCCCTGGCTCTGAACCGACAGCCGCACAACGGCTTTGCCCGTCGGATGCACCCGAAGCTCGCACCCGTCGGCCATGCCGAGGCCGAGGATGTCCATGTCCTTGCGCGGGCCGGCGCCGACCGCCTCGGTGAAAAAGGCCATCCCGATGCCCATCAGCTCGCCGCGCGCCCGCCGCTCCTTCTGCTCGGCCCGCAGCGCGTCGTAGCCGATCATGTCCATGGCCTTGCGCATGGTGGCCTCGTAGTCACCCGAGTCGTAGGTCCAGCCGGTCTTGCTCTGGTACGGGAACTGCTCGGGCCGCAGCAGGTTTCGCAGCCGCAGCTCGGCCGGGTCCATCTTGAGCTCGAAGGCCAGGCAGTCGACCAGTCGCTCGACGAAGTACACCGCCTCGGTGATCCGGAACGAGCACGCGTAGGCCACCCCGCCGGGCGCCTTGTTGGTGTATACGGCGGTCATGTGGCAGTAGGCGGCCTCCAGGTCGTAGCTGCCGGTGAACACGCCGAAGAAGCCGGCCGGGTATTTCGTCGGCGCCGCCTGGCCGTTGAACGCGCCGTGGTCGGCGAGCACGTTGGACCGGATCGCCAGGATCCTGCCGTCTTTGGTGGCCGCGATCTCGCCGACCATGATGTAGTCGCGGGCGAAGCTGGTGGACGTCAGGTTTTCGCTGCGGTCCTCCATCCATTTCACCGGCTTGCCCAGCAGCAGCGAGCCGACGATCGCGCAGACGTAGCCCGGGTAGATCGGCACCTTGTTGCCGAACCCGCCGCCGATGTCGGGCGAGATCACCCGGATCTTGTGTTCGGGCAGGCCGGCGACCAACGCGTACAGGGTGCGGTGCGCGTGCGGCGCCTGCGAGGTGGTCCACAGCGTGAGCTTGCCGGTCACCGGGTCCAAATCGGCGACCGCGCCGCAGGTTTCCATGGGCGCGGGGTGCACGCGCGGGTAGACGATCTCCTGCTTGACGACGACGTCGGCGCGCGCGAACGCCGCCTCGGTGGCGGCCGCGTCGCCGGTCTCCCAGTCGAAGATGTGGTTGTCTTTCTTGTTCTCGAGGTCGGTGCGGATCACCGGGGCGGACGGGTCGAGCGCCCGGCGGACGTCGACGACGGGGTCCAGCGGGTCGTAGTCGACGTCGATCAGCTCCAGCGCGTCGCGGGCCGAATAGCGGTCCTCGGCGACGACGAACGCCACCTCCTGGCCCTGGAACCGCACCTTGTCGGTGGCCAGGACGGCCTGCACGTCGTTGGACAGCGTCGGCATCCAGGCCAGGCCCTTGTCGGCCAGGTCCGCGCCCGTCACCACCGCCTTGACCTTCGGATGCGCAAGGGCCGCGGTCACATCGATGCCGGCGATGCGGGCGTGCGCGTAGGGCGAACGCAGGATGGCCAGGTGCAGCATGCCCGGCAGCGCGACGTCGTCGACGTAGGTGCCGCGGCCCCGGATGAAGCGCGGGTCCTCCTTGCGCAGCATCCGGCCGTGGCCGCACGGCTTTTGGTCGTTGTCGGCCGTGTCTTCGGGTGAGGGAGGGCGGGATTCGATGGTCGTCATGAGCTGGCCGCCTCTGTTGGGTGCCGCGCCGCCCACTGGATGGAGCGCACGATCGTGGTGTATCCGGTGCAGCGGCAGATCTGCCCCGAGATCGCCTCCCGGATGGTGTCCTCGTCGGGGTTGGGGTCGCGGTCCAGCAGGGCGCGGGCGGTGATCATCATGCCCGGCGTGCAGAAGCCGCATTGCAGACCGTGGCAGCGCATGAACCCTTCCTGAATCGGGTCGAGCCGGCCGTCAACCGCGAGCCCCTCGACGGTCCGGACGCTGTGCCCCGACGCCATCACGGCCAGCATCGTGCAGGACTTCACCGGCACGCCGTCCACGTCGACCACGCACGTCCCGCAGTTGCTGGTGTCGCAGCCCCAGTGGGTTCCGGTGAGCCGCAACTGATCCCGCAAGAAATGCACCAGCAGGGTCCGGGGCTCGACCTCGGCGATCACCTGCTCGCCGTTGACCGTCATGTTCACCTGCATCGCTAGTCGCTCCCTTGCTCGCGCACCCGCTGCGACGCGGTGCGCAGCGTGCGGATGGTCAGTTCGGAGGCCAGGTGGCGCTTGTACTCCGCGGTGCCGCGCACGTCGGTAACCGGGTCGCAGGCCGCCGCGGCGCGCCGGCCCGCCTCGGCGAAGGTCTCCTCGGTGGCCGGCCGGCCGACCAGCGTCGCCGCCAGTTCGGCCAGCGCGTCGGGGTCCGGGTTCACCGCCGTCAGGCCGACGCGGGCGGCCGCTATCGCGTCGCCGTCGAGGGTGAGCGAGGCTCCCGCCGCCGTCACCGCCCAATCGCCGACGCGGCGCTCCACCTTCGCGTAGGCGCTGGAGGTGTTGAGCCGCACCGGAATCCGGGCCTCCACCAGAATTTCGTTGTGCGCGAGCGTGGTCTCGTAGGGCCCGGCCACGAAATCGCCGATCGGTATCTCGCGCTCGCCCGACGGCCCGCGGGCCAGGCACACCGCGTCCAGCACGCTGCAAACCGTCACCAGGTCCTCGGCCGGGTCCGCCTGACAGAGCGAGCCGCCCAGGGTGCCGCGGTTGCGAACCACCGGGTCGGCGATCACCCGTTCGGCGTCGCGGAAGATCGGGCAAACGGCGGCCAGCGTGCCGGACTCCAGAATCTCGCGGTGGCGGGTCATCGCGCCGATGCGCACCAGTGTCGGATCGGTGATCACGTAACCGAGCTCGGGCGCCAGGTCGTTGATGTCGACGAGGTATTCCGGGTTGGCGATGCGCAGCTTCATCATGGGCAGCAGGCTGTGCCCGCCGGCGATCACCCGCGCCCCCTCCCCCAGCCGATCCAGCAGCCCGACCGCGTGGTCGACGCTGGTTGCGCGTTCGTACTCGAAGGGCCCGGGCACCTGCATGTGACGCACCTCACTTCGCTGGGAGCACCCCAGTGTCGGCCCCGCTGACCTGGGCGTCAATAGCGAGTTAAGTAATCGCTGAATTAGCCTGCGACCTGCGCCTCGGCGGCGTCGTGGTGGATCCGCCCGGCGGTCTGGGTGAGCGGGCGACCGCCGCCACCCCAGCGTTTGGCGATGATGTCGGCGGCGATCGACACCGCGGTTTCCTCGGGGGTGCGGGCGCCCAAGTCCAGCCCGATGGGGCTGGACAACCGGCCCAGCTCGGCGTCGGTCAGCCCCGCGGCGCGCAGCCGGTTCAGCCGGTCGTCGTGGGTGCGGCGCGACCCCATCGCCCCGACATAGCCCACCTGAGGCAGGCGCAACGCCACCTCGAGCAAAGGGACGTCGAATTTCGGGTCGTGGGTGAGGACGCAGATCACGGTGCCGGCGTCGACGGCGCCGGCCTCGGCTTGGGCGGCAAGATAGCGGTGGGGCCAATCGACGACGACGTTTTCGGCGCCGGGGAACCGCGCCGGCGTGGCGAACACCGCGCGGGCGTCGCAGACGGTGACCCGGTAGCCGAGGAAGGACCCCTGCCGCGCCAGGGCCGCGGCGAAGTCGATGGCGCCGAACACCAGCATCCGCGGCCGTGGCGCGAAGCTCGACACGAAGACCTCCATGCCGTCGCCCAGCCGCTGGCCGTCGGGTCCGTACTTGAGGACGTCGCTGCGGCCCACGGCGAGCAGGCCGCGCGCGTCGTCGGCGACCGCGGCGTCGGCGCGCGCCGAACCCAGCGACCCCGCCGCGCCGTCCGGCCGGATGACCAGCCGGCGCCCCACCCACCGCGCGTCGGGGTGGGCGATGACGGTCGCGGTCGCCACCGGCCGGTGCTCGCCGATGTCGGCGGCCACGGCGCCGAGTTCCGGGAACGTCTGCCGCGACACCGATTCGACGAAGACGTCGATGATCCCGCCGCACGTCAGACCGATCGCGAACGCGTCGTCGTCGCTGACCCCGTAACGCTGAAGTCGCGGCGCCCCCGTCTTCGCGACCTCGGTGGCGAGCTCGTACACCGCGCCCTCCACGCAGCCGCCGGACACCGACCCGGCCACCGAACCGTCCGGCGCCACGACCATCGAGGCCCCCGGCGGCCGCGGCGCGGATTGGAAGGTTCGGACCACGGTCCCCAGCCCCGCCGTGTCGCCGGCGCGCCAGATCGAGATCAGCTCGGCAAGGACGTCACGCACACCTTGAACGTAGGCTCACTTTCATGACTCCGGCTCAACTTCGGGCCTATTCGGCGGTGGTGCGTTTGGGTTCGGTGCGGGCCGCCGCGGCGGAGCTGGGGGTTTCCGACGCCGGGGTCTCGATGCTCGTGGCGGCGCTGCGCAAGGAGCTCGACGACCCGCTGTTCACGCGGACCGCTGGGGGGCTGGCGTTCACGCCCGGCGGCCTGCGGCTGGCCAGCCGCGCGGTCGAAATTCTGGGCCTGCAGCAACAAACCGCGATCGAGGTCACCGAGGCCGCACACGGGCGACGGCTGCTGCGGATCGCCGCGTCCACCGCGTTCGCCGAGCACGCCGCGCCCGGGCTGATCGAGCTGTTCTCGTCGCGGGCCGACGACCTGTCGGTGGAGCTCAGTGTTCACCCGACGAGCCGGTTTCGCGATTTGATCTGCGCGCGGGCCGTCGACATCGCGATCGGTCCGGCGGGCGAGGGCTCGATGGTGGCCGACGACGCGATCTTCGTGCGGCCGTTTTTGAAGTATCAGATCATCACCGTGGTGGGGCCGAATAACCCACTGGCCGCGGCTGTTCCGACGCCGGCGTTGCTGCGTCAGCAGCAGTGGATGCTCGGGCCGGCCGCGGGCAACGTGGCCGGCGAGGTCGCAAAGATGTTGCGAGAGTTGGCCATTCCGGAGTCGCAGCAACGCATCTTCCAAAGCGACGCCGCCGCGCTGGAGGAGGTGCAGCGGGTGGGCGGGGCCACGCTGACGATCGGCTTCGCGGTTGCAAAAGACCTCGCGGCCGGGCGGTTGGTTCGCCTGACCGGTCCGGGCCTGGACCGCGCGGGCGAGTGGTGCGCGGCGACGCTGGCGCCGTCGGTCCGCCAGCCCGCGGTGTCTGAGCTCGTCCGCTTCATCACCACGCCCAGGTGCACCCAGGCGATGATCCGGGGCTCCGGCGTCGGCGTGACCCGGTTCCGCCCGAAAGTGCATGTGACGCTGTGGAGTTGAGTCTGCACTGAGGGCTTTCCGTGTGCATCCTGGGCGGGAAATTCACTAAATCGCGCCGTGGGTTCACACGCAAAGCCGTGGGTTCACACGCGAAGCCGTCACCACGCGCGGGACAGGTCGGCGTGCTGGCGGATCCACGCGTGCATCGCGATCCCGGCCGCGACGCCGGCGTTGATGCTTCGGGTGGATCCGAACTGGGCGATCGACACCGTCAGCGCCGCGCCGGCCCGGATGTCGTCGGTGATGCCGGGACCCTCCTGCCCGAACACCATTAGGCAATCCCGCGGCAGCGCGGTCTCTTCCAGGCGCGTTGCGCCGGGGACGTTGTCCACCGCGACGACGGTCAACCCGGCGGCGGCGGCGAAGTCGAGCAGCTCGGCGGTGCTGTCGTGATGGCACAGCCGCTGGTAGCGGTCGGTCACCATGGCGCCGCGGCGATTCCAGCGCCGCCGCCCGACGATGTGCACGGTGTCCACCGCAAAGGCGTTGGCGGTGCGCACCACCGAGCCGATGTTCGCGTCGTGGCCGAAGTTTTCGATCGCCACGTGCAGGGGGTGCCTGCGCCGGTCGATGTCGGCGATGATCGCCTCCCGCGTCCAATAGCGGTAGGCGTCCACGACGTTGCGGGTGTCGCCGTCGCGCAACAGGTTTCGGTCGTACCGCGGGTCGTCGGGAAGCTCGCCCAGCCACGGGCCGACGCCGCCCGACGGTGTCCCCCACTCGGTGGGCCCGGGCTCGGTCATCGCTGCGTCCACACCCCGGCGTGGGTGCCGTCGACGGCCACCGTCGCGTACAGCAGCGCCTCGTTGATCTCGCCCTGGGTGCACAGCGAGGCGTTGACGTGCACCGCGTCCAGCGACGCGTCGGGCAGGATCAGCACCGACGACCCGTAGGTCGCGCAGGCCGGGTTCAAGCCCTTGCCGGGCAGGCTCGGCGACGCGAGCAACATCATCGGGCCGCCGCGGGCGGCGGAGTCGTCGCGGTAGCGGGCCGCGAGGGCGTCGGCCTGCAGCCCCAGCAGCATGTAGCCGTTGCCGGTGAACGCGGCGGGGTCGCCGAGCTGCGCCCTGGTCACCGGGGTGCCGTCGGCACGCCACGCCGACAGGCTGACGGTCTTGACGACCAGGCCGGTGTCGTTGGCGTTGGTCGGCAGCAACCCCACCGGGAAGGCCACCGGGTAGGCCGACGAGCTGTTCGGGATCCGATCGCGCGGCGAGTAGCTGTACACCCCGCGGACCTGGCTTCGATCCTTGAGCGGCCCAAGGCAAACCGAGCCGGTGAGCCGGTCCGGCGGCGCCGCCAGCGGGTGGCCGATGTCGCGCACGCCGGCCGCCGCTTGGTCGCAGCTGCCCAGGCCGTTGGCCTCCAGCGGGTGCGCGAGCGCCCCGTACAGACCGAAGCGGATGTCCTGGGGTTTGGCGTGCGGCGCGTGCGGATCGGCCGGCGACGCGTCGACGTCGATCAGCACGTAGTCGCCGTCCCAGCGCAGGTTCGTCACCGACATGTTCCAGCCCAGCAGCGCCAGCGACTCGCCGACCCGCGCGGCCTGCGCGCCGTAGGCCCGGGCGGGGCGGTTCGAGCCCGAGCACCCCACCAGGCCCACGGCGAGGCAGGCGATCAACGCGATCAGGCGGCGCAACGTCGACTAGCCCAGCCCCAGGTCGGCCAGCCCCAGCACGCTGCGGTACTTGAGCCCCTCGGCCTGGATGGCCTCGGCGGCGCCGGTGGCGCGGTCCACCACGGTGGCCACCCCGACCACGTCGCCGCCCGCGTCCCGCACGGCGCGCACCGCCGTCAGCGCCGAGGCGCCCGTGGTGCTGGTGTCCTCCACCACCAGGACCCGCTTGCCCGACACCTCGGATCCCTCGATAAGGCGTTGCAGGCCATGGGTTTTCGCGGATTTGCGCACCACGAACGCGTCGATGGGCCGGCCCGGTGCGTGCATGATGGCCGTCGCGACGGGATCGGCGCCCAGGGTCAGGCCGCCGACGACCGCGTAGTCCCAGTCGGCGGTGAGCTCGCGCATCAGCGTGCCGATCAGCGCCGACGCCCGGTGGTGCAGGGTGGCGCGGCGCAGGTCGACGTAGTAGTCGGCTTGCTTGCCCGACGACAGCGTGACGCGGCCGTGCACCACCGAGAGCCGTCGCACCAGCCGGGCCAGCTCCTCGCGGTCAGGTCCGCCCACGACCGCCGCCGATCCGCTTGGTGGCCGCGCGCGCCAGGCCCCTCGGCATGATGCGCCCCGCGGCGACGAGCGCCTTGTAATGCACGCCGGGAATGCTGATCACCCTGCCGGCGGCGATGTCGGCCAGGCTCTTGTCGACGACGTCGTCGACCTCGAGCCACATAAACGACGGCAGCTTGGCCATGTCGATCCCGGCGCGGGAGTGGAATTCGGTGCGCACGTACCCCGGGCAGACGGCGTGCACGCCGACGCCGCTGCCCTGCAGGCCGACGGCCAGGCCCTCGCTGAACGCGATCACCCACGCCTTGGACGCCGAATAGGTCGAGCCGCGGCCGGGCACCAGCCCGGCGACGCTGGCGACGTTGACGACGGTCCCGGCGCCGGCGTCGAGCATGGCCGGCAGGGCGGCGCGGGTGAGCCGCATGACCGCGGTGACGTTGACATCGAGCTGGGCCTGCAGCAGCGTGGGGTCGGCCGTCCAGAAGTCGCCGGAGGTGCCGAAGCCGGCGTTGTTCACCAGGATTCGCACGCCCGCGGCGAGCCGCTCGGCGACCGCGTCGCGGCCGGCGGCGTCGGCCAGATCGGCGGGCAGCACCTCGACGTTGCCGCCGCGGGCCTCGAGCTCCGCCGCCAGCTTGGTCAACCGGTCGACGTCGCGGGCCACCAGCACCAGGTCGTAGCCGTCGGCCGCGTAGCGCCGCGCGTAGCCGGCGCCGATCCCGGACGTCGGCCCGGTGATCAGGGCGACGGGGCGAGGCATGAGCGACAGTCTAATGACGGGGGCCGAGGCCTCCCCCGGACCCGTTCCGGGCGCCGTCAGCGCTGGTAGTTGCCGGCCTGCCGGCCGTTGCGGCCGGTCGGCGGCGGGCGGCGGATGGCGTCGGTGCGGCCCTCCGAGCGCGCCTGCTCGCGGCGCACCGGCTCCGGCGCGCGGCGGCCGGTTTCGCCCAGCAGCCCGCCCACGTCCTGCTGGGGCCGCCTGGAGGTCAGCTCCGCGCGGGCCGCGGGGGCCAGGGGCCGGCTCGGCGCGGCGCTGCGAATCGCCGCGGGCGCTCCCGCGTCCTGCGGGGCCTCCTGCGGCACCGGCGGCAGCACCCGCAGCAGGTCGTTGAACTGGCGCACGGTGCGCAGGCCCTCGTCCCACTGCGCGCGGGTGGACGAGACCGGCATCGCGACCAGCGTCCAGTTCTGCTCGTTCCACATGATCTCGGCGCAGTCGGGCGCGGTGTGGGCGAAGGTGACCATGCGCCGGTCGCAGGCCCGGCGCGCGGCGTCGAGGTTGGTGGAGTACACCATCCGCGGCCCGATCGCGCCCAGCAACCAGATGTCGCTCTCCCGTGGCTCTTTGAGCCCTTTGAGCCGCAGGTCCACCACGACGTTGGTGCCGACCTTGCGGTGCAGCGCGATCACCGTCGCGACCTCCTCGAGGTCGAAGATGTAGACCGCCTCGCCGCGGATCTGGCCCAGCACCACGTTCTGGGCGGGGACGTCGCCAACCGTGGAGATCACGCCGCGCTTCCACCGCTTCAGGATGTCGGTCGACTCACGCTCGTAGTCGAAGCCGTGCGACCGCGCCCACGACCGGCGCCGCCGGCTGCGCCCGCGACGCCGATCGATGTCGACGTAGAGCAGCACCCCGGCACCGACAAAGCACAGCGCCGAGAGCGTGAACCAAAGGGGGACCATCCCACACAGGGTATCTGCAATCCGGCCGGAATACAGAATTCGACCTGGTCACAACCCCATCACGAGCGGGCTTAGCCGAGGATCAGCGAGTCGCCGTCCGGGCTGACGTTCACCGGGACGGTGTCGCCGTCGTGCACGTCGCCCGCCAGCAACTGCTTGGCCAGCTGGTCGCCGATGGCCTGCTGCACCAGCCGGCGCAGCGGCCGCGCCCCGTACACGGGGTCGAACCCGCGCTGGGCCAGCCATTGCTTGGCCGGCAGCGACACCTCCAGGGTGAGGCGGCGCTGGGCCAGCCGCTTCTGCAGCTGGGCCAGCTGGATGTCGACGATCTGCACCAGCTCGCCGGGCTCGAGGCCGTCGAAGACGATCACGTCGTCGAGCCGGTTGATGAACTCCGGCTTGAACGCCGACCGCACCGCGGCCATCACCTGCTCTTCGCTGCCGCCCGACCCCAGGTTGGACGTCAGGATCAGGATGGTGTTGCGGAAGTCGACCGTGCGGCCCTGCCCGTCGGTCAGCCGGCCCTCGTCGAGGACCTGCAGCAGCACGTCGAACACGTCCGGGTGGGCCTTCTCGATCTCGTCGAACAGGATCACCGTGTACGGACGCCGCCGCACCGCCTCGGTCAGCTGACCGCCCTGGTCGTAGCCGATGTAGCCCGGAGGGGCGCCGACGAGCCGTGCGACCGAGTGCTTTTCGCCGTACTCGCTCATGTCGATGCGGACCATGGCGCGTTCGTCGTCGAACAGGAACTCCGCCAGCGCCTTGGCCAGCTCGGTCTTGCCGACGCCGGTCGGGCCCAAAAACATGAACGACCCGGTCGGCCGGTTGGGGTCGGCGACCCCGGCCCGCGAACGCCGCACCGCGTCCGAGACCGCCTGCACCGCCCGCTTCTGGCCGATGACGCGCTTGCCCAACTCGTCTTCCATGCGCAGCAGCTTGGCCGTCTCGCCCTCGAGCATCCGGCCCGCGGGAATGCCGGTCCACGCCGACACCACCTCGGCGATGTCGTCGGGTCCGACCTCCTCCTTGAGCATCACCTGCTCGCGCGCCTGCGCCTGCGGCAGCGCCGCGTCCAGCTTCTTCTCCACCTCGGGGATGCGCCCGTAGCGCAGCTCGGCGGCCTTGGCCAGGTCACCGTCGCGCTCGGCGCGCTCGGACTCCCCGCGCAGGGTCTCCAGCTGTTCCTTGAGCTCGCGCACGACGTCGATCGCGTTCTTCTCGTTCTGCCACCGGGTGGTCAGCTCGGCGAGCTCTTCCTTCTTGTCGGCCAGCTCGGCGCGCAGCTTCTCCAGCCGCTCCTTGGACGCCTCGTCCTCCTCCTTGGCCAGCGCCATCTCCTCGATCTCCAGCCGGCGCACCAGCCGCTCGACCTCGTCGATCTCGACGGGCCGGGAGTCGATCTCCATCCTCAGGCGCGACGCCGCCTCGTCCACCAGGTCAATGGCCTTGTCGGGCAAAAACCGCGCGGTGATGTAGCGGTCGGACAGCGTCGCGGCGGCCACCAGGGCGGAGTCGGTGATGCGCACGCCGTGGTGCACCTCGTAGCGGTCCTTCAGGCCGCGCAGGATGCCGACGGTGTCCTCCACCGACGGCTCCCCGACGAACACCTGCTGGAACCGCCGCTCCAGCGCCGCGTCCTTCTCGATGTACTTGCGGTACTCGTCGAGCGTGGTGGCGCCGACCAGCCGCAGCTCGCCGCGGGCCAGCATCGGCTTGATCATGTTGCCGGCGTCCATCGAGCCCTCGCCGGTCGCGCCGGCGCCCACGATGGTGTGCAGCTCGTCGATGAACGTGATGATCTGACCGGCCGAGTTCTTGATGTCGTCGAGGACGGCCTTAAGGCGTTCCTCGAACTCGCCGCGGTACTTCGAACCGGCGACCATGGAACCGAGGTCGAGCGCGATGATCGTCTTGTCGCGCAGGCTCTCCGGGACGTCCCCGGCCACGATGCGCTGCGCCAGGCCCTCGACGATCGCGGTCTTGCCGACGCCCGGCTCGCCGATGAGCACCGGGTTGTTCTTGGTCCGCCGGCTCAGCACCTGCACGACGCGGCGGATCTCGTTGTCCCGCCCGATGACCGGGTCGAGCTTGCCCTCGCGGGCCCGCGCCGTCAGGTCGGTCGAGTACTTCTCCAGCGCCTGGTAGGTGGCCTCGGGTTCGGGGCTGGTGACGCGCGCGCTGCCGCGGACCTTGACGAACGCCTCCCGCAACGCCTGCGGGGACGCGCCGTGCCCGGTGAGCAGCTTCGCGACGTCGGAGTCGCCGGTGGCCAGGCCGACCATCAGGTGCTCGGTGGAGACGTATTCGTCGTCCATCTCGGTGGCCAGCTGCTGGGCCGTGGTGATGGCGGCCAGCGATTCGCGCGACAGCTGCGGTTGCGAGCTGGCGCCGCTGGCCTGCGGCAGCCGGTCGGTGAGCTTCTGCGCCTCGGCGCGAATCGTGGCGGGCTCCACGCCGACAGCCTCCAGCAGCGGAGCGGCGATCCCGTCTTTCTGGGTCAGCAGCGCCAACAGCAGGTGGGCGGGCCTGATCTCGGGATTGCCGGCCGCCGAGGCCGCCTGCAGGGCCGACGTCAACGCCGCCTGGGTCTTGGTTGTCGGGTTGAAAGAGTCGCTGGCCAACCGAGACACCTCCGTTCGGGGTATGGGAAAAATGCTTGTCGCGTTGTTCAACGCCGTCAAGGTTGAGTCTGTTCCGCTCAACTCTATCAATTTCCCGGGCGGCCCGGCGCCGAGCCTAGAATCGGGGCCCGTGAGCCTCGAGGACCGCGACGCGCTGCGGGTGCTCCGCGGGGCCTTCGGGCGGGCGGGCCCGGGCCGCGAGGGGGCCGACGAGCTCGTGCACCGCTTCTACACCCACTGGTTTGCCCTCGACGCCTCGGTGCGCGACCTGTTCCCGCCCGAGATGCACGCCCAACGGGCGGTTTTCGCCCACGCGCTGCACTGGGTGTACGGCGAGCTGGTCGCCCAGCGCGCGGCGGAGCCGGTGGCGTTTTTGGCCCAGCTCGGCCGCGACCACCGCAAGTTCGGCGTGCTGCCAGGCCATTACGAGACCCTGCGGCGCGCGCTGTACGCGGCGCTGCGCGCCGAGCTGGGCGAGGCGTGGACCGACCGCGTCGACGCCGCGGCCCGGCAGTCGCTCAACCTGATCACCGGCGTGATGAGCGGGGCCGCCGAGGCCGAGGAGGGGCCCGCCTGGTGGGACGGCACGGTCATCGAACACCGCCGGGTGTCGCGCGACCTCGCGGTCGTCCGGCTGCGGCTGGACCACCCGATGCACTACTACCCCGGCCAGTACGTCGACGTCCACGTCCCGCAGTGCCCGCGCCGGTGGCGCTACCTGAGCCCGGCGATCCCGGCCGACCCGGACGGCGGCATCGAGTTCCACGTCCGCCAGGTCCCCGGCGGCCTGGTCAGCACCGCCATCGTCAACGAGACGCGGCCCGGGGACCGCTGGCGGTTGTCCAGCCCGCACGGCGGCCTGCACGTCGATCGCGACGGCGGCGACGTGCTGATGGTGGCCGGCAGCACCGGCCTGGCGCCGCTGCGCGCCCTGGTCATGGACCTCAGCCGCTACGCGGTGAACCCGCGCGTGCACCTTTTCTTCGGCGCCCGGTACCGCTGCGAGCTCTACGACCTGCCGACCCTGTGGCAGGTGGCGCAGCACAACCCGTGGCTGTCGGTCTCGCCCGTCTCCGAGTACGGCGCCGACCCGCCGTGGGCCGCCGACTACCCCGACGTCACCCCGCCGCGCGGCCTGCACGTGCACCAAACCGGCCGGCTGCCCGACGTGGTGACCAAGTACGGCGGCTGGGGCGACCGCCAGATCCTGATCTGCGGCGGCCCGGCCATGGTGCGGGCCACCAAGGCCGCCCTGATCGCCAAAGGCGCTGCGCCCGAACGCATTCGACACGACCCCCTCTCGAGGTGAGCCATGCGCGTCGTCACGCTGACCGACCCGTCGTCCCCGGTGGCCGCGCGGTTCGTGCCCGAGGCCGGCATGATCGGCACCTCGCTGACCGACTCGGGCGCCGAGCTGCTGGGTCAGCGGCGCGGCCTGGACGCCTACCTGACGGCGGCCAAGACGATGGGCATCCCGATCCTGCATCCGTGGGCGAACCGACTGGGCGCCACCAGCTACCCGGCGGAGGGCGTGACCGTGACCCTCACGCCGGGCGAAAACGGCGTCCGCGCCGACCCCAACGGGTTGCCCATCCACGGCACGCTGGCGGCCTACCCGGGCTGGAAAATCACCGCGCAGTCGGACAACGAGCTCAGCGCCGAGGTCGACTTCGGCGCCGACCCGCGGTTGCTGGCCGGCTTTCCCTACCCGCACGTGCTCGCGGTGACGGCGCGGCTGGCCGGGCGGACGCTGACGGTTCGGGCCACGGTCACCCCGACCGGCGACCGGGCGGTCCCGCTGTGCTTCGGCTTTCACCCCTACCTGCGCCTGCCCGGCGTGGCCCGCGGCGACTGGGTCATCGAGACGCCCCCGCTTCGGCACCTGCGCCTCGACGGGCACGGCCTGCCCACCGGCGAATCCGAACGCCGGCCGGCCGGGCGAGAACGCCTGGGCGACAACGCCTATGACGACGCCTACGACGAGGTGGCCGAGGGGGCGGTGTTCGCGGTGTCCGGCGGCGATCGGCGCATCGAAGTGCGTTTCGAGCGCGGATACCCGGCGACGCAGATCTTCGCGCCGGTCGCCGAGGACCCCGGGCAGGCCGCCGAAAAAGACGTCGTGTGCTTCGAGCCGATGACCGCCCCGACCGACGCGCTGCGCCGCGGCGGCTACCGGCGCGCCCGCCCGGGCGAGCCGGCGACGGCGGTGTTCTCCATCCGCGTCTGAGCGCCCCGCGCCCGCGCCGCCCGACATGTGCTGAAACTCCCGCCGATCACCGGTACTCTTAGCCAATCCTGGTCAGGAGGATGCCGGTGAGCCCTGACAACAGCGGCGCTTCGATCGACGAAATGCTGGACCGCGCGGTGCGGGCCATCAACGCCGGCGACCACGTGACCGCCACCGAGCTGGTAGGACGGGTTCTCGAAGTCGACCGCGGCAACCCCGACGCCGAGGACCTGCTGCGGGCGCCGGCCCGCTACGGCGAGATCCGCCGGATGACGATCATGTTTGCCGACCTGGTCGACTCGACGGCCCTGTCCACCCGCCTCGAGCCCGAGACCTATCGCACCGTGGTCGGCGGCTACCGCGACGAGGTGCGCCGGATCGTCGAGCGCTACGAGGGGCACATCAGCTCGACCAAGGGCGACGGGGTGCTGGCGGTGTTCGGCCACCCCACCGCGCACGAGAACGACCCGCGGCGGGCGGTGGCCGCCGGGCTGGACATCGCCCGCGCGGTGGCGCAGCTCGGCGAGCGGGCCGAGCGCACCTTCGGGGTGGGCGTCAGCGTGCGGGTCGGCATCCACCGCGGCCTGGTCTACCTCGACACCGACCAGGACGACGTGTACGGGCTGGCCGCCAACCTGGCCGCCCGCCTGTGCGGCGTGGCCGAGCCGGGCACGGTGGCGATATCGGACGCGGTCGCGCCGCTGGTGCGGGATTCCTACGAGCTGCACGCCGGTGCGCCCGCCGCGGTCAAGGGCATCGACGGGCCGATCAACCATCACCGGGTGCTCGGCGAGCGTCCGGACGCGCCGCCGCCGGGGTCGCCGCCGTTGATCGGGCGCGACGCCGAACGCGCCTGGCTGCAGCGAAGCTGGCAGCGGGCCCGCGACGGGGCGCTGAGCATTCCGGGCATCGTGTTCCGCGGCGAGCCCGGCATCGGCAAGACCCGGCTCGCGACCGAAGCGGCCGACATCGTCGCGGCCGCCGGCGGCGCGGTCGTCGAGCTCAGGGGCTCGCCGTTGCACACCGAGACCGGCCTGCATCCGGTGCGCCGGCTGCTGGAGCGTCGCTGCGGCATCACCCGGCTCACCGGCGGCGCCGAGCGGTTGCGCCTGCTGGGCGGCGAATTGACTTCCTGCGCACTGGATCCGGCGAGCGCGGTGCCGCTGTTGGCGCCGGTGCTGGGCATCGGCCCCGAGCACGGCTACCACCCAGCCGCGGTCGAGGGCCGGACCCTGTACGAGTTGATCGGCGCGACCGTGCGCCGTTACGTGCTGGCGTGCCTGCGCGACCGCCCGGGCCTCGTCATCGCCGACGACGTGCACTGGTTCGACGCGTCGACCATGGAATTGCTCAGCTCGCTGCTCTCGGCCGCCGACGGGCGCCTCATGGTGGTGGTGACCGGGCGCGACGGCGACTGGATGCAAACCAGTTGGCCGACAACGGTTTTCGACCTGCCGCCGCTGACCGACGAGCAGTCCGGCGCGTTGATCGAAGCGCTGGACCCCGACGTGTCCGACGAGCGCCGCGCCGCGGTCAGCGCGCGGTGCGACGGGGTGCCGTTCTACATCGAGCACGTGGTGGCCGCCCTCGGGGCGGGCGGCCCCGAACCGCGGGTGCCCGAGGCGCTGTACGAGCCGCTGTTCGCCCGGTTGCACGCGCGCAGCGACGTGGTGCCGGTGGTCGAGGCGGCCGCCGTGATCGGGCGCGCCGGCGACCTTCCGTTGCTGCGGTCCGTGCTGCGGCGCGACAGCGAGGACGTCGACGAGGTCGTGACCGAGCTGGTGCGCCGGCGGGTGCTCGAGCGGCGGGGACCCGAGGGCTGGCGGTTCCGCCACGAGCTGCTGCGCGAGGTGGCCGCCGAGCTGGCCCCGCCCTCGCTGCGCCGGGACCTGCACGCCCGGGCCGCCCGCGCGCTGCTCGAGGCCGCCACCGCCGCCGAACCGGACTGGCGGGTGGTGGCAAGCCATTTCGAGCAGGCCCAGCAACACGACCGGGCCGTCGAGGCCTACCAGAAGGCCTCCGTCGACGCCCGCCGGCGCGGCGCCATGCAGGAGGCGCTGGCGTGCCTCACCAAGGCGCTGGGCCAGCTCACCAGCTGCATGGCCGGATGCGCGCGGGACCGCAGCGAGATCACGATCCGGCTCGAGCGGGCGTTTCTCACCGGCGCGCTGGAGGGCGGCACCAGCGGCGAGGCGCCCGCCGATTTCGAACGGTGCCTGGCCCTGGCCAGCGCCGGCAACTACGACGACGAGCTGTTCAACACGCTCACCGCGCTGATCGGCTACTACGTGCCGCGGGCCGAGCTGCGGCGCGCCCGCGAACTGCTCGACTCCCTGGCCGCCCGGGTGACCCGGGAGCGGCCGTGGAGCCGGCCCGTCATCGCGTCGTCGCTGGGTTCGGTGGCCTGGCTGGAAGGCGACTTCGGCACCGCCCGCCGCTACCTGCTGGACGCCCTTGCCGACAGCCCGGCCGCCGATCCGGCGGTGCTGGACGCCCCCTCCTGGGTGACGGTGGACCCGATCGCGGCGGCACACCAGTACCTGGCCTTGACGCACACCGTGTCCGGCGACCTCGATCGCGCCAACGCCGAGCTCGCCGCGTCGGTGCGGCGCTCCGATGAGCTGAGCTTCCCGCACGATTCGTGCAACAGGGCGCAGACGTATTTCGTGGAGATCTGGGTGTGCCTGGAGGCCGGCCAGACCGAGCAGGCGGCCGCCCTGGTCGCCCGCCTGCGGGAGCTGAGCCAGCAGACCGGGCTCGATTTGTGGCAATGGGTGGGCAGGACCGAGCACAACACCGTCAAGGCGCTGCGGGCGCTGGACGCCGGCGCCGACGGCGGCACGCTGCTGGCCGCGGCCGACAAGATCGCGCTGCACGTGGACAGCTCACGCATGATGCACCTCAACATCTATCTGACGTTCAAAGACGCGATCATCGGCCGGCTCCTGATCGCCGCGGGCCAACCGGAGAAGGCGCGCGAGCGGCTGGACATGGCCCTGCGCCACGCGCGGGAGACGGGAATGCGCTTTCACGACGCCGAGCTGATGCGGGTGCGCGCCCACACCTTCGCCGATTTAGGGGAACGCCGCGACGCCCTGGCCGCCGCGCTGGAGTTCGCCCGCAACCAGGGCGCGGCCCTGTTCGAATTGCGTTGCCTGCTGGACTCTTTCGACCTGCTCGACGACGGCGACCGGCCCCGGCTCGCCGAGGCCGTCCGCCGCTTCCCCGGGGACGACCGTTGGCCGGAACTCGTTCGGGCGCAACGACTTCTGGCCTGACGGCCCCCGGTTCTACAGGTAGCGGTGGTGCAGCTCGTCGGGGGTGTTCGACCGTTGTTCCAGCGCCGCGATGTTCTCGGCGACGTCGGTGCTCTCCCGCTTGGCGACCGCGCGCGCCAGCACGGGGAACAGCCGGAACCGGCTGGGCGGGTGCAGGTACCAGGAAGCCAGCGCCGCCGTCCACGCCGCCTGGTGCACCCGCTTTTGCTCCGCGGCGTCGCGGTGCGCGGCCATCGAGTAGGCGAACAGCCACGCCCCCTGGCGCATGTTCGTCAGCACCCGGTCGAAGAAGCCGAGCTCGTCGGGTATCAGCCGGCGCATCCAAACCAGCCCCGGGGAGAGCCGCTGCATCTCCTCGACCATGCCCGGCATCTGCGAGCACAGCAGCGCGTTGACGCGGTTGAAGTCGGGCTCCAAGGTGTCCAGCGAGTCGGCGGCGACCGCGAAGCACGCCATGCCCAGATCGAAGCTGATGTGCGCGGTGAACGCGCTCATCAGGTGCTGCAGGATGACCGCTTCGCCGTCGTGATCCCCGACGAACGGCACCTCCCACGGCAGCGTCAGGCCGTGGTACTCGCCGGGGTGGAAGTGCGCGTTGAGCGCGTCGAAGTAGCGCTGCGCGAACGCCACGTCGAGCTGCGCGACGCGGCGCCCGTCTTGGAACCCGCCCCTGTCGATGTCGTCCCGGATGGCGAGCGTGACGCGCTTGTAGACGGCGGCGAAGTAGCCGAGATGGCTCTCGGCGGCCTTGGACCACTCGATGATCCGCTCGACGTTGCTCACCACGTCGTCGACGTCCGTGGCCCGCGCCAGGCGGGGCGGCACCAGCGACGACCTCACGTGGACAGCTCCCAGGTGCGGGCGAGGTGATCGGGCATGTCGAACGGGGCCCGCTCGCCGCCCCGCTCGAGCCGGAATATGCCGTGCAACAGGTTGCGCCCGAACGGGTATGCCAGCTCCGACATGGCCCGGTACCGCGGCAGGTCGCGTTCGCTTCGCCCGAAGACGTGCACGTAAGCCCACTTCGTCAGGGACCCGAGCCGCCCGAGGTCGTCGACGAGATCCGACTTGGGCACCAACAGCATGTCGGCGGCCTCGTCGCCGATCAGGTGGCGGATCAACGGCGGGATCGTGTCGTCGAATCGATGGAAGGGCGTCAGCTCGTCGAGGAGTTTGAGCAGCGCGGCCGCCATTTCCTGTCCCTCGGGGGACGCCCGAAACTGCCTGCGCCGGATGGCGTTCACCAGCGCGGCGGCCTCGGTGACGTCGTGCGCCATCATCTCGTCGCGCACCCCGAGCAGGTGCCCGATGACGTTCCAGGTGTGCAGGTAGGCGTCGACGTCCTTGGCGGGCAGGCGCACCCCGAGGCGGGGCATCGGCTCGGCGACGACGTAGGAGAAGGTGAGCAGGGTCCCGGCCAGGTCCTCCTGGTTGATCGGTGTGCCCCAGTTGCGCGCGTCCCACAGTCGGGGATCCTTTCGGTTGCGGGCCTTGATCAGGTTGCGCACGGCGGAATGCATCAGCCGGACCCGCTGGATGGTGCGGCGGCCCTTGCCGTGGTCGTCGAGGCCGCCGACGGCGAGCGCGTCCATCAGGAATTGGCCCGTCTCCATCACGCGCCGACGCGCGTCCGTGTCGAGGCGGGCGGTCAGGTGCAGCACCTTGACGCCGTTGGCCGCCGCGTACGCCGCCGGAAGCGACGCGCAGAACAGGCACAGCGTGATGAGCACGCCCCAGGTCTCGAAGATCTGCTGCCCGCGCTTGATCTTGTCCGGGTCGGCCCACGGCGGCAGCGGTTGGGTGTCGGCCAGGTAGTCCCGGATCTCCCGGGGCAAACCCGGCGGCACCACCTGATCGTTGCTGACCAACGTGCGCATGATCGCGTTGACCGCGCCGATCTCGCCCCGCTCGAGCACGGCCTCGACCCTCTTGTCGACGGCCGAATCGCCTTCGCCCCGCATCCGATCGAGCAGGGCGTCCGTCCATTTCGAGCTCGCGCCGCGCCTGGGCATGTAGGTAGCTTCCACAGAATCGGCGGCTATTGCTAGGGCCTGCGGCCAGTTAAGTACGTTTCGGCGGCCGGACGAGTAGCCGGCTACGCACCGGCGGGCGTCAGCCGCGCGCCTTGCGCGGCTGCCACACCACCACGGCGGTGCTCTTGGGCAGCACCGCGAGGTCGCGGCGCGGGGTGCCGCGCATTTGAGCCAACTCCTCGGTCAACTCCTTCACCCGCGCCTGCAGGGCTTCCACCTGGTTGGTGAGCTCGATGATCCGCTTGATCCCGGCCAGGTTGACGCCCTCGTCCTGCGACAGCCGCTGCACCTCGCGCAGCAGTTCGACGTCGTGCTGCGAATAGCGCCGTCCCCCACCGGACGTGCGCCTCGGGCTGACCAGCCCGAGGCGGTCGTAGGTGCGCAGGGTTTGGGCGTGCATGCCGGCCAGCTCGGCGGCCACCGAGATCAGAAACGTCCGCGAGTCCGGTTCCTTGGGGGTCCGTGAGTTTCCGGCCATCAGCGATTACCCGCCCATCCCGCACGTGGGTTGAATCCACTGGCGCGCTCGGCGGCCGCGTAGGCCTCCAGCGCCTCCTGCGCCTTGCCCTCCAGGTTCGGCGGCACGGCCACCTTCACGGTGACCAGCAGGTCGCCGTTGCCGCCGCCGCGCTTGGGCACGCCGCGTCCACGCACCCGCAGGATGCGGCCGTCGGCGGTGCCCTTGGGCACCCGCACACCGACCTTGCCGTCCAGCGTGGGCACCGAAAGCGTTGAGCCCAAAGCCAATTCGGCGAAGCTCACCGGAACGGTGACGGTCAGGTCGTCGCCGTCGCGGCCGAAGACCTTGTCGGGGCGCACGTGCACCGTCACGTACAGGTCGCCCGACGGCGCCCCCCGCAGCCCGGCCTCGCCCTGCCCGGGCAGCCGGATCCGCTGGCCGTCCTCGACGCCGGGCGGGATCCGGACGTTGATGGTGCGGGTGCGGGTGGTCACCCCGGTGCCCTTGCACTCCTTGCAGGGGTGCTCGATGATCGAGCCGCTGCCCCGGCAGTCGGTGCACGGCTCGGAGAAGCCGAACGCGCCCTGGTTGCGGTTGATCACGCCGGAGCCGTTGCAGCTGGGGCACACCTTCGGGCTGGTGCCCGGGCGCGCGCCGCTGCCATGGCAGTTCGTGCACGGCGCCGGGCTGGTCAGCCGCAGCGGCATCGCCACGCCCTTGGCGGCCTCGACGAAATCGAGCTCGGCCTCGGTCTCGAGGTCGTTGCCCCGCCTAGGCCGGCTGGGGCGTGGGCTGGCGCCGCGGCCGAACAGGCCGCCGAACAGGTCCCCGATGTTGGCGCCGCCGCTGCGGCCGGCGGCGTCGAACAGGTCGCTGAGGTTGAACTCGGCGCCGTCGCCGCCGACGTTGAAGGTAAAGCCGCTGCCGCCGTCGAAGCGCCGGCCGCCGAAAGCGCCGCCGGCGAACAGGCGGCGGGTTTCGTCGTACTCCTTGCGCTTGGCCGGATCGGACAAGACGTTGTGCGCCTCCGACACCGCCTTGAAGCGTTCGCCGGCGGCCGGGTTGTCGGGGTTGGCGTCCGGGTGCAGGTCGCGCGCCAGCTTGCGGTAGGCGCGTTTGATCTCTTCTTGGCTGGCGTCAGAGGAGACGCCCAGCTCCTTGTAGAAGTCCTTTTCGACCCATTCACGCTGGGCCATGCCGCGTCACCCCCTTTCACCTTTCTCTATGTATTTGTCTTTTCGATTGTTGTGCCTAGTCACCTGCGGCGTCGGCGTTATCGCCCGTGTCGCGCGGTGGGGTTTCGGACGGCGAGCCGTCTTCGGCCCCGCCCGCGGCGGTGTCCGGGATGGTGTCGACGACGCCGACCAGGGCGTGACGCAGGACCTGGTCGCCCAGCTTGTAGCCCTGCCGCATCACGGTGCCGATCACCGGCTTGGAGCCGTCGGCGCCGTCGCCCTCGTGCTGCACCGCTTCGTGCAGCACCGGGTCGAAGTCCTCGCCTTCCTCGCCGAACGCGGTCAGGCCGAGGCCGGTCAGCGCGCCCATCAGCTTGTCGGCCACCGACTTCAGCGGGCCCGACTCGAGGTCGCCGTGCTTGCGCGCCCGGTCGAGATCGTCGAGCACGCCCAGCAATTGGCCCACGACGGCCGCCTTGGCCCGGTCGGCCGCGGCCTGCTGGTCGCGCAGCGCCCGCTTGCGGTAGTTGGTGAAGTCGGCCTGCACCCGTTGCAGATCGGCGGTCAGCTCGGCGACCTTGTCGGACGCCTTGTCTTCCGACCGGCCGGGCGCGGTCGCCCCCGGCGCCCCTTCCGGCTCAGCGGGGCCGGAAGGGGCGTGCCGGACCTCGCCGGTCTCGGGGTCGATGCGCCGCTTGTCGGTGATCGTCACCTGTTCCTGGGGGTTTCCGTCCGTCACTTGGCCTCCCGGTCGTCGTCGACCACCTCCGCGTCCACAACGTCGTCAGCCGAGCCGGACGCGCCGCCGGGCTCGCCGCCGCCGGGGCCGCCGGCCCCACCCGCGGCCTGGGTCGCCTCGTAGATCGCCTGGCCGAGCGCCTGGGACTCCTGGCCCAGCCTTTCCATCGCCGACTTGATCGCGGAGATGTCGGTGCCGCCCAGCGCCGCCTTGGCGTCGGCCACCGCGGCGTCCACCTTGTTGAGCGTGTCCTCGGGGACCTTCGGCCCGCCCTCGGCCTCGCGCTGCTCCTTGACGAACTTCTCCGTCTGGTAGACCAGCGTCTCGGCCTGGTTGCGGATGTCGGCCTCCTCGCGACGCTTCCGGTCCTCCTCGGCGTGCGCCTCGGCGTCCTTGATCATCCGGTCGATCTCTTCCTTGGACAGGCCCGAGCCCTCCTGGATCCGGATGGTGTTCTCCTTGCCGGTGCCCTTGTCCTTGGCCGTGACGTGCACGATGCCGTTGGCGTCGATGTCGAAGGTGACCTCGATCTGCGGGACGCCGCGGGGGGCCGGCGGGATGCCGGTCAGCTCGAAGCTGCCGAGCAGCTTGTTGTGCGCGGCGATCTCGCGCTCGCCCTGGTAGACCTGGATCTGCACCGACGGCTGGTTGTCGTCGGCCGTCGTGAACGTCTCCGACCGCTTCGTCGGGATGGTGGTGTTGCGCTCGATCAGCTTGGTCATCACCCCGCCCTTGGTCTCGATGCCGAGTGACAGCGGCGTGACGTCAAGCAGCAGAACGTCTTTCACCTCGCCCTTGAGCACGCCGGCCTGCAGCGCGGCGCCCACGGCCACCACCTCGTCGGGGTTGACGCCCTTGTTGGGCTCCTTGCCGCCGGTGAGCTCCTTGACCAGGTCGGTCACCGCGGGCATGCGGGTGGAACCACCCACCAGCACGACGTGGTCGATGTCGGACACCGAGATGCCGGTGTCGGCGATCACCGACTGGAACGGCTTGCGGGTCCGGTCCAGCAGGTCCTGGGTGATGCGCTGGAACTCGGCGCGGGTCAGCTGCTCGTCGAGGAACAGCGGGTTCTTGTCCGCGTCGACGGTGATGTAGGGCAGGTTGATCGAGGTGCTCTGGCTCGAGCTCAGCTCGATCTTGGCCTTCTCGGCGGCTTCCCGCAGCCGCTGCATGGCCATCTTGTCCTTGGTCAGGTCGATGCCGCTGGTGCCCTTGAACTTGTCGACCAGCCAGTCGACGATGCGCTGGTCCCAGTCGTCGCCGCCGAGGTGGTTGTCACCGCTGGTGGCGCGGACCTCGACGACGCCCTCGCCGATCTCGAGCAGCGAGACGTCGAACGTGCCGCCGCCGAGGTCAAAGACCAGGATGGTCTGTTCCTTCTCGCCCTTGTCCAGGCCGTAGGCCAGCGCCGCGGCGGTGGGCTCGTTGACGATGCGCAGCACGTTCAGGCCGGCGATCTGGCCGGCGTCCTTGGTGGCCTGCCGCTGGGCGTCGTTGAAGTAGGCGGGCACGGTGATGACCGCGTCGGTGATGTCCTCACCGAGGTACGCCTCGGCGTCGCGCTTCAGCTTCATCAGCACGCGCGCGCTGATCTCCGGCGCGGTGTACTTCTTGCCGTCGATCTCGATCGACCAGTCGCTGCCCATGTGCCGCTTGACCGAGCGAATGGTGCGGTCGACGTTGGTCACCGCCTGGTTCTTGGCGGGCTGGCCCACCAGCACCTCGCCGTTCCGCGCGAACGCGACGATCGAAGGGGTGGTCCGGGAGCCCTCGGAGTTCGCGACGACGACGGGGTCGCCACCCTCGAGAACTGCGACGACGGAGTTGGTGGTCCCGAGGTCGATGCCGACCGCACGAGCCATGGTGATTCCTCCTGGGTAGTAGAGCTTGTTTCCTGCGCTATGCTGAGTGAACCCCGCTCAAGCCTGCCCGTTTGGCCGCCGGGGTGTCAACCCAGTCTTGAGCCTAGTTCACTCAACTTGCTGATCATCTTAACGGTGGGCGCCGCGGGCTTGTTCCCGGGGCCCGACGCTCAAGGGGGCGAGCGGCGCGCCGTGCGCAGGCCCGAAGCCCTGAGCTCACACTCGGCGCCCACATTTCACACTCGACGGCGCCGGCTTTCAGTGTGTGATGCCGGCGCCCTGCGCGCACATTTGCCACCCTCAGCTCACACCGAAAGCCCACACTTCACACCCGCCGCCCTCAGCACACACGCGCCGCCCAGGCTTCACGCTGGCCCGACCGAGTCGGGAATCATCTCCTCGATCAGCGAAAACACCGCGCGGGTGGCGGCCGTTGGCGGCCGGGTCGCCGACATGGCGACGTAGAGGCGCCAGCACAGGTCGTAATCGGAGATCCGGACGGTCGCCAGGCCGTCGTCGCCGATCTCGTCGAGGATGAACCGGCTCAAAAAGCCGATGCCCAGGCCGTTGCGAACGTGGGTCGCGGTGGTGGCGATGTCGGCGACCTCGAGGGCGACCGTGCGCTCGACGCCGGCGGCGGCGAACGCGCGGTCGACCACGGCGCGATCGCCGTAGCCGGGCGGGCCGTCGACGAACGACATTCCGGCCAGCTCGGCCAGCGCCACCGACTCCCGCCCGGCGAGCGGGTGGCCGGCGGGCACGATCAGCAGCAACGGAAAGGCGGCGACGAGGCGGGAGTGCAGGTCGGGCGGCGGCCCGTCAGGAAAGACCAGCAAGGCGACGTCGAGGTCGCCGTCGCGGAGCTGCTGCGCCAGGCCCGCCGAACCGGCCCGGGCGAAACGGAATTGGACCAGCACGCCGGGATGCCGGGCACGCAGGTCGGCGAGCAGCGCGGGCAGGTCGACGTTGTTGATCGACATCAGCGTCCCCAGCTTGACGGTGCCGCTGATGGCCCCGAGGCGGGCCGCGACGGCTTCCTTGCCCGCGCGGGCGGCGTCGACGGCCGCCCTGGCGTGGGGCTCGAGTTCGCGGCCCGCCGGGGTGAGCGCCACCCCGGCCGGGCCCCGGACGAACAGATCCGCGCCGAGCTCGCGCTCGAGGGCCTTGATCGTCGCGGAGACCCCGGACTGCACGACGTGCAGCCGCTTGGCGGCGCGCGTGAAGCTGAGGTGGTCCGCGACCGCAAGGAAGTACTCCAGGTGGCGAAGCTCCACCGAGCCATTATCACCGTCGGTGATGACGTTCATCAGGAAATCTCGTTGGCTGAGATACCACCTGTCGACGTAGTGTCGGCTGAACCCCTTCGCCGTTCACTCCCATCCCTCACCCGGACGGTGCCCGCATGACTCAGCACGCTGCGTTGCCCCTGACCAGGACCCGAACCCGCTGGTCTTCGGCCTCCACCGACGACCAGTTCGTCGTCGAGAACCCCGCCACCGGACAGACCGTGACCGTTGTCCAGGGCGCCGGGCCCGAGGAGGTGGACCAGGCCGTGCGCCGCGCCCACGCCGCGCACCTGGGCTGGAAGCAGCGCCCGGCGCGCGAGCGCGGCCGATACCTGCGCCAGATCGCCGAGGTGATCCGCGCCCACGCCGACGAGATCGCCGCGCTCGAGACGCTGGAGATGGGCAAGCCGATCACCCAGGCCCGCAACTTCGACGTGGAAGCCGCGATCGCCATCTTCGAGTACTTCGGCAGCCTGGTCGAGGTGCTGCCCAGCCGGGCCCGCGACTACGGCCCGGTGCTGGACGTGACGACGCTGGAACCGTACGGCGTGATCGCGGCCATCGTGCCGTTCAACTGGCCGCCCATCCACACCGCGGGCAAGATCGCGCCGGCGCTGGCCGTCGGCAACGCCGTCGTGCTCAAGCCGCCGGAGCAGACGCCCTCGGTGGTGCTGCGCATGGTCGAACTGATGCAGTCGGTCCTGCCCGACCGGGTGGTGCACGCGCTGCCCGGAAGGGGCGAGGTGGGCGCGGCGCTGGCCGGGCACCGGCTGGTGGGCAAGGTCTCGTTCACCGGGTCCCCGAGGACGGGCGCCGCCGTGCTGCGGACCGCGGCCGGCAACCTGACCCCGGCGCTGATGGAGCTGGGCGGCAAGAACCCGTTGGTGGTCTTCGACGACGCCAGCCTGCGCGAGGCGCTGCTGGCCGCCGTCGACGGCGGCTTCTTCAACCAGGGCGAGGCGTGCACCGCGTCGTCACGAATCCTGGTGCAGGACAGCATTTACGCCGAGTTCGAGGAAAAGCTGTGCGCCGCGGTGAGCCGGCTGCGGGTGGGCGATGGCGCCGACCCGGCCACCGACGTGGGGCCGCTGGTCACCCGGGCGCAACAAAAGCAGGTCCTGGACTACCTGCGGATCGGCGTCGCCGAGGGCGCCCGCGTCGCCGCCCAGGCGCCCCTGCCCGACGACCCGCGATTGGCCGAGGGCTTCTACGTGGCGCCGACCGTGCTGACCGACGTGACGCCCGGCATGCGGGTGGCCCGCGACGAGATCTTCGGCCCGGTGGTGACCCTGATGCCGTTCGCCGACGAGGACGAGGCGGTGCGCATCGCCAACGCCACGCCGTTCGGGCTGGTTGCGGCGGTCTTCACCCAGGACGCCGATCGGGCGATGCGGGTCAGCCGGCGCATCCGCGCCGGGGCCGTCTTCGTCAACAACTACCACCGCATGTCGATCGGCACCGGGTTCGGCGGGGTCGGCCACAGCGGGTTCGGCCGGGAGCACGCGCAGGAGACCCTTTCGGAGTACGGCTACACCAAGACCATCCGGATGGTCTCCAAGCGCGACGAACTGCCGTACTGGAGCGCCGCCGCCAGGGTGCTCGCGGGCTAGGCGACATGCGGACGATAGCGCTCGAAGAACATTACGCCACAACGGAATTCCTGAACGGGCCCGGCGGCTGGCTGGCGTCGCGCGCGGGCATCGTCGAACCGATCAGCGACCTCGGCGACGGCCGCATCGCGGCGATGGACGAAGCCGGCGCGGACCTGGCGGTGCTGTCGCTGGCCGCACCGGGGGTCGAACAGCTCGACGGGCCCGAGGCGATCCGATTGGCGCGCAGCGCCAACGACGAGCTCGCCGCCGCGGTCGGTCGATACCCGGACCGGCTGGCCGGGTTCGCCGCCCTGCCCATCAGCGCGCCCGACGAGGCGGCCGAAGAACTCGAGCGCGCGGTGCGCCGGCACGGCTTCGTCGGCGCGGTCATCAACGGCCACAGCCACGGGCGCTATTTGGACGATCCCTTCTTCGACCCGGTGCTCGCCCGCGCGGCGGCGCTGAAGGTTCCCGTGTACCTGCACCCGACGATCCCGCCGGCGGCCGTCGTCGAATCCAGCTACGCGGGGTTTGCCGACGAGGTGACCTTCGCGCTGGCGACGGTGGGCTGGGGCTGGCACATCAACACCGCGACGCACGTGCTGCGCCTGATCCTCGGCGGCGTGTTCGACCGCTACCCGTCGCTGCAATTCGTCGTCGGGCACATGGGCGAGGGCATCCCCTTCATGCTGCCCCGGTTCGACGCCACGCTGACCCCGGAACTGACCGGGCTGCGGCACCCCGTCAGCACCTATCTGCGGCGAAACCTGCACTACACCTTCGCCAACTTCAACGACGAGGCGACCTACGCCAACCTGGTCGCCCAGGTCGGCGTCGGGCGGGTGTGCTTTTCGGCCGACTATCCCTTCGGGTCGATGAAGGCCGCGCGCGCGTTCCTCGACGGTCTTGCTCTCGACGACGACGATCGCGCGCTCATCAGCCACGGCAACGCCGAGCGGTTGCTGGGCGTGTGATGTTCGCCGGGTGTTAGCCAGCGAGTCGCGCGTCGATGGGTTAGCCTGAGCCTTTCGTAGAGCCACCACGGCAGGAGCTCGATGGCACCGCAAGACAGCGTCGCCGCGCGGCTTGCCCGCGAAGACACCGGCTATCACAAGGGCCTGAAGAACCGCCAGATCCAGATGATCGCCCTCGGCGGCGCCATCGGGACCGGCCTGTTCCTCGGTGCCGGCGGACGGCTGGCCTCGGCGGGGCCGGGACTGTTCCTCGTCTACGGGATCTGCGGCGTCTTCGTCTTTTTGATCCTGCGGGCGCTCGGCGAGCTCGTCCTGCACCGCCCGTCGTCGGGATCGTTCGTGTCCTACGCGCGCGAATTCTTCGGCGAGAAGCTGGCTTTCGTCGCGGGCTGGATGTACGTCCTGAACTGGTCGATGACGGGCATCGTCGACACCACCGCGATCGCGCACTACTGCCACTACTGGAAGACGTTGCAAGTCGTGCCGCAGTGGACGCTGGCCCTGATCGCGCTCGTGGTGGTGTTGGCGATGAACCTGATCTCGGTCAAGGCCTTCGGCGAGCTGGAGTTCTGGGCCTCCCTGGTCAAGGTGCTGGCGCTGGTGACGTTTTTGGTCGTCGGCACGGTCTTTCTGGTCGGGCGCTTCAAGGTCGACGGCCACGACACCGGCACCGGGCTGTGGGACAGCCACGGCGGGTTGCTGCCGACCGGCCTGCTGCCGCTGGTGCTGGTCACCTCGGGGGTGGTGTTCGCCTACGCCGCCATCGAGCTGGTCGGCATCGCGGCCGGGGAGACCGCCGACCCGGAGCGGATCATGCCGCGCGCGATCAACTCGGTGGTGTTCCGCATCGCGGTCTTCTATATCGGGTCCACCGTGCTGCTGGGCCTGCTGCTGCCGTACACCGCCTACCGCGATCACGTCAGCCCGTTCGTGACCTTCTTCTCCAAGATGGGTTACAGCGGCGCGGGCAGCGTGATGAACCTGGTGGTGCTCACCGCCGCGCTGTCGAGCTTGAACGCGGGGCTGTATTCCACGGGCCGCATCCTGCGGTCGATGGCGATCAACGGCAGCGGGCCCAAGTTCACCGAGCCGATGTCGCGCAACGGCGTGCCGTACGGCGGGATCCTGCTCACCAGCGCGGTGGGCCTGTTGGGGATCGTGCTCAACGCCGTCAAACCGAGCCAGGCGTTCGAGATCGTGCTCCACGTCGCCGCCATCGGCATCGTGTTCGCCTGGGGAACGATCGTGGCCAGCCAGCTCCGGTTCTACCACCTGGCCAGGGCCGGGCGGGTGCAGCGACCGAAATTCCGGATGCCGCTGGCACCGTACAGCGGCTATCTCACGCTGGCCTTCCTGGCCAGCGTCGTGGTCCTGATGTTCTTCGACAAGGTCCAGGGTCCATACCTGCTGGGCGCGACGGTCGTCGCCATTCCCGCGCTCACCGGCGGGTGGTTTCTGGTCCGGCACCGCGTGCGGGCGGCCGCCGCCGAAGTAACCGCGTCGGAGCCCGCGCCGTCCACCGATCCGCCCGTGCCGGCCTAAGGCTCGTCGACGTCGCGACCGTCGGCCAGATCGCCGCATTCGACGATCTCGACGTCGTCCCTGCCGCTCAAAAACCCGGCCGCGCCCCGGTCGCCGGACAGCCGCGCCAGCACGGCCGGCCAATGCCGGCGCGCCAGCACCACGGGATGGCCGGGCCGGTCGCCGAAGTGCGCCCGCGCCAGGCCGCCGGGCGACGCGGCCGCGCGGCCCAGGACCCGGGCCACCACGTCGGGGCCCGTGCCGGGGGTGTCGATGACGTGCAGCACCGCGTAGTCGGCCCCCATCCGGTCGGCCTGGGCCAGCCCGGCCCGCACCGACGCGCTCAGCCCCTGGTCCCAGTCGGGCGCGACGACCGCGGTGGCCCCGGCAGGTATCGAAACCTCGGCCGCGCCCAGCACGACGACGACGTCGTCGCAGCCGCCGCCGAGCAACGCCGTGACCGCGGCGTCCAGCCAGCCCTCCACCAGGACCTTCGGCTTGCCGTAGCGCCGGCCGGCGCCCGCGGCGAGCAGGACCCCTACCGAGCGGGCCACGGGGCCGCTCGACTGCGATAACGGCACTCTCCTATGATGACATTGGGCTTCTCACCCGGCGAAACTACGGAGCGCGATGACTCAGGACCTCCAGGGGGCCGCGGCGGTTTCTTCTGGGCCGGCCCCCCGCTACGCCGGGACCCGCGTGCGACGGGTGGAGGACGGCCGCTTGCTGACGGGACGCGGCGGCTTCGTGGACGACATTTCGCGGCCGGGCATGCTGCACGCCTGCTTCGTGCGCAGCCCGTTCGCCCGCGCCCACATCAACGGGATCGACGCCTCGGCGGCCCTGGAGCTGCCCGGCGTGCGCGCGGTGTTCACCGCCGCCGACCTCAACCCCGACGTGCGGGAGGCGTGGCACGCCGTCGCGGGCAAGGACGTCCCCGACACCCCGCGGCCCCCGCTGGCCGAGGGCGAGGCGAAGTTCGTCGGCGACCCGGTCGCGCTCGTCGTCGCCGAGAGCCGCTACATCGCCGAGGACGCCCTCGAGATGATCGATGTCGACTACGAGCCGCTGCCCGCGATCACCGACTTCACCCGCGCGCAGGACTCGGACGTGCTCGTGCACGACAGCTACGCCAACAACGTCGCGGGTGGCATGGGCGGTGCGCCGCCGGACGAGGAGCTGTTCGCCTCGGCGCCGTGTGTGGTGAAAGAGCGCATCTACCAACAGATTTACGCGCCGGTACCGATCGAGACGCGCGGCCTGGTTGCCGAGTGGTCGGCGGCCTCCGGGGAGCTGACCCTGTGGGCGTCCACCCAGACCCCGCACGAATTGCGGGCGTTCTGCGCGCGCCTGTTAGGCATTGCGGCGCAACGGGTTCGGGTGATCATGCGCGACACCGGCGGCGGCTTCGGCCAGAAGGTGGTGCCGATGCGCGAAGACATGTGCATCATGCTGGCCGCCCGCAAGGTGCCGAGCGCGCTGAAGTGGATCGAGGACCGCCGGGAGAACCTGATGTCGGCCGGGCAGGCCCGGCACGTCGACGGCACCGGCCGGATGGCGTTCGACGACGACGGCGTTATCCTGGCCGCCGACATCGACTTCGTTCAGGACGTCGGCGCCTACCCGACGCCGTATCCAGTGCTGACCGCGGCCGCGATCGGGATGTTCTTCCCGGGCCCCTACCGGGTGCCCAAGGCCAGCTTCAACTACAAGACCGTGTTCTCCAACACCAGCGGCCTGGCCGCCTACCGCGGCCCGTGGCAGTACGAGACGCTGGCGCGCGAGGTCCTGCTCGACATCGCCGCGCGCCGGCTCAAGCTCGACCCGGTCGAGCTGCGCCGGCGCAACCTGCTGCGCCGCGACGAGATGCCCTACTTCAACCCCAACGGCATGCCGTATGACCACGTCGCCCCGATCGAGACGTTCGAGCAGGCGGTGAAAATCCTTGACCACGAAGGGTTTCGCAAGGAGCAGGCCGAAGCCCTCGCCCAGGGCCGCTATCTGGGCCTGGGCTTTTCGGCGTACATCGAGCCGACGAGCGCGGGGACGGGCCACCTGGGCGCCGAGGGCTGCACCATCCGGATGGAGCCGACGGGCAAGATCAACGTCTACGTCAACGGCGGCTCGACCGGAAACAGCTTGGAAACCACGGTCGTTCAGCTGACGGCCGACGCGCTGGGCGCCGACATCGACGACATGGCCACCATCCAGGGCGACACCGCGATCACGCCGTACGGGGCCGGCACCCAGGGCAGCCGCAGCGGCCCGATGACCGCCGGGGCGGTCGCCGAGGCGGGAAAGATCTTGCGCGACAAGGTCGTTGCGCTGGCCGCCCATCACCTCAAGGTGGCCGAAACCGAAGTGCAGCTGGCACAGTCGGCCGCGGCGGTGCGCGGCGACCCGTCAAGGCGGGTGAGCTTCGGCGAGCTGGCCTACCTGGCCTACTACTCGCCGCAGGCGCTGCCGCCGGGGATGTCGCCCGATCTGGAGGCCACCGCGCGCTACGTCGCCAAGGCGCCCATCCTGTGGTCCAACGCGACGCACGCCTGCACCTGCGAAGTCGACGTGGCCACAGGCAAAGTCACGCTGCTGCGCTACATCGTCAGCGAGGACGTCGGGCCGATGATCAACCCGACCGTCGTGGAGGGCCAGATCGCCGGCGGGACCGTGCAGGGCATCGGCGGCGCGCTGATGGAGGAGCTGGCCTACGACGACGACGGCAACCCGCTGGCCACCACGTTCGTCGACTACCTGCTGCCGACCACCACCGAGGTGCCGCCCATCGAATTCGGTCACGTCGAGATTCCCGGCCCCGGGCCCGGCGGCTACAAGGGCGCCGGCGAGGGCGGGGCCATCGGCTCGGTGCCCGCGGTGATCAACGCGATCAACGACGCGCTGGCGCCGCTGGGCGTGACGGTCACCCGGCTCCCGGCGAGCCCGGCGTCGATCTCGGCCCTGCTGAGCGAGGCGGCGCGGTGAAGCCCGCCTCGTTCGACTACCACCGCCCCGACACCGTCGACGACGCCGTCGCCGTGCTGGCCGAGCTGGGCGACGACGCGAAAATCATTGCCGGCGGCCAGAGCCTGGTCCCGATGCTGGCGATGCGGCTGGCGTACTTCGACCACCTGATCGACATTTCCCGGCTGGGCGAGCTGCAGGGCATCGAGCGCCGCGGGTCGGAATTGTGGATCGGCGCGGGCACCACCGAGGCCGCGGTGGGCGCCGACGACCATGTGCGCCAAGCGGTTCCGCTGCTGACGCTGGCGACGCCGTTCGTCGGGCACTTCCAGATCCGCAACCGCGGCACCCTCGGCGGGTCGATCGCCCACGCCGACGCCGCCGGCGAATACCCCGCCGTCGCGCTGACGCTGGACGCGGTGATGGAGGTGCGGTCGCCGTCGGGGCGCCGCGACATCGCCGCCGCCGACTTCTTCGCCGGCGTGTGGGAGACCACGATGGAATCCGACGAGATCCTCACCGGGGTGCGGTTTCCGGTGTGGAACGGCCGATCCGGGTTCGCCGTCCAGGAATTCGCGCGCCGGCACGGCGACTTCGCGATCGCGGGGGCGCTGGTCGCGGTCTCACTCGACGACGACGACCGGGTATCGCGTTGCGCGATCGGCCTATTGGGCCTGGGCTCCACCGTGACGCGGGCCACCGCGGCCGAGGCCGCGGTGATCGGCAAGCCGGTGGGCGAGCTGGTGGCCGAGGAGGTCGGGCGGGCCGCGATGACTGGGCTCGACGATGTCCCGTCCGACCTGCAGGGGTCGGCGGCGTATCGCACCAAAGTGGGAGCGACCATGGCCGCGCGCGCCTGGAGCCAAGCAGTGTCAAAAGCCGTCGCGGGGGCAGGCAATGCATGAACAACCGGTCCAGTTGTCGGTCAACGGGACGGCGGTCAACGCCAGCGTCGAACCGCGGATGACGCTCGCGGACTTCCTGCGGGAAAGGTGCGGCCTGACCGGCACCCACCTGGGCTGCGAGCACGGGGCGTGCGGGGCCTGCACGGTGCTGCTGGACGGCGCGGCCGTGCGCTCGTGTTTGATGTTCGCCGTGCAGGCCGAGGGTATGGCGGTGACGACGGTCGAGGGCATCGCGGCGCCGGACGGCACCCTGTCGCCCGTGCAGTCGGCGCTGCGGGAGTGCCACGGGCTGCAATGCGGCTTCTGCACGCCGGGTTTTGTCACGTCGCTGACCGCGCTGCTGCGCGACAACCCCAACCCCAGCGACGCCGAAATCCGCGAAGGCCTGTCCGGAAACTTCTGCCGCTGCACCGGCTATCAAGGGATCGTCGCCGCCGCGCACCGGGCGGCCGAGGCGATGCGCTCCTCGGCGGTCACGCCGAGGTAACCCCGCGCCATCGGCTCGGCATCGATAATTGCCTGGCGGCAGTAACTTTCGCGGGCCCGCGCGTACCCTAAGCCCTGATATTTCTGATTTCTCGGGAGTTGGGCGTGCAGGTATCGCGGAAGGCGCAGCGGAGTCTGGCCGGCGGCTCGATGCTGCTCTCGGCCGCGCTGGCCGGTCTGGTGCTGGTCGCGGGCTGCAGCTCCGTCATCGAGGGCAAGCCGGTCGCCACGCCCGGCGCCGGGCCCACCGAACCGACCTTTCCCACGCCGCGGCCGAGCACGACGAACCCGGCGCCGAGCACCCGACGGTTTCCTTGTTGATCTGGCAGCGGGTCATGCCGGACTTGGTCTCGATT
>NZ_LQPJ01000106.1 GCF_002101785.1 Mycobacterium palustre
GGCCCGCCCAGCGCCAACGGGTTTCCCCCGGCGCCGCCCGCCCCGCCGTTGCCGATCAGCCCGCCGGCCCCGCCGTTGCCGCCGTTTCCGCCGGCGTTGCCGCCGTTGGTGCCGGACCCGCCGGCGCCGCCATTGCCGATCAACCACCCCCCGGGCGTGCCGTTTTGCCCGGTTCCCGGCGCGCCGTCGACGCCATTGCCGATCAGCGGCCGCCCGGTGGCCGCCTGGATGGGCCCGTTAATGCCGTCGAGCAGGCTTTGCATCGGGTTCGCGTTGGCCGCTTCCGCGGCCGCGAACATCGCCCCGCTGGCGCTCATCGTCTGCACGAATTGCCGATGGAACAGCGCCGCCTCGGCGCTCATCGCCTGATACAGCTCGGCGTGGCCGGAAAACAGCGACGCGATCGCGGCCGACACCTCGTCGGCGCCCGCCGCCAGCACGCTGGTGGTCGGGGCCATCGCGGCGGCGTTGGCGGCGCTGAGCGCCGAGCCGATGTTCTCGACGTCCGCCGCGGCGGCCGCGAGCATCTCGGGCGCCACTATCACAAACGACATCGCTGTCCTCCCGGTCGTGAAGCGCTCGGGGGGTGCGCGTCGCCACCCGGCCCGACGTGTCAGTTGCAATCGCCTTCAGCATGCGAAGCGGGGCCGCGACGAACGTCGGTCATGGCTCGTAGATTGCGCGCGGTCAGGGTCGTAGATTTGCCGGGCGGCGGCGCGCAGGCTCAGCTCTTGCCGGAGGCTTCCTGCGCGAGCTGCACGCGCGAGGCGATGCCGAGTTTGGCGTACACGTGGGTCAGATGGGTCTGCACCGTCCGCCGCGAGATGAACAGCCGGGCGGCGATCTCGTTGTTGGCCAGGCCCTCGGCGACCAACCGCGCGACATCCCGCTCGGTCGGGGTCAGCGACGCCCAGCCGCTGGTCGGGCGCTTGCGCTCGCCGCGACCGCGCCGCGCGTAGGCGATCGCCTCCTCGACCGACAGGCCGGCCCCCTCGGCCCAGGCGGCGTCGAAGGCCGGCACCCCCATGGCCGCGCGCAGCGCCGCAACCGTCCGCTCGTGCTCCGCGTCGTAGATCCCGAACCGCACCACGCCGATCCGTCGCCGGATCCGGTCCGCGGCGCCGAAGAGCCGTGCCGCGTCGCGGTGGCTCGTGCCGTCGGCGGCCAGCCGGCCGAGGCACTCGAGGATGTCGGGGACCGCCAGGTGTGCCTGGCATTCCGCGGCGCAGCCCAGCGCCTTGTGGGCGTCGCGCTCCGCGTGATCCGGCTCGGCCTTGGCGATCGCGATGCGGGCGCGCGTCGTCAGCGCCCGGGCCAGATGCCAGCCCGACGACACCGCGATCTGCTGGTCGGCCCACCGTCCCGCCTCGATCAAGTCCCCGCGCGCCAGGGCGACCTCGGCGCCCGGGTTGGCGATCGCCGCGCCCAGCTCGCCCCGCACGCCGAGCCGGCGCTGCGCCTCCTCGCTCGCCGCCGCCGCCGCCGCGATGTCACCGCCGGCCACTGCCGCGGTGGCCAGCACCGCGTGGCTGAACCCCTCGTTGTACGGCCACAGGTCGGCCGCGGCCTCCAGCGAGGCGCGCGCGGCCGCTTGGGCCGCCGGGATGTGGCCCTGGAAGGCGAGCGCGAGGCTCAGGCTCAGCCGCGCGCCCCACCGGAACAAGACGTCGTGGGCCGCGTCGGCGTCGGCGGTCACCGCCCCGAACTGCGCGACGGCGGGGGCCAGATCGCCCGCCATCAGCTGCGCCAGCCCGAGCGTCCAGCGGCACGAGCGCGCGTGGAAGTGGTCGCCGATCGCCTCGGCGAGCGCGAGGCCTTCCTCCGACGCCTCACCCGCGGCGATCGGGTCGCCCGCGTAGAACGCGCCGTTGGCCTGCCAGGTCAGGATCTGGGTGAGCCGCCACTGGTCGCCGAGCGAGCGGGCGATGCCGAGCGCCTCGGCCAGGTACGGACGCGCCGCGTCGGCGCTGTAGGAAGCGATGGCGCCGCAGGCGGTCAGGGCGCGCGCCAGCAGGGCGGGGTCGTCGATCTCGCGGGCGATCGCGACGGCTTGGTGCGCCTGCTCGAGGTTGTCGCCGATGCTGCGCGACGCATCGAGGGACGCCTTGTCGGCCAGCGCGCGCCCGCGCACCACCGCGGAGATGTCGGAGTGGTGCGCGCCCTGCTCGGCCAGGGTGGCCTCGAACCAGGCCAGCCCTTCCTGGATGCGACCGCGGGTCTGCCACAGCGGTTGCAGCGACGAGGTCAGCTCCAAAGCCCGTTCGACCTCGCCGTTTTGGCGGCTCCACGCGAACGCGGCCCGCAGGTTGTCGATCTCGGCCTCGACCTGTTCGAGGCGCTGCTGGTGGTACTCGTCGGCCGGGCTGTCCAGCAGCGCGGCCATCGCCGCGTAGTAGTCGCGGTGCCGCGTGCGGACCTCGTCGTCCTCGCCCGATTGCCGCAGCTTCCCCATCGCGTAGTGGCGGACCGTCTCGAGCAGCCGGAACCGGGTCCGGTCCCCGGCGTGTTCGGCCACCACGAGCGACTTGTCCACCAGCTGGGCGAGCAGATCCAGGACATGGTGTTGCTGCCCGAAATCGCGGTCGGCGACGACCCGCGCGGCGTCCAGGTCGAAGCCGCCCCGGAACACCGACAGCCGGCGAAACAGCACGCGTTCCGGCTCGCTCAGCAGCGCGTGCGACCAGTCGACCGACGCCCCCAGCGTCTTTTTGCCGCGCGCCGCGGACGCTTCGTCGTGCACCAGCCGGAAGCGGTTGCGCAGGCCGTCGAGGATTTCGGTCAGCGACATCATCCGCACGCGCGCCGCGGTCAGCTCGATTCCCAGGGGCAGACCGTCCAGGCGGGCGCAGATCTCGCGCACGGTGGCGGAGTCGTCGACGGCGATGTCGAAATCGGGCCGTGCCAGGCGGGCGCGTTCGACGAAGAGTTCGATCGCCTCGTCGGCGAGCGACAGCGACGGCACCCGCCAGGTCATCTCGCCGGCCAGCCCGAGCGGCTCGCGGCTGGTGGTCAGGATGGTCAACTGGGGACACGCGCGCAGCAACTCGACGGACAGTTCCGCGCACACGTCGATCACGTGCTCGCAGTTGTCCAGCACCACGAGCACCCGGTGGTCGCCGAGGAAACGCACCAGCGTGTCGAGGGCCGACCGGCCCGGCTGGTCCGGAAGGCCGAGCGCCCGGATCGCCGCGACGGGCACCACCGCGGGATCGGTGACCGGCGCGAGGTCGACAAACCACACGTTGCCGTCGAACTCGGCCGCCGCCTGGGCCGCGACCTGCACCGCCAACCGAGTCTTGCCGACACCGCCCGCACCGGCCAGGGTCACCAACCGATTCTCCGAGAGGGCCTTGGCCACGTCGCCGGTCAGCGTGACGCGACCCACGAACGTGGTCAGCTGCACCGGCAGCCCGTGCGGGACCACGCTGCCGGTCGTGCGCAGCGGCGGGAACTCGACGTCCAAGTCGGAGTGGCACAGCTGCGCCACCCGTTGCGGGCGGGGAAGGTCGCCGAGCTGGTGGGCGCCCAGCTCGACCAGCCAGGCGTCGGCGGGCAGCCGGTCGACGACGAGGTCGCGGGTGATGCCCGAGATCAGGATCTGCCCGCCGTGCGCCAGGTCGCGCAGCCGGGTCGCGCGCTCGGGGGTCGCGCCGACGTAGTCGCCCGCGTCGCCCAGCCGCGCCTCGCCGGTGTGCACGCCGACGCGCAGGCGCATCGGCCCCAGCGGCGCGCGTTGCAACTCGACGGCGCACGCCACGGCGTCGGTCGCGTGCGCGAAGGCGGCCACGAAGCCGGCGTCCGCGCCCGGTTCCACGGCCAGCACGCCGTGGTGCGCGGGGACGATCTCGCCGACCACGCGGTCCAGCCGCACCAGGGCGGCCGTCATTTGCTCCGGCTGGGTCTCCCACAGTCGCTCGGAGTCGTCGAAATCGGCGAGAAGCAGGGTCACCGTTCCTGCGGGCATAAGCTCCTTCGCGCCATGGTCACCCCTATTCCGTGACCCGACCCCCGCGCGTACATCAGTTTCGCTCATGCCGGCCGCCCCGGGTCGAATACACCGAAAAATGTGGAGATTGTCGAGGCCGAGTGGGTTTCCCGCAGAGCCCCCGCGTGGGCCGCCCGTTTGCCGCGGGCGGTCCTACGACCCCGCATCTCGACGCGATTACGACCCTTCATGTTCAGGATCTACGCGATTCGACCGACGTTAGTTCGACACGCGCCGTACATATTCGACTCGTTGTCATCGACGTCGGGGGTCGATACCACGCATTCGCTGTGCGCGACCGGTCCCCCGATAAAAGGTCTTTCAACAGGGTTGCGGCCCCCAGGGCAGCTTTCCGCTGAGTGCGATCAACGAAGGGACATCGCGATGAACTTCCTGGTGCTGCCGCCGGAAATCAATTCGGCGCGGATGTATCTGGGCGCGGGGCCGGGACCGATGCTCGCGGCGGCGACGGCCTGGGACGGGCTGGCCGGCGAGTTGGGTGCGGCGGCGAGTTCGTTCGGATCGGTGACCTCGGGGCTGGCGGGCGCGGCCTGGCAGGGTCCGGCGGCCGCGGCGATGCTGGGGGCGGCCGCGCCGTACGCGGGCTGGCTTTCCGCCGCGGCGGCACACGCGCAGGGTGCGGCGGGGCAGGCGCGGGCGGCGGTGTCGGCGTTCGAGGCGGCGGTAGCCGCGACCGTGCACCCGGGCGCGGTGGCGGCCAACCGCAACCAGCTGGTGTCGTTGGTGAGCGCCAACCTGTTCGGCCAGAACGCGCCGGCGATCGCGGCGGCCGAGGCCCAGTACGAGCAGATGTGGGCCGCCGACGTGGCCGCGATGGTCGGCTATCACGGCGGGGCCTCGGCGGTGGCCGCGCGGTTGGCCCCGATGCAGCAGGCGCTGCAAAACCTGCCCGGCCCGCTGGGTCAACTGCAGGCCGCCTTGGCGAGCATGAATGTGGGCCCGGGCAACACCGGAAGCGGCAACGTGGGCGCCGGCAACCAGGGCAGCGGCAACATCGGCAGCGGGAACAAGGGCAACCAGAACCTGGGCGGCGGCAACCAGGGCAGCGGCAACGTCGGCAGCGGGAACTTCGGCAACGGCAACGTCGGCAACGGCAACTTCGGTACGCAGAACCTCGGCAGCGGCAACCTCGGCCAGAACAACATGGGCGACGGGAACTTCGGCATCGGCAACATCGGCGTCGGTAACCAAGGCAGCGGCAACCTCGGCAACGGCAACCTGGGCAACGCCAACACCGGCAGCGGAAACCGCGGCGACTCCAACATGGGCTTCGGCAACCGCGGCAACAACAACGTCGGCTTCGGCAACGCCGGCAATCACAACGTGGGCTTTGGCAATACGGGCAACAACGACATCGGTTTCGGGCTCACCGGTGACAACCAGATCGGTTTCGGCGCACTGAATTCCGGGGTCGGCAACATCGGCTTCGGCAACTCGGGCACCGGCAACATCGGATTCTTCAATTCCGGCACGGGGAACGTGGGCTTCTTCAACTCGGGCAACCACAGCTTCGGGTTCGACAACTCAGGCAGCATCAACACCGGCTTCTGGAACTCGGGCTTCACCAACACGGGCTTCGGGAACGCCGGCAACAACAACTTTGGGTTCGGCAACGGCGGTTCGAACAACTTCGGCATGGTCAACGGCAGTGCGCAGAATTTCGGCTTCGGCAACGGGGGTGCCGAAAACACCGGGTTCTTCAACGGCGGAAGCCTCAACACCGGATACATGAACGCCGGCGACGTCAACACCGGGTGGGCGAATTCGGGCGAAAGCAACACCGGCGCCTTCGACGCGGGCAACCTGAACACCGGCTTCGGCAGCGTGATCACCCCGGCCGGCGTGAAGAACTCGGGCTTCGGCACCACCGGCCTCGACTCGTCGGGCTTCTTCAACACCGCGGGCGCCTCGTCCGGCTTCAAGAACACGGGCGTGGCCTTCGATACCGGCTTCCACAACTCGGGCAACGGCAGCAACGCCGGCATCAACAACGCGGGCAGCACCCTCATCGGGATCGGAAACACCGGGTTCTTGAACGTCGGCATCGGCAACACGAACGTCTTCAGCTCGGGCATCGGCAACTCCGGCAACAGCGACTCCGGATTCTTCAACGTCAAGGACGCGATCGCCGGCTTCTTCAACCTGCTGGCCATGGTCTGACAGGCGTTGTGATGCCGGACTTTTCGCTGCTGCCTCCGGAGATCAATTCGGCGCTGATCTATGCCGGGGCGGGTGCGGGCCCGCTGTTCGCGGCGGCGACGGCCTGGGACGGGCTGGCCACCGACCTGTGGGCGTCGGCGTCGTCGTTTGGCGCGGTGATCTCGGCACTGGCGGAGGGGCCGTGGACGGGCCCGGCGTCGGAGGCGATGGCGGGCGCCGCGGCGCCGTACGCGTCGTGGCTGGCGTCGTCGGCGGCCCGGGCGGAAGGCACGGCGGCGCAAGCCCGGGCGGCGGCGACGGCGTTCGAGGCGGCGCAGACCGCGACCGTGCATCCGGCTGCCGTCGCGGCGAACCGGGCCCAGCTGATGACGTTGGTGGCGACGAACTTGCTCGGCCAAAACACGCCGGCGATCGCGGCCACGGAGTTTCAGTACATGGAGATGTGGGCGCAGGACGTCGCCGCGATGCTCGGCTACCACGCCGGCGCGATGTCGGTGGCGTCATCGCTGACGCCGTTCGCGGCACCGCCAATCGGCCTGGGCGACTTGGCGTCTCAGCTTGCCGCGGGGGCGACGGCGGTGGCCTCGACGGCGGGGGACGCGGTCCAGTCACTGATTTCGGGCGTGCCGCTGCAGTCGTTGTCGTCGGTGGCGCAAGTAGCGACGCTTCCGGTCAGCATGCTGATGTCCCCGCTGATGTCGTTGGCGCAGGGCGCCAACGGCGCCGGCCTGGCCGGTACGGCGGCGACGGGCCTGGGCGCCGACGCCCCGAAATTCGTCGGCGACACCGCTCCCGCGGCCAGGCCGCTCGGGGGCGGCGGCGCGGGGCTGGGCCCGGCGATGTCCGCGGGCTTGGGGAAGGCCCGGCTGGTCGGTGCGCTGTCGGTGCCACCGACCTGGCAGGGGTCGACGCCGGCCCGGATGGTCAGTTCCGCCATGGCCGGGCTTGGCGGCGAAATGCCCAGTGCCGCTTCGGCGGTCGGCGCCGGTATGGGTGCCATGCCGATGCCGATGCCCATGGGCGGCCTGGGCGGCGGCATGCCCGGCGCGATGTTGGGGCGCGGCGGGGCCAGTCCGCATGTGGTGCAGTCGCGGGCCACCGTGGTGCCGCGGGTCGGGGTCGGATAGGGCGGGGGTGAGCGGTCGAGGCTCTTCCGATGGGCCGCCGCGCGCGGCACGCAAAGGACAGTGATCCGTTTTTCGAAAGGAGACAGTGGTGGCTACTCGATTCATGACAGATCCGGACGCGATGCGCGCGATGGCCGGGCGGTTCGAGGTGCACGCCCAAACGGTCGAGGATGAGGCGCGCCGCATGTGGGCGTCGTCGCAAAGCATTTCCGGCGCCGGCTGGAGCGGTGCGGCCGAGGCGACGTCGTTCGACACGATGGGACAGATGAACCAGGCGTTCCGCAACATTGTGAGCATGCTGCACGGCGTGCGCGACGGATTGTTGCGTGACGCCGGCAATTACGAGCAGCAAGAGCAGGCTTCGCAGCAAGTGTTGAGCAGCTAGGAGGTTGGGCGATGACGATCAATTACCAGTTCGGCGACGTGGACTCCCACGGCGCCTTGATCCGCGCCCAGGCGGCGTCGTTGGAGGCCGAGCACCAGGCGATCGTGCGAGATGTGCTGGCAGCCGGTGACTTTTGGGGTGGCGCCGGGTCGGTGGCCTGCCAGGAATTCATCACACAGCTGGGCCGCAACTTCCAGGTGATCTACGAGCAGGCCAACGCTCACGGCGCCAAGGTGCAGGCCGCGGGCAGCAACATGGCCAGCACGGATTCCGCGGTGGGTTCCAGCTGGGCTTAGCCGCTTCGCGGGCCGGTCCGCGGGTGCGGGTCCACCATGGCCAGTGGGCCCGCGCCCGTGTCGCGCCGAGCGCGCTAAGTTATTGCGGCAGAGGTGGTTTCGGCAGCCATCACCTCGGCCGCCGCCCGCTCACCGGAGCGAATGGCGCCGTCGATCCAGCCGCACATGATCGCCGAGCTCTCCGTGCCCGCCCAGTGGATGCGGCCGCAGGGCTCGCGCAGGGTGTAACCGAACTCGGTCAGCACGCCGGGCGGGGCATGGCTGATCATCCCGCCACCGGAGTAGCGCTCGATCGTCCAGTTCTGCTCGTGGAACTCCCGGGCCGCCTTGGCCTTGTTGCCGAACCGGTCGGCGAGTTCGCCGATGACGACCGCCTTCCGTTCGGACTCGTCGAGGTTTGTCAGCCGCCGCGCCGCCGGCCCTTCGGTGATGACGCACATGATCCCGGGGTTGGCGGTATCGGTGCACGCATCGATGGTCAGGGTGGCCGGTGTTCCCGGTGCGGCCGACTGGCCCGACAGCCCGTCGGCGCGCCAGAAGGGCTCGTCGTAGATGACCGAGATCTTGATGACCGCGCCGCTGGGCATGCGCTGGTGCAAGAGCGCCCGATCCACCGGCAGCAGCGGCTCGTAGGCGATCGAGGTCGCGACCGCCAGCGGGATCGCGACGATGGTCCGGCGCGCCCGCACCGCAGTACCGTCCGCGGTGACCGTGACCCCGTCGGCGTCCTGGGTGATCTGCCGGACAGGCCGCGAAAGGTGCAGCGCGCAACCGAGTTCCGCGGCCATCGGGCCATAGAGGGCGCCCATCCCGCCGACCGGGCGGGCGTCCTGGGCGCCGCCCTTGCCGGAAATGACGAAGGTGGCGCCGCCGCCGGAGGAACCCATCTGGGGGTCAGCAGCCATAGCAGCGACGTCTCCGACCCCGCCGAGGTGTAGGTGCCGGACAACGCCATGTCCAGCATCTCGCGGGCTCGCCTGGACATGGTGCTGTTCTCGATCCATTCACCCACGCTGATGCGGTCCCATTCGGCGGCATGCTTTGCCTCCCAGGGGTTTTCGCGAGGGATCGATTTGCACATCTTGTCTATCGAGAGCAGGCCCACGCCGAGGTTGGCGACCGCCCACGGGCTCATCGTCCAGGGGATGGTGCCCCCGTAGCGATGCTTTTTGCCGTCGACGATCATCATCGCGTCGCCGTCGTGATGCTGCTTGTATTCGGCGACGCCGAACTCTTCCATCAGCGCATAGATGCGATCCTGCCCGGGTCCCACCCACGCGCCGCCGCGGTCGACCCACGAGCCGTCGGGACGGTATTCGGTGAACGTGCGGCCGCCGACCCGGTCGCGCGCCTCCAGCAAGGCCACCGATCGGCCCGCTCGCTTCAACCGCAGGGCGGCCGTCAAACCCGCGAATCCCGCGCCGACCACGCAATAATCGACCTCCGACACGACTGGCTCCTTCGCTAGCCCGCCCTAGCAGCAAACTACACCGGTCGGCGCGCACACGGGGGCGACTACACGCGGATTTCCCGGAGGTTCGACCCTTCCGGTCGAGCGCGCGGCAAAGCCGTTGCCGCTCTTGCCGATTGGCGGCACGGTGCTGGTGGGCTGGTTCAAAGATGATGGGCCTGATTGCCGCCGCGGCGTTTGGCGGTGTACATCGCCGCGTCGGCCGACTCGATGAGCTTTTCGATGAATCCGGGGGCGTTGTACGTGCCGGTCGGGGGCAGCTCGGCGCAGGCCGTGCCGATGCTGGCCGTCAGCCCGCGGGGAGCGCGGCGATGGCAGCGCCCAATCGAGCCGAGATCGACTCGGCGTCCGGGAGCGGGCCCGTGGCGGCGATGAGGAACTCTTCGCCGCCGGCGCGGCAGAGCACCGCGGTGGGCCCCATGTGCTGCCGCAGCACGTCGGCGACCGCGATCAGCGCCCGGTCCCCCGCGAGGTGACCGAAGGTGTCGTTGATGCGTTTGAACGCGTCGAGGTCGATCATGATCATCGTCAGGTGGGTGTCGCCGGCGCGCGCATCGGCGAGCCGGCGGGCGAGGGCGGCGGTGAACCCCCGACGATTGAACAGCCCGGTCAGCGCGTCTTCGTCGGCGCGTTCCGCGTAGGTCCCCACGGCGTGCGACATGCCGCGCATGGCCAATGGAAACGACAGGTTGAGCATCGCGATCACCCAGAAGGCGGCGATCCCGGTTCCGGTGTCGAATTCACGAGCGAGGTGCGTCGCGGCCGCGACGGAGACGATCGCCAGGGCAGTGCTGAACACCAGAAGTTTGTTGCCGTGGAACAGCGCTATGTAACCGCTGTTGACGGCCATGGCGCAGCAGCCGACGGCTGCCAGCGCGGCGGCCGGCTGGATCAGGGTCCAACCCGCAATGCACGTCGCGGCGACAACCCCGAAAACCTCGGATTGGACCCGGTTTGGCCAATGGGTCAACCAGAAGACGGTCACGACGACGATGAAGGCCGTCACGACCGAGTCGACGAGCACCGTCCCGGGAGTTGGGTGCCGCGCGCTGAGCATGGTGGTCACCGGGACGAGCCCCGAGATAGCGGAGATGGCCCCCAGGGCCCACTGTGCCGCGCGAAGCAGGCCGCGCTCGCGCAGGATTTCGGTGATCCATTCGAACTGATCGGGTCGGCCCAGCCACGACGAGACGCGGGACACGTTTGAATCCTCCCTTCGTGACCCAGCTCGGCCCCGACACCGCTCGGTGCGGCAATTGTGCCCAATCGGTCGACCTTTCGCCCGGAATGCCGGGCGGTGGGTGGGGCAGGCCGGTGCTGATGTGCGGGTCGACGCGAACCGGGCGGCCTAGGTAGGGAAAGGCGCAACGGCAAGCTGCGTACCGTGCGGCATATGCGCACTCACGACGTTCGAACCCGGCGCAGCGCCGAGGACTTCCCCCGCACCGAGCACCTGGCGTGGCAGATCGCCGAGGTCGCGGCGGACCCCGTAGCCGTGCCGCCGGCGACCGAGGCGATGGTGATCAACCGCATCATCGACAACGCCGCGGTCTCCGCCGCCTCGGTGACCCGCCGCCCGGTGGCGGTCGCCCGCGCCCAAGCGCAGGCGCATCCCGCCGAGTCTCGAGGCGCGAAGGTGTTCGGGGTCGGCGGCGACTATTCGCCGGAGTGGGCGGCCTGGGCCAACGGTGTCGCGGTGCGCGAACTGGACTTCCACGACACCTTCCTGGCCGCGGAGTACTCCCATCCGGGCGACAACATCCCCGCCCTGGTCGCCGTCGCCCAACACCTCGGAATCGGCGGCGCCGACCTCGTCCGCGGCATCGCCACCGGCTACGAGATTCAGGTCGACCTGGCCAAGGGAATCTGCCTGCACGAGCACAAGATCGACCACGTCGCGCACCTCGGCCCGTCGGTGGCCGCCGGGCTGGGGACGATGCTTCGCCTCGACAAGGAAACGATCTACCAGGCCATTGGTCAGGCGCTGCACCTGACGACGGCCACCCGGCAGTCGCGCAAGGGCCTGATCTCGAGCTGGAAGGCGTTCGCGCCGGCCTGGGCCGGGAAGGTCGCCATCGAGGCCGTCGACCGCGCGATGCGCGGCGAAGGCGCGCCCGCCCCGATCTGGGAGGGCGAGGACGGCGTGATCGCCTGGTTGCTGTCGGGGCCGGAGCGTACCTATCGGGTGCCGCTGCCCGAACCCGGCGAGCCGAAGCGCGCCATCCTGGAGACCTACACCAAGGAGCACTCCGCGGAATACCAGAGCCAGGCCGTGATCGACCTCGCCCGCCGGCTGCGCGAGCGTATCGGCGACCTGGACCAGGTGGCGACGATCGTGTTGCACACCAGCCACCACACCCATCACGTGATCGGCACCGGCTCAAACGATCCACAGAAATACGACCCGGACGCGTCCCGGGAAACGCTGGACCACTCGGTGATGTACATCTTCGCCGTCGCCCTGCAGGATGGCGCCTGGCATCACGAGCGGTCCTATGCGCCGGAGCGGGCGCACCGCCCCGACACCGTCGAGCTGTGGCGCAAGATTTCGACCGTCGAAGACCCCGAGTGGACGCGGCGCTACCACTCGACCGACCCGGCGCGGAAGGCGTTCGGTGCGCGGGCGGAGGTCACCCTCGAAAGCGGTGCGGTCATCATCGACGAGATCGCTGTCGCCGACGCACACCCCTTGGGGGCCAGGCCTTTTCGGCGCAAGGAGTACATCGAAAAGTTCGCCGCGCTGGCCGACTGTGTCGTCGGCGAGGCCGAGCAACGGCGGTTCCTGTCGGCGGTTGAGGCGCTGCCCGATCTGCGGGCCGGCGCGCTCGGGGCGCTCAACGTCGCCGTTGATCCGCTGATCCTCGACGAGGCGCCGACCGTCCCGCCGGGCATCTTTGGATGAGCGGGCGCATCGCCAGCGCCGTTTCCCGGTCCGACAAGCGGGCGCGATTGCGCGGAGTGCTGAAAAGTAGCCAGCTGCAACGATATTCGGATACTCGTCCGCCGCCGGTGGCTCCGGCGCCCGGTCGGCGTTGCCGATTTCAAGCATGTCGCGCAGCACCGCTTCATGGCGCCATCGGCGCTCTCGATGGGCCCGCTGCACGGTGGCGCCGCTCAGCGAGTACCTCGGGCCGCCGCGACGGGCTCTATCGTAACTACCGTGATCGAAAAAGTACTGGTCGCAAATCGGGGGGAGATCGCGATCCGCGCCTTCCGCGCGGCCTACGAACTGGACCTGGCCACCGTAGCGGTGTATCCGTACGAGGACCGCAACTCCGTGCATCGGTTGAAGGCCGACGAGTCGTATCAGATCGGCGAGCCGGGCCACCCGGTGCGCGCCTACCTGTCGGTCGACGACATCGTCGCGACGGCGCGGGAGTGCGGGGCCGACGCGATCTACCCGGGGTACGGCTTCCTGTCGGAGAACCCGGACCTGGCGGCGGCCTGCGAGGCGGCGGGCATCACGTTCGTCGGCCCGAGCACCGAGGTCTTGGAGCTCACCGGCAACAAGTCGCGCGCGATCGCCGCGGCGCGGGCGGCGGGCCTGCCCGTGCCGGCGTCCTCGGCGCCCTCGACGTCGGTGCACGAACTGCTGACGGCCGCCGAGTCGATGGCATTCCCGTTGTTCGTCAAGGCCGTTGCCGGCGGTGGCGGCCGGGGCATGCACCGGGTCACCGACCGCGAAGCGCTGCCCGAGGCGATCGAGGCCGCCAGCCGCGAGGCCGAGTCCGCGTTCGGGGACGCCTCGGTGTTCCTCGAGCAGGCGGTGCTCAATCCGCGTCACATCGAAGTCCAGGTGCTCGCCGACGGCCACGGCAACGTGATCCACCTGTACGAACGGGATTGCAGCGTGCAGCGGCGGCACCAGAAGGTCATCGAAATAGCGCCCGCGCCCAACCTCGATCCCGAACTGCGCGAGCGAATCTGTGCCGACGCGGTGGCATTCGCGCGAAGCATCGGCTACACGTGTGCGGGCACGGTGGAATTCTTGCTCGACGAACGCGGCAACCACGTGTTCATCGAGATGAACCCGCGCATCCAGGTCGAGCACACGGTCACCGAGGAGATCACCGACGTCGACCTGGTGTCGGCCCAGCTGCGCATCGCGGCCGGACAGACGCTGGAAGAGATTGGCCTGAGCCAGGATTCGATCGCCCCGCGCGGCGCGGCGTTGCAGTGCCGGATCACCACCGAGGACCCGGCCAACGGTTTCCGCCCGGACACCGGCCGGATCACCGCCTACCGCACCCCGGGCGGTGCCGGGATCCGGCTGGACGGCGGCACCACGTTGGGCGCGGAGATCAGCGCGCACTTCGACTCGATGCTGATCAAGCTGACCTGCCGGGGCCGCGATTTCACCAGCGCCGTGCGGCGGGCGCGGCGCGCGGTCGCCGAGTTCCGCATCCGCGGCGTGTCCACGAATATCCCGTTCCTGCAAGCGGTTCTGGAGGACCCCGATTTCCAAGCCGGCCGGGTCACCACGTCGTTCATCGAGGAGCGCCCGCAGCTGCTCACCGCGCGCAGTTCGGCCGACCGCGGCACCAAGATCCTCAACTACCTGGCCGACGTCACCGTCAACAAGCCGCACGGCGAGCGTCCGTCGGCGGTGTATCCGCACGACAAGCTGCCCGACATCGACCTGTCCGCGACCCCGCCGCCGGGATCCAAGCAGCGCCTCACCGAGCTGGGACCGGACCGATTCGCCCAGTGGCTGCGCCGGTCGGGCGGCGTCGGTGTGACGGACACGACCTTCCGCGACGCGCATCAGTCCCTGCTGGCAACCCGGGTCCGCACCAGCGGCCTGGTCAAGGTGGCGCCCCACATCGCGCGGATGACGCCGCAGCTGCTGTCGATCGAATGCTGGGGTGGGGCGACCTACGATGTGGCACTGCGATTTTTGAAAGAGGACCCGTGGGAGCGGCTGGCGGCGCTGCGGGAGGCCGTGCCCAACATCTGCCTGCAAATGCTGCTGCGGGGCCGAAACACGGTGGGCTACACCCCCTATCCGGTAACCGTGACAACGGCCTTCGTCGAGGAGGCCGCCAGCGTCGGCATCGACATCTTCCGGATCTTCGATGCCCTGAACAACGTCGACTCGATGCGCCCGGCGATCGATGCCGTCCGCGAAACCGGCACCGCAATAGCCGAAGTCGCGATGTCCTACACCGGCGACATCAGCGATCCGACCGAGAACCTGTACACGCTCGACTACTACCTCAAGCTGGCCGATCAGATCGCCACGGCGGGCGCGCACGTGCTGGCGATCAAGGACATGGCCGGGCTGCTCCGCGCGCCCGCGGCCGCAACGCTGATATCGGCGCTCAAGTCCCGGTTCGACCTGCCGGTCCACGTGCACACCCATGACACCCCGGGCGGGCAGCTGGCGACGTACGTCGCGGCCTGGCACGCCGGCGCCGACGCCGTCGACGGCGCCGCGGCCCCGCTGGCCGGGACCACCAGCCAGCCCGCGCTGTCGTCGATCGTTGCCGCCGCGGCCCACACGAGCCACGACACCGGGCTGTCGCTGGAGGCGGTCTGCGCGTTGGAGCCGTACTGGGAGGCGCTCCGAAAGGTGTACGCGCCCTTCGAATCCGGCCTGCCGGCCCCGACCGGCCGGGTATACCGCCACGAGATACCGGGCGGGCAGCTGTCCAACCTTCGGCAGCAGGCCATCGCCCTCGGGCTCGGCGACCGCTTCGAGGACATCGAGGACGCCTACGCCGGGGCCGACGCGATCCTCGGGCACCTGGTCAAGGTCACCCCGTCCAGCAAGGTGGTCGGGGACCTGGCGCTGGCGCTGGTCGGGGCGGGCGTCACCGCCCGGGACTTCGCCGACGACCCGGCCCGCTACGACATCCCCGAATCGGTCATCGGCTTCCTGCGCGGCGAGCTCGGCGACCCGCCCGGCGGCTGGCCGGAACCGCTGCGCACCAAGGTATTAGAAGGTCGCGGCCCGGCGAAACCCGAGCAGGAGCTGTCGGCCGCCGACGAGAAGGCGCTGGCCGGGCACGGCGCCGCCCGCCAGGCCACGCTGAATCGGTTGCTGTTCCCCGGGCCCACCAAGGAGCTGGAGGATCACCGCGAGAAGTACGGCGACACGTCTCAGTTGAGCGCGAATCAGTTCTTCTACGGTTTGCGGCAGGAGGAGGAACATCGCGTCGAGTTGGAGCGCGGCGTGGAGTTGCTGATCGGCCTCGAGGCCATCTCCGATCCCGACGAACGGGGCATGCGCACGGTGATGTGCATCCTCAACGGGCAGCTGCGGCCGGTGGTGGTGCGCGACCGCAGCATCGCCGCGGACGTGCCCGCCGCCGAAAAGGCCGACCGCGCCAACCCCGACCACATCGCCGCCCCGTTCGCCGGCGTCGTCACCGTGACCGTCGGCGTCGGCGACGAAGTCGACGCCGGCCAGACCGTCGCGACGATCGAAGCCATGAAGATGGAAGCGGCGGTGACCAGCCCCAAAGCCGGGAAGGTGGCGCGGGTGGCGGTGTCGCAGACCGCCCAGGTCGAAGGCGGCGACCTGCTGGTGGTCGTCACCTAACCGGTCGGCGTGTGGCTCCCGGCGTCGGTTAGGACGGCCCGCCGTACTGCCACACCAGGGTGTGGGCGCCGGTCATCGTGGGGTTGCACCACATCATCCGGCCGTTGGCGTCCCGGGTGGTGGCGTGCAGCACCGTGCAGGCGTCGCCCGGGGCGGGCGCGTCGGCTCGGGCGACGGCCATCGGCGAGACGGCGGCGATCGTTGCCAATAGGGCGAGAAGAAGTTTGCTCATGTCGATGTCTCCCAGCGCAGGCCGGCCCGCGCCCACCGTATCCTTGCGCCGGACCCGCGGGCAAAGAATTCGTTGCGCGGGCCCCTAGAACGCGTTCTAGTCTTTGGAACCATGGGATTTCTCAAGCCGGAGCTGCCGCAGGTCGACATGGCCGAATGGAACAAGGGCACCCGCGCCGAGAAGATTCGCCCGATGGCCCGGCACTGGGCCGAGGTGGGCTTCGGCACGCCGGTCGCCCTGCACCTGTTCTACGTCCTGAAGATCCTGCTCTACATTTTGGTCGGGTGGTTGTTCGCGTCGGCCACCAAGGGACTGGGCGGGTTCACCCACGTCGCGTCGTGGTGGTCCGAGCCGATCGTGTTCGAGAAGGTCGTGCTCTACACGATGCTGTTCGAGGTGATCGGCCTGGGCTGCGGCTTCGGCCCGCTGAACAACCGCTTCTTCCCGCCGATGGGCTCCATCCTGTACTGGATGCGGTTCGGCACCATCCGGCTGCCACCGTGGCCCGATCGCGTCCCGCTGACCAGGGGCACCGCCCGCCGGCCGGTGGATGTCTTCCTGTATGCGGCGCTGCTGGCGACGACGCTGTGGGCGTTGTTCTCCGACGGCACCGGCCCCATCCCCGAACTGGGCACGACGGTCGGGCTGCTGCCGGCGTCGGAGATCGTGGTGATCCTGCTGATCCTCGGCGTCGCGGGGCTGCGCGACAAGGTGATCTTCTTGGCCGCGCGCGGCGAGGTCTACGCGACGCTGGCGGTGACCTTCCTGTTCGGCGGGGCCGACATGATCGTCGGGTCCAAGGTGGTGTTTTTGGTGATCTGGATGGGTGCGGCGACGTCGAAGCTCAACAAGCACTTCCCGTTCGTGATCTCCACGATGATGTCCAACAACCCGCTGATGCGCCCCAAGTGGCTCAAGCGGCGCTTCTTCGAAAAGTTCCCCGACGACCTGCGTCCGGGGCGGCTGTCGCGCTGGCTGGCCCATGTGAGCACCGCGATCGAGATGCTCGTCCCGCTCCCGCTGTTCTTCTGCCACGGCGGTTGGCCGCTCGCGGTGGCCGCGTTCGTCATGGTGTGCTTCCACCTGGGCATCCTGGTGTCCATCCCGATGGGCGTGCCGCTGGAGTGGAACGTCTTCATGATCTTCGGCGTGCTGTCGCTGTTCGTCGCGCACGCCCGCCTGGGGTTGGCCGACCTGCACCACCCGGTGGTGGTGGCGTTGCTGTTCGTCGTGATCGCCGGAATTGTGGCGCTGGGCAACGTGTTTCCGCGCAAGATCTCGTTTTTGCCCGGCATGCGCTACTACGCCGGCAATTGGGACACCACGCTGTGGTGCATGAAGTCCTCGGCCAACGACAAGGTAGCCCGGGGCATCATCGCGATCGCCAGCATGCCGCAGGAACAATTGGAGCGGTTCTACGGCAGCCCCGAGGCCGCGCAGATCCCGATCTACATGGGCTACGCGTTCCGCGGGTTCAACACCCACGGGCGGGCGCTGTTCACGCTGGCGCACCGCGCCATGGCCGGCCACGACGAGGACGACTACGTCATCACCGACGGCGAGCGGATCTGCAGCACCGCGATCGGCTGGAATTTCGGCGACGGCCACATGCACAACGAGCAGCTGATCACCGCCATGCAGGAGCGCTGCCACTTCGAGCCGGGCGAGGTGCGCGTCGTCCTGCTCGACGCCCAGCCGATCCACCGCCAAACGCAGCAGTACCGCCTGGTCGACGCTGCGACGGGCGAGTTCGAGCGCGGCTACGTCCGCGTCGCCGACATGGTGACCCGGCAGCCCTGGGCCGACGACGTGCCGGTCCAGGTGCTGAGCGGCCCCGGAATAGGTCCGCGAGCGTAACCACACTGCGAAACAACCGCGGGCGGACTCGCAGCGCGGTTACGCTCGCCAAGCCCTAAGCCTCCGCCCGGACCTCCCGCGCCGCGGCCACCATGTTGCGCAGCGACGCGGCCACCTCGTCGGGATTGCGGGTCTTCAGCCCGCAGTCCGGGTTGACCCAAAGCCGTTGCGGCGGCACCGCTCTCAGCGCCGCGCGCAGCGACTTGGCCATCTCGGCGGTGGGCGGCACCCGCGGCGAGTGGATGTCGTACACGCCCGGTCCCACGCTGTTGGCGAAGCCGACCGAGTTCAGGTCGTCGAGCACCTCCATGTGCGAGCGCGCGGCCTCCAACGACGTGACGTCGGCGTCCAGGTCGGCGATCGCCCCGATCACCTCGCCGAACTCCGAGTAGCACAGGTGGGTGTGGATCTGGGTCGCGTCGTCGACGCCGGAGGTCGCGAGCCGGAAAGCCGCTACGGCCCAACGCAAGTACTCCTCCTGCCGGGCGCGGCGCAGCGGCAGCAGCTCGCGCAGCGCCGGCTCGTCGACCTGGATCACCGCGATGCCCGCCGCCTGCAGATCCACCGTCTCGTCGCGGATGGCCAGCGCGACCTGGTTGGCGGTGTCGGCGAGCGGCTGGTCGTCGCGCACGAACGACCACGCCAGGATCGTGACCGGCCCGGTCAGCATGCCCTTGACCGGCTTGTCGGTCAGCGACTGGGCGTAGGTGATCCATTCGACGGTCATCGGGTGCGGCCGCGAGACGTCGCCGTACAGGATCGGCGGGCGCACGCAGCGGCTGCCGTACGACTGGACCCAGCCGTTCTGCGTGGCGAAGAAACCCTCGAGCTGCTCGGCGAAGTATTGGACCATGTCGTTGCGCTCCGGCTCGCCGTGCACGAGGACATCGAGGCCGAGGTCCTCCTGCAGCTTGACGACGTCGGCGATCTCCTTGCGCATCTTGGCGACGTATTCGGCCTCGTCGATCTCCCCGGCCCGAAACGCCGCGCGCGCCTTGCGGATCGCCGGGGTCTGTGGGTAGGAGCCGATGGTCGTCGTCGGCAGCGGAGGCAGGTGTAGCCGCGCCTCCTGGCGGGCGCGGCGCTGCGCCGCGTCGCCGCGATGCGTGCCCGACGCGAGGATCTCGTCGATGCGGGAGCGCACGGCGGCGTTGTGCAGCCGGGGATCGCTGCGGCGGGAGGCGACGGCGGCGTTGGACGCCGCGACCTCGTCGGCGACCGCGTCGCGCCCGTCACGCAGAGCGCGAGCCAAAACCACGACCTCGCGCACCTTTTCGGCCCCGAACGCCAGCCAGCTGCGCAGGTTGTCGTCCAGCCCGGTTTCGGGCTCCAGCGAGTACGGCACGTGCATCGTCGAGCATGAGGTCGAAACAGCCAGCGCCGCAGCCGAAACCGGCAGGGCGGCCAGCTTGGCCAGCGCCGCGTCCAGGTCCGTGCGCCAGACGTTGCGCCCGTCGACGATGCCGGCGACCAGGATCTTGGTGGACAGCTCGGGGATGCCGGCAACCGCGGTGTCGGGGCCGGCCACCAGGTCGACGCCGATCGCCTCGACCGGCGTGCGGGCCAGCGCCGCCAGCGAGTCGCCGGGATCGCCGAAGTAGGTGGCGACGTGAATTGCCGGCCGGTTGCGCACCGCCCCCAGCGCGTTGTAGACGGCCTCGGCCAGCGCGGGCGCGTCGGGGGAGATGTCGGTGACCAGCGCCGGCTCGTCGAACTGCACCCACCGCGCCCCGCCGTCGGCGAGCAGCGAGAGCAGCTCGGAATAGACCGGCACCAGTTCCTGCAGCCGCCCGATCGGGGCGCCCGCGCCGTCGATCCCCTTGCTCAGCAGCAGGAAGGTGATCGGCCCGATGACGACGGGCCGCGCCGGAATGCCTTGCCCGAGCGCCTCTTTCAGCTCGGAAACCACCTTGTCGGGGTGCAGCGTGAACCGGGTCGCGGGCTCGATCTCGGGGACCAGGTAGTGGTAGTTGGTGTCGAACCACTTGGTCATCTCCAGCGGGGCGGCGTCGGCGTTCCCGCGCGCCAGCGCGAAGTACCGGTCCAGCTCGTCGGGCACCTCCGCCGCCCGGGCCGGCAGCGCGCCGAGCATCACCGCCGTGTCCAGCATCTGGTCGTAGTACGAAAAGGTGTTCACCGGCACCGAGTCCAGGCCGGCCGCGGCCAGCTGCGACCACGTGTCGCGGCGCAACGCCGCGGCCACGGACTCCAGCTCCGATCGGCTGGTGCGCCCGGCCCAGTAACCCTCGGTCGCGCGCTTGAGTTCGCGTTTCGGCCCGATGCGCGGGGAGCCGGTAACCGTCGCGGTGAATGGTTGAGAGCTCACGTTTTCGTCCTATCGATCGACGGGGTGCTCACCGCCACGGACGCGCGGCCGATCCGATCCACGGTGAACGCCTTGGTGTTACACCGCACCGGGCCCGGCCAAACGCCCAATCCACGAGGCGATGAGCCGCCGGACGCGGCGCGCCCGGCACAGCCGGCAGGTCTTCGGACTCGCAGGCGCGCACCGGGTGGTGCTCCTACTGGCCGTCGCTTCCCAGTCTTCGATCTTTCGCAAAGACCAGTGCTTGGTGACGGCGGTCGTTCCTGCTCACCGCTGCGGGACAGTCCCGGACTCGCACCGGGTTCCCTCTCGCGAGGCGGGCGTAACGTGCCTCGCTCGATGCCGCGCCGCGCGAGGCGGCGACGGCAGACCAGCTGCGCCGTGCAGTTTACGGTCAGCTCGCCAGCGCCTCGGCGATGGGCACCTCGCCGTTGTTGAAGTCGATGGTGCGCCCGATCGTCGAGTCGTCGGCGAGGGCGGCGGCCACCACGAGCGCGACGTCGCCGCGCGAAACCTCTCCTTTGCCCTTGCCCAGCGCGATGCGCCCGGTCGCCGGTTCGAGGGTGAGCCGGCCGGGGCCGAGGACGGTCCAGTCGAGTCCGCTGGCGCGCAGGTGGGCGTCCGCGGCCGCCTTGGCCTGCGCGTAGGGGAAGAACGAATCGCCTTCCGGCACCCCGTGATCGGGCCCGACGCCGAAATAGGACACCATCACGAACCGCCCGACTTCGGCCCGCGCGGCGGCGTCCATCACCCGGATCGCGGCGTCGCGGTCGACGGCGTAGGTGCGCGCCGGGTTGCCGCCGCCCGCGCCGGCGGAGAAGACGACGGCGTCGTGGCCGGCCACCAACTTCGCCAGCGCGTCGGTGTCGAGGGTTTCGATGTCGGCCACCACCGGCTCGGCACCGCTCCGCGCGACGTCGTCGGAGTGGTCGGGATTGCGGAACACGGAACTGACCCGGTCGCCGCGGTCGGTCAGGATGCGGGCCAGCTGCAGCGCGACCTTGCCGTGGCCGCCGATGATGACGATGCGTGCCATACCAACCGACGGTACCGGCCGTTAGAGCTTCACCCTCCCCATGATCAGGTCGATGATCGGCTTGCCCGGGGGATAGGCGTTGGTGAGCGAGGCCATCGTGTGCCCGTAGTCGACCAGCAGCGTGATCCCGTTGATGCCGAAGGCGGCGGCGCTGTTGAGGAACGCCATCACGTCGCCCATCTGCTCGGGCGTGTGCACCTTCGAGCCGGTCTCGTCGCGGTAGTCCTGGGCGAAGGTGAGCCACAGGTCGGCGTTGGCCTGGGCGAGCGGGGTGTCGGTCGGGCCCGGGCAGATCGCGTTGATCCGGACGCCCCGCTTCAGCAGCGGGTAGCCCTGGGTCGCCACGTAGGCGTTGACGACCTTCTTCGAAAAGCCGTAGTGGATGATGCCTTCGGCCTCGTGGGCCTTGACCCACTCCTGCGCCGACGCGAAGTCCGGGGTGGCGAGGAACTCGGTCAGCAGCTCCAGGTCGTTCTCCCAGCCCATGCCGGCCACCGAGGAGATGAAGCAGATCGCCGCGCCCGAGGGAAGCCGGTTCTTCTCGAGGAGGCGGTCGATGAGGTGCCGGTGGCCGATGAAGTTGATCGCCATCAGGTCGGTCGTCCCCTCGGCGATGCCGGCGGCCGAGAACAGGGCGTGCACCGGCCCGTCCACCTGCTCGAGCGCGGCGTCGATCGACGCGGGATCGCGCAGGTCCACCTGGATGGCCTTGGCGACGTCGTAGGTCACCGGCGCGTAGTCCAGCACGATCACCTCGGCGCCGAGTTCCGCCGCGGACTTGGCCGCCGCGGCGCCCATGCCCGTCGCGCCGCCCACAACCAGCGCGCGTTTGCCGTCGTAGCGCAACCGATCGATCACAGACATGGAAATCCCCTTCTCGTTCACCGCCAACCCGGTTCTAACCGCCCTACTGTATGTAGAACAGTTATTAGGTTCAATACCTATTTGCCGCGGACGGCGACGCCGCGCAGCACGGTGTCACGGGCGTGCACCAGCGCGGCGCGTTTGCCGACGGCGCGAAGGATGTTCTCCGGTATCCACTGCAGGCCGATCAGGCAGCGGGCCAGCATCGCCGTCGACGGGGCGTCGATGGCGACCTCACCGGACCGGATGCCTTCGGAGAGCAGCGATTTCATCTGCCGAAGGCGAGTGGCGTACAGCCAGCCCGGGTTGGGCGTGTCCGGCGGCGATTGCCGCATCCAGGCGAGCTGGATCCGGAACTCGTCGGAAAACCGGTCGAGGGCGTTGACGTTGACCCAGCTGAGCGCGTCGAGCTTCTCGATGACGCCGGCATCCGAGCGCAGGACGGCGACCCAGCCCGCCTCGACCTTCTTGCCGAAGGATTCCATGATCGAGGCCAGCAGTTCGTCCTTGGAGCCGATCACCCGGTAGACGGTCCCGGTGCCCAGGCCCGCCGCGGAGGCGATGTCCCGGATGGTGGTGACCTCATAACCTTTGCGCCCGAATTCGGTTCGGGCCACCGCGCGGACGTGGGCCGCCTTGTCGCGGGGGTCGGCGTCGCGGTCGTCGGCCCACGTGGCGATGGCGTCCGCGGCGGCGGTGAAGGCGTCGGACCGGTCCAGCGCGGAGTCGGCGGGCGGCCGGGAGGCCAAGCCCTGCAGGATGATTCGGCACAGCAGCTCGGCCACCTGGTCGGCGGGCGATTTGTGGCGCATGACGGCGAGCCCGACCTGAAGCATCGTTTGGCAGATGCGGTCGGCCAGCGTGGGCAGGTCGATGTCGGGTTTGATGTAGCCGCTCCATCGGCCGGCGCGCAGCGTTTGCAGCATCGCCTCCTGGATCGCGCCGGGCTGCCGCTGCGTCAGCTTCATCAGCTGCGGGTCGGCGCTGGGCCCCTCGTAGAACGACATCTGCAGGGCGGCGCCGTGCCGCACCGCGCAATTCGCGATCGCCTTGCCCAGCTCGACGATCTGGTCCGCGACCGGCCGCGAATCGGGCTCGTCCAGTGTGGCCTGCGCGGCGAGCCCGATGCGGTTCAGATCGTCTTGGTACCGGCGGATCAGCTCGATGAGGATCGCCTCTTTGGATTCGAAATGGTGATACAGGCTGCCGGGCAAGATGCCGGCGGCGTCCGCTATCTCCTGCAGCGACGTCCGCAATCCGGAGGACGCGATCAGCGACGCCGCGGTCTGGAGGATCTCGGTGCGGCGCGACCCGGGATCGTCGGAGGGGTCCGGGCGGACGACCGGGGACCGGCCCTGGGACAGCGGCTCTATTTTGGCCATGGCTAACGGCGCGCCAACTCGGACGAGTGCGAATCGGCATGCACGCGGATCGTCCTCCCACCGAACCAAATCTTTGTGTTAGAAGGCTATCAGACCTGGCGAAACAAGCGCGCGCGCCAAACGGGCAGCAGGTCCATTCTAAGGCGCCGCGGACCCCCGGTCGGCAAGCCGTGAACCGAGCTCGGTCAGGTACCGGTCCGGGCCGCCCAGCAGCGCGCTCCAGCCCAGCAGCCGCTTGAGGTACAGGTGGGCGTCGTGCTCCCAGGTGTAGCCGATGCCGCCGAACACCTGGATGGCGGTGTCGCCGACGGTGGCCAGCCGCCCGGCGAACGCCTTGGCCCGCAACGCCGCCAGGTGCCGCTCCTCGGCGCCGGCGTTATCGGCGGCCCACAGCGCGTGGATCACGCCGCCGCGCGCCAGCTCGACGGTCTCGAACATGTCGACGCACAGGTGCTGGACCGCCTGAAACGAACCGATGACCCGCCCGAATTGCCTTCTGACTTTCGCGTATTCGACGGCTAGGTCCATGACCGCGCGCGCGGCCCCGAGCGCGTCCGCGGCGGCCGCGATCAGTACGTCGTCGACCACCGCCGCCACGTCGTCGGACGAAACCGTGGCCAGCCGATCGGCGGGTGCCGCGTCCAGCGTGACCCGAAAGCGCTTGCGGGTCTGGTCGATACCGCGCTCCACCGCGACCCAAACTCCGGGGGCGTCGGTCCGCACGGCGTAAAGCCCGGTGCCGCCGGAATCCTCGGCGAGCGCCAGCAGGACGTCGGCGGCACCGGCGTCGTAGACCGCGGGGATTTCGCCGCGCACCTCGATCCCGTTCCCCTGCCGGTCCGCGGTGACGCGGGCGTGGTCGTCAACGAAGCCGACGGTCGCGATCGTGGTGCCGTCGGCGATCCCGGTCAACAGGCTGGCCGCCGAACCCTTGGCCCCCGAGCGGGTCAGCGCGCGGGTGGCGGCGACCGCGGTCGACAGCCAGGGGCCGGGATGCAATGCGGCGCCGAGCTCCTCGGCGACGATGCCCGCCTCGACCATGCTCATGCCGGCGCCGCCACAGGCCGCCGGCACCAGCAGGCCGGTGACCCCGAGGTCGGCGAGGCCGCGCCACACCGCGTCGGTGATGCCCGCGGGGTCGTCGAGCAACGGCCGCACGTGACCCGAGATCGGGGCCCTTGCGGCGAGGAAGGCCCGGGTGGTGTCGCGCAGCGCCGCCTGCTCGTCGCTCAGCTCGAGGTTCATGAGCGCGGCAATCCCAGGACGCGCTGCGCGGTGATGTTCTTGTTGATCTGGGTGGTGCCGCCCGCGATGGTCAGCGAGCGCGACGTCAGGCGGTAATTGGCCCACGGGGCGTTGCCGCCGCGGGTGCCCAGGACGTCGAAGGCCAGGGCGGCCAGGTCTTGCCCGATCTCGCCCCACACGGTCTTGGCGAGGCTGGCCGAGCCGAATGCCACCTTGTCCGGGCCGCCGTGCAGCGCGGCCGAGATCGAACGCTGGCAGAGCACCTCGAGATACTTGATGCGGACCGCGATTTCGCCGAGGCGCCGCAGCGTCACCGGGTCGTGCAGCGCGTCGCTGTGCGTGGCGATGTCGTCCACCAGTTCTTCCAGGCGCACCTGCATCTCGGCGTACAGCCGCGCCGCCCCGGCGCGCTCGTGGCTGAGCGTCGTGGTGGCCACCTGCCACCCCCCGTTGAGGGGGCCGAGCAAGGCATCGGCCGGGACGCGCACGTCGTGGAAGAACAGCTCGGCGAAGTCGGTGTCGCCGTTGAGCGTGACGAGCGGGCGGACCTCGATGCCGGGCGAGCTCATGTCGACGATCAGGCACGAAATGCCTTTGTGCTTGGGGGCTTCCGGGTCGGTGCGCACGTACAGCTGGCACCACTGCGCGCGATGCCCCAGCGAGGTCCAGATCTTCTGGCCGTTGACCACGAAGTGCTCGCCGTCGGTGACCGCCCGGGTGCGCAGCGCGGCGAGGTCGGAACCGGCCTCGGGCTCCGACATGCCCTGGCACCAGATGTCGTCGGCGCGCATCATGCGCGGGAGCAGCGTCGTCTTCTGGGACTCGGTGCCGTATTGCATGATCGCCGGTGCGATGTTGTTCATCCCAATGACGTTGAGCGGCATCGGAGCTCGTGCGCGGGTGGTTTCCTCGGTGTAGACGAGTTGCTCGAGAACCGTCGCCCCGCGGCCGCCGTACTCGCGGGGCCAGGAGACCGCGGCCCACCCGGCGTCCGCCATCGTCCGGTTCCAGGCGCGCAGCATGTCGAACGCGGCGTCGTCGCGACCGGTCGGCCGGCGCGCGGCGATCAGCTCGTCGGTCAGGTTGGCGGACAGCCAGTCGCGCAGCTCGGCGCGGAACTGTTCGACTTCCGGGGGGTAGGAAAAGTCCACTTTTGCGGACTCTACGTCGGAGCAGAAATCGGGTCAACGCTGCAACGACGCCGGAGCGGACTCACGCCGGAACAGATAATTGGTCAACACGCGCGCGGTACGGAGGCCGATGGCCAGGCGGCGCTCCAGGCGCCCCGGGTAGGTCCCGACCGGCGACGATCCCTACACGCGTGCCGTGCGACCCCCAATAACCAGGCCCGCGGTGTTTGCACCTTGCCAATCGGCTAGTTTCCAGTAAGGCTCTCCGTAGCCCCCTCGACGACTCGGAAGAGAGTGACAAACATGACTGAGGCTGTAAAGGTCCGCTTCGAGCCCAAGATGATGATCGACGGCCAGCTGGTCGACGGTCAGGCCGGCACCTTCACCAACATCAACCCCGCCACCGAGGAGCCGCTCGGCGAGGTCGCGGACGCGTCGATCCAGGACATGCACCGGGCCATCGACGCCGCCCGCCGGGCCTTCGACGAGACCGACTGGTCGACCAACCACAAGTTGCGCCAGCGCTGCCTGCTGCAGCTGCACGAGGCGATCGAGGCCGAGAAGGAGGAGCTCCGCGAGGAGCTGATCCTCGAGGTGGGCGCGCCGCGGGCGATCACCTTCGGCCCCCAGCTGGATGCTCCGCTCGAGGACGGGCTGAAGTACCCGGCGAGGCTGATCGACGAGTACCCGTGGGAGACCGACCTGGGCGACAAGGTGATCAGCCTGACCGGCGCGCTGACCACGCGCAAGGTCTGGCGCGAACCGGTCGGCGTGGTCGGCGCGATCGTGCCGTGGAACTTCCCGTTCGAGGTCACCATCAACAAGATCGGCCAGGCGCTGGGCACCGGCAACACCGTCGTGCTCAAGCCGGCGCCCGACACCCCGTTCAATGCCACCCGGCTGGGCCGGCTGATCGCCGAGAAGACCGACATCCCACCCGGTGTCGTCAACGTCGTCACCGCGTCGGACCACCTGGTGGGTGAGGAGCTGACGCTGTCGCCGAAGGTCGACCTGATCTCGTTCACCGGCTCGACCGCGGTCGGCAAGCGGATCATGGAAAAGGGCGCCGCGACCATGAAGCGGTTGTTCCTCGAGCTCGGCGGCAAGTCGGCCACCATCGTCTTGGAGGACGCCGACTTCGGGATGGCGTGCGCGATCGGCATCGCGCCGTGCATGCATGCCGGGCAGGGCTGCGCCAACCCCACCAGGATGCTGTTGCCGCGGTCGCGCTACGACGAGGGGGTGGCGATCCTCAAGAGCATCTACGACAACGTCATGCCGGGCGACCCGCAGGACCCTTCGACGCTGTGCGGCCCGGTGATCTCGGACAAGCAGCGCAAGCGCGTGCTCGGCTACATCAACAAGGGCGTCGAAGAGGGCGCCACGGCGCTCGTCGGCGGCCCCGACGCGCCCACCGGCTTCGACAAGGGGTTCTATGTCCGCCCAACGCTTTTCGTCGACGTCGACAACTCCATGACGATCGCCCAGGAGGAGATCTTCGGCCCGGTGCTGGTGGTCATCCCCTTCGACGACGAGGAGGACGCGATCCGGATCGCCAACGACAGCGCGTACGGGTTGGCCGGCAACGTGATGTCGGGATCGCTGGAGCGTTCGTTGGCGGTGGCCCGACGGATCAAAGCCGGGTTCATGGGCGTCAACGGCGGCGCCCCGTACGGCGCCGACACCCCGTTCGGCGGCTACAAGGCCAGCGGGGTGGGCCGGCAGAACGGCGTCGCCGGCTTCGACCAGTACACCGAGATCAAGTCGGTGGCATACCCCGCGGGCTGAAAGGCGGCCGTTGACACCGGAATCGCCCGGCGAGAAGGCGATTCCGGCGACGTTCGCGCGCCGGCGGCGGGTGGGCGACCGGTGAGCGGGCTTTTATGACCGCTAGCGCGCGCTATCGGATTCTGGGCTCAACTGTGCGGTGTCCCTGAGGGACGCCCTGGCCGAGGTGGCTCGCAACGGCGCCATGACCACCCCGCCACGCGCCCGCCCAACGCGTTGGTTGACAATCGACCAAAGACCGACTCAAAGGAGAGATCACCATGGCTGAAGCCGTCATCGTCGAGGCAGTCCGCTCACCCATCGGCAAGCGCAACGGCGGGCTTTCCGGCGTGCATCCGGCCGACCTCTCCGCGCAGGTGCTCAACGGCTTGGTCGACAAGGCCGGCATCGACCCCGAAATCGTCGACGACGTCATCTGGGGCTGCGTGATGCAGGCCGGTGAGCAGGCCCTCGACATCGGCCGCACCGCGCTGCTCGCGGCCGGCTGGCCCGAAAGCGTCCCCGGCGTGACCGTCGACCGCCAGTGCGGGTCGAGCCAGCAGTCGATCCACTTCGCCGCGGCCGGCGTCGTCGCCGGGCACTACGACGTCGTCGTCGCCGGCGGGGTGGAATCGATGTCGCGGACCCCGATGGGTGCGTCGCTGGCCAACGGCGGGCGGCCCTACCCGCAGGCCTTCCTCGACCGCTACGAGGGCCAGATCCCCAACCAGGGGATCGGCGCCGAGATGATCGCCGAGCAGTGGGGATTCGACCGCACCGCGCTCGACGAGTTCTCCCTGGCGTCGCACGAAAAGGCGGCAGCCGCACAGGATTCCGGCGCCTTCGACGACCAGATCGTCGGGATCACGGTAACGGACGGCTCGGAAAAATCAGTGGTGCTCAAGGACGAGGGCATCCGCCGCGGCACCCCGATGGAAAAGATGGCGTCGCTCAAGCCGGCGTTCAAGGAGGACGGCGTGATCCACGCCGGCAACTCCTCGCAGATCTCCGACGGCTCGGCCGCCATCCTGTTCATGTCGGCCGAGAAGGCGAAGTCGTTGGGGCTCAAGCCAATCGCGAAGGTGCACACCGCGACGCTGGCCAGCGCCAACCCGGTGATCATGCTGACCGCGCCCATCCCGGCCACCCAGAAGGCACTGAAGAAGTCCGGGCTGTCCATCGACGACATCGGCGCCTACGAGGTCAACGAGGCCTTCGCCCCGGTCCCGCTGGCCTGGCTCAAGGACATCGGCGCCGACGAGAAGAAGCTCAACCCCAACGGCGGGGCGATCGCGCTCGGCCACCCGCTGGGCGGGTCGGGCGCGCGCCTGATGACCACGCTGCTGTACCACATGCGCGACAAGGGAATTCGCTACGGCCTGCAGACGATGTGTGAGGGCGGCGGCCAGGCCAACGCCACCATCGTGGAGCTTCTGTGACCGACACCGACGGCCAGGCGCCGGGGGCGCTCGTCGAGCGCCGCGGCAACGTGATGGTCATTACCATCAACCGGCCCGAGGCGCGTAACGCGGTCAACGGTGCCGTCAGCACCGCCGTCGGCGACGCGCTCGAACAAGCGCAACACGACCCGGACGTGCGGGCGGTGGTGATCACCGGTGCCGGGGACAAGTCGTTTTGCGCCGGCGCCGACCTCAAGGCGATCTCGCGGCGGGAGAACCTGTATCACCCCGAGCACGGCGAATGGGGCTTCGCCGGTTACGTGCACCACTTCATCGACAAGCCCACCATCGCGGCGGTCAACGGCACCGCGCTCGGCGGTGGCACCGAAATCGCGCTGGCCAGTGATTTGGTAGTGGCCGACGAGCGGGCCACGTTCGGGTTGCCGGAGGTCAAACGAGGCCTCATCGCGGCGGCCGGCGGCGTGTTCCGCATCGTGCAGCAGCTGCCCCGCAAGGTGGCCATGGAACTGCTGCTGACCGGCGAGCCGCTCGGCGCCGCCGACGCGTTGGAATGGGGCCTGATCAACCGGGTCGTCAGCGCGGGCACGGTGCTCGACGCCGCGCTGGCCCTGGCCGCCCGGGTCACCGTCAACGCGCCGCTGTCCGTGCAGGCCAGCAAGCGCATCGCCTACGGGGCCGACGACGGCGTCATCACCGACGAAGAGATCGGCTGGGAGCGCACCATGCGCGAGATGCGTTCGCTGATCCGGTCCGAGGACGCCAGGGAGGGACCGTTGGCGTTCGCCGAGAAGCGGGAGCCGGTCTGGAAGGCGCGCTAGCCGTCCTCGCCGACGGACCGATCCCAAAACGGCCGATTCGGGCCAGCACCTGCGCCGAGCGGTACTTTCCTTCCCATCGGCGCATCAGCTGCTGCCAGGCTACGCGTGTGTTAATCGTGGAGACGAGGAGCTCGGATACCTTGTCGACCAAACGGACTCGGTACCGGGCAGCTCACTTCGCCGCGACCCGACCGTCCTCCCAGCGGTCACGAAACACGCGCCACGGCGAGCGCCGGATGGGATCGGCCGCTCTGGTCGTCTTGCGGTCACTGTCCGTTGGCCGAATGCACTTCGATATGCCGCTCTGCCAGCTTAGGTTCGGAGACCGCCACCGAGATGGTGAGAATCCCCTTGTCGTAAGTGGCTTCGATGCTTCCTTCGTCAGCACCGGTCGGCAGCGACACACTTCGAACGAATGAGCCGTACGAGAACTCCGACCGTCCATCGAAGTCTTTCTTCTCGCTACGCTCTGCCTTGATCGTCAGTTGTCCGTCGCGCACGGTGATGTCGATGTCCTTTGCAGGATCGACGCCCGGCATTTCGGCGCGCACTACGTAGTGGCCATCTTCCATCTCGTCCTCGAGCCGCATCACACGGGTGTCGAAGGCAGGACGCAGGCCTCCCAGGGATGGAAAGCCGGCGAATAGCTCCGAGAAGTCCGGGAACAGCGACATCGGTTGGCGCCGAGGGGCAATGGTGGTCATGAGTGTCTCCTGGGTTTCGGGATTTTGCGGTGCTTACGGTGTCCATCCGACCAGTAAGTCGCGCCGGCCGTAAGGGACTGAAGTCCCGGGGTTGGAGGTCGTTCGTCAGCTTCCCCCGCCGATCGATAGCGATTCGCGGAACTTGCCGGACGGCGCACTAATGCACGCCATGACGCGGTCGAGCACGAAACCGAATGCGTCACCGTCTTCAGCGATGCTGAACAACCCGCAATCAGGGCCACCGCGACGAGTAACGCCACTGACCACCCAAACCGGCCCGGGGCAACCCTGTCGTAGCCAGGGTGTTCGCTTACGGCCAACACGGTCAGCCAGCCCAGAGCGCACAGCAGCATCAAGACGCTGATAGCGCGGATCGCGAGAGCATCAACGTTGACCAAGATCCGTTCACGGCCGCATGCCCCGGCGGCTCCGACGGCTGTCTGGCTGATCTTCACGCTGCGCTCGCTTCCGGAGCACATATCTCATGAATTCGTCTGCACCCCAGACGATTACGGGATACGCCAGCAGCAGAACCAGATCCGACGCGGGCGGCGGTGCGGTGCCCAGCAAGGCCTGCATCGGTGGGGCATAGACAAACACGGCGGCAAGGACGATCTCGGCGGCAATGCCGGCCAACAGATACCTGTTCGTAACGACGCCCACCGACCGCAACGATGCCCGCTGTGTGCGCGCGGCGAAGGCGGTGCCGATCTGACCCGCCATCATGCCCAGGAACGTCATCGTGGTCGCCTGCTGATACGCGTGGTGCAGTGGTGCACCCGGATCGACCGGCACGCCCGGATGCCAGCCAGCCTTAACCAACACGTAGAAGAACCCCGCCATCGCGAGCGCGGCGACGATTGCTCCCAAAAACAGCCAGGCCCTGGCCAGCATGGGCCAGCGGATCACGCCCTCGTCGCGCCGGCGCGGCGGTCGGGCCATGATGCCCGGTTCGGCAGGTTCACGGCTCAGCGAAAGCGCCGGCAGCGTTTCGCTGCCCACGTCAAAAGCCAATATCTGCATGACCGTAAGTGGCAGCGGCACCAGTCCTCCACCGATGGCAAACACCAAGAAAGGCACCGTTTCCGGTGTGGCGTGGGCGAAGATGTAGAGGATGAACTTGCGGACATTGTCATAGATGCGTCGGCCGGCATGCACTGCGGTGACGATCGTGCTGAAGTTGTCGTCGGTGAGCACCATCGTCGCGGCTTCACGGGCGACGTCGGTGCCCGACTTGCCCATCGCCACACCGATGTCCGCGCAGCGCAGTGCAGGCGCATCGTTGACACCGTCGCCGGTCATTGCTACGACATGCCCTCCGTCGCGTAGCGCTTGGGCGATGTGCAGCTTGGCCTCCGGCGAGGCACGAGCGAAGATCACTTCTGGGTTTTCCTCGATCAGGGTGGCCAACTGCTGCTCGGTGAGCCGCTCGAAATGATCGCCGGTCACGACAGTGGGATGATCGCCGGAAATGCCGACCCGCCGGGCGATGGCCGCCGCGGTGAGGGGGTGATCGCCGGTGATCACGATGATGCGTATGCCCGCCGTGCGGCATTTCGCGACGGCGTCGGCAACGCCCGCACGCGGCGGATCGAGCAACGCAAGCAAGCCGATGAAGCATAGGTCGCGCTCTGCATCGCGGCGCTGACGCGGTATTGGTTCGTGGGCGGCAAGCTCACGTTGCGCGAAGCCAAGGACCCGTAATCCGTCGGCAGCGAACGAATTGACGGCTGCCTCGACCTGTTGACGCCCGGCTTCATCGAGCGCGACAGCGTGTCCGTCAGCGTCGACGATGCGATTGCACAACGACAACACTTCCTCGGGCGCGCCCTTGGTGTGGATGGCGCTCGAGGTATCGGATACCTGATCGACGGTCGACATCAACTTGAGCTCTGGCTCGAAGTGAAACTGCGTCTGGCGTCGTGCATTGCGATGGCCATGGTCGGTATCCGCGCCAAATCTTCGTGCCGCCATTAAGATCGCGATCTCGGTGGGATCCCCGGCCGGATCATCTCCGTCGTCAAGCCGCGCGTTATTGCAACTGGCCGCGACAACGCCGAGCGCCTCAAGTGGGGACCGCACAGCGCTTCGCGATAAATCAAACGCCTTGTCGTCGATATCAATTCGTTGTTCGGGCACCCATGCGGCGACCGGGATCATCCGGTTTTCGGTCAGCGTGCCGGTCTTGTCGGTGCATATCACGTCGGTGCAACCCAGCGTCTCCACCGCGGATAGGCGTTTGACCAGTGCGCCGCGGCCGGCCAACTGTCGGACCGCCACCGCCAGTGCCAAGGTGATCACCGGCAACAACCCCTCGGGCACCATCCCTGCCAGCAGGCCTGCCGCGAACACCAGCGAGTTGATCAGGGTTAGATGCGCGGCCAGTGTGGCCAACGGAATGAACGACAGCGCCAGCATCACCGAAACCGCCGCGATCAGCCACGCGACGCGGCGAACCTGCCGCTCCAGCGGGCTCTGATCTGGTTTGACCCGCTGGGACAGCGCGGCGATGCGGCCGATCTCGGTGGACATCCCGGTGGCAAACGCCACGCCGCGGGCTTCACCGCCGGTACAGTTGGCTCCACTGAACACCAACTCATGCGCCGACAGCAGCGGCACATTGGCATCCGCCATCGCTGCCGACCTCAGCACAGGCACAGATTCCCCCGTCAGCGCCGACATATCGACGTCGATCGCGCCATCGAGCAGGCGGACGTCAGCAGCGATCCGATCGCCCTCCTGGATCAATACAATGTCTCCGGGCACCAACTGCGTCGCGTCGACTTCGGTCATCGCACCGTCGCGCTCAACCCTGGCATGCTGGGGCAAATACTTGGCTAGCTCCTCCACCGCGCGCTCGGCCTGTAGCTCTTGGACGAAAGAAAACGCCGCGTTCAGACCGATGATCAGCACCACCGCGGCAGCAACGACATGCGACCCGACGATCAACAACAATCCTGCCGCCAGCCACAGCAACAGGGCCAGTGGATGGGTGAGCTGGCGCGCCAAGTCGGCGGGCCAGCGTCGCTTATGCCGGCGTCGCAGGGAATTTGGCCCGTACTGCAGCAAGCGTCGCTGCGCCTCGCGCGTCGATAATCCCTCGGGTGTGGTCCGCAGATCGCGCAACAGCCGCGCGGTGGCTTCCTCCGGATCCACAGTGATGGCCGAATCACCCTGTCCTTTAACCCCGTTCGCGCGGCTCAGGTAGGCCCTGGCATGGCTCGTCTGGGCTGATGGCGCGGCCGGTTGTCCGGCCGCGGCTGGGGCGTGGTCAGACACAGCTCAACCCTTTTCTGGCTCACACTTGGCGGTCCCAAGCGGTCATGTTGATGGTAATGAGCGGCATCTCGGACCACGAGAGCCATTTGTCCTCGGGTTATGGCCCTGAGTCCCCTGAGGGCCGACCAGCTGAAGGTGTACCCGGCGTTCAAACTCGCCATCAGCGTGCTCGCCGAGTTCCTCTGGCGGTCTGCCTAGGACCTGAGCGCGGACGGGCCGGCTATCGACATCGAAGTTGACCTGCGCCACCACGGGCTCTTCCACCGCCGGATCGCGATGCATAGTCAGTTTGATGCGGGCCTGCAGTGCAGGTCGGCTGGTGTCGCGTCCGAGCTTGCTTCGCGCGTAATCGGCGCTACACGAAGCTCACCGTGCGCTCACGTCAACATCGGTGGCCTGTGGCGATTCGGTCCTGTGGCGCATACTTACCGTGCTACGTTACGGGACTGGTTGCGGGCCAAGGCCGAAAGTTATGCGTCCCCACCGATTCGTCTCATTCCGCAGGCGCCTGCTTGCTTTTGGCGTCGGCGATAGCCGACTGTATGACTCCGAACCGTTGTCGCGCGCGCTTGTCTGCGTCCGCCTGCTCCGCGGCGGTCACAATGACTGCGTCCGGGCCGGGGAATACGGTCGCCTCATGGTCGTTGGCGAGCCACCGCACCACATATGGTGGTGCACCGTCTGGTGCGTGAACTTCAGTGATCAGTCCTCGCTGGTCGTGTTGCTCGACCGTGGTGCCCTTGATCACCAGCCAGTCGCCGACTTTCGCCTTCACGGGCGTCTCCTTTTCTCCGGGTTCTTTTTCACTGGGCTTTCTGGGAATCCAATGGGTTTCGGCCGAATCAGGACGAAGGCCCCGTGGCGGCGGCCCACTGTGTGGCGCGTTCCAGCTCATCGAGCCCGAACACAGCAAGCTCGCCGGGGACCATCCACGCCAGGGCATGCAGAGTATGCCTCACCCATTCCTTGTCGGATACGACCGCGATTCGCCGGAACGCCGAGTGGTGCGGCAAAACAGTGCCCAGACCCAGCTTGAGGTCCTCGACCAGGCCGCCCGGGCCGAAACCTTCGTAATTGGAGTCAATGACCTCCACGATCCTGACTTCGCCGGCCTTCAGCATCTCTTCAATAGCGGGTCTGGCTTCGCGCAGTTCGTCACCCCGCAGCCGTCCCGATATGCGGATGCCGGTTACCCCCTGCGGCATGTCTTGCAGCACCTCGATCATCGAATCCTCCTTCGTTACACGTCTTACTCTGCGCGTGACCCTATGGACCGGCTAGTGCCGTAGGTCACCAAACCGACCTTGACGCCAGGCGAGCCGCGCTGGAACGGACCTTTTCGGTACTTGCAAGCCCGCCAGAGCGACGGCGGGGCGCGATCTGCTCATCGGCTCTGCATAACAGAACGAACGGAAGTCCTCCGCGGTCGGGACTTCGGACCCTATCAGCCGGTCAGGTGAACCGCTCATATGAATGTTGTTACCGCGACACTTCCCGGAGCGAAGGAGCGATCTACCGTGGCATCGGTTGTAGAAGGAAAAATAATCGTTCTTGCATCGCATCCGACTTGGATTTCGGCTCAATGGGATTCAAGTGAGCGCATTGAGGCAATGCGCCGTCACCCATCGTCGTTAGTCAAGCGCTTTGCCCATGGTGAGATGGGTCGGCGTGCCGCTGCAGACCAACGGCGTTAGTCCCGATCGTGAGTGGCAGAACGGCTTGTCGATCAGCTCATGGCCCGTCGCACGCAGCGCGGCTTGCAGGGGTGATGGTCCTTTTAGCAGCCGCGCTTATGTCGTTGGCTGAACCGCCAGGCATGGCATTCGCCGATGGCGGGCATCAGCAAGTGAAACCGGAGCAGCGGGCGGCAGAGCTGATACGGCCATCGGTTATGTACCTCGCCGGCGAAGGCTATGGCCTGGTACGCCTCCCCAACGGTGAGGTCCTGTCTCAATTCGGGCGCGGGTCCAACATGCCTTTCCTGGCCACGTGGGAGTGCACGGCTTTCGCCGTCAATCCCGACGGCTGGGTTGCGACGGCAGGTCACTGCGTCGACCCGGCGAGCGCCAAATGGCTCATACTTAAGCGGGCCGCCAACGAATACCGAAGTCAGTTCCCGGATGCGCCCGAGTCGCGCGAACCCGGCCAGACCATCGATTGGCTGCAAAAGAACGCGATAGTGGAAGGTGATGCGCCGGGGCAGGGTCCGCATGTGAGTTTCAAGGTCGTGTCCGGTAGCGGGACCAAGCTCTCCGCGAAGCTGCCTGCCAGCGTTATGGATTTCCGTCCCCTCGGGGAGGGCGACGTCGCTGTTCTCAAGGTAGTCGAGTCCAACCTTCCGTCCTCCGAACTCGGAACCGACGCCGATGTCACCATCGGTACGCCGGTACTTGCCGTGGGTTTCCCCGAAAGTACCCAAAACATAACCGGCCCTTCGCTAGACCCCACCTACAAGAGCGGCAAGGTCAGCAAGAAGTCGACGGTGGGCCCGAGTCCCGAGTATGAGATCGACGCCGCAATGTCGGAAGGCATGAGCGGTGGCCCCACGATCGGGCTGAACGGCAAGGTGGTCGGTGTGAACAGCTTCGCCCCCGCCGGCGAAACGCAGCCGTTCAATTTCGTCGCACCTGCCGAAGGGCTGGCCGCACTGTTGGCTGCTCGAGGCGTAAAACCGGCCCTCGGACCCGCCGACGTTTCTTATCGACGAGGGCTGAAAAGTTTCCATTCGGGCCGCTACACCGATGCGATCGGCGAATTCGACCAGGCTTTGGCGATGTCGCCGGGGTATCCCGGCCTGGACGATCTCAGGACCAGCGCGGTCAATCTGCGCCAGCAGTACGGAGACACATCGCCGTTGAGCGGTGCAGTTCTGTTGTGGTACATGGTCATCAGCGTTGTCTCCGTGGTTGGCGTGAGCGCCGGGCTGACTTTGGCGGTGCGCAAGCTGCATCCGCATCTTCTTCATGCAACCCCGGCATCCCGCATGCCCGTCGCTGCGGGTAGTGAGCCCGGCCCCCGTGGTGCTAACGCAGAATCGTCTGGCGCGCAGGCGGTAACACCCATCCATAAGATATCGATGCCAGACGTCACGGACGTCGATAGCGGCGTACAGTCGCTTCGTCTGATACCCACCAAGCCATCGGACGAAAGCGAACCTCACTTTTGCGCACATTGCGGTGCTGAGCATCACCCCGCCGAGCGCTTCTGCCCGAGCTGCGGCCAGCAGATAGATCGTTCGAAATCGCTGCGGGGCACGGGACCGATCTCTTGACGTTGCTGATCGTCTGGCCGCAAGGACGCGGCTGATCTCGGCCGCCACCAGATCGACGACCTTCGGCACGGCACGTGCGACCTGCGGAATCAGACCGACGCCTCGGTCGGTATCCGGCACCTCGACGGTGAACATCACGAGTTCGTCGGGCACACGCCATAGATGTTGAGCTGGACGCTCTGAAATGCCCCTCCGTGAAGCTGATATGCAGCGCCTTCGCCTTCCACCCGAGTGAGCGCGCCCACGCCCGGTGTGCACGTTTCCGGCGTCATTGCTGGTCCCGCTCGGCGGCGAACGGCGCGACATTGAACGTTGAGAACACCCGGTCACTCTTGGCCCCGGACATCCCGTCGCGGCGCAGCCGACTCCCCCCGCTGTTGCGCATGCGCCGATGGTGACCAGCACTTTCGATTGCTTGCGAATCTCGTTGATCCGCTGTATATCACGCCGGGTGGTGATCGAACCCTCGACCGATGACACGTCGTAGGGCCCGCCGACGGTTGCGCTCGAAGCTTCGGCGAAGGCGGCGATCTCGACCTGGTCTGCGGGGGTGAGCAGCTCGTCCTCGCAGTCCAACAGCGTGAGCTGACAACCATCGCAGGAGGCGAACTTCCATACGGTTTAGTGTGCCAGCGTGTTGACGGCGCGACGGAACACGGCGGGCAGCGCGGCGGAGGCCGGCACGATGGCGCGGCGGGCCACCTGAGGCGCGCTGGCCAGCACCAGCCCGCGGGTGAGTAACCGGTAGCGACGCGTAACCCGTTGCCACGCAGCCTCATACGACGAGGGCGCGTCGTCGATGATGGCGTCTACGGCCGCGGCGGCCTGCTTGACGGCGAGGCTGATGCCTTCGCCGGTGAGGGCGTCCTCGTAGCCCGCCGCGTCGCCGACCAGCAGCACGCGCCCCGCGACGCGGCGCGAGACCACCTGGCGCAGCGGGCCGCAGCCGCGGGCGTGCCCGCGGCCGGCCCCGTCGAGATGCCGGGCCAGCCACGGGAACCAGGCCAACTCGGGCCGCCCGCCGCACAGGATGGCCACGCCCACCAGGTCCGGCTCCACCGGCGTCACGTACGCCTCACCCCAGCGCGACCAGTGCACCTCGACGAACTCCGACCACGGCGGCACGTTGAAGTGCCACCGCACGCCGTGGCGCCGCGGCGTTCCGGCGGTGGCCTTGATGCCGACCGCGCGCCGCACCGCCGAGTGCAGCCCGTCGGCCCCCACCAGCCACTTAACGCGCACACCCGCGGCCGAGACGCCGTGCGCGTCCTGCTCGACGCTGGTCACCCGCGCCCGGATCCATTCGGTGTCTTGCTCTTTGGCGCGCGCCTCGAGCGCCGCGTGCAGCGTGGTGCGCCGCACGCCGCGGCCCGGCCCGCCGCGAAACCGCGCCTGCGCCCGGCGATGCTCGCTGACGTAGGCGATCCCGTGAAAGGGGATGCCGGCCGGATCGACCCCGAGCGAGGCCAGCTCGCCCAGCCCGCCCGGCATCAGCCCCTCGCCGCACGCCTTGTCGATGGGGCCCTCGCGGGGCTCGGCCACGATCACCGAAAGGCCATGGCGGCGCGCGTGTAACGCCGTCGCGAGGCCGCCCGGGCCGCCGCCGACGATCAGCAGATCGGCGTCGTAGTCGGTCATGCGTATCCCAACGCCGAATTCTCCACCCGCAGACGCACCCTGAGCAGCATCGCGTTTGCGAGCGTGAAGACGACCGCGGTCAGCCACGCCGTGTGCACCAGCGGCAACGCGAACCCCTCAGCCACCACCGCAACATAGTTGGGATGGTGCAGCCACCGGTACCGGTAGGGGCCGGCGTGGATCAACGGCGCGTCCGGCAACACGATCACCCGGGTGTTCCACCGGCGGCCCAGCGTGCTGATGCACCACCAGCGCAGGGCCTGGCTGAGTGCCGCTACGGCCAGCATCGGCCAGCCCAGCCACGGAATGAAGGGCCGGTGCAGGACCAAAGGCTCGACGACGCAGCCGAGCAGCAGCGCGCTGTGCAGAACGACCATCACGGGGTAGTGCGATCGACCAAACTCCTTGCCGCCCTGGGCAAACGACCATTCGGCGTTGCGCCTGGCCACCACCAGCTCGGCCACGCGTTCGAGCGCGACCGCCAGGATCAGCAGGTAATACATGCCTACAGTGTTCACCAGGGCTACCAGGACAGCAGCACAAGTTCGGAGCAGAAGCCCGGACCCATCGCGATCATCAGCCCGTAGGAACCGGGGGCGGGTTGCTCGGCCATGTAGGAACAAAGCACGTCCAGCACCGAGACCGACGACAGATTGCCGTGCTCCCGCAACGAGTCTCGCGTGCGATCCAGCGCGTCCGCCGGCAGGTCCAGCGCCTCCTCGACCGCGTCGATCACCCGGGGACCGGCGGCATGGCACACCCACGTCGAGATGTCGTCGGGCGTGAGCCCATGGCCGGCGAGGAAGGTGCGGACGTCGTCGCCGATGTACTTTTCGGTCAGGTTCGCGATGTCGACCGACAGCACGATCCGGAAGCCCTCGTGGCCGATCTTCCAGCCCAGCACCTCCTCGGTGTCGGGGTAGGTGCGGCTCCGGGTCGCCAGCAGGCTGGGCCGCGCGCCGCCCTCCGCGCCCGCGCGGTCACCGCCCTTGGCGATCACCACCGCGGCGCCGTCGCCAAACAGGCTGGTGGCCACCAGGTTGGCCAGCGAATTGTCTTGCCGCTGAACGGTTAACGAGCACAGCTCGACCGCCAGCAGCGCCGCCACCTCGTTGGGGAAGGCGCGCAGGTAGTCGTGCACGCGGGCCATGCCGGCCGCGCCGGCGGCACAGCCGAGGCCGAACAACGGGATCCGCTTGACGTCCTGGCGCAGCCCGATGCGGGTGGCCAGCCGCGCCTCCAGCGACGGCACGGCCAGGCCGGTGACGGTGGTCGAAAAGACGGCGTCGACCTGCGAGGGCTTGACCTTGGCCTCGTCGAGCGCGGCGAGCATCGCCTCCTCGGCGAGGCCCAGCGCGATTTCGATGTAGGCGTCGTTCGCCTCGGTGAAGCCGCTCAGCTTGCCGTACCGCGCCAGCGGCAGCGCGGTGTTTCGGAACTCGACCCCGCTGGTGCGGGCGAAGCGCCGAAATTCCGGACCGGCGAAGTCGCTGAGCGCGCCGATGGTTTCGTCCTGTGTGTACCGGTGCGGCGGAAATTTCACCGCAACCCCCGCGACGGACGGATTCGCCGCCAATGTTGTGATGCCTGTGCGTGCGGGACTGGCCCCCGTGATCTCCTCCATGTACGGGGTCACGGTGCCGCGGCCCCCGCGGTTCATGTGCTCGCCGCCACAGCCGCATCGTCACCGGGCTAGTGTCGGGTGTATGCGCATTCTCGTCACCGGGGCGACCGGTTATGTCGGGTCGCGCCTGGTCACCGCCCTGCTGACGGAGGGCCACGAGGTCCTGGCCGCCACCCGGAACCCGAAGCGTCTCAAGCGTTTGGGGTGGTTCGACGAGGTCACACCCGTGACGCTGGACGCCGGTGACCCGGTGTCGGTGCAGGCCGGGATGGCCGGCGCCGGCCCGGTCGACGTGGTCTATTACCTGGTGCACGGGATCGGCCAGCCCGGCTTCCGCGACGCCGACCAGGCCGCCGCCACCAACCTCGCGGTCGCCGCCCGCGACGCCGGTGTGCGACGCATCGTCTATCTGGGCGGATTCGTGCCCGCCGACGAGGCGCTGTCCGAGCACCTGAGCAGCCGGGCCGAGGTGGCCGAGGCTTTGACGGTCGAGGACGGCCCGGAACTGGTCTGGCTGGGCGCCGCGATGATCATCGGCGCCGGCTCGACGTCGTTCGAGATCATGCGGTACGTCGGCGACCGCTTCCCGCTCATCCCGATACCGAGTTGGATGGACAACCCGATCGACCCCATCTCCATCCGCGACGTGCTGCACTACCTCGCCGCCGCCGCGGACCCGGAGCGGGTGCCCGCCGGTGCCTACGACATCGCGGGCCCCGTCACCACCTCGTACCGCGAGCTGCTCAGGACCTACGCGCGGATCTCCGGCCGGTGGCACGCGGCGGTGCCGGTGGGGCGGGTCGACACCGCGCTGGCCTCGCTGATCACCGGCGTCGCGCTGCCGGTTCCGCCCGGCCTCGCCGGGGACCTCGTCGAGTCGCTGGACCACCCGATGGTGGCGTCGGTCAGCGGCCTGCGCGATCGGGTGCCCGACCCCCCGGGGGGTCTGCTGGGCCCCGGTGACGCCATCGCCCGGGCGCTCGCGGACCGCTCGAACGGCCGCCCGCCGCCCGTCAACGCGCTGGCCGACCCCCATCACCTGGCCGACAGCGACCCCGCGTGGGCCGGCGGCGACGCGCTGCGCATCCGCCGGGTCGCCCGCGCCGTCACGCCGCGCGTCGCCCGGCCCACGCTGCGTCTCGTCGACAACGTCCCGGGTCCGCTGGCCGGTGCCGTGCGCACCGGCCTGGAAATCCTGCTGGCCTTGAACGCGAAGGTACGTCCGGCATGACCCAGTCGGCGACCCCGTATCGCGCCACGGTGTTGTCCGAGGTGCGCCGCGCGATCACCAACGTCGCCGTGCCCCACAACGAACCGCCCGCGGTGGTGCGCCGCCGCCGCGTCGTCGTGACGATCACGATCGTCGTCGGCGCCGCGGTCCTCGGCTTCACCTTGCGTCGCCACCCGGGCGAATCGAGCTTCTACTGGCTGACTTTCATGTTGGCGGGCGTGTGGACCGTCGGCGGGTTCGCGTCCGGCCCCCTGCACCTGGGGGGCATCTGCTGGCGCGGCCGCAACCAGCGGCCGGTGATCACCGGCGCCACCGTCGGCCTGCTGCTGGGCGGCGCCTTCGTGGCGGGCGGGCTGATCGCCAGGGAGATACCGGCCGTCTCGGCCCTGATCACCCGGGTGTTGCTGTTCGCCCATCAGGGGTCGTATCCGCTGGTCGTGGCGATCACCGTGGTCAACGCCGTCGCCGAGGAGATCTTTTTCCGCGGCGCGCTGTACACCGCGCTGGGCCGGTACCGCCCGGTGGCCATCTCGACGGTGCTCTACACCTGCGCGACGCTGGCCAGCGGCAACCCGATGCTGGGGTTCGCCGCGGTCATCCTCGGCACGGTGTGCGCGCTGGAGCGCCGGGCCACCGGAGGTGTGCTGGCCCCGGTGCTGACGCACTTCGCGTGGGGCCTGATCATGGTGCTGGCGCTACCGCCGATCTTCGGGGTGTGATCCGGGCCACCTCGCGTGCCAGCGCGCGGGACCGCGCCGCGTGCAGCGGCCGCAGCAAAAACCAATACGCGTGACCGGGCAGGCCGCTCGGCACAACGACCCACCGCTGCGTATACCGGCTGCCGCCGCCGGGCCGGGATGCGACGCTCATTTCCAACCACCCTTGCCCCGCGAACCGCTTGCCGGCTCGAAGCCGCAACCTCTTGCCGGGTTCGCGCTCCGCCACGCTCCAGCCGCGCAACAGGCGGCTGCCTCGCGCGGCCTTTTCCGCCGCTTCCCACACCTCTCCCGGTTCGGCGGGCAGCGTGGCGGTCCGCACGCTGCTGTACACCGTCTCCCCGACCCAGTCGGGGTCGCTGGGCAGCGACCGGGCGGGGTCGGATCGCAACGACGCCCAACTGGCCTCGGGGAAGTCGCGCGTCGCGGGGGTAAGCGCCGACTCGACCGCGCGCCGGTAATCGGTCAGCCCGGCGGGGGGAGGCTGGATGACCGAATCGATGTCGGCGTTGCGCATCACCGCATCGCATTCCAGCGATTCGATCAACGGGCGGGCGAGCCCGGGCGGGATCGGGGTGACGGTCCCCACCCATAGGCTGGCGATCGCGGGCGTCAGGAACGGCAGCACGAACAGATAGCGCTTGCCCAAGCCCGCGACCTCCGCGTAGACGCGCATCATGTCGCCGTACTCCAACACGTCCGGTCCGCCGATATCCCAGGTCCGCGATGACGGCACCGGCGCCGTCGCCGCGGCGGCGAGGTAATACAGGACGTCGTCGATCGCGATCGGCTGGATCCGGTTGTGCACCCATTTCGGGGCCGTCATCACCGGGAGCCGGTCGGTGAGATGGCGGATCAGTTCGAACGACGCCGAGCCCGCCCCGATGACGACTCCGGCCTGCAGAACCACCGCCTCGATGCCGGAGTCGATGAGGGTCTCGCCGACCGCCGCGCGCGACTCGAGATGCGTCGAGAGCTTGCTGTCCTCGGGGTGCAGCCCGCTCAAATACACCACCCGCCGCACCCCGGTGCGCCGCGCGGCCGTCACGACGTTGGCGACGGCGCCCGCTTCCTCGGCCGCGAAATCCTTCGACGACCCCATCGAATGGACCAGGTAATACACGACGTCCATCCCGTCGAACGCCTCGATCAGCGAATCGAGGTCACCCAGGTCGCCGCGCGCGACCTCGACCTGGTCGCGCCAGGGCACGTGCGCCAGCTTGGCCGGATCGCGGGCCAGCGCGCGCACGCGGTGGCCCTCGTCGAGCAGCCGCGGCGCCAGCCGAGCGCCGATGTAGCCGGTCGCCCCGGTCACCAGACAGCAAACCATCGCCTCTCCGTTCCTCGGTGGGTTATTTCAGACCCAGCGCAAGGAAGGATTGCCGGTTCTGGCCTGGCTAAGCGTTCAGGCGTCCGTGAAGTTGGGGGTGCGGCGCTGCTGGAAAGCCGTTGTGCCTTCGACGAAGTCGTGCGACGCCAGCAGCAGCGACTGTCCCTCGTACTCGCGCTGCAAGGCCGAATCCAGCTCGGTGAGCGTGGCCGCGTTGATCGCCTGCTTGGTCTTGGCGAACGCCACGGCGGGGCCCGCCAACAACCTTTCGATCACCTTGTCCACTTCGGCCTCAAGATCGTCGGCGGGATAGACGGCGGTGACCAGGCCCCAGGACAGGGCCTCGGCGGCCGGCAGCCGTTCGGGCAGCAGCGCCATCTGCATCGCCCGGATCCGGCCGATCGCGGCCGCGATCAACGCCGAGGCGCCGCCGTCGGGCATCAACCCGATCTTGGTGAAGGCGAGCATGAAAAACGCTCTGTCCGAGGCCAATACGACGTCACTGGCCAGGGCGATGGAGACGCCGACGCCGGCCGCGGGCCCCTGCACGACGGCCACCACCGGGTGTGGCAGCGCGGCGATGGCCCGGATCAGCCTGTTGATCTCCAACACGATTTCGTCCGGACGGATGCCGCCGTTGCCGGACACGTCGTCGGCGCTGATGCCGGCTCCCGAGCAGAACCCGCGCCCCGTGCCGCCGAGCCGCACCACCTTGACCCGCGGGTCGGTGGCCGCGCCTTCCAACGCGTCGGCGATCCCGGTGATCACCGGAACGGTCAGCGAGTTGAGGCTGTCGGGGCGGTCGATGGTCACCGACAGCACGCCGTCGGACAGGGTGACGTCGAGGCCCGCGACGGGGGCCAGCGCGTCGATCGTGGATTGCGCCATGGGGCTCACCCTAAGCGACCGCGTTGCGCGGCCGATGACCGCGGCTGCAAAGATGCGAACGGCGTCAAAGCGGACGGAAGGGGCTTGCATCATGGCGGGACCGCTGCAGGGGTTGCGCGTTGTCGAGTTGGCCGGCATCGGGCCCGGCCCGCATGCCGCGATGATCCTCGGGGATCTGGGAGCCGACGTGGTGCGCATCGACCGGCCCTCGGTTTCCGCCGCGGCGGGCGGCGGAGACACGGTCAAGGACGCCATGAGCCGCAACCGGCGCATCGTGACCGCCGACCTGAAGTCCGACGAGGGCCGCGACCTCGTGCTGCGGCTTATCGCCAAGGCCGACGTGTTGATCGAGGGCTACCGCCCCGGCGTCACCGAGCGGCTGGGCCTGGGCCCCGAGGACTGCGCCGCGGTCAACGACCGGCTCGTCTACGCGCGCATGACCGGTTGGGGGCAGACCGGCCCGCGCAGCCAGCAGGCCGGCCACGACATCAACTACATCTCGCTGAACGGGATCCTGCACGCCATCGGCCGGGTGAACGAGCGGCCCGTACCGCCGCTGAACCTTGTCGGGGACTTCGGCGGCGGGTCGATGTTCTTGCTCGTCGGCATCCTGGCCGCGCTGTGGGAGCGGCAGAGCTCGGGCAAGGGGCAGGTGATCGACGCCGCGATGGTGGACGGCTCCAGCGTGCTGGTCCAGATGATGTGGCAGATGCGCGCCTCGGGCATGTGGACCGACGTGCGCGGTACCAACATGCTCGACGGCGGCGCCCCCTACTACGACACCTACGAGTGCGCCGACGGCCGCTACGTCGCGGTCGGCGCGATCGAGCCGCAGTTCTACGCCGCCATGCTGGCCGGGCTGGGCCTCGACGGCGCCGACCTGCCACCGCAGAACGACGTCGCCCGCTGGCCCGAGCTGCGAGCTTTGCTCACCGAGAAGTTCGCCAGTCACGACCGCGACCACTGGGCCAAGGTGTTCGCCGACTCCGACGCCTGCGTGACGCCGGTGCTGGCCTTCGGCGAGGTGCAGAACGAACCGCACATCACCGAGCGCGACACGTTCTACGAGGTCAACGGGGCCCTGCAACCGCGGCCCGCGCCGCGGTTCTCCCGCACGGCGCCGGACACCCCGCGCCCCGCCGAGCCGGCGACCGACGTCGAGGCGGTGCTCAAGGACTGGGTATAGTTCCCTACCAACTGGTTGGCTGACAACGGAAGGACTCGCATGGAGATCAAGGACGCCGTCGCCGTCGTCACCGGGGGCGCCTCGGGGCTGGGCCTGGCCACCACCAGGCGGCTGCTCGACGCCGGCGCGCAGGTGGTGGTGTTGGACCTGCGCGGCGAGGAGGCGGTGCGCGAGCTGGGCGAGCGCGCGCGGTTCGTGGAGGCCGACGTCACCGACGAGGCCGCCGTGGCCAAGGCGCTCGACGTCGCCGAGTCGCTGGGTCCGCTGCGCGTCAACGTCAACTGCGCGGGGATCGGCAACGCCATCAAGACGCTGTCCAAGGACGGCCCGTTCCCGCTGGACGGGTTCAAGAAGGTGGTCGGGGTCAACCTGATCGGCACCTTCAACGTGCTGCGGCTGGCCGCCGAGCGGATCGCGAAAACGGAACCGCTCGGTGAGGAGCGGGGCGTCATCATCAACACCGCATCGGTGGCCGCGTTCGAAGGCCAGATCGGGCAGGCCGCCTACTCGGCGTCCAAGGGCGGGGTGGTCGGCATGACGCTGCCGATCGCGCGGGACCTGGCGCGCGAGCTGATCCGCGTGGTGACCATCGCGCCGGGGTTGTTCAAGACTCCGCTGCTGGGTTCGCTGCCCGAGGAGGCGCAAAAGTCACTCGGAAAGCAGGTGCCGCACCCGGCCCGGCTGGGTGACCCCGACGAGTACGGGGCGCTCGCGTTGCACATCATCCAAAACCCGATGCTCAACGGCGAGGTCATCCGCCTCGACGGCGCCATCCGCATGGCGCCCCGCTGAGCGGGCCACCCGCGGATACCCAGCCGAACCCCCAGCAGAAAATGAAAGCCCCCCGCATTGCGGGGGGCTTTCACCGAACAGGACCTTATCGACGGAACCATCGGGTAATGGCGGGTTCGGCCATCAGCAGCCGTGCTAACACGCTCATGATCGGTCAGCTTGCCGTAGGCAACGGGTGCCAATCGTCGAGCTGCTCCGAGGTCACGCCTTCCACCAGCATGTCGCCGTGGTAGAGGGCGTCGAAGTCAGCCTTGATGACGTCGGCACTCGAGTCGTCGATCCACATGACACTGAGCGTATGGGCCACCCTTAAGGAATCTTTGAGTCACGATTCGGAAAATTGTGGCAATTTACCGACGGGTAGGTTTGCCGGCCGTCGGCCTCCGATCGCGGCCCCGGGGCGCCCCGGCGCCGGCCGTTTTCCCCGCCAGGCTCTCGGGGGCGGCGCGGCTGTGAGGGGGGCCCGCTGAGCGGCCGCTAGGGGGCTTCCGCAGGGCTTCAGGGGGCTTCTGAACGGCTTCTGACGGGCTTTTGAACGGTTTTGAACCAACCGGCCATGCGCGGCCGTCTTAAACGATAGTGTTGTTTGACACCTGTAAGTTACCGCTGATAAGTTACCGCGGACGGGTGGCGGGGGAGCGTGACCGGCACCGGGCGGGGGAAGGACCGGACCATGCTGGGAGCGATCGCTCGACTGGCCATCGCGGCGCCGCGACGAATTATCGGAGTCGGCGTCTTGGTGTTCGTTGTCGCCGCGATCTTCGGCATTCCCGTCGCCAAGAGCCTTTCCCCCGGGGGCTTCCAGGACCCCAATTCGGAGTCGGCGCGCGCCATCGCGACCCTGACCGACAAGTTCGGCCAGAGCGGCCAGCAGATGCTGATCGTCGTCACCTCTCCCGACGGCGCCAACAGCGGACGGGCCCGCAAGGTGGCTTCCGACCTGGTCGGCGCCCTGCAGGGGTCGCCGCTGGTCTACAACGTGACCTCGGCGTGGACCGCGCCGCCGCCGGCCGCCGCCGGCCTGACCAGCGAAGACGGCAAGTCCGGCCTGATCGTCGTCAATCTCAAGGGCGGCGAGAACTACGTCCAGAAAAACGCCCAGACCCTGGCGGAGCAGTTCGCCCACGACCGTGACGGCGTCACCGTGCGCGCCGGGGGCGCGGCGATGGAGTACGCCCAGATCAACAGGCAAAACCAGGACGACCTCGTCGTCATGGAGATGATCGCGATCCCGTTCAGCTTCGTGGTGCTGGTCTGGGTGTTCGGCGGGCTGCTGGCCGCGGCGCTGCCGATGACGCTGGGCGCCTTGGCCGTCGTCGGCTCGATGTCGGTGCTGCGGCTGGTCACCTTCACCACCGAAGTCTCGATCTTCGCGCTCAACCTGAGCACCGCGCTGGGGCTGGCGCTCGCCATCGACTACACGCTGCTGATCCTCAGCCGCTATCGCGACGAGCTGGCCGAGGGCGGCGACCGCAACCAGGCGCTGATCCGGACGATGGTCACGTCGGGCCGCACCGTGCTGTTCTCCGCGGTCACCGTGGCGTTGTCGATGTCGGCGACGGTCGCCTTCCCGATGTACTTCCTCAAGTCGTTCGCCTATGCCGGTGTGGCCACGGTCGCGTTCGTCGCGACCGCGTCCATCGTGATCACCCCGGCCGCGATCGTGCTGCTCGGTACGCGGCTGGACGCGCTGGACGTGCGGCGGGGATTGCGGCGGCTGCTGGGCCGCCCGGAGCCGGCGCACAAGCCGGTCGAGGCGTTGTTCTGGTACCGGTCGAGCAAGTTCGTGATGCGACGCTGGCTGCCCATCGGCCTGGCCGTCGTCGCGTTGCTGCTCCTCCTCGGCCTTCCCTTCACCCAGGTCAAATGGGGGTTCCCGGACGACCGGGTGCTGCCGCGGTCGGCGTCGGCGCATCAGGTCGGCGACCAGCTGCGCGGCAATTTTGCCAACGACTCCGCGACCGCGGTGCCCGTCGTCATCCCCGACGCCCGGGGCCTGGACCCGGCGGCCCTCGACAGCTACGCCGCCGACCTGTCGCGGGTCGTCGACGTGTCGGCGGTGTCGGCGCCCGGCGGGGCCTTCGTGCACGGGCAACGGGTGGGTCCGCCGACGGGTGCGACCGGGTTGGCCGACGGCAGTGCCTTCCTGACCGTCAACAGCACCGCGCCGCTGTTCTCTGAGGCGTCCGACACGCAGCTGACGCGGCTGCACCGGGTGCCGGGGCCCCACGGCCGGCCCGTCCAGATGGCCGGCGTCGCGCAGGTCAACCGCGACAGCGTCGACGCGGTGATGGAGCGGCTGCCGCTGGTGCTTGGGTTGATGGCGGCGATCACGTTCGTGCTGCTGTTTTTGCTGACCGGCAGTGCGGTGCTGCCGCTCAAGGCCCTGCTGTGCAACGTGCTGTCGTTGACCGCGGCGTTCGGCGCGCTGGTGTGGATCTTCCAGGACGGCCATCTGGGCGCGCTGGGAACGACCCCGAGCGGCACGCTGGTGGCGAACATGCCGGTGCTGCTGTTCTGCATCGCGTTCGGGTTGTCGATGGACTACGAGGTGTTTTTGATCTCCCGCATCCGCGAATACTGGCTGGCCTCCGGCGCCGCCCGGCCGGCGAAGGTCAGCGCCGCCGAGGCCCACGCCGCCAACGACGAGAGCGTGGCACACGGTGTGGCCCGCACGGGCCGGGTGATCACCGCCGCCGCGTTGGTGATGTCGATGTCGTTCGCCGCGCTGATCGCCGCGCACGTGTCGTTCATGCGGATGTTCGGCCTGGGGCTTACCCTCGCCGTGTTCGTCGATGCGACGCTGGTGCGGATGGTGCTGGTTCCGGCGTTCATGCACGTGATGGGCCGCTGGAACTGGTGGGCGCCAAAGCCTTTGGTGTGGCTGCACGAGCGGTTCGGCATCAGCGAGGGACCGGCCGAACAGGCCGCGCACGAGGAGCCGCCCGGGGAGCCGGTGCAACACAATGGACGCGCGGTCAGGGAGCCGGTGACCAAAGTTGGTTAGCGTGCCGGTCGACGGCCTTCGCCGCGCCCGGGCCCCCCGCGGGTCCGGCGATCGGCTCCGCGACGAAATCCTGGACGCCGCAACCGAATTGCTGCTGGAAACCGGTCACGCCCGGTCGGTGTCGATCCGGTCGGTCGCCCAACGCGTCGGTGTTACCCCGCCGTCGATCTATTTGCATTTCGCCGACAAAGACGCCCTGATGGACGCGGTGTGCGCCCGCTACTTCGAAAAGCTCAATTTGGAGATGCTGCGCGCGGCCGCCGAGCACACGTCCGCGGTCGAGGTGGTGCGCGCCCAGGGGCTGGCCTACGTGCGCTTCGCCACCCAAAACCCGGAGCTGTACCGGATCGCCACGATGGGTGAGTGGCGTTCCGGACGCGACATCGACACGACGCTGGACAGCTCGGCGTTCAGGCACATGCGGGCGACCGTGCAGAAACTGATGGACGAGGGCATCTATCGGCCCGACGACCCGACCACCGTCGCGCTGGAGCTGTGGAGCGCGGCGCACGGGGTGGCGGCCATGCTGATTGCCAAGCCGCACTTGCCTTTCGGCGATGCCGACGCCTTCGCCGACCGGGTGCTGTCCGCCGTCTTCTGCGGGCAACTGGTGCTCGGGTACTGCGGGGCCGACGCCACGCCGCAGAAGCTGGCGTCCTGGGTGACGGCGCATCGGCCGCCGCAAGAGCCCCGGGCATGACGCAAGCAGCCGCGTCGCGCATCGACAATCCGTTCTTCGCGCGCATCTGGCCCGTCGTCGCCAGCCATGAAACCGAGGCGGTGCGAGCCCTGCGCCGGGAGAACCTGGCGGGGCTGTCGGGCCGGGTGCTCGAGGTCGGCGCGGGCGTCGGGACGAACTTCGCCAGCTACCCGGCGACGGTCGGGCAGGTGATCGCGGTGGAGCCCGAGCCGCGGCTGGCCGCGCAGGCCCGCGTCGCGGCCGCCACGGCCCCGGTGCCGGTCGTCGTGATCGGCGACACCGCCGAGGGATTCAGCGACGGCGAGCCCTTCGACGCGGTGGTGTGCTCGCTGGTGCTGTGCTCGGTCCGCGACCCGGTCGGGGTGCTGCGGCGGCTGTATGGGCTGCTGCGCCCCGGTGGGCAGCTGCGTTATCTCGAGCACGTGGCCAGCGGCGGCGGGCGGGGCCGGTGGCAGCGGATCGCCGACGCGACGTTGTGGCCGAGGCTGTTCGGCAACTGTCACACCCATCGCGACACCGAGCGCGCGATCGTCGAGGCGGGGTTCGAGGTGGACTCTTCGCGGCGGGAGTGGACGTTGCCGATCTGGGCGCCGCTGCCGGTGTCGGAGCTGGCGCTGGGCCGCGCGCGCAGGCCTTGAGTTCGGTGCGCCGAGACTGCGCCCAGCGCCTGGTTTGCTGCGGGACGAACCGCGATCTGTGCGCAGTCTCGGCGGGCGAGGGGACGGGCGCGAGCTATCCCAGCAGCGCGGGCAGGCGCTGCATCAGCCCGGGCAACGCCTGGCTCGCCGTCTCGCGGATGCTGATCGTGGCGCTGCGGGTCAACGGTGTGGCCTCGGGGTTCACCTCGATGACGGCCACGCCGCGCGACAGCGCCAGGTCCGGCAGGCCGGCCGCCGGGTAGACGATCGCCGACGTCCCCACCACCACCATCACGTCGGCGGCTTCGGTGGCCTCGACCGCGCGCTGCCACGGCTCGTCGGGCAGCGGCTCGCCGAACCACACGATGTCGGGCCGGATCATCGCCCCGCAGTGGCAGATCGGCGGCTCCACCTCGATCGCCGGTTCGGGCATCTCCGGCAGCGCGCCGGTGTAGGGCAAATCGCAGCGCTCGCAACGGAATTCGAAGAGGCTGCCGTGCAGGTGGTGCACCGGCGCGCTGCCCGCGCGCTCGTGCAAGTCGTCGACGTTCTGGGTGATGACGTTGACCTCGGCATGGTCCTGCCAGGCCGCGATCGCGCGGTGGCCGGGGTTGGGCTGCACCTTGGCCACCAGGTAGTGGCGCCACAGGTACCAGCCCCAGACCCGTTCGGGGTTGTCGCGCCAGCCTTGCGTGCTGGACAGCTCGTAGGGGTCGAAACGGGCCCACAATCCGTTCTTGTCGTCGCGGAAGGTTGGCACGCCACTCTCGGCCGAGATCCCCGCGCCGCTGAGCACCGTCACACGCATCCCACAAACATAGTCGTGTGCGGCGAGTACTGGGTGATACTGGTCGTGTGGAGCTGCGGGATTTGATACGGGTGGACGTCAAGGCGGGCAAGCCGCTGTTCGACCAGCTCAGGACCCAGGTCATCGACGGCGTCCGGAGCGGAGCGCTGCCGCCGGGCACCCGGCTCCCCACGGTGCGTGACCTGGCCGGCCAGCTCGGCGTCGCCGCCAACACCGTCGCCCGCGCCTACCGCGAGCTGGAGTCGGCGGCCATCGTCGAAACCCGCGGCCGGTTCGGCACTTTCATCTCGCGTTTCGACCCCACCGACGCGGCGATGGCGGCCGCGGCCAAGGAGTACGTCGAGGTGGCCCGCGCGTTGGGGTTGACCAAGTCCGACGCGATGCGCTACCTGACCAACGTGCCCGACGACTAAGTCAATTCGCTTGCGGCTCTAGGCTATTGGTCTCATCGCAGCACCTTGGCCAGCGTGCGTAGATTGCGGGTCGTCGTCGAGGACTTGTAGCGCGGCTTGCCCATCGTCTTGCCGATGGTGCTGTCGAGCGTGCTGCCCTTGGGCACCTGCCAGTAGAGGACGCCGTCGCCGCGGCGGATCTTCTCCTCGGGGCCGGCGGCTTCGCCCAGCGTGGCCAGTTCGTCGAGCACCGCTTCGTCGGCCACGAAGGTGACGTACGACTGATATCCCTCGACCTCGCGCTCGAAGGGGTAGGCGTCGGCGACGGCGGCGACGGCGTCGACGTCGTACACCAGCACCCACGCGTCGTAGCCGAACCGCTCGCGCAGCGCGGCCTCGACCTTCTTGCGCACCGCGGCGGCCCCCGCCGTCGACTCCAGGAGCACGTTGCCCGTCGCCAGGATGGTGCGGACCTCGCCGAAACCGGCGTCGGTCAGCGCGGCCGCCACCTCGGACATTTTGAGGTTGACGCCGCCGACGTTGACCCCGCGCAGGAACGCCGCGTATGTCGTCATTTACCGATTCCACCACGACGTAGGCTTCTCCCATGGGACGCCAGGTGTTCGACGACAAGCTGTTGGCCGTGATCAGCGGGAATTCCCTGGGGGTGCTGGCCACCATCAAACGCGACGGGCGCCCGCAGCTGTCGAACGTCCGGTACTACTTCGACCCGCGTCGCGTGGCGGTGCAGGTGTCTATTACCGAGCCGCGCGCCAAGACCCGCAACCTGCGCCGCGACCCCCGGGCCTCGATCCTGGTCGACGCCGACGACGGATGGGCGTATGCGGTGGCCGAGGGCATCGCCGAGCTCACCCCTCCCGCGGCCGCGCCCGGCGATGAGACCGTCGAGGCGCTGGTTGCCTTGTATCGCAACATCGCCGGCGAACATCCGGACTGGGACGAGTACCGCCGGGCGATGGTCACCGACCGACGTGTGGTGCTGACGTTGCCGATCGCCCACGTCTACGGCATGCCCCCGGGCAAGCGCTGAATTTACGAGCCATGCGCGCCGGCGGGGGTTAGGCTGCCGCAATGGCCGCATCGAAGCCCCGGCAAGAGGACGACACCAAGCGCAAGTTCCGCGAAGCCCTCGACCGCAAGAACGCCAAGTCCTCGGGCGGGTCCGACCACAAGGACGGTGGCGACAAACAACCGCGGGCCCACGGTCCGGTGGAGAGCCGCCGCGAGTTCCGCCGCAAGAGCGGCTAGCCCGGAAGGGTTGTCGCGCAGGGCCTCCGGGTCGTTACCCCGGCGCCCGGGGCGGTGTGAACAGCCCGATCGAAGGGTCGGCCTGGCCGGGTTTGCCCCGCAGGCTGCCCCGGGTGCTGGGGTGTCCGAAGTTCACCTGGGATGGGGCGTTTTGGTACGCCCAGTCCGCCACGATGGTGCGCCGGCCGAACTTCCAGCGGCTGTCGTGCTTGGCGTAGGTGTCCAGGTAGCGGCCGCCGATGATGACGTCGAGGTCGTGTTCGGGACCGGCGAAGGTGTGAAACACCAGGCAGTAGATCTCACCGCGGGCCGTTTCGCCCTCGATCGCGAAGTTCGTGGTGGTGATGTTGTGTTGGGAGACACGCACATACGGCTCCGCGGCCTGCAGCTGTGCGATGAACTGTTCGACGCCGCCGGTGGAGAACGAACCGTGCGCGTCGGTCGCGTCGGGGTGATACAGGTTTCGAAGCGCCTCGTAATCGGCGCGGTCGACGGCCCGGCAATAGCTGTTGACGAGCTCAAGCAGTTCGTCCCGGGCGAGCATCCGTGCCAATCTGGCTTCATCCACCACCACGCCACGGTAACCCCGCGGTCAGGTCGTAGGGTGGTCAGCGGAAAGGTTGGTCTGAGACGGTGAAACTTTGGCTCGCTCAAGATCCCGAGGCAGACGCGCTGCTGGACGACGACCCGTTCGCATTGCTGATCGGGATGCTTCTTGATCAACAGGTGACCTTCGAGACGGCCTTCGCGGGGCCGAAGAAGATCGCGGACCGGATGGGCGGCCTGGACCCCGCCCAAATCGCCGAGTACGACCCGGAGAAGTTCGCCGCGCTGTGCGCCGAAAGGCCCGCGGTGCACCGGTTCCCGGGATCGATGGCCAAGCGTATCCAGGCCCTGGCGCAGATCATCGTGGACCGCTACGACGGCGACGCGGCCGGGTTGTGGACGGCCGGCGAGCCCGACGGCCCGGAGCTGCTGCGGCGGCTCAAGGGGCTACCGGGGTTCGGCGAGCAGAAGGCGAAGATCTTCCTGGCCCTGCTGGGCAAGCAGTACGGCGTGACGCCGAAGGGCTGGCGCGCGGCGGCGGGCGATTTCGGCAAGGAGGGCACCCACCTGTCCGTCGCCGATATCGTCGACGAACGTTCACTAGGTCAGGTGCGGTCGTACAAAAAGCAGATGAAGGCGGCAGCGAAGGGAAAGGCGGCAACGTGAAGACACACCTAACGTGCCCGTGCGGCGAGGCCATCGTCGGCAAGGACGAGGATGAACTGGTCGAACTGACCCAGGCTCACCTCGCCAGCGTTCATCCCGGCCTGGAGTACGACCGCGACGCCATCTTGTTCATGGCGTACTAGCGCCGTCCTCGGTGGCCGACAGCTGACACGACACCCGCAGGAACGGGCGCCGATCGTCGGCCGACAGCTTCCGAGCCAGCGCTCTTCGCCGCGCTGAAAGTCTTGTTGCGCCGCGTCTTTCGCGGCCCGCCCGGCCTCGGGCCCATCATCGCCGCGAGATCCGGAAGACGGATCGCGGGCTAGCTAGGCCACCACCGTCGATCCGATGGTGGGCATGAACTGGCACTGCCGTTCCTTGGTGGTGACCTGCCCGAAGATGGTCGACATGATACTGCCCGAGCCGGTGTCGGCGATCGCGGTCAGCGTCGTCGGCCCGTCGCCGTTGATGTCGGTGCGCGGCTTGAGCGCAGTGGTGCCGGACTTACCGGTGGTCAGGTTCACCCAGGTGACGTTCAGCGGCAGCTTCTGCACCTCGGCGGGGCCGGGGGTGCCGACGGCGGTGAACACGTAGGCGGTCTGGCCGGGACCCGGGCCGGGTGTGGGAATCTTGGCCGGCCCCGCCACCGACAGCGCGGTCGCGATCGCGCTGCTGCCGTCGGCAAGGCAGTTGGTGCCGATCGAGGGGTACATGAAGTCCTGCGTCGGCGGGGCGTCGGGCCCGAGGCCGGCAGTAGCGGCCGGGGCGGGTGCCGGCGCGGGCGCCGCGGCGGGTTCGGCGGGCCCGGGTGCCGGAGCGGCGGCCGGAGGTGCGGACGGGGTGGCCGGAGCGGCGGCCGGAGGTGCGGACGGGGTGGCCGGAGCGGCGGCCGGCGGTGCGGACGGGGTGGCCGGCGGCGCCGCGGCGGGCGCGGGGGGCGCCGCGGCGGGCGCCGGCCCGGCCGCGTGAGCCGGATCGATGCCCTGCGGCAGGTGGGATTGCAGGCCCGGCTCGATGCCCGCCGCCGGCACGTGCTGCGTCGGCGCGGTGTCGGGCGGGGTGCCGCCACCGGGAGCGCCGGGTTCCTGCACGAACTGATTGACCGACGCCGCAACGTTTTTGGACTCGGTGGGCGCCGTGGGATTGTGGCTGAACGCTTGCGCGGCGGCCATCAGCAGCTGTGTCGCCTGCGTCGGGTCACTGGCCGCCTGCTGGATGATCGGGCTGAGCTGCGAGAGCGCCGGCAGGCCCGGGAGTTGTTGAGGGGAAGTCGCCTGCGGTGCAGGCGGCGGTGCGGCCGGATCGGCCGCCGCGCTCGGGCTCATCCCGAACGCGGCAGCCGACGCCATGACGAAAGCGGCCAAACCTTTACGTGTGTTCCAACTGTTCGCCACGGTTCCTCCGGTCATATGTTGTGGGTGGGCGGTCTACGGTCTGCTCACGGAATGGCCGAAAGCAGCGGCGACATCGGGTTGGGAAGCGCCGGCGCCGGTGCGGCCGGTGCCGCGGGAGCGTGGCCCGTCAGCGCCGACAGATCCTGCGGAAGGGTCAGCTGCGCGGGCACAGTGACCGGCAGGTTTGACGGCAGCGCGGGCATGTCCACCTTCGCCTGCGGGATCTGCGGGGCGGCCGGCGCGGCGGGGGCCGCCGGCGCCGAAAGCCCCGGAATGGCGGGCAGCCCCGGGATCGTCGGGGCGGCGGGCGCCGCCGGCGCCTGCTGCGTCAGGCCCGGGATCGAACCCAGCCCCGGGAGGCCCGGCGTGGTTGCCGCCGGCGCCGCGGGCGAAGCCGGGGTGAGCCCCGGAATCGACGGCACCGACGCCGGAGACTGCGCCGGCGAGGCCGCCGACGGCACCCCCGGGAAGGTGATGCCGGGAGCGGACGGCGCCGCCGGCGGGGTGGCGCCGAGGGCGGTGGCGAGGTTCTGCAGGATTTGCGGTGCGTTGGCCGCCGAGCTGATCAGCTGTTGCGGAATGTTCGGCACCGGCGGGGCCGGCACGGGGTCGGCGTGGGCGATTCCGCCCGTCAGCAGTGCTGCGGACGAACCGACCACGACGGCGGTTGCACGCAGATAGGTCCAAATGGTTGGCATGATTCTCCCTGGTTGTCGATGACAGGTCCCGAGGCCGAAGCTACTTTGATACTGAAGTGACTCAAGTGACACGTGTGGCATTTATTTGATCGTTACCGATACGAGTGACGGCGGTGACCGGGCGGGCGCGGCGCTCGCTAGAGTCGGGCAGATAGACCCCACCCTCGACGCCACCGCCGCGCCGACGGCACCCCGCGGGCGGCGGCTCACGCGCCGGCCGCAGGCCGCCGCGCCGCTGCTGCTGATCGCCAGCGTGATCGCGCGGCTCGCCTGGACCTACCTGGCGCCCAACGGCGCCAACTTCGTCGACCTGCACGTCTACCTGGGCGGCGCCGCGGCCCTCGACCATCCCGGCGCCCTGTACAGCTACGTCTACGCCGACCAGACGCCGGACTTCCCGCTGCCGTTCACCTATCCACCGTTCGCGGCCGTCGTCTTCTATCCGCTGCACCTGCTGCCGTTCGGGCTCGTCGCGTTCGGATGGCAGCTCGCGACGATGGCCGCGTTGTACGGCGCGATCCGTATCAGCCAGCGCTTGCTGGGCGTGCCCGCCGGCGCCGGCCGCCGCGTCGCGATGTTGTGGACGGCGGTCGGCATCTGGATCGAGCCGCTGCGCAGCACGTTCGACTACGGCCAGATCAACGTGTTGCTCATGCTCGCGGTGCTGTGGGCGGTCTATACCACCCGGTGGTGGCTATCGGGGCTGCTGGTCGGGGTGGCGGCCGGGATCAAGCTGACGCCGGCGATCTCCGGCGTGTATTTCCTCGGGGTCCGGCGGTGGGCCGTCGCGGCGTGCTCGGTCGCCGTGTTCGTCGCGACCATCGCGGTGTCGGTGTGGTTGGTCGGGGATCAGACGCGCCACTACTTCGCCGACCTGCTGGGCGACGCGCATCGGGTGGGGCCGGTCGCGACCTCGTTCAACCAGTCCTGGCGGGGCGGGATTTCGCGGATCTTGGGTCACGACGCCGGCTTCGGTCCCCTCGTGCTCGGCGCCATCGCCGTCACCGCCGTCCTGGCCTTCCTGGCATGGCGGGCGCTGGAGTCGTCGGATCGCCTGGGCAAGCTGTTGGTGGTCGAGATCTTCGGGCTGCTGTTCTCGCCGATCTCCTGGACGCATCACTGGGTGTGGCTGGTGCCCTTGATGATCTGGGCGATTCACGGGCCACCGCGCGAGCGCCCCGGCGCGCGGGTGGTGGGCTGGGGGTGGTTGGCGCTCACCATGATCGGCGTGCCGTGGTTGCTCAGCTTTGCCCAGCCGACCATCTGGCAGCTGGGCCGGCCCTGGTATCTGGCGTGGGCCGGGCTGGTCTACATCGTGGCCGCGATCGCCACGTTGATCTGGATCGCCGCCACCGGAAGACGCGAGACCGAGGCTTAGCCGCCGACGATGCCGTCGATGTCGCGCGCCATCGCGATGTCGTTTTGGGTAATGCCACCCTCCGAGTGCGTGACGAGCGCGAAAGTCACCGTCCGCCAACGGATGTCGATATCCGGGTGATGGTCCTTGCTCTCGGCGTGCTCGGCCACCCGGCGCACGGCGTCGATGCCGTCAAGAAACGTCGGGAACTTGATCGACCGGCGCAGCGCCCCGCCGGAACGCTCCCATCCATCGAGGTCGGGCAGTGCGGCGTCTACTTCCTCATCCGATAACACAGCCATGTCTCGACCGTATACCGTCACAGGCCATGCCGACCCAGATCGTCGTCGCGGGGGCCGTGATCAGTGGATCCGCGGTCCTGGTGGCCCAACGCGCCCGGCCCCCGGAGCTGGCGGGGCGCTGGGAACTGCCCGGCGGCAAGGTCGCGCCCGGCGAGACCGAACGCGACGCGCTGGCGCGCGAGCTGGCCGAGGAGCTGGGGTTGGGCATCGGCGACGTCGCGGTGGGCGACCGCCTCGGCGCCGACGTCGCGCTGGACGGGGCGATGACGTTGCGCGCGTATCAGGTACGGCTGTTGCGCGGCGAACCGCGCCCGCACGACCACCGGGCGTTGCGCTGGGTGACGGCGGCCGAGCTGTACGACGTCGACTGGGTGCCCGCCGATCGGGGCTGGCTGGCGGATCTTGCCAGGGCGCTGTGAGCAGGCTCAAATGGAGTCCACAGCCGCCGTCCAGGGAACCTACAGCGCCATCGCAGCTGACACGCGTGAAATCGGGAGGTAACAGCCAACAAGGACCCTTATTCTCGATCTGCATGCCGAGAGCGATACGCGTGGTCACCCCGACGCCTGTGGGCCGCGAAACCGCAGGTCGATGGCACGGCTCGGGCTAAAAACCTACGCCCGGCGAATCTTGTAGGCCGCGCAGGCCTCCCAACGAACAGAACAGCCGGGTCGAACGCATGCCGGGCCCGGCGGCGAGGCGCGACGTCACTTGAGTAGGAGGCTTGACCACTTGACCGTCACACCTCACATTGGTGGACCGATCGAGGAGCTCCTGGAGCGCAGCGGACGATTTTTTACTCCGGGGCGGTTCTCCGCCGATTTGCGCACCGTCACCCGGCGGGGTGGCCGTGAGGGTGACGTGTTCTACCGCGACCGGTGGAGCCACGACAAGGTGGTGCGCTCCACGCACGGCGTCAACTGCACCGGGTCGTGCTCGTGGAAGATCTACGTCAAAGACGGGATCATCACCTGGGAGACCCAGCAGACCGACTACCCGTCGGTGGGGCCCGACCGGCCCGAATACGAACCGCGCGGCTGTCCGCGGGGCGCGTCGTTCTCGTGGTACAGCTACTCGCCCACCCGGGTGCGTTACCCGTACGCCCGCGGCGTGCTGGTCGAGATGTTCCGCGAGGCCAAGCGGCGGCTGGGCGACCCGGTCCTGGCATGGGCCGACATCCAGGCGGACCCACAGCGCCGCCGCCGCTATCAGCGGGCCCGCGGCAAGGGCGGGCTAATCCGAATCAGTTGGGCCGAGGCCACCGAGCTGATCGCGGCGGCCCACGTGCACACCATCAAGACCTACGGCCCGGACCGGGTTGCCGGCTTCTCGCCGATCCCGGCGATGTCGATGGTGTCCTATGCCGCCGGCTCGCGGTTCTACGAGCTGATCGGCGCCGCGATGACGTCGTTCTACGACTGGTACGCCGACCTGCCGGTGGCCTCCCCGCAGGTGTTCGGCGACCAGACCGACGTCCCGGAGTCCGGGGACTGGTGGGACGCGGCGTACTTGATGATGTGGGGCTCCAACGTCCCGATCACCCGGACCCCCGACGCGCACTGGATGGCCGAGGCCCGCTACCGCGGCACCAAGGTGGTGACGGTCAGCCCCGACTACGCCGACAACACCAAGTTCGCCGACGAATGGATGCCCTGCGCCGCCGGCACCGACGGCGCCCTGGCGATGGCGATGGGCCACGTGATTTTGTCGGAATGCTATGTGCAAAAACAGGTTCCGTTCTTTTTAGACTTCGCCCGCCGCTACACCGACCTGCCGTTCTTGATCAAGCTGGAACGGCGCGGCGACATGCTGGTGCCGGGCAAGAACCTCACGGCGGCCGACATCGGCCAGGCGACCGAAAACGCCTCGCTCAAACCCGCGGTGCTCGACGAGGTGACGAATTCCGTTGCCATTCCTCATGGTTCGCTGGGATTCCGGTACGGCGAGGACGGGGTCGGGAAGTGGAACCTCGACCTGGGCGGCCTGGTGCCGGCGCTCAGCGTCCGGGACGGGCACGGCGCCGGCACGGCGTTGGTGCACCTGCCCAGCTTCGACACGGTGAACGGCGAGGGCACCACGGTCGCGCGCGGCGTGCCGGTGCTCCAGGTCGGAAAGCACCAGGTGTGCACGGTCTTCGACTTGATGCTGGCCCAGTACGGCGTCGCCCGGCCCGGGCTGCCGGGGGACTGGCCCACCGGCTACGACGACGCCACCCAGCAGAACACCCCGGCGTGGCAGGAACCGATCACGGGGGTGTCGGCCGCGCAGGCCATCCGCGTCGCCAGGGAATTCGCCCGCAGCGCTGAGGAATCCGGCGGCCGGTCGATGATCATCATGGGCGGCGGCATCTGCCACTGGTTCCACAGCGACGCCATCTACCGGGCGGTGTTGGCGCTGCTGATGTTGACCGGGTCGATGGGCCGCAACGGTGGGGGATGGGCCCACTACGTCGGCCAGGAAAAGGTGCGCCCGCTCACCGGGTTCCAGACGATGGCGATGGCCACCGACTGGTCGCGCCCGCCGCGGCAGGTGCCCGGCGCCTCCTACTGGTACGCCCACACGGACCAATGGCGCTACGACGGTTACGGGGCTGACAAGCTGACCAGCCCGGTCGGCCGGGGCAGGTTCGCGGGCAAGCACACGATGGACCTGCTGGCCTCCTCGGTGGCGATGGGCTGGAGCCCGTTCTACCCGCAATTCGACCGGTCCAGCCTGGACGTCGCCGACGAAGCCCGCGCCGCCGGCCGCGACGCCGCCGAGTACGTCGGCGAGCAACTCGGGCGGCGCAACCTCAAGCTCGCCGTGACCGATCCCGACAACCCGGTCAACTGGCCGCGGGTGCTTACCGTCTGGCGCGCCAACCTGATCGGCTCCTCAGGCAAGGGCGGCGAGTACTTCCTGCGTCACCTGCTGGGCACCGATTCCAACGCTTCGGCGCTGCCGCCGGAGGACGGGGTGCGGCCCGTCGACGTGACCTGTGACGGCGACATCCCCGAGGGCAAGCTCGATTTGATGATGTCGATCGACTTCCGGATGACCTCGACGACGCTGGTGTCCGACGTGGTGCTGCCGGCGGCCACCTGGTACGAGAAGGCCGATTTGTCCAGCACCGACATGCACCCGTACGTGCACGCGTTCAGCGCCGCGACCGACCCTCCGTGGGAAACCCGTTCGGACTACGACGCTTTCGGTGCCATCGCCCGCGCCTTCAGCGCGCTGGCCAAGCGCCACCTGGGCACCCGCCGCGACGTGGTGCTGACCGCGCTGCAGCACGACACCCCCGACGCGATGGCCTACCCCGACGGCACCGAGCACGATTGGCTGCACGACGGCGGCACCCCGGTCCCGGGGCGGACGATGGCCAAAGTCACCGTGGTGGAACGCGATTACACCGCGATCTACGACAAGTGGTTGACCCTGGGCCCGCTCGTCGACCAGTTCGGGGTGACCACCAAGGGTGTGACGGTGCATCCGGTCCGGGAGGTCGAGGAACTGGCCGCCAAGTTCGGCGTGATGAATTCCGGTGTGGCGGCGGGCCGCCCGGCCATCACCACCGCCGAGCGGATGGCCGACGTGCTGCTGCTGCTGTCCGGCACGACCAACGGCCGGCTCGCCGTCGAGGGCTTCCGCGAGCTGGAGAAGCGCACCGGTCAGCGGCTGGCGCACCTGGCCGAGGGCAGCGAGGAGCGCCGCGTCACCTATGCCGATACCCAGGCGCGACCGGTGCCGGTGATCACCAGCGCGGAGTGGTCGGGCAGCGAGACCGGCGGTCGCCGCTACGCGCCGTTCACCATCAACGTCGAAAACCTCAAGCCGTTCCATACCCTCACCGGGCGGATGCACTTCTACCTGGCCCACGACTGGGTCGAGGAGCTCGGCGAGCACCTGCCGGTGTTCCGCCCGCCGCTGGACATGGCGCGGCTGTTCGGCCAGCCGGAGCTCGGCCCGACCCCGGACGGTGCCGGCGGGATCGGGCTCACCGTGCGGTATCTGACCCCGCACTCGAAGTGGTCGTTCCACTCCACCTATCAGGACAACCTGTACATGCTCTCGTTGTCCCGCGGCGGACCGACGATGTGGATGAGCCCTGGGGACGCGGCGAAAATCGGTGTGCGTGACAACGATTGGGTCGAGGCGGTCAACGCCAACGGCATCTACGTGTGCCGGGCAATCGTCAGCCACCGGATGCCTGACGGGGTGGTGTTCGTCTACCACGTACAGGAACGCACCGTGGATACCCCGCGTACCGAGGCCAACAACAAGCGCGGCGGCAACCACAACGCGCTGACCCGGGTGCGGATCAAGCCCAGCCACCTCGCCGGCGGCTATGCCCAGCAGTCGTTCGGGTTCAACTACATGGGCCCGACCGGCAACCAGCGCGACGAGGTGACGATGGTGCGGCGCCGCAGCCAGGAGGTGACGTACTAGTGAAGGTAATGGCGCAGCTGGCGATGGTGATGAACCTCGACAAGTGCATCGGCTGCCACACCTGTTCGGTCACCTGCAAGCAGGCCTGGACCAACCGCAGCGGCACCGAGTACGTGTGGTTCAACAACGTGGAAACCCGCCCGGGACAAGGCTATCCGCGCACCTACGAGGATCAGGAGCGCTGGCGGGGCGGCTGGATCCGCGACAAGAAGGGTCGGCTTCGCCTGCGTGACGGCGGCCGCATCCACAAGCTGCTGCGGATCTTCGCCAACCCCAAGCTGCCCACCATCGACGAGTACTACGAGCCGTGGACCTACGACTACGAGAACCTGACCACGGCGCCGGCCGGTGACACCTTCCCGACGGCCGCGCCGCGAAGCCTGATCAGCGGCGAGCCGATGAAGGTGTCGTGGGGACCGAACTGGGACGACAACCTAGCCGGGTCGCCGGAGATCCTGGCGGAGGACCCGATCCTGAAGAAGGTCAGTGACGAGGTCAAGCTCAAGCTCGAAGAGACCCTCATGTTCTACCTGCCCCGCATCTGCGAGCACTGCCTCAACCCCTCCTGCGTGGCCTCCTGCCCGTCGGGCGCGATGTACAAGCGCAGCGAGGACGGCATCGTGCTGGTGGACCAGGACCGCTGCCGCGGGTGGCGGATGTGTGTGTCCGGATGCCCTTACAAGAAGGTGTATTTCAACCACAAGACCGGTAAGGCCGAGAAGTGCACGCTGTGCTACCCCCGCATCGAGGTCGGGCTGCCGACCATCTGCTCTGAGACGTGCGTGGGGCGGCTGCGCTATCTGGGCCTGGTGCTCTACGACGTCGACCGGGTGCTCGAGGCGGCGTCGGTGGAAAACGACACCGACCTTTACGAGGCCCAGCGCCGAATCCTGTTGAATCCCAACGATCCCGAGGTCATCGCCGCCGCGCGGGCCGACGGCATCTCCGACGAGTGGATCGAGGCCGCGCAGCGCTCCCCGGTCTATGCGCTGATCAACACCTACCAGGTGGCGCTGCCGCTGCACCCTGAGTACCGCACGATGCCGATGGTTTGGTACATCCCGCCGCTGTCGCCGGTGGTCGACGCGGTCAGCCGCGACGGGCACGACGGCGAGGACCTCGGCAACCTGTTCGGCGCGCTCGACGCGCTGCGCATCCCCATGCAGTACCTGGCCGAACTGTTCACCGCCGGCGACACGGGCGTCGTCGAGGGGGTGCTGCGGCGGCTGGCCGCGATGCGCTCCTACATGCGCGACATTAACCTCGGCCGCGAGACCCAGCCGCACATACCGCAGGCCGTCGGGATGACCGAAGAACAGATCTACGAGATGTACCGGCTGCTCGCCATCGCGAAATACGAAGAGCGATACGTCATTCCAACCGCGGTCAGCGCCCAGGCCCGTGACCTGGAGGAGATGGGTTGCTCGCTGTCGGGCGAGGGCGGGCCCGGGATGTACGAGCCCGGCCCCTTCGGTGCTGGCAGCGGCGCCCCGGTGCCGGTGGCCGTGGAGACCTTCCACGCCCTCAAACAGCGCCAGCTCGGTGAAACCGCTAACGGCTCGGAGGGCCCTCGCCGGTCGCGGGTCAACCTGCTCAACTGGGACGGCAACGGCGTACCCGCGGGGCTGTTCCCCGAGCCCAACCCGGTGACGCGATGAGGCTGCTGTCGAAGGACCGGTCCGGCAACCGGACGATCCGCGACCGGGTGGTGTGGCAGGCGGCGTCGCTGCTGCTGGCCTATCCCGACGCCCGCCTGCCCGACCAACTGGACACCGTCGACGAACTGCTGGACCACATAGACGGGCCGGCGGCCGCGCTGCTCGGGCGCACGGTGGCGGCCCTGCGCGCGCGCGAACCGATGGCCGCGGCAACCGAATACGTCGAGACCTTCGACATGCGCCGGCGCAACACCATGTACCTGACCTATTGGACCGCCGGCGACACCCGCAACCGCGGCCGGGAGATGCTGGCGTTCGCCACCACCTACCGCGACGCCGGCGTCGAACCGCCCCGGTCCGAGGCGCCGGACTACCTGCCGGTCGTGCTGGAATTCGCCGCCACCGTCGACCCCGATGCCGGGCGCCGCCTGCTGACCGAGCACCGCGTTCCCATCGACGTGTTGCGGGGCGCCCTGGCCGATGCCGAGTCGCCCTACGAGCACACGATCGCGGCCGTCTGCGAGACGCTGCCGTCGGCAACCGACCAGGAGGCGCGTCGGGCGCAGCGGCTGGCGCAAGCCGGTCCGCCCACCGAAGCCGTTGGGCTGCAACCGTTCATGTTGACCGTACCGCCGAAGCGCAACCGGGGGGCCTGACGTGGTGCACATGAAATTGATCGAAATCTTCTGGGACGACGCGCCTTACGTCGTGCTGGCGGCCGCGGCCGTGGGCACCTGGTGGCGCTACCGCTACGACAAGTTCGGCTGGACCACCCGTTCGTCGCAGCTCTATGAGTCGAAGCTGCTGTCGATCGGCAGCCCGCTGTTCCACTTCGGCAGCCTGGCCGTGATCATGGGCCACGTCATGGGCCTGTTCGTCCCGGAATCCTGGACCCGGGCGGTCGGGATGAGCGATCACCTCTATCACCTGCAGGCGCTGCTGCTCGGCGTGCCCGCCGGTTTCGCCACCCTGCTCGGCATCGGGCTGCTGATCTACCGGCGTCGCACGCGGGGACCCGTCTACCAGGCCACCAGCCGCAACGACAAGCTGATGTACCTCGTGCTGTTCTGCGCGCTGGTGGCGGGGATGTGCTGCACCCTGGCCGGTGCCACCCACTTCGGCGAGCTGCACGATTACCGGCAAAAGGTGTCGGTCTGGTTCCGGTCGATCTGGATGCTCGACCCACGCGGCGACCTGATGGCCCACGCCGCGTTCTACTACCAGATCCACGTCGCGATCGCGCTGGCCCTGTTCGCCCTGTGGCCCTTCACCCGGCTGGTGCACGCGTTCAGCGCCCCGGTGGGCTACCTATTCCGGCCCTACATCGTGTACCGCACCCGCGACGCGGTCGACGAGCACGAGCTGATCGGCTCGGCGCCGCGCCGCCGCGGCTGGTGAGGGCCGCCGCGGCGGTTGGTGAGGGCCGCAGCCGCGGCCACCGCCGCCGCGGAATCCGTGTGACCATAGGGTCACGACACGCCGGGCGGGGCCGCCATACGCTCACACTGAAAGCCGCCTGCTCACACTGAAAGCCGTGTGTTCACACTGAAAGCCGCCGCTGCACACTCAACGGCTCCCCGCCGTTGAGTGTGCAATCTGGGCGTCGCGTCTGCATACTCGGCGCCGACGCACCGGGCGGGGCCGCCCCATGCGCACACTGAAAGCCGCCCTGCACACTCCATGGCTGCATGGGAAGCCGCGCGGCCCGTGCGGTTCGCCCGGTTCGCTATCGACGGCCCCGGACTGCCAGAATCTCCGACGTGCCATTTCGCAACGTCGCCATCGTCGCCCACGTCGACCACGGGAAAACCACCCTGGTCGACGCGATGCTGCGGCAGTCCGGGGCGTTGCACCACCGCGGTGACGACACCCAGGAACGCATCATGGACAGCGGTGACCTGGAAAAGGAAAAGGGCATCACCATCCTGGCCAAGAACACCGCCGTGCATCGCCACAACCCGGATGGGACCGTCACGGTCATCAACGTGATCGACACCCCCGGGCACGCCGACTTTGGCGGCGAGGTGGAGCGCGGGCTGTCCATGGTGGACGGGGTGCTGCTGCTGGTCGACGCGTCCGAGGGGCCGTTGCCGCAGACGCGCTTCGTGCTGCGCAAGGCGCTGGCCGCCAACCTTCCGGTGATCCTGGTGGTCAACAAGACCGACCGCCCCGACGCGCGCATCGCAGAGGTGGTGGAGGCCAGCCACGACCTGCTGCTGGACGTCGCATCGGATCTCGACGACGAGGCCGCCAAGACCGCCGAGCACGCGCTGGGCCTGCCGACGCTGTACGCCTCCGGCCGGGCCGGCGTGGCCAGCACCACGCAGCCTGCCGACGGCGAGGTGCCCGCCGCCGACAACCTCGACCCGCTGTTCGACGTGCTGATGGAGCACATCCCGCCACCGTCGGGGGATCCCGAGGCGCCGCTGCAGGCCTTGGTGACCAACCTCGACGCGTCGACATTCCTCGGTCGGCTCGCCCTGATCCGCATCTACAACGGAAAGCTCCGCAAGGGCCAGCAGGTCGCCTGGATGCGCGAGGTGGACGGGCTGCCCGTCATCACCAACGCCAAGATCACCGAGCTGCTCGCGACGGAAGGCGTCGAGCGCAGCGCCACCGACGAGGCGGTCGCCGGGGACATCGTGGCCGTCGCCGGGCTGCCCGAGATCATGATCGGCGACACGCTGGCCGACCCGGACCACGCCCACGCGCTGCCCCGGATCACCGTCGACGAGCCGGCGATCTCGGTGACGATCGGCACCAACACCTCGCCGCTGGCGGGCAAGGTGCCGGGCCACAAGCTGACCGCCCGCATGGTGCGCAGCCGCCTCGACCAGGAGCTGGTCGGAAACGTCTCGATCCGCGTGGTCGACATCGGGCGCCCGGACGCGTGGGAGGTCCAGGGTCGCGGCGAGCTCGCGCTCGCCGTCCTCGTCGAGCAGATGCGCCGCGAGGGCTTCGAGCTCACGGTCGGCAAACCGCAGGTGGTGACCCGCACGATCGACGGCCAGCTGCACGAGCCGTTCGAGGCGATGACGATCGACTGCCCCGAAGAGTTCGTCGGCGCGATCACCCAGCTGATGGCCGCCCGCAAGGGTCGCATGGAGGAGATGACCAACCACGCGGCCGGCTGGGTCCGCATGGACTTTATCGTGCCCAGCCGCGGCCTGATCGGGTTCCGCACCGATTTCCTCACGATCACGCGCGGCACTGGGATCGCCAATGCCGTGTTCGACGGCTACCGGCCGTGGGCGGGGGAGATCCGCGCCCGCCACACCGGGTCGCTGGTCTCGGACCGTTCCGGCACCATCACGCCGTTCGCGCTGATCCAGCTCGCCGACCGGGGCCAGTTCTTCGTCGAGCCCGGCCAGGACACCTACGAGGGCATGGTGGTCGGAATCAACCCGCGCGCAGAGGATCTCGACATCAACGTCACCCGTGAGAAGAAGCTCACCAACATGCGGTCGTCGACGGCCGACGTCATCGAGACCCTGGCCAAACCGCTCGAGCTCGACCTGGAACAGGCGATGGAGTTCTGCGCGCAAGACGAATGCGTGGAGGTGACCCCCGAGATCGTGCGGGTCCGCAAGGTCGAGCTGGACGCCACCGCGCGGGCCCGCAGCCGGGCGCGGGCCAAGGCCCGGGGTTAACAACTCGGTGGCCGCTGCACGCGTGGTCGGACGGGCCGCTGGCCGCCTGCTCGATACCCTGATGGGCGTGCCGAGACGAGCCCGCCGCATGTTTCTGACGGTCGGCGCGGTGGTCTCGCTGACCGGCCTGGTGCTGGCGGCGTGCACGGTCAGCCCCCCGCCGGCGCCGCAAAGTACCGATACGCCACACAATTCGACGCCGCCGCCGCAGCGGCCCACCCAGATCATCATGGGCATCGACTCGATCGGGGCGGGGTTCAACCCGCATCTGCTGTCGGACCTGTCGCCGGTGAACGCGGCGATCAGCGCGCTGGTGTTGCCCAGCGCGTTTCGGCCGGTGCCCGACCCCAACAGCCCGACGGGCTCGCGCTGGGAGATGGACCCGACTCTGCTGGTGTCGGCCGAGGTGACCAGCCAGAACCCGTTCACCGTGACCTACAAGATCCGGCCCGAGGCGCAGTGGACCGACAACGCCCCGATTGCCGCCGACGACTTCTGGTACCTGTGGCGGCAGATGGTCAGCCAACCCGGGGTGGTCGACCCGGCCGGATACGACCTCATCACCGGCGTGCAGTCGCTCGAGGGCGGCAAGCAGGCGGTGGTCACCTTCGCGCAGCCGTATCCGGCGTGGAGGGAGCTGTTCAGCAACATCCTGCCGGCCCACATCGTCAAGGACGTGCCGGGCGGCTTCGCGTCCGGACTGGCCCGGGCCCTGCCGGTCACGGGCGGCCAGTTCCGGGTGGAGAGCATCGACCCGCAGCGCGACGAGATCCTGATCGCCCGCAACGACCGCTACTGGGGGCCGCCCGCCAAGCCGGCCCTGATCCTGTTCCGGCGGGCCGGCGCGCCGGCCGCGCTGGCCGATTCGGTGCGCAACGGCGACACCCAGGTGGCTCAGGTGCACGGCGGCTCCGCGGCCTTCGCCCAGCTGTCGGCCATCCCCGACGTTCGCACCGCGCGCATCGTGACGCCGCGGGTCATGCAGCTGACGCTGCGCGCCAACGAACCGAAGCTGTCCGACGCCCAGGTCCGCAAGGCGATCCTGGGTTTGCTGGACGTCGACCTGCTGGCCGCCGTCGGCGCCGGCAGCGACAACACCGTCACCCTGGCCCAGGCCCAAATCCGTTCCCCGAGCGATCCGGGATACGAGCCGACGGCGCCGCCCGCGATGACCACACCGGCGGCGCTGGCGTTGCTCTCGGCGTCGGGCTACCAGGTGGAGACCACCGCGTCGGCATCCCCGGTGCCCACCCCGGCCGGTACCAGCCCGCCGGAGGTGATCCGCGGCCGGATCAGCAAGGACGGGCAGCAACTCTCGCTCGTCATCGGCGTCGCCGCGAACGACCCGACGTCGGTGGCGGTGGCAAATACCGCCGCCGACCAGCTGCGCAACGTCGGCATCGCGGCCAACGTGCTGGCGTTGGACCCGGTCCTGCTGTACCGCGACGCGCTGAACAACAACCAGGTGGACGCGATCGTCGGCTGGCATCAGGCCGGCGGAAACCTGGCGACGTTGCTGGCCTCCCGCTACGGCTGTCCCGCGCTGCAGACGACGACGGTGCCCACCTCCAACGCGGCCACGGCCGCCACCTCCACACCGGCCGCTTCCACCCCGCCCGCCGCGCCCAACACCACCGGCACCACGCCGACACCCGCGCCGCCGAGCCGCCCGCCCGATCCCGGCGCTCTGGTGCAAGCGCCGTCGAACCTCACCGGGATCTGCGACCGCAGCATCCAGTCCAACATCGACGCGGCCCTCAACGGCACCAAGAGCATCAGCGACGTAATCACCGCGGTCGAACCGCGGCTGTGGAACATGTCGACCGTGCTGCCGATCCTGCAGGACACCACGATCGTCGCCGCGGGCCCCAGCGTGAAGAACGTCAGCCTGTCGGGCGCGGTACCGGTCGGCATCGTCGGCGACGCCGGACAATGGCTCAAAACCGGGCCGTAAGCCGGTGGACCGAAAGTAACGAATTAATTACGAAACAATCGTTCGTAATATCTTTTAACTGAGTTAATGCAAACACGCGTTTTCAGCCCGGCACTTCGATACGCTGCGGCCATCGCGACACTCGCCTAATCGGGGCCGGCGGGGCGGTCGACGTGTGTTGAGCCGGGGAGGTAGCAGTGTCTTTTCTCATCGCAGCGCCAGAGTTCATCGCTGATGCCGCAACGGATTTGGTGAACATCGCTTCGTCGATCGGATCCGCCAACGTCGCGGCGGCCGCCGCGACGACGTCGTTGCTGCCCGCGGCCGCCGACGAGGTTTCGGCGGAAATCGCCGCACTATTTTCCTCGCACGCCGTTGGGTACCAGCAGCTTAGCGCAGCGGCGGCGGCCTTTCACGAGCAATTCGTCCAGACTTTGAGTCTCGGTGCGGCCAGCTACGCGACCGCCGAGGCGAACGTCGTGCAGGGATTGGCGGCCGCGGCGCCGGGGTTCACCGTGGACCTCAGCGCCGGGCTGGCGGGGCTGGGCGCCTCGATCAGCACCGAGCTGGCCGCGCTGGGTTCCTCGATCAATGCCGCGCTGTCGGCTTCCTTCGGCGCCAACCTTGGGGGGCTGGCCCCGCTCGGTGCGGCGATCGCGACAGACTTCAACAGCGGCCTGGCGGCGCTGGCGCAGACCGGCGGTGCCGTCGCGACGAACATCGGTACCGGGCTTTCGGGATTGGCGGGCGGGTTCAACGCCGCACTGCCCGGGCTGTCGGCCAGCCTGACCGGCGGCCTGTCCGGCCTGAACGCCTCGCTCGGCGCCGCGCTGTCGGGCGGGTTGAGCGCCAGCTTGGCGGGATTGGGGCCGCTCGGCGCGCAACTGGCGGCCAGCCTGAATGGCAACCTGTCCGGGCTGGCGCAGCTGGGTAACGCGTTCGCCGCGAGCGTGGGCGGCGGGCTGTCGAGTCTGGCGAGCAGCCTCGGCCTTGCGCTGCCGGCCCTGGCCGGCGGGTTGACCGCCGCGCTGCCGGGGCTTACGGCCAGCCTGAGCGGTTCGCTCGGGGGGCTGAGCGGTGCGATCAACGCGGCGCTGTCCGGGGGCTTGAGCGGCAGCCTGGCGGGGCTGGGGCCGCTCGGTGCGACGCTGGCCGCGGACTTGAACGGCGGGCTGGCCGCGCTGACGCAGACCGGCGGAACACTGGCGGCGAGCCTGTCGAACCTGGCGGGCGGCTTGAGCGCCGCGTTCCCCGGGCTTTCGGCCAGCCTGACCGGCGGCCTGTCGGGGCTGAACGGGGCGATCAGCACCGCCCTGTCGGGTGGCTTCGGCGGCAGCCTGGCGGGGCTGACTGCCGGGCTCAACGGCCTGCTGCAAACCGGCGCCACGCTGGCCGGTCTGCCCGCCCTGAGCGGTGGAATTGCCTTGCCCGCCAACCTGGGCGCCCTGTGCGCCGCCTTGGGCTTAAGCCCCACCCTGGGCGCCAACATCATGGTCGGCCTCAACGGTCTGAGTCTTCAGCTCAACGCGGCGTTGAACGGCGGCATCAGCGCCGGGCTGGCCGGGCTGCCCACGCTGCTCGCCAACGCGATCGCACCGTGGCAGGTGCTGTTGACCGCGCCGAACATCCCCGCGTTCTTCGCGCAGCTGCAGGCGATGGAGGTGGGCTTCAATACCTCGCTGATCACCAACGAGCTGCTTTTGAACACGGCGGTGGTGACCCAGGAGACGGCGCTGGAGACGGCGCTCTTCGGTGGCACCGGTGCGCTGGGCGGCGCGCTCGACACCTTCTTCAACTTCTGGAACACCGTGTTGCTCGGCATCCCCGAGGCGACCTTCGACAGCCTCTTGGGCGCGCAGCTGCCGTTCGGCGGCGCCATCGTTGCCAGCCTCGCGATGGGCGCCCCGGCCAACCTGATCGCCGGCGGCGAACTCGGCGGGCTGCTGGGCGCGGTGGACACCAAGTTCCTGTGGGACCTCAGCGCCATCAGCGCGGTGGCAACGTCGTTGACCGGCAATGGATCCCTGCAGGCCGCCCTGGCCGGCGCGATCAACACGGCCGGGCTGCAGGCGTCGTTGACCGCGGCGCTCAACGGCTCGCTGTTCGCCACGACCCCGGGGCTGACGCTGGGGGCGTCGCTGGTAGCCGCACCGACGGCGGGGTTGCAGGGACTCGCTTCGGGCCAGGTCGGCTTTTTGACCAACCTCTTGACATCGGAGGTGAATTTCAACACCAACCTGTTGACCAACGAGATCGCTTGGGAAACAAGCACTTTCGGGACCGCGTCCGCCTTCAACGGTGCACTCAACCGGCTGTTCAACGTGGGCAACCTGGGCGTGAGCACCGGCGAGCAGACCGTCAACAGCTTCCTGAGCGGCGTACAGGCACCGCCGCTTTTCCTGACCGGCAGCGCAGCCCAGGTGTTCAACGCCGGCGACATCGGCGGCCTGGAGGGCATCTTCGACCAAAGCCTGGCCGCTGGCGCGGACGTGGCTGGGATGTTCGTGGCCTAGCTGTACCCGGCCATAACGTTGGTTACAGGCGGCTGATGGGTGGTAGGCCGCTGAGTGCGCTGTGGCGGCGTTGAGTGT
>NZ_LQPJ01000107.1 GCF_002101785.1 Mycobacterium palustre
CCGCCTCCCCCGCCCCCGCCCGCTCCGCGCGGGAAATCCAAGGACCCGGCCATCGGGTTCACTCGCGCCGGCGCCCTGTGGTTGTTTCTGATCGCCGGGTTCCTGATCCTGATCTTGTTGCTGATCTTCATAGCCCAGAACACGACGTCGACCCCGATTACGTTCCTGGCCTGGCACTGGAGCCTGCCGCTGGGCGTGTCGATCCTGCTGGCGGCGGTGGTGGGCGGCCTGATCACCGTCGCCGCGGGCACCGCGCGGATCATTCAGCTGCGCCGCGCGGCCAAGAAGCGCCCCGCCGCGCGGCCGGTCTAACTCGGCAGTTTGGCCAGCTCGGCCAGCCCACGCGAGATCAGCGGGGCCACCACCTCGGGCTGCTGGTCCGACGTGTCGTCCTTGCCCTGAGCCAGCTCCGCCATCCGCCGCCGGAAGTCGATGCCGGCCGCGATGATGGCGAGCTTGAAGTACGCCAGCGCAATGTAGAACTCCCAGTGCGCCAGCGGCAGGCCGGCCACCAGCGAGTAGCGGTCCGCCAGCTCGTCGGCGGTCGGCACCAGCGGTGAGGTCCAGGCCGCCTGGGCGTTGACGATCAGGTCCAGCGCCGGGTCGCGGTACACGCACATCAGCGCCGCGTCGGAGAGCGGGTCGCCCAGCGTCGAAAGCTCCCAGTCCACCACGGCGCGCACCCGCGTCGGATCGTCGAGGTCCAGGATGGCGTTGTCGATCCGGTAATCGCCGTGCACGATCGAGGTGCGGCCCTGCTGCGGAATGGCTTGGCGCAGACCGGAATGCAGCCGCTCGACGTCGGCGTCGCGGGGGTCGTCGGGCAGCCGTACCAGCTCCCACTGCGAACCCCAGCGTCGCACCTGGCGCTCCAGATAGCCGCTGGGTTTGCCGAAGTCGGCCAGCCCCACCGCGTTCGGATCGATGCTGTGCAGCTCGACGAGCACCCGGATCAGCGAGTCGACGCAGCCGTCGATCACGGTGTGGCTGAACGCTTCGAGCTGCTGGCGCCGCCGCACCACCTGCCCCGCCACGAATTCGACGATCTGGAACGGCGCGCCCAGCACGGAATCGTCCTGGCACAGCGCGATCGCGCGCGCCACCGGCACCGGTGTGTCCTGCAGCGCGGCGACCACCTTGTACTCGCGCGCCATGTCGTGCGCCGACGGCGTCAGCCCGTGCAGCGGCGGGCGCCGCACCAGCCAGTCCGCCGCGTCGTCGTAGACCCGGAACGTCAGGTTCGAGCGGCCACCGGAGATGAACTCGGCCCGCAACTCGCCCTCGCGTTCGATGCCGAGCGAGCGCAGATACCGGTCCAGCGAGCCCAGGTCGAGCCCTTCGAGTCGGTCAGCGGAAGTCACCGGACTTGTTTACCACCGCGTACGGCGACCACTCACCGCTGGTTCCGCGGCAACAGGTCCCACACGTGCTCGGTGCAGTTGACGCCGGCCACGCTCGCCTGGCCAGACCGCGAGAACAACAACCGCGTCACCGAGGCGTAGTCGACGGGAAACGACAACAGCCGGGCGGTACCGAGGATCTCGTGCAGCAGCACGTTGATCACTCCGCCGTGGCTGAACACCGCGACGGTGTCCTGAGGGTCGGCGGCGCAGACCAGGTCGTCGACGGCGGCGCGGACGCGCGCACGAAACGCGTCCTCGTCGACCGCGCTGGGCAGGTGTCCCTGCGCGAGCCGCGCCCATTCCTCGGGCCGTTCCTCGCGGACCTGTTCCACGGGGATGTACAGCGGGAGGTCGCGGTCGTATTCGGCGAAGCGATCGTCGATCTCGACGGCAAGCCGCCGCGCCGCGGCCACCGGCGCGGCGGTCTGAACGGCGCGGCGCTGCGGGCTGCTCACCACCCGCGAGATGGGGAACCTGGCGAGCGCCTCGGGCAATCGCTCGACCTGCTGGCGCCCCTGCTCCGACAGCTCCGGGTCGGAGCCCTCGCCGTGTTCGCTGCGCAGCGGCAGCGCGTGCCGGACCAAAAGCACTTGCATCTTTGCTCCTGTCGTCATGGGGTGGTGGGAGCGTCGTTAACTCTCTACCGCACGCGTGCCGCTCGACCGGAAGGAGGACAGATGAGCCAACCGATCATGGACTGGGACGCCGCCTATCGACAGGACACCCCGCCCCCGTGGAGCATCGGCCGGCCGCAGCCCGAGCTGGCCGCGCTGATCGAGGACGGCAAGGTCCGAAGCGACGTGCTGGACGCCGGCTGCGGGCACGCCGCGCTGTCGCTGGAGCTGGCCGCGCGCGGCTACACGGTGGTCGGTCTGGATGCCAGCGCGGCGGCGGTCGCGGCCGCGGCGGCCGCGGCGGCCGAACGGGGACTGACGAGGGCGACCTTCGCGCAGGCCGACGTCACCGACTTCGGCGGGTATGACGGCCGCTTCTCCACCATCTTCGACAGCGGTTGCTTCCATGCGCTGCCGCCCGAGAAGCGCCAGGACTACCTGCGGTCGATCCTCCGCGCGGCCGCGCCGGGGGCCTCGCTGTACATCCTGGCGTTCGCCGCGGGGGCGCTGGGGCCCCAGAGCGCTGACCGCCCCGGCCCGCGCGGCTTTACCGAGACCGAGCTGCACGGCGCCGTCGCGCAGCTCTGGCACGTCGACGACCTGCGTCCCGCCAAGCTGTACGGCAACGCCGGTGCGCTCGCGGCCGCCGGTGAGCCCTTGCCCGACGTCGAACGCGACGACAAAGGCCACTTCATGGCCCCGGGCTTCCTCCTCAGCGCGCACAAGCCCACCTAGACAGCCCGCCAGAGAATGCTATTCTCCACGGGGAGATTGGGGTGTGCACAATGACGAGTCTCGGCGAAACGCAGTTGGAGGCGGACGTCCTCGCCCGCTGGCTCGATGCGCGCGGCGCCCCGGGCGGCGGCGAACAACCGGTTCTCCGGCAGCTGAAGGGCGGGTCGCAGAACACCCTCTATCTGATCGAGCGGGGCGGCGAACGCATGGTGCTCCGCATGCCCGGCGCCCGCGCCGACGCCGCCCGCATCGACGGGCTGCTGCGCGAGATCCGGCTGGTGCGCGCGCTGTCAGGCACCGACGTGCCACACGCGGCGCTGATCGCCGCCGACGACACGGGCGACGTGCTGGGCCTGCCGTTCTACGTGATGCAGGCGATCGACGGGTGGAGCCCGATGGACGGCGGGTGGCAGGCGCCGTTCGACGCCGACCTGGCGGCGCGCCGCGGGCTGGCGTTCCAATTGGTCGAGGGCGCGGCGAAGCTGGGCCGGGTGGACTGGCGCGGTCAAGGCCTGGAGGGGTTCGGTCGGCCCGACGGGTTCCACGAGCGACAGGTCGACCGCTGGCTGAAGTTCCTCGACGCCTATCGGGTGCGCGAACTGCCCGGCCTGCACGAGGCCGCCGACTGGCTGCGCAACAACCGGCCGGCGCGCTACCGGCCCGGCATCATGCACGGCGACTACCAGTTCGCCAACGTGATGTTCGCCCACGGCGCGCCGGCGCGCTTGGCCGCGATCGTCGACTGGGAGATGACGACGGTCGGCGACCCCCTGCTGGACCTCGCGTGGGCCCTGCTGGGTTACGACGGCGAGGAGCCCCGCGCCGACGGGTTCTATCTCGACATGCGCGGGATGCCGACCCGCAGCGAGCTGCTCGAGCACTACGAGAAGTTCAGCGGGCTTTCCACCGAGAACATCGACTACTACCTGGTGCTGGCCAACTGGAAGCTGGGGATCGTGCTGGAGAAGACGTATGCGGCCGGGGTGCGCACCCAGAAGGTGGACCCCAAGCTCACCGAGACCTTCGGGGCGATGATCCCGCAGCTGATCGCCACGGCCGCCGAGCTGGCCCGGTCGCAGCCCAAGGCACGCTGAAATGGGCGCTGAAAAGGGGTACGCCGACCAGCTTTTCGACCTGACCGATCGGGTAGTGCTGATCACCGGCGGCAGCCGCGGCCTGGGCCGCGAGATGGCGTTCGCCGCCGCGCGCTGCGGCGCCGACGTGGTGATCGCCAGCCGCAACTTCGACAACTGCGTGTCCACCGCCAAAAAGATCGAGGCCGAGACGGGCCGCGCGGCCATGCCGTATCAGGTGCACGTGGGCCGCTGGGATCAGCTCGACGGACTGGTCGACGCGACGTACGCGCGCTTCGGCAAGGTGGACACGTTGATCAACAACGCGGGCATGTCGCCGCTGTACGACAAGCTGACCGACGTCACCGAGAAGCTGTTCGACGCGGTGGTCAACCTGAACCTCAAGGGCCCGTTCCGGTTGTCGGCGTTGATCGGCGAGCGGATGGTGGCCGCCGGCCGCGGCGCGATCATCAACGTGAGCTCGACCGGCTCGCTGCGGCCCAACGGCGGCATCATTCCCTACGCCGCGGCCAAGGCCGGGCTCAACGCCATGACCGAGGGGCTGGCGCAGGCCCTGGGGCCGACCGTTCGGGTCAACACGCTGATGGCCGGCCCCTACCTGACCGACGTGAGCAAGTCCTGGAACCTGGGCGACGGCGACAACTTCGGGCATCTTTTTTTGAAGCGCGCCGGAGACCCGCGGGAAATCGTCGGCGCCGCCCTGTTTTTGGCGTCCGACGCGTCCAGCTTCACCACCGGCTCCATCCTGCGGGCCGATGGCGGGATCCCCTGACAGCTAGGAGTATTCGAATGCCTTGGGACTTTTCCACCGAACCGGAGTTCGAGAAGAAGCTCGACTGGATCCGCGAGTTCGTGCGCGAGGAGGTGGAGCCCCTCGAGGTGCTGTTCCCGGGCTGTGAGTTCCTGCCGCTCAACGACGAGCGGCGCCGCATCGTCGACCCGCTCAAACAGCAGGTGCGCGAGCAGGGATTGTGGGCGCCGCATTTGGGCCCCGAGCTGGGCGGGCAGGGCTTCGGGGCGGTCAAGCTGACGTTGATCAACGAGATCCTGGGCCGCAGCCCGTGGGCGCCCATCGTGTTCGGAACGCAGGCGCCCGATACCGGCAACGCCGAGATCATCGCGCGGTTCGGCACCCAGGAACAGAAGGACCGCTACCTGTCCGGCCTGTTGTCGGGCGAGATCTTCTCGTGCTTCTCGATGACCGAGCCGCAGGGCGGCGCCGACCCGCGGGTCTTCACCACCCGGGCGGTGCGCGACGGTGACGATTGGGTGATTACCGGTCGAAAGTACTTCTCCTCCAACGCTTCCGTCGCGTCGTTCTTCATCGTCGTGGCGATCACCGATCCCGACGTGCCGGTGCATCGCGGCGCATCGACGTTTTTGGTTCCCGCCGAAACCCCGGGACTGATTCTGGAAGCCAACCACCACCTGGTCGGCGCGGCCCCGCACGAGCCGGGTCATTCGCTGGTGCGCTACGACGGGGTGCGGGTGGGCGCCGACGCCCTGCTCGGCGAGCCCGGGCAGGGCTTTCTGATCCTGCAGACCCGGCTGGCCGGCGGCCGGCTGCATCACGCGATGCGCTCCATCGGGATGGCCCAGCGCGCCGTGGAGATGATGTCGCGGCGCGCGAAAAGCCGCTTCACCCAAGGCAGTTCGCTGGCCGACAAGCAGCTGGTGCAGGAGTTCGTCGCCGACTCCTACACCGAGTTGGTCCCGTTCCGCCTCACCGTGCTGCACGCCGCGTGGCTGATCGACAACGGCGACGAGCAGGCCGCGCGCACGGAGATCGCCGCCTGCAAGATCCTGGCCTCGCAGGTCCTCAAATCCATTGCGATGCGCGCGATCCAGGTGCACGGCGCGCTCGGGCTCACCGATCAGCTGCCGCTGGTCAACGTGCTGCTCGGCGGCATCGCGCTGGGCCTGGCCGACGGTCCCACCGAGGCGCACAAGGTCAACCTGGCCCGGATGCTGCTCAAGGGTTACGACGCCGAAGAGGGCGACTGGCCGTGCGAAATGCTGGACGTTCGCCGCGAAGCGGCCCGGGCCAAGTACGGCGACCTCGTTGGCCAGTAGGGTGGCGGCGGCCGTCGAGCGGGCGCTCGACGAACGCCAGCGCGAGGCCACCGAGGAGGTGGAGCGCATCCTGGCGGCCGCGGTGCGGGTGATGGAACGGGTGGCGCCCGAGGCGCCGCGCGTCAGCGACATCGTTGCCGAGGCCGGCTCGTCGAACAAGGCGTTCTACCGTTATTTCGCCGGCAAGGACGACCTCATCCTGGCCGTCATGGAACGCGGGGTGGCGATCGTGGAGTCCTACCTTCGGCACCAGCTGGCCAAGGAATCCAAGCCGCGCGACAAGATCGCGCGCTGGATCGAGGGCACCCTGGCACAGGTCGCCGACCCGCACCTGATCACCAAGACCCGCGCGGCCGCCGGGCAGATGTCACCGGCCAACTGGCGCGCGGCCGACCACGAAATGATGCGGCCGCTGCGCGATCTGCTGATCGAACCGGTCACCGAGCTGGGCAGCGCCGACGTCGAGCGCGACGTCGAGGCGGTGTTCTGCTGCACGGCGGCGACCATGGGGCGCTACATGAATTCGACCGACCGGCCCGGTCCCGACGACATCGCCCACGTGGTGCGGTTCTGCCTGAACGGGCTGGGGGTCGACTGATGCGTGCCGCCGTCTGCCGGTCCTACGGCGCGCCGGAAGACCTGGTCATCGACGACGTGGCCGAGCCTGTCCCCGGCCCCGGCCAGGTGGTGGTCGGGGTGCGCGCGGCGGCGGTCAACTTCCCCGACGTGCTGTTGATCGCCGGCAAGTACCAGGTCAAGATTCCGGTACCGTTCGTCCCGGGCAGTGAACTGGCCGGCGAGGTGGTGGCCGTCGGCGACGGCGCGCCGTTTCGCCCGGGGCAGCGGGTCTTCGCGACCACGCCGACCGGGGCGTTCGCCGAGCGGGCCCTGCTCCATGCGTCGTCGGTGGCGCCGATACCCGACGGCGCCGACTTCGCCTCGGCCGCGGCGTTCGGCGTCACCTACCGCACCGCCTATCACGCGCTGCGGTCGATCGCCGAAGTGGCGCAAGGCGATTGGGTGGTGGTGCTGGGCGCAGCCGGCGGTGTCGGGCTGGCGGCCGTCGACCTCGCGGTGGCCATGAACGCCCGGGTACTGGCGGCCGCATCCAGCCCCGAAAAGCTCGAGCTGTGCCGCCGGCGCGGCGCCGAGGCCACCGTCGACTACGACCGCGAGGACCTCAAGGCCCGCATCCGCGAGCTCACCGGCGACGCCGCCCGGGTGGTCCTCGACCCGGTCGGCGGCGGCTACTCGGAGCCCGCGCTGCGTGGGCTCGCCCGCGGCGGGACCTTCGTCACGCTCGGCTACGCCTCGGGCGCCATCCCGTCCATACCGCTGAATCTCGTTCTGCTCAAAGGGATTGCGATCCGCGGCATGGAGATCCGCACCTTCATGGGCGATCGGCCCGACGACGCCGCGCGCGACATGGCCGAGCTGGAGCGGATGTTCGCCGCCGGCACGATCCGGCCCTACATCGGCGCGCGGTTCCCGCTCACCGAGACCGCGGCCGCGCTGCGCCACGTGGCCGAGCGCAAGGTGTTGGGCAAGGTGGTCATCGACGTGGCGCCTTAGCCCGCGAAGAAAGCTACGGCGTGACGATGTTGAAGTTGGGGTCGGGCTGGTCGAGCGCACCGAGGAACGCCTGCAGGGCCGACACGTCACCGGATATCGTGAGCCCGGGCGAGCTGAAGTCGCCCATCGCCACCCCGAGCAGCCGAATCTTGTTGTCCAGCGTGACGGTAACGGTCGCCGTGGCGGGGTCGGCGGCCACCTTGCGGTAGACGAGCACGTCGTTGCGCAGGGTGAGGCGGTAGTTCGTCGCCGCGTCGGCGAAGGTGATGTCGGTGGCGACGTCGAGGTCCCAGCTGCGCGGCCCGTCGACCCGGATGGCCAGGCTGTCGAAGATCTGCTCCGGCGTCAGCTGGGCGAGCATCGACATCGACGTGGTGGTGGTCGCGGTGCCGAAGTTGCCGTCGCGCAACTCGGTGGCGCCGCTCAAAAAGAAGTTGCGCCAGATCGCGTTCTCGGCGCCGTAGGCCAGTTGCTCAAAGGTGTCGGCGTACAGCGCGCGGGCGGCGCCGTGCTCGCTGTCGGTGAAGATTGCGTGATCCAATAGCGTTGCCGCCCAACGGAAGTCGCCGCTGTCGAAGGCCGCCTGGGCCAGCTCGACGACCCGGTCGATCCCGCCCATCGCCTCGACGTACCGCGGCGCGAGCGCCTCGGGGGGATGGGGCCACAGCCGGGCCGGGTTGCCGTCGAACCACCCCATGTAGCGCTGGTAGACCGCCTTGACGTTGTGGCTGACCGACCCGTAGTAGCCGTGGGTGTGCCAGGCCCGCTCCAGCGCCGGCGGCATTTGGAACATCTCGGCGATCTCTTCCCCGGTGTAGCCCCGGTTGAGCAGCCGGAGCGTCTGGTCGTGCAGGTAGGCGTACAGGTCGCGTTGCAGCGAAAGGTATTCCACGATGTTGTCGCGGCCCCAGGTCGGCCAGTGATGGGAGGCGAACACCACGTCGGCGCGGCCGGCGAAGGTGTCGATGGCCTCGGTGAGGTAGCCGGACCAGGCGTGCGGGTCGCGCACCAGCGCGCCGCGCAGGGTCAACAGGTTGTGCAGGTTGTGGGTGGCGTTCTCGGCCATGCACAGCGCGCGGAATCGCGGGAAGTAGAAATGCATTTCGGCGGGGGCCTCGGTGCCGGGCGCCATCTGGAACTCGATCTCTACCCCGTCGATGGTGTGCGTCTCACCGGTCCGCCCGATGACGACGGTCGGGACGATGACGGCCACCTCACCGGTCGACGTGGCCTGGCCCAGCCCGCAGCCGACATGGCCCCGCGGCCCGCGGGCGAGCAGCGTGCCGTACATGTAGGTGGCCCGGCGCGTCATCGCCGGGCCGGCATAGACGTTCTCCTGCACGGCGTGCTCGATGAAGCCTTCGGGCGCCAACACGGCCACCGCGCCGCTGTCCACCTCGGCCTGCGAGGTCACGCCCAGCACGCCGCCGAAATGGTCGACGTGGCTGTGGGTGTAGATCACCGCGACCACGGGACGCTCGCCGCCGCGGTGGGCGCGATACAGGGCCAGCGCCGCCGCGGCGACCTCGGTCGAGATCAGCGGATCGATGACGATGACGCCGGCGTCGCCCTCGACGAAGGTGATGTTCGAAAGGTCCAAACCGCGGACCTGGTAGATCCCCGGCACCACTTCGTAGAGGCCGTGCTTGGCCGTCAGGGTCGACTGCCGCCACAGGCTCGGGTGCACCGACGGCGGCGCGGCGCCGCCCAGGAAGGAATAGGCGTCGTTGTCCCAGACGACGCGGCCGTCGGCCGCGGTGACGACGCACGGGGACAGGGCCGCGATGAACCCGCGGTCGGCGTCGTCGAAATCCGCCGTGTCGTCAAGCGGCAGGACGTGGTCGCGATGGGCGGCCTCGATGACCGCGGTGGGAGGTTTGGGTTGCACCGGCAATAGCTTGCCACCGTGCGCCTCTTCGGCGTTCGGAAAGAATTTTCATCGAACCTCTCGTACGCGGCCCGGCAAACACGCATACTGCCTGGACGGCCTTCGATGCCGAGGGCCGCAACAATTGGGCAAAGGAGAACAGGTGAAGCGTGGACTGACTGTCGCCGCGGCTGGAGCGGCGATTCTGGTTGCCGGGCTATCGGGGTGTTCGGGCAACAAGTCGAACGGCATCTCGACCTCGGTGCCGGGAGGCGCCGTCTCGGCCGGCGGCAACAACTCGTCGAAGGTGATCATTGACGGCAAGGACCAGAACGTTCAGGGCACCACTGTCTGCACCAAAGCCGGCGGCAACATCACCATCGCGGTCGGCGGGAACACGACCGGGATCAGCGTCGTGCTCGCCGACGCCAGCCCGCCCACCGTGAAGGCGGTCCAACTCGGCGACGTCAACGGCGTGACCCTGCAGTACGCGCAGGGCGGTCAGGGCAACGCCTCGGCCACCAAGGACGGCAACACCTACAAGGTCACCGGCAATGCCACCGGCACCGACATGGCCAACCCGACGCAGCAGGTGAACAAGCCGTTCGAGATCGACGCGACCTGCAACTAACCCGGTGACGACGCGGGCGGTTGCCACCCGTCGAGTGGCAACCGCACCGTGAACTCGGTATGGCCGGGTGAGCTGTTCACGGTGATCGTCCCGTTGTGCGCCCGGACGACGGCGGAGACGATCGCCAGGCCCAGCCCGGTGCTGCCGCCCTTGCGGGAACGCGAGGAATCGCCGCGGGCGAAGCGCTCGAAGACCTCGGACTGCAGCGCCGGAGGAATGCCGGGCCCGTTGTCGATCACCTGCAGCACGCTGTGCGTCGGCTCGGTGCTCAGCCGGGTCGTCACGACGGTGCCGGCGGCGGTGTGCACCCGGGCGTTGGCGAGCAGGTTGGTCAGCACCTGGTGCAGCCGCGCCGCATCGCCGGTGACGACGACGGGCTCCTCGGGCAGGTCGAGTTCCCATTGATGGTCGGGCCCCGCGACGTGGGCGTCGCTGACCGCGTCCACCGCCAGCCGCGACAGGTCCACGGGTTCGCGCTCCAGCGGCCGGCCGGAGTCCAGGCGGGCCAGTAACAGCAGGTCCTCGACGAGGCGGGTGATGCGCTGGGTCTCGGACGCCACCCGGCTCATCGCGTGGGCCACGGCTTCGCGGTCGTCGCCCATCCGTTGCGTGAGTTCGGTGTAGCCGCGGATGGCGGCGAGCGGGGTTCGCAATTCGTGGCTGGCGTCGGCGACGAATTGGCGGACCCGGGTTTCGCTCGCCTGCCGCGCCGACAGCGCGGCCGCGATGTGGTCGAGCATCCGGTTGAGCGCCGACCCGAGCTGGCCGACCTCGGTGGACGGGTTCGCGTCGGATTCGGGCACCCGCACGGGCAGTTCGACCTCGCCGCGGTCGAGCGGCAATTCGACCACCTGGCTTGCGGTTTGGGCGACGCGACGCAGCGGCGCGAGCGCGCGCCGGATGATGACGATGCCGGCGGTCGTCGCCGCGGCGAGCGCGATCACGGTGACGATCCCGAGGATGACCAGCATCCGGATCATCGTGGCGTCGACGTTGGCCATCGACAGGCCGGTGACGATGACGTCGCCGCCGCTGCGGCTCGGGGCGGCGACCACCCGGTAACGACCCAGGGCGTCGAGGTTCACCGTCTGCGGCGTACGGCTGCCGGCGATGCGTTCCAGTTGATCCTGGGCGGTCTGCGTCAGCGCCGCCCGGGAACCGGAGCTCGTCAGGTAGCCGGCGTCGACCGCCTGGCCGTTGCTGATCACCGCGGCCACCATGCCGGCGGGCTGGCCCGGGGCGTCGAGGAAACGGGGACCCGGCCCCGGCCGGGGATAGAAGTGGTGCCAGCCCGGCCGTTTCGGTTCGGGGTACATAAGCGCCGAGCGGTACGACGTGCCGGCGAGTTGCCCGTCGAGCTGCGCGACCAGGTGATGCAGCAGCGCCAGCTCGGTCGCCGCGGTGATGCCCACGCAGACGGCCGCCAGCACGACGATCTGCCCGACCAGCAGCCGCAGCCGAAGGGACCAGACTCGCCGTGTCTTAGCGGGCCGGCTTGAGGACATAGCCCGCGCCGCGCAGCGTATGAATCATCGGTTCGCGCCCGTTGTCGATCTTCTTGCGCAGGTAGGAAATGTAGAGCTCGACGATGTTGGAGCGTCCGCCGAAGTCGTAACTCCACACCCGGTCCAGGATCTGGGCCTTGCTCAGCACCCGCTTGGAGTTGCGCATCATGAACCGAAGCAGCTCAAACTCGGTGGAGGTCAACGAGATCGGCTCGCCGGCGCGTGTCACCTCGTGACTGTCCTCGTCGAGCACCAGGTCCCCGACCACCAGCTGCGCCCCGCTGTCCACCGTCGTCACCCCGGTGCGACGCAGCAGCGCGCGCAACCGCAGCACCACCTCTTCGATGCTGAACGGTTTGGTCACGTAGTCGTCGCCGCCCGCGGTCAACCCGGCGATCCGGTCTTCCACCGCGTCCTTGGCCGTCAGCAATAGCACCGGCAGCTGCGGGTTCTCCTCGCGAAGCTTGTGCAGCACGTCGAGCCCGCTCATGTCGGGCAGCATCACGTCGAGAACGACCACGTCGGGGCGCTGGGTGCGGGCCGCCGCGATGGCCGCCGCTCCGTCTCCGGCGGTGGAGATGTTCCAGCCCTCGTACCGCAATGCCATGGACACCATTTCGGCCAATACCGCTTCGTCATCGACGACGAGCACGTTGATGGGGTTGCCGTCGGCGCGGCACATGACCACCCGCTCGACCGAGGCTCGGGACTGCGTCACACGTTCTAGTATCCGCAGCCGACTGAGCCGACGCTATGGCGTTGCTTTGCGTGTCCTGTGAAAAGAGCGCGTGACCGCCGAGCAGTCACGCGACCCCGTTGCGGCCGATGCCTAATACCAATAACGCCTGCCGGCGACCGGGCGGCCCACCGAACCCATGATCCACAGCACCGCGCCGATGACGAGCAGGACGATGCCGAGCACCCATAACAGGTGAATGCCGAAGATAAATCCGAGAACAAGTAGGACAATTCCTAAGATGATCATTTCGACTTCCTTTTTGTGAGGGGTTAGAGGTTGATTGCGTGCATTGAACTGGGCTTCGGGACGCGGCAATCCTTGACTTTCGGATTAACCCCCGCGTAGTTCAATGGACCCGCGACGACTGTCAACGCGATGTTTCCCGCAGTGACACAATCCGTTGACCCGCCCTTGAAGTAGTCGCGCTGGTACGCCGCGAAAACTCCGATGAGCAACCACACCAGGACAACCGCGCCGATCACTCCGCGACCACGCATGGTGACCTCCATTGTGTTCGAGAAAATTTCCCGTGGGCCTAGCGTTACCCCTTCGACTCGTGCCTAAACATCGTTGATGCCTACCGGGGCGCGCCCGGTTGAATAGACCGCGACGCTAAGAATGGTCGGCGAGCCACTTGTCGGCGCGCCTCTTCGACGCCCGCGACAGCCACGCATCCTGGATCAGTTCGGTCAATTCGGTGGTGGTGATCTCGGGCAACCGGCTCGCCCGCACCAACACCGAGGGGTGCCCGTCGAAACGGCTCGTGGTGAAGAACGGCGAGCTCGGATCCTGGACGAGCGCCAGCTTGTCGCTTTCGGACTCCACCCAGAGCATGATCACGTCGGCGTAGCGTTCGCCGGTGGGGTCGACCGCGTCGGGCTGCGGAGTACGGAAGAACACGAACGACTTCCCGCCCACCTGGTAGATCGAGTTGCCCTTCGGGCCTTCCAGACGCGCGACGTGCGGCATCGACGCGGCGATTCGATGCACGTCATCAACCCGGGCCGGCCGATCAGCCATGGCCGCGACACTACCGGCGCGCCGACGCCATCGGGCCGTCGGCCCAGATCGGTAGCATGGCGAGTGACGTTGCGGTAAAGGGGGATTGACGCGATGACGGACACACTGTTCGCCGACGTCTCGGAATTCCAAGTCCCCGTGGATGACTCGTACCCGTACCAGGTGCTTTCCATCCGGGTGTGCGACGGTACTTATCAAGATCACAACTTCGCGGCCAACTACGCGTGGATGCGCCGCGCGTTGGACAGCGGACGGCTGACGTTCGGGATCGTGTACACCTACGCGCGCCCCAACTGGTCGGCGAATGCCGACACCGTGCGCTCGATGATCGACGCGGCCGGCGGCCTGCACCCACGGGTGGCGCTGATGCTCGACGTCGAAGCGGGCGGCAACCCGCCGGGTGACGGATCGAGCTGGATCAACAGCCTGTACTGGAACCTGGCCGACTACGCCGGCTCGCCCGCGCGAATCATCGGGTACGCCAACGCATATGACTTCTCGACCATGTGGCGGACGCGTCCGCAGGGTTTGCGGGTCATCGGGGCCGGGTACGGGTCCAACCCGAACCTTCCCGGCCAGGTCGCACACCAGTACACCGACGGGACCGGCTACAGCCCCAACCTGCCGCAGGGGTGTCCACCGTTCGGCAGGTGCGACATGAATTCCGCCGACGGGCTCACACCGCAAGAATTCGCCGCCGCCTGCGGCATCACGACGAACGGAGGATGGCTGATGGCGCTCACCGACGACGAGCAGGCCGAGCTGCTGAGCAAGGTCCGCGACATCTGGGACCAGCTGCGCGGTCCCGACGGCGCCGGCTGGCCGCAGCTCGGCCAGAACAGCCAGGGCCAGAACCTCACGCCGGTCGACGCGATCGCGGCGATCAAGAACGACGTCGAAAGCCTGCAATCGCCGGCTGGCGGCTAGCGCCCCCGAAATCGCCTGCGGCGCATGCCGATCAGCGTCGCCGCTGCGCGGACACGTAGAGGGTTGGCGGCATCGCGGTGTCGGCGCCCTGCGGGATGCTGCGGTCGTATCGGGCCATCAGCTCCGCAAACGTCGCCGTCGAGACGTCCCAGCCGTGCTCGCGCAGCCAGCCGTCGACCGCCCGGCGTTCCTCGGGATACCACAGGTCGTCGAAATCGGTGATCTCGGCGTCCACCAGCCTGGCCGCCGCGGCCCGCATCCGCTGCATGTCCTCGCGCTGGCGCCGCACCAGCTCGGGGTCGGCGAAGCCCTCGCCGGGCACGTTCGAGGCCAGCCAGCTTCCGGGCGCGCTGAGCTCATGGATGCGCTCGAACAATAGGTCCTGGGCCTGCGCCGGCAGGTATCTGACCAGCCCCTCGGCCGACCAGACCGCGGGTTGCGATGCGTCGAACCCCGCGTCTCGCAGCGCCTTTGGCCAATCCTGGCGCAAATCGATCGCCACGTTGATCAGCCGCGCCCGGGGCCGGGCGCCGTGCTCGCGCAAGGTATCGGATTTGAATTCCAGCACCTTGGGCTGGTCCAGCTCGTAGACGACGGTGCCGTCGGGCCACGGCAGGCGCCAGGTGCGCGCATCCAGCCCGGCCGCCAGGATCACCACCTGCCTAACGCCGGCGTCGGCGGCGCCAAGGAAGAACTCGTCGAAAAACGCTGTACGCGTGGCCATGAAGTCGATCATCAGCTGCAAGCGGTCCCGCACCTCCGGTTCCAGCTCGACCGCCTTGGCCATCAGCTTCGGGTCGGCGTAGATGCTCCACATCCCCTGGCCGGCGGCGTCGACGAACACACGCGCGAAGGGGTCGTTGATGAGCGGGTTGGCGCTCTCGGTCTCGGCGGCGCGCGCCGCGGCGACGCCCAGCGCGGTGGCCCCCACGCTTTGGGTGATCTCCCAGGAATCGTTGTCGGTACGCGGCATCGCCATCCTCCCAGCCCGGCATCAGTTAGTTATGCAGACTATTGTTCCACCTTCGGCGGGCCCGCCGCCGCTCGCCGCCCCTGACCTAGGCTGCTGGCATGACGCGCACGCCGCAAGAAGTGTCTGCCCACCGCGGGAACCGGGTCGACGACGGTGTCGACGCCTTCGTGTTGCGCGACGCCGTGAGCAGCGCTCAGAGCATCCACCACACCCCGCGGCGCGAGGGCTGAGGGTGGACCACGTCAACCTCGAGGCGGTCGCCGACTGGATGTCCGCGCACGGCCTCGGTGAGGGGCCGCTCGAGGACGTCTCCCCCGTCACCGGCGGAACGCAGAACGTCATGCTGCGCTTCACCCGGTCCGGCCGTCCCTATGTGCTGCGGCGCGGGCCCCGGCATCTGCGGCCACGCAGCAACAGCGTGATCCTGCGGGAAACGAAAGTGCTTGCGGCGCTGGCCGGCTCGGACGTGCCGCACCCGGACCTGATCGCCACCTGCGACGACCCCAAAGTGCTCGGCGACGCGGTGTTCTACCTGATGGAGCCCGTCGACGGGTTCAATGCCGGCGAGGGGCTGCCGCCCCTGCACGCCGGCGACGCGGGCGTGCGGTTCCAGATGGGACTGTCGATGGCCGACGCGCTGGCCAAGCTGGGCGCCGTCGACCACGTCGCCGTGGGCCTGGCCGACTTCGGCAAGCCGGAGGGCTTTTTGGAACGCCAAGTGCCGCGCTGGCTTTCCGAGCTGGATTCCTATCGCGAGTACGAGAACTACCCGGGCCCTGACATCCCCGGGGTCGAGCGGGTGGCGGCCTGGCTGGAGCGCCGCCGGCCGACGGCCTGGCAACCCGGCATCATGCACGGCGACTACCACGCCGCCAACGTGATGTTCTCCCGCACCGGCCCGGAGGTGGTCGCGATCGTCGACTGGGAGATGTGCACCATCGGCGACCCGCTGCTGGACCTGGGCTGGCTGCTGGCCACGTGGCGCCAGCCCGACGGGTCCGCCGTTTTCAGCCACGCGCTGGGCGGTCAGGACGGGCTGGCCAGCACCGACGACCTGTTCGCGCGGTACGCCGCCAATACCACCCGCGACCTGTCGCACATCACCTGGTACACGGTGCTGGCCTGCTTCAAGCTCGGCATCGTCATCGAGGGCACCCTGGCCCGAGCCTGCGCGGGCAAGGCCGAAAAGGCGGTCGGCGACCAGTTGCACGCGGCCACGGTGCACCTGTTCGAGCGGGCGCTCAGGATGATCGACGCGGCGCCATGAGCGGCCGACTTAGCTTGGCACCTCGGCGAACAACCAGCGCGGCCAGGTAGCCGTCGCCTTCGGGCAGGCGCGGTCCCGCCGTGGCGTCGTCGCTTGTGGCCGGTGCGCCGCGCCTCTGCGGCCGCCGCATAGAATCCACTATTAATATCTGCCCTCGTGCCGCCCTACCCGGAAAACCCCGACTTCTACTCCGAGCCGACCCAAGCCGCGTACGGCGGGTACGGGTATGAACCGGCGCCGGAGCCCCCCGAACCGCCGACCCCGTGGTATCGGCGCCCGTTCGCGCTGGTCGCGGCCGGCGCGCTTGGGGTGATCCTGCTCGGCCTCGCGGCATACGCGGTGGTCAAGCTGGTCTCGGGTGCACCGTCGCCGGCTCCCGCCCCCGCCACGACCACGACGCCGGCTCCGACGACCACGACGACGGCGCCCGCCGCGCCGACCCGCCACCACAGCGGCGGAGGCGGCGGCCAGCCGACCCAGACGGTGACGGAGACGGCCCCGCCGCCAAGCTCGGACACCCCGACGACGACCGTGCCGCCGAGCACCGACACTCCCACCACGACCGTCCCGCCGAGCACCGAGACCAGCACGGTCACCCAGACCGTCACGATTCCACCGCGTCGGCCCTTCCAACCGCGCCCGTAGCCGCGCGCCGGCGAGGCCCGACGGGATAGCCACCCCGTTCGGCCAGCGACCGCAGCTGTCGCAGCGCGAACCTGCGGCGACGCCCCGACTCCGGGATCACGACCCCGGCCCACAGCCCCTCGGCCGCCGGCGTCAGGCAGGCATCCCGCGCGCACTGCCAGCGCCGGGGGCAGGCGCGGCACAGCGCGACGGCCTCGGCGTCGGGCTCGGTGGTCGTCCACCGATCCGGCTCGCCGGTGCACGCCGGGGCATCGTCCGGCTCCGAGCGCGGTACCACCGCCCATGCGGTCATCGCTTTCCTCCACTCTGGCACAGGCCTCACGAATGCAACGACTCTAACCGCAGCAGAGCCGTAGCGCAACGGATAAATCGTTGCCCCCGCGCCGGGTGGGACGGCGGGTGGACCGGTTGTGCGCTTTCACGGCGGGGTTCGTGGCGATCGCGGCGCCTCGGTGTCGCGGGAAACCTGTAGCATCTGACCCCGGTGGCGCTCGCGAAATGCCGTAGCAAGGAACGCCAGTCAGAGCCGAGGAGAGTCAGCCGTGACCCCTGACCAAGCCGGATCCGCTCCCCGCCTCGCGGTACAGGTCGGACAGCGCTCCTACACCCTCGACCCGGCGGCGGGCGTGGCCGTCATCGGCAGGGACCCGGGGGCCACGGTGCGTCTCAGCGACGACCGGATCTCGCGGTGGCACGTGCGCCTCGAGCCGCGTCACGACGGCTGGCAGGCCATCGACACCAGCACCAACGGCCTGTTCGTCGACGGTGTGCGGCGCAGCTCGGTGCTGATCACCGGCGCCACACCGCTGCATCTCGGGGCTCCCGACGGGATTCCGGTTCACGTCAGCCTGGTGGCTCCGCCGGAAACGACCGAGCACGTCAGCGCCGTGGATCGGCTCGCCGAACCCGACGCCGAACAGTGGTGGGACGGCGAGATGGACCCCGGCGTCGTGCGGGCGGGACGCGCGGTGGCCGCCCGCCGCACCGAATTGGAGCTCACCCAGCGCAGCCTCGCGCGCGACAAGATCATCAACGCCGGCACCCTGATCGCGTTCGAGAAAGGCCGCAGTTGGCCGCGCCGCGCCACGCTGTCCAAGCTGGAAAGGGCGCTGAACTGGCCGCCGGGCACCATCACCCGGATCCGCAACGGCGCGCCCGGAGCGCCGGGCGGCACCGACGCTCGGACGGGCGCGCCCCCCGCCGCCGTCGCCGCACGCCCCAGCGAGGAAGCCACCGAAGTGCTCACCGACACAGTCCAGGCGCCGCTGATGGCCGAGGCGGTCGAGCTGGCCATGCACACCATCACCGCGGCCGCGGCCGACCTGCCCGAACCCGCCGACCCCGGCTTCCCGGCCAAGGCCAATGGAATCCTGGCCGACCTGCGCAAACTCGAAAAGCTGGCCGCCAACGCCGCCCGCCACGCCAAGGGCAGCCCGTCGGTCGTGTTGGCGTTGAGCACCGTGCGCCGCACCTACAACGACCTGATGATGCGCGCCGCGCGATCGCCCGCGGCCACGCTGGGTCAGCGGCTCTACGCCGCCCGCCACCGCGCCGAACTGAGCCTCGAGGAGGCCGCCAACGGCGCCGGGCTTCCGATCGCCCTCCTCGAGGACGCCGAGGCCGAGCGTCCGATCGCACCGGACGCCGCGGCGGCCATCGAGAACCTCGTGGCACAGCTGGCGATGACCCCGACCAACTAGCCCGAGCAGCCATAGCGCTACGAAATAATTGTTGCGTTAGCCATAGCGGTGTGATTTTATTGCAGCATCAGCAGCTCGATCACCCGAAGGAACCGCAGCATGTCCGTTCACCCGCACCCCGGAGTCGGCTTCCCGCATGGTCGGCCCGTCGCCCCCAACGCCGCCACGGTCGCGGCACCCGTGCAATCCCCGTTCGGCGTGCCGCCGGGCCCGTACTACCCGCCCGCCGGCTGGCCCCCCGCGCCCTACCCGCCGCCGGCCCCCCGGCGCACCGCGCGCACCTGGGCGATCGTGGGCGCCGCGACCGCCGCGGTCCTGGCCATCGGCGCCACCGGCGTGTCGCTGCTCTCCGACGACGCGGCACACCCCCCGGCCACCGGCGCGTCCCAAACGGTCACCACCGCGCCACCGCCGTTCACCCCCACTGCGACGCCCCCGCCCCCGGTCGTGCCCGTGAGCGCCCTGCCGCAGATGCTGGCCGAGCCCGCCACCGTCGCCGCGGCCGTCGGCAGCCCCGCGGTGATCGTCCTGCCCGACGCCCACCCGGACGCGATGTGGAACGCCCACGTCGACAATCCGAACTGCCTCGGCGTCTACCACCCCGCCGAATTGCCGGTCTATCAGGGCAGCGGCTGGACGGCGGTGCAAGGCCAGGTTCTTCGCGAGCCCGGCGACCGGCCCCACAACACCGTCATCCAGGCCGTGGTCAGCTTCCCCACCGCCGAGGCCGCCACGGACTTCGCGTCCGGGCAACGGCGAAGCTGGGCCAGGTGCGTCGGCAGGTCCGTCACCGCCACGTACAAGGACGGCTCGGAAACGTTCAGCGTCGGCAACGTCAAAAACGACAGCGACGTCCTCAAGGCGCGGCTGATCCAGCAAGACAGCAGCGGATGGAGCTGCCAGCGCGCCCTTAACACGCGCAACAACGTCGTCATCGACGTCGCGGTGTGCAGCTTCGTCCCCGGAGACCAGGCGGTGACGATCGCCACCGAAATCGCCGGTCGCGGAACATGACAGCACCGCCGTGGGCGCCCACTACTGTGATCTGCATGCCCTCGTCTCCCACCCGAAGGTGAGCTTGCGATGCCGCTTCCCGCTGGAACCGTCGTGGCCGGCTACCGCATCGAGCGCACCCTCGGCGCCGGTGGCATGGGCACCGTCTACCTGGCGCACCATCCGTCGTTGCCGCGCCGGGACGCGCTGAAAATCCTGTCCTCCGAGCTCTCCCACGACCCGCAATTTCGGACCCGTTTCCTGCGCGAGGCCGACCTGGCCGCCACCCTGGATCACCCCAACATCGTCACCGTCTACGACCGCGGGGAGACCCCGGACGGGCAATTGTGGATCGCCATGCAATTCGTCGACGGCACCGACGCCAGCGCGGAGCTCGACAACGGAAGGGTGAGCGTCCCGCGGGCGGTGCACATCGTCATCGAGGTCGCCAAGGCGCTCGACTACGCCCACTCGCGCAAGCTGCTGCATCGCGACGTCAAGCCGGCCAACTTCTTGCTGGCCGGACCCGTCGGCTACCAGGAACGGGTCTTGCTGGCCGACTTCGGCATCGCGCGCGCCCTCGACGACGCCGCACACTTGACCGCCACCGGCCTGGTGGTCGCCACCGCCAGCTACGCCGCCCCCGAGACGATCGAGGGGCACCGGGTGGACCATCGCGCCGACGTGTACTCGTTGGGCTGCACGCTGTTTCGGCTGCTCACCGGACGCACCCCCTACGCGGAGTTCAGCGGGATGTCGGCGACCTTGATGGCCCACATGCTGCAGCCGATCCCCCGCGCGACCCACACCGCCCCGTGGCTGCCGCCCGGCGTCGACGACCTTTTCTTCCACGCCCTGGCCAAGGACCCCGACCGGCGCTTTCAAAGCGCCGGCGCGCTGGCCGCCGCCGCGGCCGCCACGCTGGGCGGCCGGCAACCGGCGCCCGTTCCCGGCGGTCCCGTCGCCACCAGGAGCTGGCAGATGCCGTCGCCGGCTCACTCGACGCCGCCGCCGTTCGGGCCGCCGGGCTGGGCGGCCCCGCCGCCGGGGCGCCGCAACCGGCGACGCTGGGGCGTGGTCGCCGGCGTCGCCGCGGTCGCCGTTGTGGCCGCGACGGCCATCGGGGTCAAATTCGCCACCACCAGCGCCGACGACCACCGCGCCGCCAGCCCCACCACGGCCACCACCGCTACGGCGCCCCCGGTGACCGCGCAAAGCGGCAACGACGCCGGCGCCGTCGGGATCATCACCGACGACCCCACGTGCGTCCCGTGGCGGTCGGCGTCGGAACCGTGGTCCGAAAGCAGCCCGCTCAGCAAATGGGACCCGAACAGCCCCGACAGCCCCATCAACATCCCGGCCAGCGCCTGGACCCCCGAGCAACGGGCGGCGATGGAAAAAAGCGGAAGCACCCTGCGCGACATCGCCACCAAGGCCGTGCCGTTGGCCCAGTCCACCCCGCACCGGGTGATGCGAGAACTCTACGAGCAGTTCATCGCCTATGCCCGCGCCTACTCCGACAGCCTGAACAACTATTTCCCCCAGCTGGACGTCAAACTCGGCGTTGCCGCCGAGGGTTCGCTCAACGCGCTGATTTCGACCTGTAACGCCGTCGGCGACGGCGCGGCGGTGGCGCGGTCGGTGCTGGTGGCGCCCGAACCCGCGCCGCCGCAAATGGCGCCGCCGCAGGACCCCGCCAACCCGCACCGCTTCATCGGCACCTCGGACAAGAGCACGTGCGGCGAATGGGCGGCGGTCAACCAGAAGTTCGACGACAACCCCGCCGTCAAGGACTGGAAGAGATTCGACAGCAAGGTTCCCATCGGCCAGTGGAGCCCCGAGCAGAAGGCGGCCGCCGACGCCGTCGCGCCATTGGCGCTGGGCAACGCCGACGACATCGTGCGCACCGCCGGGCGCAGCAACAACCCGACCATCCAGGACTTCGCCGCGTTCGCCGCTGTCTACGAGCGGGCATTCAGCAAAGCCCTGCCGACCTACGGCGCCCACGACGGGCAGCTGAGCACCGTCGCCGGTTCCGTGCGGTCGCTGATCGGCGCCGCGTGCAGCGCGGTGGGCATCTAGCAACCCACCGCCGGTCCCGCCGACTTGTACGATCCGTGGCATGCCGCTGCGCGACGGTGCACTTTTCGCCGGTTTTGCCATCGTTCGCCTGCTGGGCGCGGGCGGCACGGGGGAAGTCTATGTGGTCCAACATCCCCGGCTGCCGCGCCTGCAGGCGCTGCGTATCCTGCCCGCCGCGCTGTCGGCCGACCCCGACTTCCGCGCCCGCTTTCACCGCGAAGCCAACCTGGCCGCGTCGCTGTCGCACCCGAACATCGTCGGCGTGCACGACCGAGGCGAATTCGACGGGCGGCTATGGATCTTGATGGGCTACGTCGAGGGCATCACCGCGGCACGACTCGTGCACGACCACCATCCGCGCGGGCTTCCCCGCGCCGAGGCTTTGCAGATCGTCGGCGCCGTCGCCGAAGCCCTCGACTTCGCCCACGAACGCGGCCTGATGCACCGCAACGTCAAACCGGCCAACATACTGCTCGCCAACGCGGGCACCGCACATCGCCGAATCCTGCTGGCGGACTTAGGGATTCCGCGGCGTCTTGTCAACACCCATGCGATGGCCGCGGCGAACCTCTGCTACACGGCCCCAGAGCTGTTGCTGGACACGGCGTTTGAGGGCCGCGCCGACCAATACGCACTGGCCGCCACCGCCTACCACCTGCTCACCGGAACCGCGCCCTTCGACCACCCCAACCCCGCCGTGGTCATCGGTCGTCACCTCAACGCGCCCCCGCCCAGGCTCGCCGACACCCGACCGGACCTGGCCGACCTGGACGCCCCACTGATGCGCGCCCTGGCCAAAGATCCCGGTGCGCGGTTCGCACGCTGCCAAGACCTGGCCGCGGCGCTGGGCGCCGACACGCACACGCGCCCGGTACCCGCGTCGGCGCCGCCGCGCTGCTGGTGGTGGCGGCCACCGTCGCGGGGGTGGCGCTGTGGGCGGCGCGGCCGGGCGGCCGGGCGGAGACCCCGCCGAGCGCCGCGAGCAGCGGCGCGGCGACCGCGCAGGTGGCCAGCGCCAACGACACCGGGCCGGTCGGCATCGTCACCGACGAGCCGACCTGCTCAACCTGGGAACCGATCGGCCACACCTGGCTGGTCACCGCGCCGACCGAGCTCTGGGACAAAACGCATCCCGGCCAGCAAATACCCGTGGAGATTCCCGGAAGTTCGTGGACCCCGGCCCAGCGCGCCGCCATGCAAGCCACCGCCAGCGCCACCCGGCTCGCGGCGACGAAGACGACGGCGCTGACCCGGACCACCCCGCACCGGGTGATCCGTGAGCTCTACGAGCAATTCATCATCTACGGGCGCGCCTTCGCCGATGCCATCGAGAACAACTACCTCCCGAGCCACAGCTCGCTGGGGGGCACCGCGGAAAGCGCGTTCAACGCCTTGGTCTCGCTGTGCCAGACCGTCGACAACGGCGTCGCGGCGAGCCGGGCGTCCCTGGTCACCGCGCTCGACGCGCCGGCGCACACCGCGCCACCGCAAGACCTCGCCCAGCCGCAGCGCTTCCTCACCACGTCCGACCTTGGCACCTGCGACGAGTTCCGGTCCATCAACCGCAAGTACGCCGACAACCCGGCCGTCAAAGACTGGGACAAAAGCGACCACCTGGCACCGGCCAACATGTGGACTCCCGAACAACGGGCGCTCAATGATTCCGTGGCGCCGCTGATGATCAACCTCGCCGACGACATGCAGCGCACCGTCGCCCGCGGCAACAACCCGGTGATGCAAGACCTCGGCGATCTGGCCGCGCAATACCAGCGCGTGTTCGCCAAGGCGCTGCCCACGCACACGATCTTCGACGGCGAACTCAACGGCGTCGCCCAATACGCGCGCTGGGCGCTCAAAGACGCCTGCGACACCATCGGTCTTTGAGCCAAAGCGGCTGGGCCCCTGAGGGATTGGAGCCGAGCGAGAAGTACGCTAACCGGATGGGCGAGCCCAAAACGGATGCTCTCCCGCGGCCGCCGGCCACAGCCGCGCACCGATTAACCTGACGGCATGCTCACCGAGTTGATTGACCTTCCCGGCGGCGACTTCCTCATGGGGTCCAACAATTTCTACCCTGAGGAGTCACCCGTGCACGAAGTGACGGTGCGGCCATTTTCGATCGAGCGTCATCCGGTGACTAATGCGCAGTTCGCCGAATTCGTCGACCAGACCGGCTACGTCACCGTGGCGGAGCGGGCTCTGGATCCCAAGGCCTTCCCCGGCGTTCCCCCTGAGGATCTCATCCCCGGTGCGCTCGTCTTCACCCCGACCTCCGGTCCGGTGGATCTGCGCGCCTGGCAGCAGTGGTGGACATGGGTGCCGGGCGCCTGCTGGCGGCAGCCCTTCGGGCCCGGGTCTTCGATCGAGGATCGGCTCGACCATCCGGTGGTCCAGGTGGCCTATCCGGACGCCGCCGCATACGCAAGCTGGGCAGGACGGCGGCTGCCCAGCGAAGCGCAGTGGGAGTACGCCGCGCGCGCCGGCACCACGTCGACCTATGCGTGGGGCGACGAGGTCGCTCCCGGCGGTCAGATCATGGCCAACACCTGGCAGGGCAAATTCCCCTACCGCAATGACGGCGCTCGCGGATGGGTGGGCACCTCCCCGGTGGGAACGTTCGCGCCCAACGGCTTCGGCCTGGTCGACATGATCGGCAACGTCTGGGAGTGGACCACCACCCGCTACAGCGCCGGCCACCACCCGGGTCGCTCCGCGGCCAGTTGCTGCCCGACGCCGGCCACCGGCGATCCCTCCGTGATGCAGACGCTCAAGGGCGGCTCACACCTGTGCGCACCGGAGTACTGCCATCGGTACCGTCCGGCCGCCCGGTCGTCGCAGTCTCAGGACAGCGCGACCACCCACATCGGTTTTCGCTGCATCGCCGGTTAACCACCAGGGTGGCGAAACACGACTGATAACGCTGCGGCATATGGCCTGGCCTAACGCGTAACGCACCGGCCAGGTGGCGTAACATTCTGCTAACCGCCACCCCCCGTAATTGGTGGCACAGTGAGCCCATGCCCCGGCGGCCACACCTTCCTCCCAAGGACTTTCCCCGTCCCGTCACTCGGGAGTACGCCGGTACCCGGGCGGACGCGGCGCGTTGGGTCCGTGACGTGTTGCGCAGCCAAATACTCGAAGGCGTCTACGGCGGATTGGCCGCCGCGCGCCCGGCGCTGCCGTCGGAATCCGCTCTGGCGGCCGAACTGGGAGTCAGCCGCAACGCCATTCGCGAAGCGCTAGAGCTGTTGCGAGGGGAAGGTCTGATCACTCGCGTGCAGGGCTCCGGCACGTTCGTCACCGGCGCAAAATTGCGCCAGAACCTCGACCGACTCGAAGGCCTTGCGGAATCCCTTGCCGGGCACCGGCTTCCGGTCACCAACAAGGTGCTGTCGGTACGTGAATCCACCGCCACCCCGTTTGTGGCGGCCAAACTGCAGCTGCCCGAGAACGCCCCCATCCTGTTCATCGAGCGGCTTCGTTCGGTCGGAGGGGTGCCGCTGTCGTTGGATACCACCTCGCTGCGCATCGGGGCCGTCTCGATCGACGCCGAACTCGACAGGCAGGATGTTTTCGCCCTCATCGAGCAGGAGCTGGGCGAGCGCCTAGGTTGGGCCGAAATCAGCGTCGAATCCGTCTTGGCGGATCCCACCACCGCCACACTGCTGCAGATCCGCACCGGTGCGCCGCTGCTGTTGCTGCACCGCTTGACCCATTTGCGCGACGGCACGCCGTTCGACCTGGAGACGGTGCGCTATCGCGGTGACCGGTGCTCGCTGGTCACCACCGCCACCCGTGATGGCGCACCGCAGCCGAAGTCGGCTGATCCACACCACGACAACGATTCATCCCACACCGACTGAGAGGCGACGCAAACATGGCCACGCAACCCAACATCGTGTACTTCCACGTCGACAACCTTGGGCTCGGCGAGCTCGGCTGCTACGGCGGCGGTATGTTGCGCGGAGCCGACACCGCCCGCATCGACGCGTTCGCCGGTGAAGCGCTCAAACTTTCGCACTTCGTCGTCGAGCCCCAATGCACACCAACGCGCTCCGCGCTGATGACCGGACGCTATCCGATCCGGTCGGGAAATCACACAATTGCGTTGGGCGGCAACGACGGCGGCATTGTGGCCTGGGAGCGCACCATGGCCGACATCCTGTCGGAGGCTGGCTATGCCACGGCGTGCTACGGCAAGTGGCACATCGGCGCCGAGGACGGGCGCTGGCCTACCGATCACGGATTCGACGAGTGGTACGGACCCCCACGCACCTACGACGAATGCCTGTGGCCGGACGATCCCTGGTACGACGGCGATCGCGACGGCTATTCCTACATGTACGAGGGCACCAAGCAGGACGGCGTGCGGGCCACCGACCAGCAGTTGACCGTCAAGCTCAAAGGTGAGGTCGACGCCGAATACGACCGGCGGGCAAAGGCATTCATGAAGCGCAGCGTCGAGGCCGGCAAGCCGTTCTACCTGTATCACAACCACTCGCTAATGCACTTTCCGATGGTGGTGCGAGAGGAGTTCAAGGGCAAGAGCGCCAACGGCGAATGGGGTGACTCGCTACTGATGCTCGACCACGACTTCGGCAGCATCCTGGATACGCTGACGGAACTGGGCATCGCCGACGACACGATCGTCGTCTTCGCCGGGGACAACGGCCCCGAAGACCACCTGCTGGGGCGGGGCACCGCGGGATTCTTCGACGGATCGTATTTCAGTTCCGCCGAAGGCGGAATCCGCACCCCGTGTTTGATCCGCTGGCCGAACAGGGTCCCGGTTCGGGAGAGCAACGAAATGGTGCACGTCACCGACATGTTCCCGACGTTGTTGCGCTGGGCCGGCTGCGAGGTTCCGGCGGACCGCATCATCGACGGCATCGACCAGCGCGACTTCTTCGGTGGCGCACAGGAATCCAACCGCGAAGGCTGCATGGTGTGGCTGAACGAAGAATTACACGCGGTGAAGTGGTCCCAGTTCAAGATCAGCTTTAAACGCCAACAGCATTTCCACGATCCCGAGATTCCCCTCGGGTTCGCCCGCATCATCAACCTTCTTGAGGATCCGAAGGAACGGGAGCCGGTCAATCAGACCTTCGTGCGGTGGTGGGTCATGCAACACGCCCGACGCATCATCCGCGACTTCGAGGTGAGCGCACAGAAGGAGGAACTGATCCCCGCCGGCGCACCGATCGACTTCGTCCCCACCCGCAACGACTAGGCCGATCCGCGGATGGCGGGCATGGGAACCTCGAACGTGTAGGCGCACAATCGATAACCACCCTGGAAGGCCTCGACGTCGTCCGCAAGCGGCCGGGCATGTATATCGGGTCCACCGGGGAACGCGGCCTACACCACCTGATTGGGAGGTCGTCGACAACGGCGTCGACGAAGCCATGGCCGGCCATGCCCGCCGCGTGGACGTGACACCGTTGGCCGATGGCGGGGCGGAGTTCGCCTACTCCGACCGCGAGCGCGACGGCCTGCTGGAGGCCGGGCTCAAGGCCGGCAAGAAGATCAACGAGGACGGCATCCAGCGCTACAAGGGTCTGGGCGAAATGGACGCCAAAGAGCTGTGGGAAACCACGATGGATCCCTCGGTGCGGGTGCTGCGTCAGGTCACCCTCGACGACGCCGCGGCCTGATGGGCGAAGACGTCGACGCGCGCAGATGCTTTATCACCCGAAACGCCAAAGACGTTCGCTTCCTATACGTTTAGCGACGTCTGAACGGCCGCGGCATCAGGCGACCAGCATCAGGTAGGTGACGATCATCAGCGTCAACGAGACTACCGAAATGCCGACGAGTAGCACCGCCGGGCGCCCGTGCACGCGCTGGGACAGCGGGCGGACCGTCAAAGCGCGGCGACGCCGCGCCCCCACCGCGTAGACCGCCAACGCGAGAACACCCGCTGCCGCTGCGATCGCCACCCGCGCAGCGAGGCCGCTCGCACCGCCGAAGTTGCGGTCCTTGAGAAGCACCAACACACCCGATCCGACGACGGACAGAGAGGTTCGCGTCCAGGCCAAGGCCGTGCGCTCTGGCTGCAGGCCGCGGTCGGCGGGCGCGGCCTCCGCGGCCGTCATCGACCGCCTCCGGTCCCCGCCAGCGCCAGGACTACCGTGGCCAGGCCGATGGCAATCAGCGCCACCACCAGATAGGCCGGCGTCGCCGGTCTGGGCAGCGGTTGATCGAGGCGGATCGCGCGATCGACATGCCTCCAACGCTGCAGTCCCGCAACCGAAGTCAGCATCGCCGTTGCGCCAACCGCACCGCCGAGGACGTGCCGCACCCCCGGCACTGCGAATTCCGGCATAAACTGCACGACACCGACAGCCGCTGCAAGCAAGCCCAACGCGGTCCGCTGCCATGCCAGGAACGTCCGCTCATTTGCCAGCGTGAATCGATAGTCTGGTTCGGCGCCGGGCGCTGCCGATGCCGTTGGACGGCCTTCGGTGCCCAGTCTCGCTGCGGCGCTTGCGGTTTTCACAATCACCCAGTCTTTCGCTTGGCGCGCCGGTGTACCACGATAACCGAGGTGGCGTAACTCAGACTTCATTTGCGCGCGGACCCGACTCTCGGGTGCCCTCGTTCGGCCCCGGCGAACTTCGTCTGCAGCGTGGGCGCGCCCCACCGTGACCACCGGCGCTCCGCGGGCGCAGGTGGCGTAACGGTGGTGCAACGTCCAGTGATCGAGTGGTAACAGAAAAATCCGACGCTGGATTGCGTGCACGATGTGATTTCGACCGCCCGGCCCGGCCGACGCACCCTCTGGGGGGTTGCCACGGCAGTACTCGTGCCCGCGATGCAGGCGCTCACCGGATGCGGCGTGCTGACCGAGAACTCCGTCGTGATCAACGTCGGATATCAGTCCAAGACCATCAACACGGTCAACGCCGGAACGTTGATGCGTGACCGTGGCGAATTCGAAAGCGAGCTCAACCAGCTCGGCAAGAAGACGGGCCGCAAGTACCGCGTGGTATGGCAGGACTTCTCCTCCGGTGCACCGCTCACCGCGCAGATGATCGCGACCCACGTCGACATCGGGTCAATGGGCGACTACCCATTGCTCACCAACGGGTCCAAGACCAAGAGGTACGACGACGCTCAAACCAGATTGATCGCTATCACCGGCTATAGCTTGCGCGGTTCGCTGAACCAGGTCGTGGTACCGAACGGCTCCACAGCCCGCACCCTGGCCGACCTGACCGGCAAGCGTGTGTCGACCAGCCTCGGGTCGGCAGGCGACGGCATGATCTCAACCGCGTTGCAGCGCAACGGTATCGACTCCCATTCTGTGCACAGAGTCAACCAGGATCCGTCGATCGGAGCGTCGGCCATCGAGGGTGGGCAGGTGGACGCGTTGGCACAGTTCGTGCCGTGGCCACAACTGGTGATTTTCCGCAACCAGGGCAGGCTGCTCTACGACGGCGGCGACAACAACGTGCCGACGTTCCACGGCGTCGTCATCCGTAGACAGTTCGCGGATGCCAACCGCGACGTGACGGCCGCATTCTTGCGGGCGATGAGGACGACCACCCATTACATCGTCACGCATCCGCTCGCGGCCGCCCTCCGGGTGAGTCAGTTGACCGGCATCGAACCCGAAGTTGTCTACCTCTATAACGGCCCCAACGGGCTGGTGTCGTTCGATATGACGTTGAAAGACCAGCTCGTGAAGGCCCTCGACACAATCAAGAGGTACCTGGTCGCCCGAGGGTCGGTGAGCAAGGACTTCGACGTCGCGTCGTTCGTCGACGACGGATACCTGCGACGGCTGTTCGGCGGCGACTATGACCGCTTGCGCGCCGACGTGACCAACCGCAGCGTGCTGAGCGGATACGACGACATGTGTCGGTCGCCCGTCAGCGATCCGGCGCTGGCCTCGGAATTGTGGGTCAAAGGCGCCGACGCCACTGCCGTGGCCGCGACACCGACCTGCTTACTGCGCCGAGTGGCCGCCACCGCCGCGGTGCGGGCCGCGTACGTCCCGGACACCCTGACCGGCACCCGTTTGTTCGCCAACCACGCTGTGTGGCTGAAGGACCCGGACGCGCCACCCACTCAACGATACAAACCATTCGCCACCGGTGCCGGCGCCGACGCCTATCGCGCAAGCCATCCGACAGCCTCACCAGTCGCCTACCCGGCGGCCGTAACACAGTCGCGGTCGCCGCAATAGCCGACAACTGAAATCAGAAAGTAAGGAGCTCCCGTGACAAGCACATTGAGTCGCCTGGAAGCGGCCGTCGCGCCCGCGCCGGCCACGACGGTCTCGGCGCCCACGCTCAGACCGGACCGAGGGATGGCTACCCGCATTCCAACCGCAATCCAGCGCCGCACCGCGGCCTTGGTGCTGCCGCTGATACCGATCGTCGCGTTTGTCGCGCTGTGGCAAGTGCTCACCGCTCACAACGTCGTCGCCTGGCTGCGATTCAACCGGATGCCCGCCCCCATGCGTGTCGTCGAGAGCCTCGGCGCGCGGATCAGCTCCGGCGGCTACTACGACGACTTGCTGGCCAGTCTGCAGCGGATCTTGCTCGGGTTCGGGCTCGCCGCCGCGGTCGGTATCGCCCTGGGCATTCTGGTGGGCCGCTCACCGATAGCACGGATGACGTTGCGGCCCTTCATCGAAATCGTTCGGCCCATCCCCGCGATCGCTCTGGTGCCGCTGACCATCCTGCTGTTCCCCTCCAGTGAGCAAGGCATCGTGTTCATCACCTTCTTCGCCGCGTTCTTCCCGGTCGTCGTCAGCACCATCCACGCCACGGAGTCGCTGCCCAAAGTATGGGAAGAAGCTGCGAAAACGATGGGTGCGGGCCGGATTTCGCTCCTGTTGCATGTGATCCTTCCGGGGGCGCTGCCCGGCATCTTCGCGGGCCTTTCCGTCGCCATGGGCGTGGCCTGGATCTGTGTGGTCAGCGCGGAGATGATTTCCGGGCAGTTCGGTATCGGCTACTACACCTGGCAGTCCTATGGCCTGCTGGATTACCCCGGAGTCGTCGTCGGCATGATCTCGATCGGCGCGCTGGGGCTGATGACGGCGTGGGCGGTGGAGCGCGTCGGCCGCCGAATCAACCACTGGTTGCCGAGGGCGAGCAGATGAGCGTCGGCGCCGTTCACCTCGACCGGTTGAAATTGGGCTTCAACGGAGTCCTCGCCGCCGACATCACGCTGGACATCGATCCTGGCGAGGTCGTCGTCTTTCTGGGCCCGTCGGGGTGCGGTAAGTCCACGATTCTGCGAGCGCTGGCCGGGCTGCTCACCCCGCTGAGTGGGGACGCCACGGTCGACGGTTCACCTGTGGTGGGCAATGCCGCCCAATGCGCCATGGTGTTCCAAGAGGATGCACTGTTCCCGTGGCGCACGGCGCTGAAAAACGTCATGTACCCGATGCGGCTGCGGGGCATCCGCGGCAGAGATCTGAAGACCGCGGCTCAAGATCGCCTCGCGCAGGTGGGCCTGGGGTCCTACGGCGGTCATCTGCCCAGCCAACTGTCCGGCGGCATGCGCCAGCGGGTCCAGTTGGCCCGCACTCTCGCGTGCGAGCCGAAGGTGATGCTGATGGATGAACCCTTCGGCGCCCTGGATGCCCAGACCCGACTGGACATGCAGCGGCTGCTGATGACGGTGTGGGAGCAGCAGAAGATGACCATCCTGTTCGTCACCCACGACGTCGACGAGGCGCTGCTGCTCGCCGACCGGATCGTGTTGTTGAGCCACCGGCCCGCGACCGTCGCGGACGTCATCACGATCGACGAACCTCGCGCCCCGCAAGCCCAATTCACCGACGCCTATCAGCGCCGCCGCCAAAACATCCTCGCGTTCCTCGGGCACGACCCGGCCGCGACAGCATAGACCGCGCTCACCGACGGTGGCTGGTGAAAAAACGCATGGATCGCCTCCACTTCACCGGAAGGTCAGCAGGAGTGATGACAGAGACCGATCGGCGAGCAACGGGAGAGCTCACCGGAAATGCGTCCGGCATACGCCATCGTCCGTACTACTACTCCGGCCGTGAACGACTGGTCGGCACGACGGGAGCGACGTCCCCCACACACCACGCGGACGTGGCCCAGGCCCGGCTGTTCGCCGACCTGTTGCGCGCAGAGCACGCCGAACTCGGCGCCGCCGCGGGTCTCGGGCCGCAAATGAGTCCGCATCCGTGCACTCCCGAACAATTCCGGCAGTTGCAGGCACGCATGAAAGAGATCCGCCGACTTCTCCATGCGCTCGAAAGGCGCTTTTGCTGTTGATGATCGCCATGCGCTTCGCGGCTTTCGGCATCGGAGCATTTGTAGAACGGAGCCAACCACGATGAGACCCGAAGCTTTTGTGGCACATCGCCGCGGCGCGACTGCGACTGCCGGGGCGACTCGGTCCTCGGCGCGCTGCGCAGCCTGCCCCGGTTGCGGACCGAGGTACTCACCGGACTGGTGGTGGCGCTCGCGCTGATCCCCGAGGCCATTGCCTTCTCGGTTATCGCCGGGGTCGATCCCCGGATCGGCCTGTTTTCTTCGGTGACCATGGCGCTCACGGTGGCCGTCGTGGGAGGCCGACCGCGACAAAATGATCGGCCGCAAAGGCAGCGCAGCACAAACCTTCATCGATCTCGGCATCGGGCTGTGCGATCCAACTCCGACGATCGGCTCGTCGCCGGCGCGCAGCCTTACTCCGGCCCAAAGCGACAAGTTACTCTCAGCTAACACGACGACGGCGGAGTCCCGCGAAGCCGCAGTCGGCCTGTGCGCTGCCGCCACGACCCACGCCGGACAGGAGCGCGCCGGACGCCGACGTTGCGATGGTCCAGCGCCAGCTCGGCGTGACGAAAGAACTGCGGCGACGGCTCGCTCCGTGACGTCTGCGCCCCGCGTCAGATGCAACTTGCCGACATCGGTTCGGGCCTCAGGGGTGCCCGACCACCGACTCGCGGGGCCCCGGTTGCATTGGCCGAGAACTTCAGCCGTCTGCATACGCATCGATTATCGGGCTGGAATATCCTATAATCGTGCCTAGAAAATCTGCATTGGCGTCTGATCGCGAAGCTCTTACAGATACCGATTCCAAGTCGGCCCGCACACGTGCCCGCATCCTTGATGCGGCGGCGCACGTCCTGAGCTCGAAAGGGTTTGCCGGGACCAGGCTCTCCGATGTCGCCGAACACGCCGAGATTCAGGCACCCGCGATCTACTACTACTTCCCCTCTCGCGAAAAACTTATCGAAGAGGTGATGTATTGCGGCGTAGCCGAACTGCGCAAACATGTGCAAGATGCCCTCAACGATCTTCCACCTGAAACGCCGCCTCTGGATCGCATAATGACCGCAGTCGAGGCCCACCTGCGGCATGAGCTCGAGATCTCCGACTACGCCACCGCCTCGATCCGCAATTCCGGGCAGATCCCACAGCACCTGCGCGCCCGACAGCTCAAAGAGGAGACAAGTTATGGACGGGTGTGGCGCCGACTGTTCAACAGCGCTGTGGCAGAGGGGCAGATCCGTGCCGACCTCGACCCACGCTACGTGCAGCTGTTGGTGCTCGGGGCGTTGAACTGGGCAGCCGAATGGCGCGACCCGCGACGCGACTCCGTCGACGACATCGTCGCCAACGCCCAGTCCCTAGTCCGCCACGGGTTGGGCGTGAACGAGGAATCCCGGACCCGAGGTATGAGAAGCACGCGTAAGTCACCCGGCAGACGCTGAGGGAAGTGCAGTTCTCGACAGGTCGCTTAATTTTGACTTCATGTTAAATTATCGTAGTGACAGAAGCCTACATTGTTGACGCGGTTCGCACGGCGGTCGGCCGACGGGGCGGGGGTTTCGCCAATGAGCACCCGGCAGACATGGCCGCCAACGTCATTCGCGTCGTCGTCGGTCGACACGACCTCGATCCCGAGGCAATCGACGATGTAATCCTGGGCTGCTTGGATAACATCGGCTCCCAGGCCGGCGATATCGCGCGGACGGCGGCCCTCGCAGCGGGCCTGCCCGAGTCGGTGCCAGGTGTGACGGTGGATCGACAATGCGGATCCGCTCAGCAGGCAGTACATTTCGCGGCGCAGGCCGTGATGAGCGGCACTGCGGACTTGATCGTCGCCGGCGGTGTCCAGAAGATGAGCCAGTACCCGATCTTGAGCGCCTTCACCGCCGGCGAACCATTTGGCGCCAGCGATCCGTGGACCGGATGCCGCGGCTGGGAGGCTCGGTATGGTAAGCAAGAGATTTCGCAGTTCCGTGGCGCGGAGATGATTGCCGGTCAGTGGGGGTTCACCCGCGAGGACAACGAGCAATTCGCGTTGAGGAGCCACCAGCGCGCGGTAGCCGCCACTGTTGACGGTCGTTTTGAGCGCGAAATCATCCCCTACGCCGATGTCACGGTCGACGAAGGGCCGCGCCCCGACACCTCCTTGGAAAAGATGGCGCAGTTGCCGACGCTGATCGAGGGTGGCGTATTGACTGCGGCGGTCGCCAGCCAAATCTCCGACGGGGCGGCCGCACTGCTGATCGCCTCACAGGAGGCCGTCGATCGATTCCAGCTGACACCGCGGGCACGGATTCACCACATGTCCGTGCGCGGCGCTGATCCAGTGATGATGCTGACCGCCCCAATCCCGGCCACCCGGCATGCACTCAAACGCACTGGGTTGTCAATCGACGATATCGATCTTGTCGAAATCAATGAGGCGTTCGCTCCGGTGGTACTTGCCTGGCTGGCCGAGCTTGACGCCGACCCCGCCCGTGTCAACGTCAACGGGGGAGCTATCGCTCTCGGGCACCCAATCGGATGCACCGGCGCACGCTTGATGACCTCCCTACTCCATGAACTGGAGCGCACCGGCGGCCGCTATGGGCTGCAGACGATGTGCGAGGGCGGCGGACAGGCCAACGTCACGATCATCGAGAGGCTATGACCAGTGCGGCGCACACTGTATGGCCCTGACCACGAAGCCTATCGAGGGACGGTCCGGGAATTCCTTGCCCGGGAAGTCGTTCCCCATCAGCATTATTGGGACCGCGACCACCGGATCGACCGAAACGTTTACGTCCACGCCGCCAAGGCGGGCATTTACGCGTTGGAGGTCGATGAGCGGTACGGCGGCGCCGGTGAACACGACTACCGCTACCGGATGGTGGTCTGCGAGGAAGTCGCGAAGGTCAACGCCCTGTCGTTTGGCGTCACGATCAGCCTGCAGGACGATCTGGTGCTGCACTATCTGCTCGATCTGACCACGGAGACTCAGCGGCAGCGATGGCTGCCGGGCTTCGCGTCCGGCGAACTGATCGGCGCGCTTGCGATGACCGAACCTGGCGCAGGCAGCGATCTCAGGGGAATCCGCACCACAGCCACCCGCGACGGTGATCGCTGGATTCTCAACGGACAGAAGACGTTCATCTCCAGTGGCATCATGGCCGACCTTGTCATTGTCGCCGCACTTACCGACCCACAGGCCGGCTCACGTGGTTTCAGCTTGTTTGTCGTGGAACGCGACACGCCCGGGTTCCGGCGCGGACGCCAGCTGGACAAGATCGGGCTGCCCGCCCAAGACACCGCCGAGCTCTTCTTCGATGACGCGGCCGTACCCCTCGACAATCTTCTGGGGGAAGAAGGCCGCGGGCTGCAGTATCTGATGAGCCATCTTCCCCGGGAACGGCTGGGTGTTACCGCACAGGCGATCGCGACCGCGCGCGCCATTTTCGACCAAACCGTCGAGTATTGCCAGCAACGCAACGCGTTCGGCCGGCCGCTCGCCGCGCTCCAACACGTCCGTTTCGAACTCGCCGAGATGGCCACCGAACTGGACATCGCGGAGGCATATGTCGATAAATCAGTCCAGGCATTCAACGCGGGTGAACTCTCCCCCGTTGACGCCGCGAAGGGGAAGTGGTACGTCAGTGAGCTCCAACGCACAATCATCGACCGCTGCCTGCAGCTGCACGGAGGCTACGGCTACATGGTCGAGTACCCGGTCGCCCGCGCCTACCTCGACACCCGCGCTCAGACCATTTATGGCGGGACAACAGAAGTCATGAAGGACCTCATCGGCCGTGAGATTGCCGGATGAGTTGCGCATTCATGTGGTAGACGCCAATCCAGCGGATTAATCCGCCCAGGTCGGTTCAGCCCGGCCACATGTACGTCGGCAGATGGGCCTTCGAGGTTCCGATGATGCCCAGCCAATTGAATGGCAGGTGATAAATCAATATTGTTGCAGCACAACAGAATCCAATGACCGCGAGGGTGCTTATCGTCGACTGCATGGCCGGGCTCCACCGGTCGAATCCGCGTTCGACCGGTGAGCGGCCGCCGCAGGGAATGGCCTGCAACCGCATCCAGGTGTAGAGCAGCCCGAGTGCGGCAACCAAAAATGGCTCGTACAGCGGGAACTGGAACTGGCTTCCCGCCCACAGCGTCAGCGGCCCGTAGGTTTGGGCGTAGGCATAGCCGTAGGTCAATCGGATCGCCAGGTTCTCGACCACGAAATCGAACACGAACTCCCCGACGAAGACGATTGCCAGCAACGACACGTTCGAAAGCCGTGGCCAGCGCGACCGCAACGCGAAATAGGCCGGGCAGCCGACGATGGCCACACCGGCGCAGAAATAGACGTACATCGGTGGCCCCCACAGCAATGACTCCGCGTAACGCGACGAGGCCGCCGGATTGTGAAACGGGAGATACGCCGTCCAGACACCCAAGTTGACGTTGTTGGCGTTCCATGCGAACAGGTAGGTGTAACAGTTCAAAAATGCGTCAGCGACGAAGGCGGCCATCCCGCCGAGGACGAACTTGCCGTCCAGGCTCAATGCGCCGGACCGGCGCCACGGCAGCACCACACAGGCCCAGACGAGGTAGGCCAACAATGCGATGCTGAGACCCTCGAATATTCGCAACGCCACCAAATTCGACAGCGGCATCCGGTCCGGTCCTTTAAGCGGTGCCGGGCCGAAATCACTGGAAACAATCCATCGAATTAGCGCTTGAACGGCTATTACCAGCCATGCCAAAGCGATTGCGGCCCAGACGGTGGCGCCACCTGAGCGGGACGGCTCCGTGGTCCTGGTATGGCTCTTTCGGCGAGGCGTCGATTCGGACACCACAGCAACCACCTTTCTTAAATTTAATTCAGAGTAAACACCTCGGAGACCGAGGGTCGCAATGCCGATTCGAATATCTCGCCCGAGCGACTGTCGCCCAGACGATGGTCTGCAAGCGATTTCCAGTTCGAAGACTCGCGAAGCGGTCAGCCGTGATGGCGCTGCTGGACGGACGGTAACAACGCCCTACGCCACCCGGGTCTGACATCCCGGCGGAACGCGATTCGCGTTCCCAGACAACCATTTATCGTGGCCGAGCGGCAAGGCGGGCGAACGCCGGCCACCAGCATCGTGTCGTCCACCTTGCCCTTTCGGGGAAATTTGACCTTCGATCGAACATGAACTGCGAGCGCCCCACGTTGATGTCGCACGACCGCTTCCGGATCCCGAGACGCTGCCGTCGCGGCGGACATCGATGTCGGATTACTACGGTGACGACATCCCGGGCGGCGCCCCGCTTCTATGGCCGGTCAATATGCGCCGCGTCGACCAAAACCAGTCGCTTGGGCAGTTTGTGGCGCGCCAGTCGCTGTGCCGCAAAGGCGTCGAACGAGTCGAGCGTGACGACCGCCGCGGGTTCGGCGACCACGGCGGCCAAGCCGACCTCGCCCCACTGCTCATCGGTGACTACGACGACACCGACATCGTGCACGTCCGATACGGCGCAAGCACACATTCGACCTCGCGCGGGTAGGCCCAGAACCCCCGGGCCGTGTTCGCCGGCAGGCGGGGAATGGGATGTCAGGCGGTGCCGCGGACCGGCCGCCGATAGTGCCGGCGCGGAGCGCCACCCACACCGGTCGCGTACGAACGCACCCCTCTGTGGCGTTTTCATGCGACCGGTGCATTGCACGCCAGCATTCCCGCCGCGTCCTAGGTGGACAGTGCGGGCAGCACGAGTGTGTCGATGACTCGACGCAGGAAATCCGCGTCGGCGGTTTGTCCGCTTAGCACCCGCAGCAGGCTCATCGCTGTGAGTACGTCGGCGACCAGCGACCAGTCCCGTTCGGCGGAGATTTCGCCACGGGCCGCGGCCTGCGCCAGCACAGCAGACATGATGCGTCTGCCTCTCAGCAGCAACAGGTCATCAAGCGCCGTGGCGAGCTGGGTATCGCGGGTGGCTTCTAAGGCGACGCGGAGCACCAGATCGTTTGTGATCAAGGTATTGTCGTTGCGCACCGCGCGTTCGATGAGGGCTTGTAGGTCGCCAGTCAGGCTGCCGGTATCGGGGGGGTCGTCGGTGCGCAGATCGGGCCGCCAATAGACCAGAACGTCGGTCATCAGTGCGGCTTTCGACGACCACCGTCGGTAAATGGCGGCCTTGCCGACGCCGGCGCGTGCGGCGATGTCGTCCATGCATGTGGCGTCGTACCCGTGTTCGGTGAGCGCGGCGAGGGCGGCGTTGAGGATCGCGGGATCACGCGATCGGTCCAGCCGGCCGTCGGTGCGTTGGCGCAGCTTGGATTCCATCTCACTCATCTGCCCGATGCCTGCCTGATCCCACCATGCCCCATCAGCGCTACACGCTTGTCAGTTGCGGCATGGGCGCGGTGTCGCTCTCCGGCTCAGGGTTGCCCTTCTTCCGCATGCCAAAGGTGTCAAGCGGCCACCAGAACCAGCGGCCGAGGACGGCCGCGATCGCGGGTGTCATGAAGGCCCGCACGATAAACGTGTCGACGAGTAGGCCCATCCCGATCGCGGTGCCGAACTGCCCGATCACCACCAGGTCGCTGACGATCATTGAGGCCATGGTCGCCGCGAATATGAGGCCGGCCGCGGTGACCACCCGGCCGGAGGCGCCCATGCCCCGGATGATGCCGGTGTTGAGACCCGCCGGGATTTCTTCTTTCAGCCGGGAAACCAGCAGCAGGTTGTAGTCGGAGCCGACTGCCAGCAGGATGATGACCGTCAGCGGCAGCACGATCCATTGCAAGCCGATCCCCAGGATGTCTTGCCAAAGCAGCACGGAAAGACCGCATGCGGTGCCCAGCGATGCAAGCACCGTACCGACGATGACCAGGGCTGCCACCAAGCTGCGGGTGATCAGCAGCATGATCGAAAAGATGAGGATCAGCGTTGCGATGCCGGCGATCGTCAGGTCGATGACGACTCCGTCCTGCATGTCGCTGTACAGCGAGCCGGTGCCTGCCAGCGACACCTTCGCGGATTCCAGGGGGGTTCCCTTGATCGCGTCGGCGACGGCCTGCTTGATGCCCTGGACGTGCCGGATCCCATCCACCGAGGCGGGGTCACCCTGGTGCGTGACGATGAACCGAACGGCCTTACCGTCCGGCGAGACGAACATCTTCAGCCCGCGCTTGAAGTCGGGGTTTTGGAAGACTTCCGGCGGCAAATAGAAGCTGTCGTCGTTCTTGGCTTGGTCGAAGTAGTTTCCCATCATCGTTGAGCCTTCGGCGCCCTCCTGCATATGCCGCTGAATACCCGCCATGGCGCTGTGGGTGGCCAGCATGTAATCGCGCATCCGTGTCATCGACTCGATGGTTCTTGGCAGATCGGCCAACATTTGCGGCATCAGGGTGTCGAGCTTGTCGACGTCTTTAACCGTCTTCCCAATGTCGTCGGCCATGAGGTCGATGTCGTCGAGCGTGTCGAATATCGACCGCAACGACCAGCACACCGGGATGTCGAAACAGTGTTTCTCCCAATAGAAGTAGGAGCGAATCGGGCGCCAGGTATCTTCGAAATCGGCAACGTGCTGGCGCACTTGCTCGACATCGGCCTGCAATGTGTGCATATCGCGGGTCATCTCGTGGGTAGTGTCGGTCATCTGCTTCATGACGCCATACATGTGCTGCATGACTGAGATCGTTCTGCCCATCTCGTCGGCCTGCTCGAGCATCGCCGCCATGCTGTCGTTCATGAATTTTGCCGTCTGCAAGGTGTTGGAACTGTTCATGGCGATCACGAATGGGAGCGAACTGTGCTCGATCGGCGCTCCCAGCGGCCGCGTAATGGTTTGCACCCGCCCGATGCCACGCTCATGGAAGACGCTTTTGGCGATCCTGTCGATAATCAACATGTCCGCCGGATCGCGCAGATCATGGTCGGCTTCGACCATCAGCAATTCCGGATTCATGCGCGCCGTGGTGAAGTGCCGTTCGGCTGCGGTCTGCGCAACGTTGGCCGCGATGTCCGGCGGTGTGAACTTCCTGTCGTTGTAAGTCGGGACGTAGGTCATCAGACTGACGAATCCGATCACCGCGATGAAGGTCGTCACGACGATGATCGGTTTCGGCCATCTCGTCACGAGAGTGCCGACCTTGCGCCAACCCCGCTCCGATACTTGACGTCTCGGATCGAAAAAACCGAACTTAGATGCGACGGCCAGCAACGCAGGGGCCAGCGTCAGGCCTGCCAGCATCGTCACCACCAAGGCGATGGCGCACGGTATTCCCATGGTCTGGAAATACGGAAGCTTCGTCGCGGTCAGGCACAGACAGGCGCCCACGATCGTCAGACCCGACCCCAGGATGACGTGCAGCACGCCGTTGAAGGCGCTGTAGTACGCCTGTTCTCGATCTTCGCCGCGGGATCGGGCTTCGTGGTAGCGGCCCAACAGGAAAATGAAATAGTCGGTGCCCGTGGCGATGGTCAGCATCGTCACCATGCTGACGGCGTACGGGGTCAGGCCGATGATGTCCAGATTGCCGGCGGTAGCCACGATGCCTTCTGCGGCATAGAGCTCGAAGCGAACCAGGATCAACGCGAGGATCGCGTTCTTCAGGGAGCGATAGATGATAAGCAGCATCACAAAGATGACGCCGATCGTGATCGCCGTCATCAAATCCATGCTGTTGTGCGCGGCGATGAGCGTGTCGGTGTTGAGCACGGTGTTGCCGGTCACGTAGGCCTTGACACCAGGCGGAGGTGGGACACTTTTGACGATCTTGCGGACCTCGGCGACCGACCTGTGGGCGGGGGTGGTGCCTTGCGCACCGTCGAGGAAGAGCTGCACATAGGCGGCTTTACCGTCCGGGCTTTGGGAGCCGGCGGCGGTCAGCGGATCACTCCAGAAATCCTGGAGGAACTGGACATGCTTGCTGGCCTTGAGCTTCTCGACGATCTTGTTGTAAAACACGTGCGCGCTGTCGCCGAGCTTGTCGTCGCCTTCCAAAACGACCATCGCCGAGGAATCGGTGTCGAATTCCTGGAACTTGTGGCCGATCTTCATCATGTCCTTGAACGCCACCGCATCCCTCGGCGTCATGGGCACCGAGTGCTTTCCCGCTACCTCGCCGAGTTCGGGGGTGAACAGTGTGGTGCCGAGCGCGACGAGGAGCCAAAACAAAATGATCGGGACCGCCAGGACACGCACCAGGCGGGCGACGCGCGACCGTGGGGCGAGCTCGTTACTCATACAGATTTCACCAGACAGTAGATGAACGGTTCGTATTCATCGATGCTGCGGTCGTCGCGGACATGACCGTCGACGATGACCCGGCATCGAAGGTGGCGAATGTTGGTGTCTCCCTGGGCAACGATGTTGGCCGACATCGACGGCAGGGTCGTCACGATGGTGTATGACCACGGCAAAGGGGCGTTCTCTACGAGATGAGGTTGCCCGTTCTCATCGAGATAATTTGCGTTCACAGTGCCCCCCGATGCTCCCGTGATCTCGTAGGTGATGTGCTTGGGGTTGAACGGCTTCGTATCGGCGTTCACATCGCCTCGCGCAATGCCGCCGTTAGCGCCGAAACTGTCGCGGACGCGTAGGACGACGTAAGAGCCCAGCGCGACGACGACGACCAGAAGTAGCGGTATCCACGCTCTCTTGAGCAGTCGAAACACCCACTCTCCCTTCCCCTACCAGCCACCGCGGGCATCGCGCGACACCATGATCGTCGGTACGTCGTGTCCATCAGAGTCGACTTGGCGGACCGCAACTCATGGCGGAACTCGAGTTCCACTACCGGTCGCTGAGGACGATACCGCATCGCAGGCAACTCCGCCGACCAGGGTTGTCCAATGCTCTTCGCCGGCCGCTCGGTCGCACGTGAACAACCGTTCTGAACGGTAGCGCCAACGTTCAGCAGGAAGGTTCTAGGTAGCTGCGACTGCTCGGCGGTGCCTTGCGGTCGGCGAGCGAGGCGAAAAGCCCGCTCAGAGCTCGCCGATCAGCGGCATCGAGCTCGCAGAGCCAGTCCCGTGGCCAACAGTTCCCGATACGCCTCGACGGTAATCGTCTGAAAACCGGCGGCGCTGGAACGTGCCGGTTTCAGCGTCGTCAAGATAATGTGATAACGATCGCTTACGAAAAGCCTCCAGAACCGCTTCGGGAGCGTCATCGCCTGCTGCGGCCTCGATGTGCCAATCGAGACGAATAACGGCGGTGACCAGCGCATTTAAGACGCATGATCGGTTCTGACAAACCGACCTGAGCCTGATGCTGGCCGACATTCCGATCCTGCGCCGCTTACGACATCTGCAAGTGATCGTTTTCAAAACGGCGCCGCCGCGCTAGTATCGTCAGCATCGGCACCCCGGATACGGGGCACGCCGGCAAGCTATCTGCCAAGAGATAAGGAGCCAGCAAACCATGGGCTACTCCATTCCCGACACGGTGACCACCAAAGGGCCCTTTCAACCGATGCGTTTTGAGGCCACGGTCGAGGAGTGCATCGTCACCCACGGCGAGATCCCCAAAGATCTCGCCGGTGGCATTTACCGCACCGGACCGTGCTGGAAACGGCCGACCAGCCAGGGAACGACTCCTCTGCTGGCGATGGACGGAATGGTTCAGGGCCTGGTCTTTGAAAACGGCCGGGCTGACTTCCGTAACCGCTGGGTACGCACCCCGAAGTACGTGCTGGAAGACAAGCACGGCCGCGGCATGTTTGACTACACCGACGGCGGGTTCGGCGACTACCGCGACTACGGGATCGGCGAGGTGTTGCGTACCCCGGAGAACGCCCACACCCCACAGGGCACCGCCAGCATCAACATCTTCCCGTTCGCCGGCGAGCTGGTGGTTTCCGGCGAATACGGCTGTCCCCCGCAGGTCATCGACCCAATCACATTGGAAACCAAGGGCATCGTCGATTGGGCACCGGCTTTGTCCAGCGGGCCCCACAAACCGGTGTGCTTCGGTGACGGCACGTTCTGCGCCCACCCGAAGTGGGACGAGGACACCGGCATTCTCTACGGCTGGTCATATAGCGACACGGCGCCCTACGTGTCGATGAAGTACGTGCACCCCGACGGCACGGTGGAATCCCGCGATCTGTGGGATGCCCCGTATAACACGGTGGCGCACGACATTTGGCTGACGCCGGAGTGGGTTGTCATGCCGTTCCAGCCGTTCATCATCGACCTGCAGCGCAATGCCAAGGGGCTCGCCGTCTTCGGCTGGGATCCGGAACTTCCCATCACCCTCGCGCTGATCCCGCGCCATAACCTGCAGGGCGAGATCCGTTGGATCCAAACCGGTCTGCCTGCGCAATACGTCATGCACACGATGACGGCCAACGTCCGGGGTGACCAGCTCATCCTCGACGCGCCGATTTTCGACAAGCCGCCGTTCCCGATGGAGCACGACTTCAAAGAAGGTGACCAGGTCGCGCTGTTCTTCAGCAACGCGGCCAGCTACCTGGGGCGGTGGACCGTCAACCTCACCACGGGTGACACTAAGTCAGAGCAGCTGTCGGAGCTGCCGTCCGAGATATGCAAGGTCGACCAGCGCTTCTACGGGAAAGGACACCGGTACGGCTTTCAGATCGGGGGCCGGCCCAAGAAGAGGGGCATGCGGATGGACAGCCTCATCCGCAATGACGTCGACAAGGTGACCGAGCAGGTCTATCAGATCCGTGGAGAAGGCGAATTGGCCGCGGTGCTCGAGGCCTCGTTCGCGCCGCGCACCACCGACTCTCCCGAAGGCGACGGCTACATCATCGTGCCGGTTTCATGGTGGGGCGATCGTCGCGGTGAGTTCCAGATCTTCGACACCGACGACATCACCGCCGGTCCCATTTGCAAGATCGAGCTCCCCTTCCACATGGGTTGGACCCCGCACGGTCACTGGATGGACTTCCGCTGAGGCGGCGCGTCCGTCACGTCCACGGGACGGACGCGAGCGGGCCGGTACAGCGTGTTCCAGAAGATGTCGGTGTAGCCGTCAAGGTGCTCCGCGTACTCGGCGTCGTCGAGCGGCGGGGATGCCGAGAGGCTGCGATGCACCATGCTGGCGAGCCAGGTTGCGACTTGAAGCGCAGGGAGTGAGGGCTGGATCCAACCCCCCGTTTGCCCATGCTCGATGTGGTCGCGCAGGCCATCGACGCTCTGGTGTACTAAAGCCCGGTAGGCGGAGTCGGCCCGCGCCTCAAATAGCGCGGTGTCGCGCAGGGCGGCAAGGACACTCGCGTGTGGCCGGTAGCGAGCCAGGGCCTCGTCGATGCGCTGACGCAGCTCGGCGCGGGTAGGCGCGGTGGGGCCGGCGGCCCAAGTCGCGGGAGCGGCCCCCACATCGTCGCGGACATCGTCGAGCCAGGCGAGTAGCAGGTCGACTTTGTCCTCGAAGTATGCGTAGAAGGTAGTGCGCGTCAGGTCGGCCGCCGCGCTGAGCTTCTCAACGCTGATCTCGGTGTAACGCAACCCTTGCGCGTGAAGGTTTTCCAGCCCCCGGCGTAGTCTCTGGCGGGTGGCGGCGCGCCGCCACCCTCGGTCGCTCTGGCGGCTACGCGTGCTCGGGGGCATCGTGGACCGCGGCGTAGAGGTTGTGCCACACAATCGTGGTGAGGCTGTCGATCCAGGGGTCAGGGTCGTCGAGGCGCCCGGTGGCCGTGAGTTCGTAGAGGCCGCTCTGGGTGAGCGAGGCGAGCAGCCTGGCCGTGCGCTGCGCCTCCAGCGACGGGTCGAGCGCACCATCAGCCTGCGCACGCGCGAGCTCGGTCGAATAGCCTTTCAGGGCAGCGTTGAATAGCGACGAAAAGTGCTGGCGCACAGTGGAGTCATAGGTGGCGACCTGCTCCACGGCGGTGAGCAGATGACGATGACGCAGGTAGGTCGAGAAGATCCGTTCGGTGACCACGCGTAGGTCGCTCCAAGTCCCGTCCGGAGGCAAGGCCCACCACGCCAACGTCGCTTCGAACAGCTCGACGACGGCATCTTCGGTCAGGGCGCGGAGCAGGTCTCCGGTGTCCTCGAAGTAAACGTAGAAGCGTGAGCGCGAGATACCCGCCGCCCGGCCGAGCTGCGCCACAGAGAGATCCGAATAAATCGCGCCCTGCCCGAGAAGTTCTTCCAGTGCCGGCGCGAGCCTCGCGACGATCGCTCGGCGCCTATCCTCTCTGACGTGCCCCGCTCGCCTCACAGGAGCGGTCAGTTTGCCGGGCATCGTGGACATCCTATGCGCTCCCAACATCGGCAGGCATGGCCACGGGCCGCCGGTCAGGTCGTTCGGGCAGCTGGGTGCCGGCGGGCGGTCGCGGCGTGAGCCGGCGTGCCGAGCGCTTCGCCGAGTTCGCGGGCCGCCCGTTCCCCCGCGGCGACGGCGGTGTTGACGTTGCCCGAGGAATTGTAGGAGCCCGCCAGGTGGATGCGGCTGTTGCGGCGGCGGGTGGCGTGGAAGCGGCCGAGCTCACGGTACAGACCGGGATGGCTGTAGACCAGCACGGGATACCAGCGGTTCACGCGAGCGAACTCGATGTCGTTGTCGAGGCCGGGCATCAGGGGCTCGGCGTCGCGCAGCAGACCCGCGAGCAAGGTGTCGTCGTCCTCATCGGCATGCTCGACTGCCCACTCGTTCATTGAGTACAGGCCGATCAGCCCCTTGCCGGGCGGTGTGCGGCCGGGAGCCTTGTTGTGCTCGGCGATGATCGCGAACAACGCGTCCGAGGCCGGCCGGGGAAAGACGACGAACGACGCGGGCATGTTCGCTGGAGGGCGCGCCAACCCGACGTTGATGTTGATGCACGACGTGTACCGCAAATCACGCAGGAATGCGGCGCGATCGGGGTCGAGCTGCGGCAGCAGGTCGGGTACCTCGTTGCCCATCGAGCTGACGACGGCGCCGGCCCCCCGCTCGGTGTGCTGGCCGTCGGGTCCCGTCCAGGTGATCTCGACGCCGTCGGCGTCTTCTATCACCTGTTCGACGGTGACTCCCAGGCGTACATCCAGCGGTGCCGCAATGCGCTCCATGAAGGAGGAGTAGCCGTCCCGGAAGGCGTATAGCTTTGTGCCGAGAACCTTTTGCCAGAGGAAAAAGAACTCCACCACCGAGATGACGTCGCCGGGCACCCCGGCCCCGGCCCGAACGGTCGGCTCGATGAGGAAGTCGTACAGCTCGCCATCGATGCCGCGCCGCCGCGCGTACGCCGCCGGTGATTCGACGTCGTAGGCGCTGGCGACGGAAAGGTCCTCATAGCTGAGCAGCTTGCCGATCCGCATCGCGTCGAAAGCCAGTTTGCCGACCTGCAACTTGGCCCGGGTGGAAAGCAATTTGGTGCGAGCGGCGTCGATCGCGAGGTTGTCGGCCCGCAGCAAGTGCAGCTTGGCGTCGCGAACGAAGCCCATCAGCGAGTTGGACGGGATCAGCTCATCGCGCATGCCGATCTCGTCCACCAGCGCCATCACCGACGAGTACGCCTCAGGCAGCACGGTGGCCCCCGTCTCCATCAGGAAGCCGTCACGCCGGACGGTCAGCAACTGCCCGCCAACCCGGTCCCGCCGCTCGAGGACGACCACGTCGACACCCCGCCGGGTAAGCCGGTGAGCCGCAGCAAGCCCGGACGGGCCGGCTCCGACAACGAATACGGGTCCCTGTGATCCGGCTTCCGACATTGGCGGCCTTTCCTTGGGCAATATCCGGCTGACCCGCCGCTCGGGACAGCTTGCCAGCACATCTAGACAGGACATAGTGTAAAGATGTGTGCTCTGGAACACAAAGGGCACTGCGAGTGGCGCAAAACACGCCCAACGCCGACTGGGAAGCCCGAACCGAGAGGTAACGATGAATTCGCCTGTTGACGTGCTGCTACTGGATGACGCCCGCGCCCAAGAGGCCGAACTGACCGGCGGCAAGGGGGCGAACCTGGCCGCGTTGAGCGCCGCCGGGTTCCCCGTGCCGAAAGGGTTCGCGGTGACGACCGCGGCTTACGACGCGTTCATCGACGGAGCCGGACTGCGTCCGCGCATTGCGGATCTGCTCGCCCATGCGGACTACAAGGACGCCGTCGCACTGGAGGAGACGACGGCCAAGGTGCGGCAAACGATCATCGATGCCCCGTTGCCGCAGGAGCTCGCCGACACGATCGCCGCTTCCTACGCAGCGCTCCCGGCGGACAGCTATGTGGCTGTGCGGTCGTCGGGAACGGCGGAAGATCTTGCGGACACATCGTTCGCCGGGCTGCACGACACGTACCTCGATGTGCGCGGCCCGGATGCGGTCGCACACGCGGTCAAGAGATGCTGGGCGTCGATGTGGACCGCCCGTGCCACCCACTACCGCCACAACGCCGGGATTGACCACGCGGGCGTACGCATCGCGGTGATCGTCCAGCAAATGGTCGAGTCGGTGGCTTCCGGCGTGCTGTTCACCGCCAACCCGCTGACCGCCCAGACCGAGCAGCTGGTAATCAACGCGAACTGGGGGTTGGGCGAGAGCGTGGTCTCGGGCATCGCCACGCCGGACTCGTGGGTGCTCGACACCGGGACGCTGCGGCCCGTGGAACGGACTCTCGGGGCCAAGGAGCTCATGATCGTCCGGGATCCCGACGCCGCGCATGGCACGGTAACCCTCGAGACACCGGCCGAGGACCGCAAGCGTTTCACGTTGACCGACGACCAGCTGGCAGAACTCGGTGAGCTGGGACGCCGAGTGCAGGCGCACTACGACGGGTTGCCGCAGGACATCGAGTGGGCGCTCGCCGACGGCCGTGTATATCTGCTGCAATCGCGACCGGTCACCGGGGTGAACCTGGCGTGGGACACCGACGTCGACGACTGGCAGACGCTGCCCGACCGTGACGACATCGTCTGGACACGCACCTGGGCCGACGAGCAGTGGACGGGCGCGATCACTCCGCTGTTTTACTCCTGGCGGGCCGAGATGTTCACCCGCGCGTACAGCCGGTGCGCCGACCTGTGGGGCGTCCCGGAGATGAAAACCGGTCGGATGTTCAAGTTCCACAAGGCCGAGGCGTACTTCAACGCTGGTCTGGAGCGCGCGATCATCGAGCACACGGTCTTCCCGGCGTTCCGGCCCGGCCCCAACGTGCTCAACCACGTGCCGCCGTGGTGGCACGACGAAATTCTCTCGTCCCCGTTCAGCATCGCCCGTTATCTCAAGATGCACGCCCGGATCACGGCGGCCGGCGATCCGGCCAACACTCCGTACGCGTTTCTGCGGACATTCGACAACTGGTTCTATAACCGGGTCGACGAAGCGCAGGGCCTGCCGGATGAACAGTTGCGCAAACTGTCCGATCGTGCGCTCGAGCGCCACGTCGAAGAGCTGTTGGAGTTGGAATTCCGCTTCGCCGAGGAACTTTGGGCGGGCTACTACCTGTATGCGCGCGATGCGTTCTCCGCCCTCGGGTGGATGCTCGCCAAGTGGTACGACGGAAACAATCCGCTGGCTTTCGGCGAGCTGCTGTCGGGGGCGGCGCGCCGCACCGCCACCCTGCAGGAAAACATCGAGCTTTTGGCGTTCGCTGAGGAGATTCGCGAATCACCCGAGCTGCGCGCGCTTTTCGAAGCCTACGAGGGTAATGCCTTTTTCGCCGCACTCGAGGACTCAGAGGCGGGCCGTGACTTCTTGGCGCGGTATCGGACCTTCGCGCAAGCCAACGCCCACCGCGGACAAGCCGAGCGCGATATTTACTATCCGCGCCGGTTGGAAGACCCGGCCACGGACTATCGAGCCTGGAAGACGATGCTGTCCAGCCCGGAGCCGCTGGACCCCGAGGAGAACGAGCGCCGGATCAACGCCCGGCGCGACGCGGTCCTCGCCGAGGTCGTCGAGAACATCAAGAAACGTCCGTTCGGGTTCGTCCGCGCGGAATTGTTCAAACTGGTGCACGACTGGCTGCTGAAATTTCTGATCGTCCGCGACGACGAGCGCTACTACATCGACCGCTCGACATGGGCGGCCAAGCGGGCGTTCCTAGAGATCGGCCGCCGGCTGTTGCAGCGAGGGGTCTTCGACTCCGAACGCGACCTGTACTTCCTGAGCCGCCACGAGCTCTACGACGTCCTCCGCCGAAACCACGCGACCCCGTTGGTGAAGGCGAAGATCGCGGGCCGGATGCGCGACTTCGACCGCTTCGTCGCGCGCGAGACGCGGCTGCCCGTGTACATGCAAGGCGGCCATCCGGTGAACCTGTCCGACGCGACCGAAGGTGACGACCTGGTCGGCATCGGCACGAGCCGCGGCAGGATCACCGGGCGCGCGCGGGTGCTGCACGGAGTCGAGGAGATCGGCCGGGTGCAGAAGGGGGACATCCTCATCGTCAATCACACCGACCCGGGCTGGACTCCGGTGTTCCTGGTGATCGCCGGGATCGTGCTCGAGACGGGCGGCATGCTGGCCCATGGGTCGCTGCTGGCGCGCGAGTATGGCTTCCCGGCCGTCCAGATCGCCGGCGCCACAGAGTTGATCCCCGACGGCGCATTGATCACCGTCGACGGCGACACCGGCACCGTCCACCTCGAGGACGGGCAAGAAGACAGCAGTGAACTCACCCTCGCGGAGGCCAACCGATGATCGAGACCGACCCCGTTCGCGACGAGCTGCACCTGCCGGATCCCGTGCCGGCCGAGTACAGCGAGAACCTCATCCTCATGGGATTCGACGAGGCCAGCGGCCACGCCTTCTATTGGCATTGGAGCCGCATGCATACCGATCCCAACCGCTGGGAGGGACTCATCGCGATCTACCGACCCGGTGGAGAAATCTTGTGCCGCCGCGAGTTTGGGGCCCACGGCAACAACGTCGACGTGGCAAGCTCGGGCAACTGTTCGTTTACGGTCGAAGAGCCCCTGCGCCGCTGGCACGCCCGCTACAGCGGACACGCGACCCGCACCACCACCGACGCGGCGGCCAGCGGCCTGGTGCCGGACGGGCCGACGACGGCGCTCGAAGTGGATCTGGTCTTCACCGGCGTCTTCGACACCTTCAGCGCCGGCGCGGCCATGGACAACCAGGACTGGGGCGACGGCCACCTGGAGCAGGGCGGCCGGGTCACCGGCACCATCAACGTGGCCGGCCAGTCAATTCCGGTGGACTGCCTGGCATTTCGAGACCACACCTGGGGACGGCGCAACTACCTCACCCTCGATCGCCATGCTTGGTGTTTCGGTTTCTTCCCCAGCGGCCGGGTCTTCCTCGTGCTCGAAGCCTGGCACGAGGGCGACGAGTACGCACGTTTCGGTTTCGTCGTACAGGATGGAAAGATGCTTCCCGCCGTCCCGTCGAAAACCCCTGGGCTGGACGACCCGACGGGCGAGCCGCGCCGGTTTACCGTGGAGCTGGATTCCGAGCTGGGGGCGATGTCGATCGACGTGCAGATGAAGCACGCCATGTCGTTCCATCTGGCGCACCCGCTCGAGATGCCGCTCGGCACCAGCTGGTCGGATGACCGCAACACGATCAATGTCGAGGGGCCCACGATCGTCGAGTGGAACGGTGAGCGGGGCACGGGGTGGATCGAGCGGACCAACCGCGCCGGGCGCCTGGCCCGCCCCCAGCCGAAGGCGGCGAACGCAGATCGGCCTGACGCCGCGTTGACAATTTGATATTGGGCGTTTCATTATCGGATTCATGGCAACCACGGCCGCCACCGGGACCACAAACCTGAGGTCGACCGGGGCCGATGCTCAGCTGAGCGCGCCACTGCGAGAACCACACCGGATGGTTCCGGTGAAATGGTGGGCCGCCCTGGGTGCGATGATCTTGGCCTTCATCGCCTACGTGTTGATCAAGTGGGTCACCGGCCCGTTCTTCAAGCGGGTGCCGACCGGCCCCATGGACCCACCGACATACATGAAGGTGGCCATGGTCGTGTTCCAGGCCGTGTCGATTCCGGTCGGCATCGGCCTCATCGGGTGGTTCGTGCTGCGTCCCATCATCCGGCAACGCCGGCTGACCCTCGACGGCATGCTGGTACTGGCCTTTTCGACGCTGTGGTTCCAGGATCCGTTGTCGGCGTACGGCGGGCACTGGTTCACCTATAACTCGTGGCCCATTAATTACGGCTCGTGGGTGCATGGCGTCCCCGGTTGGCTGTCCAACGGGAAGCCGGGCGCGATGTTGGTCGAGCCGATCCTGATCATGCCCGGCCTATACGTCTACGTTTTCGTCATCACTATGTTCCTGGGCGCGGCGGTCATGCGGCGGGCCAAGGTCAGGTGGCCACGAATCGGGACCGTCGGGCTGATCGGTGTGTGCTTTGTCGCGATGGTGGCCTTCGACATCATCCTGGAGGGCGTGATATTCATGCCGCTCGGTATCTGGGAGTACCCGGGCGGACGCGGCTTCGCCATCTTCAACGCGACCTACCATGCCTTTCCGCTGAATGAGGTCGTCACTGTCTCGGCGACTTTCACCGCCGTCGCATGCCTGCGGTACTTCCGCAACGACAGAGGGCAGACACTCGTCGAACGCGGCACCGAACGCCTTCGGACGTCCGAGCGCACCCAGCAGGTGGTGCGGGCGCTGGCCGTGCTGGCGGGCGTGCACATGGCGCTGTTCCTCACCTACAACGTGCCGAATTACTGGGTCGGCACTCACTCCAAGGAGTGGCAGCGCGACCTCGTCGACCGGTCGTATTTCACGGACGGATTGTGCGGAGGAGGTACCGATCGGGCGTGCCCCGGGCCGGGTATCCCCTTGAGCCGCAACGACAACACCGACTCGGGCAAGGGGTCTGTCTACATCACACCGGACGGCAAGGCCGTCATACCGCCGCACACCCGCCTGCCGGCGCGGTACCCGTTCCACCGATCGAACGAAGCTGCCCCTCAGGGCTGACTCATTCCTGCTCCTGCAGCTCCAGCGCAAATTCGTCGGCCTTCCGCATCTTCAGAGTGTGGGCGTAGATCCAGCGTGCCGACCCATCGAGTATTGCCAAACCAATTGCGCAGGAAGCAAATGCGCCCGCCCACGTCACCCAGGCGGGGGCACCGGGCGTGTGCAGCGCGTTGTACACGGGAAGGCCCACCGCAGCGCTGCAGCCGGCGTCGGTGACGAGCGGCAAGAACAGCACGAGGCCCGCCCGCCAGCCAGTGAAGTAGGCCGGCGCCGCGAACAGGATGGCCGCGCAAAGGACCGGACCCGTCGTGTTGATGAACAGCCAGTACAACGGAAACCCACCGATGCTCATCGGGACTTCGCCGTAGCCGAAGTACGTGTAGAGCCGAAAATGCAACAGCGGCAACTCGATCAGCAGATCGGCCACGAAAGTGAGCGTGATCCCCGTCCAGAACGCGCGCGGGGTGAAGGTGAGCCTGCGCAATTCCAACAGCAATACGTAAGCGATGCCGCCGAAGAAGATGATGTACGTGGGCAGCCCCCAGTGCGGTATTGGGCCCATCGTTTCGAAGACCACGTCTTGACCCGGCCGTGGATGATGCACCAGTCCCAAAACGTCGTCGAGCGGTTCGTTGAACAGCGCGATGCCGCCACCCGCTAGCAACACCAGGCCCAGCGGCGCCCCGGTCCGCCGCCACTGGTGTAGCGCGAAGGCAACGAACACGACGACGACCATCCACAGGACGACCTCGGCGACGGTCTGCGGCGTCCGCGGGAAGACCATCGCCGGCGGAGTCGGAATGTTGAACTGGGCCATCTCGATCACCGAGTCAACGCGACGGACGGCGAAAGTGCCTGTAACAGTTCGCGAGCGGCCCGCTCGCCCGCCGTGGTAGCCGTGTTGACGTTTCCCGACGAATTGTAGGAACCCGCGAGGTGGATGCGGCTCTTCAGATCTCGGGCGGCGTGGAAGCGGCCGAGTGCGCGATACAAGCCGGGGTGGCTGTAGACCAGCACGGGGTACCACCGGTTGATTCGCGCGAACTCGATCGCTTCGCCCAGGCCCGGGATTGCCTTCTCCGCATCGGGCAGCACGTCGGCCAGGATCTCGTCGTCGGCGGCGTCCATGTGGTCGACGGCCCACTGGTTCATCATGAAAAGGGACACCAGGCCTTTGCCCGCCGGGGCGCGACCAGGTGCCTTATTGTGCTCGAGGATGACCGCGAACAGCCCCTCGGAGACCGGCCGGGGAACGACGATGAATGAGGCTGGGCAGTCGGGAACCCGGTCCAGCGCCAGGTTGATCGACATGGTCGAGGTATAGTTCAGCTCCCGCAGGAACTTCGCGCGGTCGGGCTCCAACTGGGGAACAATGTCGGGCACTCTGTTGCCCATGGAGCTGACGATGGCACCGGCTCCGCGTTCGGTGTATTGCCTGCCGTCGGGCCCGGCGCACGTGATCGTCACGCCGGCGGGGTCTTCGACGACTTCCACCACTTCAGTGTTGAGGCGCACGTCGGGAATGGCGGCGGCCAGCCGCTCGGGGAACGACGAGTACCCGTCGCGAAACGCGTACAGCTTGGTGCCCAGCACCTTCTGCCAGAGGAAAAAGAACTCGACCACCGAGATCACATCGGCGGGGACGCCGGCTCCCCCACGCACGGTGGGTTCGATCAGGTAGTCGTACAACTCACCGTCAAGACCGCGCCGCCGGCAATACTGTTCGGGCGTCTCGGTGTCGAAGGCGCCGGCCATCGACAGGTCTTCGTAGCTGAGTAGATTGCGCAGCCTGAATGAGTCCGCGGCTAGCTTCGTGACCTTCATCTTAGAGCGCAGCGACAGCAGCTTGGTCCGTGCCGCATCGAGGATGAGCCGGTTCGCCCGCAGGTAGTGCAGCCGGTCGCCGCGCATGAACCCCATCAACGAGTTTGCCGGTATCAACTCATCGGTCATGCCGATGTCGTCGACCAGGCGCATCACGCTGTCGTAGGCGGCGGGCAGAATTGTGGTCCCGGCCTCCATCAGGTACCCATCGCGTTTCACCGACAAGAGTTGTCCGCCAACACGATCCCGGGACTCCACCACCACGACGTCACGGCCGGCCTCTTTCAGCCGCCAGGCCGCCGCCAGCCCCGACGGGCCTGCGCCGACGACGTAAACCGTCGAATCAGACATGCTGTGTACCTTATCTAACAGATCGTCTACAAGCCAGACATTCTGTATGGTCGCTTGTACAGCGCGTATACTTCGTGGCGTGGATGCATCTCCCCCTCGACCCCTGCAACTGTCGCGGCCCCAGCGTCGCGGCATGCTCAGCCGTCATTTCGTCAGCGTGGTCGAGGGCCTGGTCGAGAACGGTGTCAGGTTCGCCGATTTGAGCGTCGAGGCGATCATCACCGCGGGCGGGATCTCACGTTCCACGTTCTACGTCTACTTCGCCGACAAGGGCGATCTCCTTGTCGCTATGGCGCAGGATGTCATCGGCGATCTGCTCGCCGATGGTGCGTCGTGGTGGGGCTTGCCCGTCGATGCCACGCGCGAGGATCTGCGCAGGGCCTTACGAGTGCCGATCGACACCTATCGCAAACACCGGACAATTCTGGGAGCCATCGCCGAGACAGCGGCCTACGATCCGCGGGCGGCAGAACAGCAGCAGAACCTGATCGGCCAAGTGGTGACCGCGCTGACAACCTATATCGGAGACGCCCAGCGGGCCGGAGTTGCCGATGCCCATCTTGACGCCGCGCGCACGGCGCAGTGGCTGATCTGGATGATCGAACGCGGGCTCTATCACCTGGTCGGTACCGCCCACGACGAGGAGGTCGAGCGACAGCTCGATGCCCTCGTCGAGATCGTATGGCGGGTGGTCTATCGCAGCGGCGAGGGCGCCGCGACGCGAACGCCAGCGCCGCCACCCAAGGCGGCCCTCAGGAACAGGCGGAAATCACCAAGTTAGTTCGACGAACCGCAACTTCCGTCCGGATACGATTCCGTTCGCAGCAAGTGCTTTTGGACCTTCCCTGCTCCGTTACGCGGGATGGCCGCAAACACGAACTCGCGCGGGATCTTGTAGTCGGCGATCCGCGAGGCGCAGTGCTGCCTGATCGAGACCGGCGTGAGGTCGGACCCCTCGACCGTGGTGAGGAACGCAACGACCGTCTCGCCCCACTCCGGATTCGGGCGGCCGACCACCGCGACGTCGGTCACATCGGGGTGATCGGCGATGGCCTGCTCGACTTCCGCCGAGTACACATTGCGCCCCCCGGTGATGATGACGTCTTTCAGTCTGTCGACCAGGCGCATAGCGCCGTCGTCATACACATGCATCAAGTCACCCGTATGCAGCCAGCCGTCGCGCATCACCTCCCGAGTGGCTTGCGGTTGGTTCCAGTAACCCTTGGTGATGGCTTCGCCGCGAAACACGAGTTCTCCAACGTGACCGGGAGGCGTGTCGTTACCGTGCTCGTCGACGACACGCGCCTGAACGAAGGGCTGCGCGAGATGGCCCGATGACAGCGGCCGAGACCGCACCTGGTCCATCGTCGAGTAGATCCCGGTTGGTCCGGCTTCGGTCTGCCCGCATTGCTGGAAGAAGGACACGCCCGGAAAAGCTGCTAACAACCGCTCGATGGCCGCCGCGGGCATCGGGGCGGCACCGAATACTCCGACGCGCCAGGACGCCATGTTGCAGCTGTTGCTCTCATAACACCGCAGGATCTGCTGATACATGGTCGGAACAGCGAAAAGCCAGTTGACGCTGTGCCTTTCGATCGTTGCCAGCACAGAACCCGGGTCGAACTTCGGGACGACGATGTGGGTGCCACCCAGCAGGGTCGTCGCGTTCAAGAAGGTCATCCCCCCCGAGTGATACATCGGTGCCAAGTGCAGGTAACGATCGCCGTCGCGCAGACCCAACGAGACGATCTGGGCCATTGCCGCCCATACGGCGCGGTGGTGGTCCAGGAGTACACCTTTGGGCTTTCCGGTGGTACCGGAGGTGTAGAGGATGAATGCGTCGTCGTGCTCGACGGCGCGATCCTCACGCACCGCATCGCCATGTCCGCCGGCGAGCAGATCGGGATGGGCCGTCGACGGCCCCAGGGAGAGCAGCGTGGTGGATGTCGCCTTGCCGCCTGCGGCCTCGGCCAGCTGGGAGTGGCCCGGCGTGAACGCCAATACGGAGCTGCCGGAGTCGTCCAGGATATAGGCGAGCTCCGGTGCGGCCAATCTTGTGTTGACCGGCACGATGATCGCACCGAGCCGCGAGGCGGCGTGGCAGGCGATGATGAACTCCGGCGAGTTGGACGACAAGATCGCGATCCGATCGCGTTTCCGCAGGCCGAACGCTTCCAGGGCCGATGCGGCCTCGGCGATCTCCGTCTCGAGTTCGCGCCATGTCCAACGCCGCTCGCCGGTAACGATCGCCTCGCGTTCGCCAACCCGCTGCGCGTTGAGCAGCGCCGTCCCTCCGATGGTCGGCATGAGGTGCCCTCGCCTACATTCCGTATTATTGATACCGACGATTTCAAATATAAAGCTTGTTTTTGCGGCAGTCGACTCCCCGTGTGTCGCACGCCGCCTCAGTACGAACGCGGCAAGCCCAGAGCGTGCTCGGCCACGAAGTTAAGAATCATCTCCTTCGACACCGGCCCCATATTGAGCATCCGAACCAACCAGAAGTACGGTGCGAGCTGGTATTCGTAGGTCACACCGTTTCCGCCATGCACCGCGACAGCAGCGTCCAGTGCTTCCAGCCCCGCGGCCGCACCAAGGTATTTCGCGGTGTTGGCGAGCTCCCCGACCTCCGCTCCGCTGTCGTAGAGCGCGCAGGCACGGTCGGTGACGAGTTCGGCGGCCTGCAGGTGGATGTGTGCGGCCGCCAGCGGATGAGCCACGGCCTGGTGCGCACCGATGGGCGTGTCCCACACCCGTCTTTGGTTCGCGTAGTCGACCGCCTTGGCCAAGGCGTAGCGTCCGATTCCGGTACATAACGAACTCGCGAGGATGCGTTCGGCATTGAGTCCGGTGAAGGCCACGGCAAGTCCCTTGTTGACCGCTCCGATCAGGTTCTCGGCCGGCACTTCGACATTGTCGAAGAAGACCTGGTGACTTTTGTCCGGTTGGTTCATCACGGTGCGGATCGGTGTCCAGGAGAGCCCGGGAGAATCTTTGTCGACCATGAACACCGACAGCTTCCCGCGTCCGCTGGCCTCGTCCAGGCTGGTCCGCGCGACCACCATCACCCACTGAGCCGACTCCATACCGGTGATGAACACCTTCTGACCGTTCAGAACGTAGCGGTCACCTTCGTGCCGGGCGGTCGTGGAGATCCGGTGCGCGTTCGAGCCGGCATCCGGTTCGGTGATGGCGAAGGACAGCCGGACATCGCCGCTGGCGACGCCGGGCAGCCAGCGTTCCTTCTGCTCGTCGTCCGCGCTGCGGTCCAAGATCGTGCCCGTCACACCGGATGAAAACAGCATCGACTGCATCGGACAGCCGGCGATGGCCGTCTCGCGGACGACGATCGCCAGCTCGCCGAGACCCAGCCCGCCGCCGCCGTACTTCTCGGGCAGGTGGACGCCCAGATATCCGTTGCTGCCCAATACTTTCCACAGCTCCGCACAGTTGCCGCCGTCGTCGACCTGTTGCTGGTAATAGGCGGGCCCGAATTTGGCTGCGATACCGCCGACCGCTTCGCGGATCGCGCGATGATCGGCCGTTTCCTCCAGGACGGTGCCGGTTTGTACGGCCATGGTCGGTCTCCCTTCTCGTAGAACAGTCAGCCCTCGGGTCTAAAAATCGTGGACTTTCGCCAACACATCCCTCGCGAGAGTCTCGATGATCCGGGTGCGATGCTCGCCGGATTGCGCGGCGATCTGGATCAAGACGGAGTCCACCCCCGCTTCTTTGAACTCAGCCAGCCGTTCGGTAACCGTGTGCGGGTCGCCGAGCAGCAGGTACCGGTCGGCCAATCCCGAGAAATCCTGTCGATAGGCGGCGCTGACTGTCGCGATGCCGGTGGTGCTTGCCCACGACGAGTCTTGGTCGACGGCCGTCCAGGCGAACAGCGCCGCCGACACCGCATCCTCGCGGCGCCCATGCTCGATTGCTGCGGCACGAACCCTGGCCAGCCCGCGGCGCACCTGCTCGGGTTCGACCATGTACGGCATCCACACGTCGGCGTACCGCCCGGCGCGGCGAAGTGCGCCATTCTTCCTTCCGCCCAACCAGATCCGCGGACCGCTGGGCCGAGGCGGCGGCGGATCGAGCGTGATGCCCGACAGCGCGGCGAATTCGCCCTTGAACGTCACCGGGCCGCCGGTGAAAAGCCGGCGAACGATCTCGAGTCCCTCGTCGAGGCGACGAAAGCGCGTGACCGGGTCGACGCCGGCGGCCGCGAACTCGGGTGGATACTCGCCGCCGGCGCCGACGCCCAACTCGAACCGGCCACCCGAGATGCAGTCGATGACGCTGGCCATTTTCGCCACCAACGCAGCCGGATAGAGGGGTAGCAGTGCGATCGACGTGACCAGACGGATCCGCGACGTCACCGCCGCGGCCGCGGCCAACATCGCGAACGAGTTCGGCGTCGGTCCGTGGAAGGACAGATGTTCGCCACAACCGAGGAGGTCAAACCCGAGCTCTTCGGCGCGGCGTGCTTCGGCCACCACGGTGGCCGGATCATCGGCGGTGATCCCCACTTTCATCCTGACCGCGTCCCTACCGTCACGCTCGGCCGCATTGTGCACGCCGCCTTAGCCGCAGTGGTCATCTGATGGCTCCTGGTGCGGAACGATCGTTAGCATACGGCTGGGTCCGGCCGACGCCGTCGATCGTCAAGGTCGCCGATGCCGGGTCGCGCCCCTTGAGAATTGCACAGACCTCGACGGCGCGCCGGCTCGCATCCGAGGCCTCCTCGGCGTTCATCACGAACGGCAACACGTCGGCCATCATCGTCCACGTCACACCAGCGTCGACGTACGCCTGCAGTTCCGCGGCGACCTTTTCCGGGGTGCCGATGAAGAAACACTTTTCGATGGTCTTGCGCGGGATGCCAGCGGTCACCTCCTCGACTTCTGCGGCCGACCACTGCACCGGCAGCAGTTTCATCGCATAGTGCCAATCCCGCGGCATCAGCGGTTCGATGCCCTCCTTGTCCCAATCGGACTGGTTAATCCGCCCGAACACCGCAGCCAGCCAACGGATCAGCGGGTTGCTCATCGCTGCTTCGACCAAGTCCTCGCGGCCTTCGTCGTGCAGGATCAGCAGGGGCCACAGGCCGAAATCGAATGCCTCCGGGTCACGGCCCTTGCTGTCTAGAGTCTGCTTCAGCTTCGAGATCTCTTCCCCCGCATGGTCGGCACTGGTCCAGACGCTTGGCGCGATGGTCGCGAAACCATCGGCATATGTGGTGGTCAGGTCGATGATCTTCGGACCACCGCCGAGGCCCCACACCCGCGGACGGCGCCCCTTTGAGCCGCCGATCCAGGCGTTGTCGAAGTTCCACCTGTTTCCCTTCAGGGTGACAGGGCCGTCGGAATTCCAGAATGCCTCCATGTAACGGAAGTGGTCTTCGAGCGAGCTGAGTCCCTGGGATCTCTTCCAGCCGAATGGCTTACACTGCTTGAGCTCGCCTGCCCCCAGCTGCAGGATCGGTGCGCGCCTGCCTGCGAGGTTGGAGATGGTCAGCATTGTCTGCATCAATTCGGCGGGTCCGCGGCGAATCGCATCACTGCTGATGCACATGCCCAAGTCGGGCGTGGCGTAGGCGCCGACGGCACCGAGGGCGAATTGGTCGGGAAATGAGTCGATATCGGGCAGCGCATTCGCCAGCGGCGTGACTTGGGGATTCCACATCTCCGGCGGCCACCAGCTGGTCAGCTGATCCCAGAGGTGGGCGTAGTCGACGACGCCCGTAGCCTCCAGGCCCTTGACCCGGTCGACGAACGTCGCCAACGCCATGTGGCGGCTCGCATCGACAACAATGGCGGTCTCGACTCGTTGAGGCATCTTCGTCTCCTACCCACCGGGGGTCGATTGATCAGACCTGATCGAGCGCGGCGAGGCGCAAGTCGCGCGACCACCGGTGTCGACCATCCCGAGCTGTTTATTCCGGATAAGTTGTTGCACAACGGTCCTGCCGGTTCTACCGGCGCTGCGGCGGTAGCCGCCCGTGGCGGATCGGCTATCGACGCAACTCGTCGACGATCCGACACTCATGGACCCACTACGCGCAACATTGATGATTGCTGACTCCGCCACTATGAACGATCGTTCACGCGTTGTCAATCTTTTCCCTTGCACACTTCAACGGCTCTAACGGGGGTGGCGGCAGTACCAACAGATCATTCCCCGCGCGGTCCGGGATCTTCGTGAAGTTCTCTCCTCAATCCCGCGCGACAAGGGCGAAATCGCATAAAAATTCCGCTTCACGGGCCAGGCGCCGCGTGAGGGTCGCGTGACTGGCCGCTGCTTGCCTCTCCGCCAGATTCGGCGCGATCGCGGAGGCCGCATCGCTGCGCTTTTTCCCGCCCTCAGCGTAGCCATGGCTTCGCCGTGGCCCGCAGGCTGCGCGTTGCTCAGCCGGCCTGGGCGGCGATGGGTTTCCAGGCCCGCCGCGTTTGGCTGGAGCGCTTCCGGGATTGGATTCTGGACAACGAGGATCGCCTACTGCGGCTGGTGCAGGACGAGACGGGCAAGACCTGGGGGGACCTACCGATCGGTGAAATTGTCGCGTCGGTCGACGTGCTGAACTATTGGGCCCGCAACGCCGAGAAATTCCTGGCGCCGGAGAAAGCCCGCCCGCACAACGTGATGATGGCGACCAAGCGGATGCGGGTCACCTATCAGCCCCACCAACTCGTCGGCTCGATCACCCCGTGGAACGCCCAGCTCGCTATGCAGATGCTCGACATTCCGGCCGCGCTGATGGCCGGCTGCGCCGTGCTCACCAAGGCCTCTGAGGTGACACCACTGGCCTGGGCCGCGGCGGTCGACGGTTGGAAGGAGATCGGCGCCCCGGATGTGCTCGACGCGGTGACCGGGCGCGGCGAGGCGGGCGCGGCCGTCGTCGATGCCGTCGACATGATCCAGTTCACGGGCAGCGTGGGGACCGGCCGGCGCATCGGCGTGCGCGCAGCCGAACGGATGATCCCCTGCTGCCTGGAACTGGGCGGAAAGGACGCGATGATCGTCCTGGCCGATGCGGACATCGATCGCGCGGCCAAGGCCGCGGTGTGGGGCGGCTTCTACAACGCCGGCCAGATCTGTGTCTCCATCGAGCGCGTTTACGTCGAAGCCCCGGTGTACGACGAATTTGTCGCCAAAGTCGTCGAGTTGACCCGCAAGCTCCGCGTCGGCACCGATGCCCCCAACAGCTACGACGCCGACATCGGAGCCGTCGCCACGCCCGACCAGCTGTCGATCATCGAGCGTCACGTCGCCGATGCCGTCGCCGGCGGCGCGACCGTCGCCACTGGCGGCCGCAGGGTTCCCGGGCCGGGACTCTTTCACCAACCCACCGTGCTGCTCGGCGTCGACGAGTCGATGGCCTGCATGAGGGAGGAGACGTTCGGGCCGACGCTGCCGATCGTCAAGGTCGCCGATGCCGACGAAGCTGTGCGGCGCGCGAATGACTCGGAGTTCGGACTCGCCGCCAGCGTGTTCACCCGCGACCATGCCAAAGGCCGGGCAATTGCGGAACGGGTCGACTCCGGTTCGGTCAACGTCAACAACGTGATGACCAATGTGTTCCAGTTGCCGGTGCCGTTCGGCGGTCGCCGCAGTTCCGGTTTGGGTGCCCGCCACGGCGGCGCTGAGGGCATCCGCAAATATTGTTGGCAGAAGTCGATCATCGAGGAGCGCTTCAACCTGCCCTCTGAGATCTATTGGTACCCAACCAAAGCGCGCAACATCCGCTTGATGACCCGCGCGGCGCGGTTGCTGTCGGCCGGCGACTGGAAGCGCCGCCTGCACCGGCGCTGATCAGCGATTCGTGGGCGCATCCGAGCCCGAATGCGGCACCATCTGTAGCCATGTGGCACAGCAGATCACCGGGTCGGCCGGACACGGCGCCGCTCGACGGAGTTACGGGTGATGGTGGTCGAGGCCGCCGAAAACGCGTTCAGCCAGCTCGGATACAAGGGCGGCATGATGGCCGGCATCGCCGAACGAGCCGGGGTCACCGGGTCGGAGGTGACCCGGCACTTCGCGACGAAGGCTGAACTGTTCGCCAAGGTGATGACCAAACCGCTGCTGCAGTTCATCGACGAGTGGACGCGCCGCTTGACCAGCCGGCTCGACGGCGAGCCCACCGAGCCCGAACTGGTCTATGAGAGTTCATCTCCGATCTCTACCGCAACAGCCGCGCCCACGTAGGTGCGCTGCGGCTGCTGATGTTCTCCGACGAGCACCTCGATCCCCTAGTGCGGCAACTGGTTTGGGCAACCCTGAACGAGGGCCTAGACGCTGTGCTGGAGATCGCGAACCGTGAGATCGGCTCACATGGCTACCCGACCCGTCATGTCGACGTGACCGTCCGGGCGCTCATCAGCATGGTGCTGGGCTACGTGACCTTGGACCCGGCCCTGTTGCAGACCGCGACGACGGACGACGACGAGGTCGCAGTACCCGACGTCGTATTGGCAGATCGCCTTCTCCGGCGACGTGGCCAGGGGGTCCGTGATTCCACTGCGGGTTCTCGAGCACGACGTCGTCCTGTGGCGCGACTCGGGCGGGACACTGCATTGCGCGGCCGCTCACTGCCTCCATCTCGGCGCCAACCTCGGGTTCGGTGGCGAAGTGGTCGGTGACACCCTGCGCTGCCCGTTTCACGCCTGGCGCTACAACGGTGACGGGAAGGTCGTGCACGTGCCGGGCCTCACCGAGGCGCCGAAGACCAAGGCGTGTCTGCCGACGTATCGGGTGATCGAGCGCTACGGGACCGTCTTCTTGTGGAATGGCCCTGAGCCGGCCGACCACGAGCTGCCCGACTTTCTGGCCGACGAGGGCATCGACGAGGAGTCAATCGTCTTCGAGCATGTCCGGTACAAGCTGCCCTTCCCGGCCAAGTGGTTCGTCGAGAATCTGCCCGACTCAGCCCATTTCGCGGGGCTCCATCGGTTGGGGTCCTGGGGCGACACCGAGGTTCTTTCCAAGTCGGACACCCGAATCGAGTACATCTGTCACTTCTACGGCCGGGCGCCCTATGTCGGATGGCAGGACCTCAAGCGCAGCTACCAGCGCGGCGAAATGTGGGGGTGTCCGATGCCGCCGGCGGCGACTTCCATGCCACGACCTACGGCGGTGGTCTGCACCTGATCGATCTGACCACGTCGCCGCCGGAGCTGGCGGAAAGCCGCGCCAAAGTGACTGCGCGTCTGCCGCGGGCCATGATCACGCTCACCGAGAAGATCAACGATCTCAGCGACAGCGCGCGGCTGATTCTCAGCTTCACGCCGGTCGACGCCGACAGTCACATCGTCTACCTGACGATGATCGTGCCGAAGTCAAGAACCCGGCGTTGCGCCTGATCGGTCGCCCGATCGTGCGGTCGTTGTTGGTGCGGCGCAACTGGTTTGCCATCATGCAGGACACCGCGTTGATGATCCATCGGCAGGAGCCCGAGCACCCGGCATACAACCGGTTCGATCGCGGCCTGGTGAAGTTCCGCCGCTTCTGGGACAGCCGACTCCTGGACCGCAGCCTGTGGGCCGGGGACAACGTGCACAGCGCCGGCGCCCGCGCGGGCTGCGCCTGGCCGGACGACCCAACCAGGACGGCGAACGGTAACGGAGCGGCAGGGGGCGCGCCGTGAACCGCGTCCGCGTCGGTAAGGTCGTCATCCCGCTGGCGGCGAGCGTCACGGGCTGGCAGGTTTACCGCCGGCACCGGCGCCGCCAGCTGGTACTGATGCCCAAGGGAATCAACGCGGCACACGGAATCACGATGCGCAGCACCATCAAGGCGGCCCGGCCGACCTCGGTAGGCCGCTGAGCGGCAACCACTTTGGGCGCAGGCCAAACCGACCCCGACCGATATCTGAACGGAACAACCGACAATGACTGCTGCCACACAACGACGGGCCGCGATCGGCGTGCTCGACCCCGACGTCTACGCCAGCGGCAACCCCGACACCTATGGTCTGCCCCTCGACCAGTACGCGTACCTGCGCGACAACGAGCCGGTCTACCTCCAGAAGTTCGACGACCCACTGCTGATCAACCAGGTGTGGGTGGTCTCCCACTACGAGGACATCTCCACCATCGACCGCGACCCGGAAACATTCGCCGCCAACCGCGGTCATGTCAACATCTGGACCGTCAACCCGATCGACCCGACCGTTGGCGGCAAACCCGCGATGCTCACCCAGGACGGGGCCGACCACAAGCGCCACCGGCAAGTCATCAACCGTGGCTTCACGCCGACGGTGGTGCGGCGCCTCGAGGAGAAGTTCCGCGACTACGCCCGCGTGGTGGTGGACGAGGCATTGGCCAAGGGCACCTTTAACTTCGTAACCGACGTCGCGCACGCCATGCCGATGGAGGCGCTCGGGGACGTCCTCGGGGTGCCGCCGGACGAACGGCCGCAATTCTTCGACTGGGTGGACCGCTTCGCAGCCCCGTTCGACACACGCCTCACCCCGTCATTCGAGACTGTCCTGGAAGCGATCTTCAATCTCACGGGTTATGCCGGTGATCTGGTCGCACGTAAAAGGGAGTCACCGGCCGAGGATGTTATCTCGCAGATGGTCCAGGCGGACAAGGACGACACGCTCTCGGAGGACGAGATCCTGGGCAATATTGTCCTGCTGGCCAGCGGCGCAACCGAACGCACCCGCACGGCCTTGAGCCATGGATTGCATCAGCTGATGCGCGACCCCGACCAGATGGCCTGGCTGCGGTCGCACGCCGACGATATCCCGGCCACGGCCATCCAGGAAATAGTCCGCATCGCAATCTTTCCTGCACTTCGTGCCTACCGTCACCAAAGACATCGAATTGCACGGACAATCCATCTCCAAAGGAGAGCGAGTGTGCATGCTGATGGCTGCGGGTAATTTCGACCCCACCGCGTTCGACGATCCGAATCGCTTCGACCTGGCACGCAGCCCCCAACCGTCACCTGAGTTGGGGCCGGGGCCCGCATACCGGCCTGGGCAAGCACGTCGCGGCGCTGGAGATGAAGATCCTTCTCGAGGAACTATTGCAACGGACCAAGGACATCCGCCCGGCCGGTGAAATCTCCTACGTCCGTGACGTATTCACCCGTGGTGTGTACCAACTACCGGTGACGGTGACCCCGGCCTGACCTATTAATCCGGAATGTCGTAGACGATCGCTGCCCGCTTGTCAGCGCCGACTGGTCAGGTCGGGGATCGCGGCATCGTCGAAGCCGGCTGTCCACTCGTCGCGCGTTCGGCGTCATGCCGGCGTGATAGTGATGGGCAGCTGATATACCCCGCGCGAGAAGGCATCTCGAATGTAGTTGATGTCGCCGGCGGGCGTGATGTCTTTGGTGCGTTGGAGCAGTTCTTCGAGCAGGATCTTCATCTCCAGCGCCGCCACGTGTTTGCCCAGGCACTGATGCGGGCCGCGGCCGAAGCTGACGTGCGGGTTCTTCTCGCGGCAGAGGTCGAAGGTGTTGGGGTCGTCGAAGGCGCGCTCGTCGAAGTTTCCCGCAGTAAACAGCATCAATACGATGTCGCCCTCTTTGATGTGCCGGCCGTGCAGCTCGTGATCGGCGGTGGCGGTGCGCACCAAGTGGGTGAACGGGGTGGCGATGCGCACGATCTCCTGGATGGCGGTGTTGGGGATGTCGTGGGCGTGTGCGCGCAGCCAGGCCATCTGCTCCGGGTTGCGCATCAGCTCGTGCATGCCATGCGAAAGCGCGGTGCGGGTGCTCTCGGCGGCCCCGCTGGCCAACAAGGCGACGTTGCCCATCAGTTCGTCCTGGGAGATCACCTCGGCGCCGGCCTGCACCAACTGGGTGATCACATCGTCACCGGGCTCGTGCCGTTTGACCTCGGCCAGCTCCACGGCATAGCCCAGCAGATCGAAGATCGCCTGCAGCACGTATTCGAACGACGGGGTGATGCGGGTGTCGAACGGCGCGGCGAAGGTGTCCACCCAGGCGAAGAATTTCGCCCGGTCGCCGGGCGGCACTCCCAGCACGTCGCCGAGGGCCTCCATCGGCATCGCATGCGCGATGTCGGTGACGAAGTTGAACGTGCCCTTCTCCAGGGCCTCATCGACGATGTTGACCGCGTAACCGCGGAACTTCTCCTCAAGCTTCTTGACCATGCCCGGGGTGAACGCCTTGCTCATCACCGCCCGCTGCTGACGATGCTTGGCCCCATCCGCCGTCAGCATCGCCGGCTTGCCACCCACACTCGGATCGAGCGGGCTGAACTTCCACATGAGCACGTGCCCACGATCAGCGGCATAAAGCTCGGAATTCTTGTCGACGGCCCAGATGTCGGCGTTGCGGCTGACCACCCAGGCCCGATCGATCAGCATCGGGTCGTCGAACTCGTACAGGTAGCACGGTTGCTCGTCACGCAGATACGCGTACTGCTCTAACGGCAGCCCGAATGTGGTCGGGTCGCCGTTGGCGTAGGTGTCCGCGTCCAGGACACGGATCTCCGGCTGTGTTGTCGTCATCATTGACTCCTTGAACGCTCTCAGTAAGACCGCGGCAGGCCCAGAGTGTGCTCCGCAACGTAGTTCAGCACCATTTCGTGGGACACCGGCGCGAATTTGATCATCCGCGCCAACCAGTACATGTCGGTCAGGCCGTATTCGAGCGCGACCCCGTTGCCGCCGTGCACCTGGATGGCATGGTCGAGGCAATTCACCCCGGCCTCCGCGGCGGCGAATTTCGCCATGTTCGCCACCTCCCCAACGCCGGGATCCCCGACGTCGTACATCATGCACGCCTTTTGGACGAAAAGCTTCGCGGCCTCGAGTTCGATCTTGGCCTTGGCCAGCGGATGGGCAACGGCCTGATGGGCACCGATCGGCACCCCCCACACATTGCGTTCTTGGGCGTATCGCACCGCCTTGTCCAGGGCGTACCGGCCGATCCCGATAGTCTGGATCGCGCCGAGGATCCGCTCGGGGTTGAGCCCATCGAACACCGCGCGCAGGCCCTCGTGTTCCTTGCCGATGAGCCGGTCAGCGCCCACGGTGACGCCATCGAAGAACAGCATCCACTGCTGATCGGGAACCTCTACCGCGGTCGGGACGTGTTGACGGGTCAGCCCTTCGGCGTTGGGATCGACGACGAACAGCGACAGCAACCCCCGCCCGTCCGGGCGCCTACCCGTCCGCGCCACCACCACAATCTGATCGGCACTCTCGACCCCGGAAATGAACGTCTTCGTTCCGCGCAGCACCCACTGGTCTCCCACCTTTTCCGCAGCGGTGCTGATGTTGTGGGAGTTCGAACCCGCATCGGGTTCGGTGATCGCGAACGAGAACCGCTGCGCACCGGTGACGATGCCCTCCAGCCAGGCGTCCTTCTGCTCGGTGGTGCCGTACTTGGCGATCAACTGCCCGCAGATGGCCTGCGAAAACACCAGCGGCACCATCGGGCAGCCCGCCGCCGCGAGTTCCTCGGCGACAATCATCAGCGTCCACAGGCTCTGACCACCACCGCCGTACTCCTTCGGCAGGCAAACCCCGAGGAACCCCTGTTCGCCGAGGGCATTCCATAGCTCGGTCGCCGATCCGCCCTCGCGCACCTGCTGCATGAAATACGAATGTCCGAAGCTCTGGGCGATCTGCGCGACGCTTTCTCGCAACATTTTTTCTTCGTCCGAGGGCACCAACCGCATGACTGGTTCGGCGCCGGGGTCGGTCTGGGTGATGGCTGTCATCTCTTCTCTACCTCACTTCTTCTGTCGTCGATAGTTGTGCGTCGCGGTCTCGATTTTTGTTGAGCCGCAACCCCAGTCGTTCGAAGTCCCACACGCGATCGTCCAGTGGTCGCTCACGCAGCTTGTACTTTTGGATCCGCCCCACCGCGGTTCGGGGAAGGTCGTCGAAAAATTCGACGTACCGCGGTATCGCGTAGGACGGCAAATGCTCACCAAAGAACGCGAACAGTTCCTCCGGTGTCACTGTGACCCCTTCGGCTAACACGACACACGCCTTGACGTCGTCTTCGGTCAGCTCCGAGGCAACGCCGTGCACCGCGACGTCAACGACCTTCGGGTGCGCCCGGATCGCCGCTTCGAGTTGGATGCTCGAGATGTTCTCGCCCCGTCGGCGCATGGCGTCTTTCCGGCGGTCGAGGAACTCGAGTTGCCCGCTGGGCAGGAGACGACCGTAGTCACCCGTGTGGTACCACCGGTTGCGGAAGGCCTGCAGCGTGGCCTCCGGCTGATCCCAATAGCCGTCGAACATGACGAACCGGTCCTTGGGCCGGATGGCGATCTCGCCGGCCTCCCCGTCAGCAACGGGACGGTCGTCGTCGTCGAGCAACGCGACCTCGAGATCGCCCATCGGCGCCCCGCAGCCGGACGGATCACGAGCGTCGGACAACGCCGTGCAGGTGATCGGCATGCATTCCGTCTGGCCGTACATCTGCGCATGCGGCTCGATTCCAAACCGCTCGCGAAATGCCTGCTGCGACTGCGGCGTCAAGGGAGCGACCACCATCGTCCTGAGTCGGTGGGCCCGATCGGCGGGGCCCACGGGTGTCGCCAATAGCGCGTTCCCCATGGCCCCGACGGCGAAGGCGACGGTCGCGTTGACCTCGCCCGCGCGCGCCATGAAATTGCGGGCGCTGAAGGCGGGATCGATCACCGCCGGAATCGCGTACACCAGCCCGCCGATCAGGCTGCTGAACATCGCCGCGGCGTGGAACATCGGCAGAGTGGTGAACAGGACGTCGTGTTCGGTCACCTCCACGCCGCGGCCCACGGCGCGGGCCGCGCGCTGGTAGTAGCCGTGGCTGAGCAGGCAACCCTTCGGGAAGCCGGTGGTCCCCGAGGTGTACATGATCGTCATGGTGTCGCTCGGATCGACCATCACCCGAGGGGGCTCCGCGTTAGACATCACCAATTCCCGGTAGCCGATCCGCTCCATACCGCCCAACCCGGCACCGCCTTGCCGGCCGTCGAGCAGCACGCACAAACGAAGATCGGGCAGCCCGCCCAGCACGACATCGAGCGCGGCCGCCCCATCAGAGTCAACCACGATGACCGAGGCCCGCGATTGACTGAGCTGATAGCGCAGGAAGTCGCCTTTCAACGCGGCGTTGAGCGGCACCTGCATCGCACCCAGCTTGGCCAATGCGAAGAACACTTCCACGACCTCAGGACGATTCGGGGTCAGCAGTGCCACCCGGTCACCGACACGCACGCCGTGGGCACGAAGAGCCGAGGCGACCGCGTCCGATCTGGCGTCGAGTTCAGCAAACGTGTAACCGCGCCCGCTGACGGTCACGTACGGGCGATCAGGCAGTTCCACGGCCCGGGTGCGCAGCAGCTCGCCGAGCGAGAGCCCGTTCTCGGAGCCCTGATCAGTCGTTTGTGCGAACGACATCAGCCGTGGTGCTCCACGTCAGGCCTCCTCCTCGCGAGAAAATCATCTTCGAGCAAGGTTTATATGCTCATATAACTTATGTTACCATATAACAATGACGTCGCAGAAAAAGCAACAAGGCGCGGACGAAGGCCGTGATGTGCTGGTGGAGCGCCACAACGGCACGGTCGTGGCGCGGCTCAACCGCCCGGAGTCCGGCAATTCTGTTCAGGGCACGCTGATGCGGGATCTCATTGACGCGTTCGAAGCGGCGGACGGCGACGAAACCGTCTCGGCAATCGTGACGATCGGAGAGGGCTCCACCTACTGTGTCGGAGCGGATCGTGAAGTGTTGCGCCGCGTCAACTCAGAGGGCGGAATCGACTTCCACGACCTCGGTTACCAAGGCACGCTCGGCGGCGACTGGGGTATGCCGCGACTGTCCGCCACGCAAAGGCGTTCGGACACCCTGGGCTTCGGGCGCTGGGTCAGGCGGGTCCTCGATGTCGGCACCCCGACGATCGCCGCAATCAACGGGGGCGTGGCCGGTGGCGGGCTGTCGCTGGCGTTGCTGCACGACATCCGCATCGCATCCAGAACAGCCAAGTTCGCGCCCAGCTTCCTAGCCCTGGGCGTTTCCCCGGAGATGGGTTTGAGCTGGTTGCTCCCTCGGATCATCGGAATGCCCAAAGCTTTCAACCTACTGACCCGGATCCGTCCGATCGGGGCGGACGAAGCGCTCGAGATCGGCCTGGTTGAGGCCGTCGTCGAGCCGCACGAGCTGCTTGACGCCGCGCTGGCGCGAGCGGCCCAGTTTGCCCAGCTGCCGTCGGTCTCGGTGCGGATGGCTAAGCGACTGCTGCGGCAATCGACGGAATCCACACTCGAAACCCAACTCGAGCGCGAATGGCATAATCAGACGCGACTTTTCGGCTTCGCCGACACCGGCGCCGCCGTCAAGGCCTACCTTGAACGCCTTTGAGACTGCCATGAGTGAACCAGACCTCGTCGTCATCGAAAACGGGCGGGAGCGCGGTAAAAGGCTGCGCGCTCAACGGATCATCGCCACCGCGCGTGAGCTTATCCATGAGCAGCCCGACCAGAGCCCCACCATCCCAGAGGTTGCTGCTCGCGCCGGCGTGGCACCGATGACTGTCTTCAACCTGATCGGAACGCGCGACGATCTCTGGGCGGCATTGGCCAACGAGTCACTGGCGGACTGGCAAGGCTTCGCGGCCGATATAAAAGACCCGCGTGAGCGTGCGCGCAAGATCGTCGACGAGGTGATGCGCATCATCAGCACGGAAGCCCCCGTCTGGCGCGCGCTGATCTCGGAGTGGCGCGACAGCGGCCGCGTGCTCGAGCGCGAACCCAGCAAGGCGCTAGTCGAATGCCTGCAGCAGGCGGCCGAGGACGGCGCAATCTCCGCCGGAGTCGACGTGCGCCGCCTCGGCGCGATGATTTTCAGTGGCCTGGTCGGCATCGTCCACCAGTGGGCCGCCGGCCTCATCGGTGACCGCGCGATGCGCCGACGCGCCCGTGACCTAGTCGACATCGCCTTTGCCGCCGGCCGGCCCGACAACACCTCCCCGGCGTGGGAATTGGGGTCCGACTAGCTCACCGAACGAGACGGCGACATGAGCGCAATCTCGCCCGGCTCCCAAGCCCACCGGTGCTGCCTCTGATTCCCGCCGATGAAGACCGGATGTTGCGGGAAGCCGTGTTCGCGATCTCATTTGACTTCGGCCCGGCCTACCACAAGAAGGTCAACGGCGAAGGAAGTTCACCGGTCGAGCTTTGGAATGCGTTGGGAGGGAGAGGTTTTAGACGTCTACTGCCCGGGGAGTATGGCGGTGCGGGACAGGGGCTCCGGCAGTTGACGGCGGTGCTCGAGGAGACGACGGCCGCGGGATACCCCCTGCTGCGACTGCTGATCTCCCCCGGCATCATCGGCACCATCCTCAACGTCACGCCACACCGGACCAAAAGGACCGCTGGTTGCGCGGAATCGCCTCGGCGCAAATGCGCTTCTCGTTCGGGCTCACCGAGCCGGCGCGGGATCGACTCGCACACCAGTTCGACCACCGCCCGGCGCGACGGTGACAGATATGTGGTCAACGGACAGAAGTACTACATCTCCGGGGTCGACGAGTGCGACGAGCTGCTGCTGGTCACAAAGACCGGCACCGATCACAAGGGCAGGGGCCAGCTGACGCTGCTCATGGTGGACCCGCACAGTCCGGGACTGTCCATGCAGCCCGTCGACACCGCCCTCGAAGAGCCCGAGAAGCAGTTCACGCTGTTCCTCGACAACGTCGAGGTGCCTGCCGATCGCCTGATCGGACAGGAGGGCCGCGGCCTGCAGGCCGCATTTGACGGTCTGCACCCGGAACAAATTCTCTCCGCGGCGGTCTCGATCGGCACTGCGCGTTACGCGCTGGACAAGGCCGCCGCCTACGCCCATACCCGCACGGTGTGGGACGGTCCCATCGGCGCGCACCAAGCGATCGCGCATCCGCTGGCCGAGGGCAAGATCAAACAGGAATCGGCAGGGCTGCTGACCCAGCGCGCGGCGGCCCTTTACGACGCGGGGCTTCCCGCCGGGGAGTCGAGCAACATCGCCAAGCTCGCCGCCGCCGAAGCCGGGGTGCTCTGTCTGGATCGGGCGATTCAAACCCACGGCGGCAACGGCGTTGCGCGCGAATCTCGTAATGAGCGCGGGGTACCGATCCGGGCAACCGGCAGACTCTGGCATACCGAACGACACCCCGCTCTGTAAAGCCGGCACCGATGTTGTTGGTGCCGCCACCGACGACCCACATATCGACCGCGTCGTCGTAGGCACTCATCATGGGCGGCAAACCTCCGGTGCCTGTAGGCACCCAGAACCCGCTCCCTGGCGCTGCGCATCTGCAGCTCGAGCACCCCACCGTTGCCGAGTGCCAACTTCGCGCCATCGATCAACCCGAAGTGTTCCGGTTGATGCCCACATCGGTGATCATGCCTTCCTTGCTCGGCCGAATCGAGGCGTCACCCGAATGACGCCATCACACCGCGGCAAAGCGCCGGCGCGGCGCGCGCAGCTGACCCAGTAACTCGGCCGCCGCGCGCTCGCCGGCCACCGTGGCGGTGCACATGTTCGACGACGAGCGGAACACGCCAGCCAACTGGATGCGCGACGTGACGGCCGCTTGCCGGGCCTGGAATTGCCCAAGTTCCTTGTACAGCCCGGGCCTGCTGTAGACGATCACTTCGTTCCACCGGGCGATGCGCGTGTAGTCAACGGTGTCGCTGACACCCGGGATCAGCTTCTCCATCCTGCGCAGGATCTCGGCGCGGATGGTGGCGCCCTCCTCCATGAGGTAGCCCTGTTCGCGGTGAGTGTGGATCATCCCGCCGGTTCGATCGCGCTTCTCCAAGACGACGACCGAAACCCCTCGAGCCCGTAAGCGGTAGGCCGCGGTGAGGCCGGACGGCCCGGCACCGACGATGAAAACCGGTCCGCGCTCGGCTAGTCCGTTCTTGCCGTTGGCTGTCATCTCTTCGCTCTCTTTCTCGGGTACCGCGTTGTGCGACCAGGGAGGGCAGCACGAAGTCGGTGACGAGCGCCTTCTCGGCTTCGGCATCGAGATCCTCGCGCAGCATCAACATCAGGTAGACGCCGCGCAGCCATTCGACGGCGCGGTCGTCGCTGACTTCGGGCCGGATCTCGCCGCGCTCACGGGCGCGCCGCAGCATGGGGCCCAGGACGTCCAAAACGATTCCCTGCATGGACGATTCGTGGCCGGTGATCAACCGGCGCAGGGACACGGTTTCGGTGGTGTCCAGCAGATGCCCCAATTCCGGATCGGAGCGGGCTGCGTCCACTGTGGCGATCGAGGTCTCCAACAGCAGCTCGTCAAATGGGGCGTCGCGGTCGGCGATGGGCCGGATGCCCTCTCCCAATTCGCGCAGTCGGGTCACGATCGCGGCTTCGGTGATCTCGCGGCGAGTCAGGCCGAGCCGGTAGACGCCGGTGCGTCCGATACCCGACTCCTTGGCGATGTCCTGCATCGTGGTCCGGTCAACGCCATAGCGTGCGAAACAGCGGCGAGCGGCATCGATCACCCGGTCGGGGAGGGCAAGTTGGTCATTGTCGGAAAGCACAGCGACCATCTAACCGCCTCCGGTCGCGGTGCTGCGGGTGTATTTGAGCTGTGTCAAATACTGGTTGGGGCACAGCGGTTTTCCGGGTTGACCGCAATAGATGCTGCCCTGCTGATAGGACGGCAGCACGGGAATGCTGGTCATGCCACCGGTCATCGCCACCCAGTCGTTGGGGATCTGGTAGGCCACCAGGGTGGTGAAGCCCGCCCAGCCACAGACCGCAAGGATGGATAGCAGCGTCTTGATCCGGGGGCCGACAGCCAGCTTGTCTACGTCACGGTCCACCGCGCAGCGACCGTTCGCGTCCCGTCCGTCCCGCAGCCAGGTGAACATCAAGCAGTACGACGAAATGAACAGCAGCTCGGTCAGCGGTAGCCGGTGGGTGGTGCCGGCCCACAGTGTCAGTGCGTCCGGCGAGGACACATAGGTGTACACGCCCATTCGGTTCCCGAAGGTGGCCAGATATCCGAAGGCCACCATGAAAGACGCCAGCACGACGGCATACAAACCGACGGTGCTCAGGGACGAGAACCGTGTGCGCAGGGCATCAAGGTACGCGCATCCCACGATGGCGGCGCCCACCCCAGCCAGATGTAGGCCGGCATGCACCAGCCCAGGCTCCACGCCCATCGATCGGCCTGGGGCGCGGCGAATCCGGGGAACTGCCTGGCCCAGGTGCCCAAGCTCAGGGAGTGGGCGTTCATCGCCCAGGTGGGGTTGAACATCTGGCACAGCACGTCGAGGACCGAGGCGAATAGTCCGCCCAGGAACAGCTTCCCGTCCAGAGTGACGGTCCGCTCGCGGTAGGCCGGGCGCACCAGCGTGAGCCAGAGCAGGAACGCGAACACCGAAAGGCTGACCACCTCGGTCAGCCGGATGACCCAGCCGAAGGAATACGGATCGGGACCGGGGTCGACGGGCGTGGCCTGTGGGGATAGCAGCCACCTCGTCCAGCAGGTCCCCCCGTACTTTGTTCCAGATCGTATATATTGACCCCGATGAGCAACTCACCAACGCCCTTGGTCGAGCAGCCGAACCTGCTGCACATGGTCAGCTCCCCCGACACCTTACTTTTCCACGGGCAACGTCGCCGAGGCGGCCCCCGGCGTGCACACACCGCTCGGCTGGAGCACGGCCTGACCCAACTGGTGCTTTCTGAGGTCGTCGTCGCACTCGGCGCATGGTCGCGCCGGCCTGACGTGTCCGACGCCAACCGGCGGTTCGGCTGCATCCTCTAAGGACCATACGCCGCCAACATCAACACTTTTCGTGCCTTCGGCGATCGAATGCCCGGAACCACGGGCGGCGCGGTGGAGATCCAGTTCTTCGGCGCCAAGATGTCGCAAGAGCGCAATCGCCCGGTCCGCCACACGTATCCGGTTGTGGCGGTCAAGATGCCATGGAATGCGGTGCAGACCCCGCGTCAGGTCGCCGCGTACCGGGCAGACAACTACACCTGGTGGACGAACCGGGTTTGCGACCGTCCACCGTCCGGGCTGGCCGAAGGACTTGCGGCCCTTACCGAAGGCAGCCGACGCTACGTTCCGGTCATGCGTGCGCACTGCATCGTCACGCTTCGCCCAGGCCTTCTATGACCGACTCGCCAAGCCGTGCGCCGCCGCCGGAATGGAGGGCCGGGAACGGAGCTGGTGAGCGGGTACGGCGGCATGGAGGAGTCGGCCGTGGTCGCCGATGTGCGCGAACTGGCCGACGGTCACCTTACGGAGAAGGAGTTCATCCGCCGGCACGAGTACCACGGCCGCGGCGAGGGCGACGTGTCGAGCCGCTCCTGGCGCGAAGACCTCACGCCGATCCGGGCATTGGCCGGGGCCTACCGCAAGTCCGGGGCCGATACCCTGGCCAACGCGGCGTCCACCCGAACATCACGTCAATCCGCAGAACGGGAACTGCGAGCGCGCCTGCCCCGGTCGCGCAGGCCGTTGGGGGCACCGACGCTGGCGCTACGCGCCGGTTCGTGCTCGGCCACGAGGTCGGCAAGGCCGGGTTCCTGTTGGCCATAGATGGGATGCGCGCCGGCGCCCGGGCCGCCGGCCCAGCGCTGCCCGTCGAGGGTGTATTGGACAACACCGAGGACGTGTTCTTCCTGACCCTCGACGAAATACTCACCGACCCCCGAGTCGACCGTGGCGACGTGATCGGCGAGCGCCGAACGTATTACACCCGGTACAAGACGTTGGACCTCCCGCTCACCTGGCAGGGCAACCCCATACCGGTGCCGTTAGACGCAGCGACCAGCCTGCCCAACGCGTCGATATCGTCTCGGGCATGGGTGTCAGCGCCGGAATCGCCGAAGGCACGGTGCGGGTCGTCCGCGATGCCGACAGCGACCAGGCCGATGATTTCGAACCCGGCGACATCCTGGTGTGCCGCATCACCGACCCGTCGTGGGCTCCGCTGTTGTCAGTCGCCGCGGCCGTCGTGATCGACATCGGCGGGTCGCTGTCCCACGGCGCCATCGTTTCCCGCGAACTCGGAATCCCTTGTGTCATCGACACTGTGGACGGCAGTCGCAAATTGCGCACGGGCGAACGGGTGACCGTCGACGGTGGTGGCGGGCTCGGTGCGGGTGCAGCTACGGTAGCGGCCGGCGGGCAATCTGTTTCGCGGTGGCCGAGTCGACACCGAAGCCGCGCAGCATCATCTCCGCTCCCCGCGACTCCGTCTTGGGGCCCGGCGGAATGCGGCCGGCCAAGATGGCCCGGATGGCCGCCAAGGCCGCGCCGACGATCGATGTCAGGGCCAGCTCGAGATCGTCGACGGCGAATCGACCGGATTTCCGTCCCCGGGAAAGGGTCTCCATGGCCCAGGGTGTCACCGCATCCTCGAAAATCGCATTGACGCGGTCGAGTTCGACGAGGACCCGCGCCAGTTCGGGCTCGTCCCGACTGAAACGCAGGAAACGCCGGTACGACACCGAGGCCGCCTCGGCGGGATCGGCGAACTCGAGCGCATCGGCACCGATCGTCGCGGCCAGGCCGGCAAGTACATCGGCCACGACCGCCTCGATGAGGGCGTCCTTGGACTCGAAATACGTGTAAAAGGTGCCGAAGCCAAGGTCGGCGCGATTGGTGACGTCGCCTATCCGAAGGTCCGACACACCGTTCTCGGCGATCAGCCGGTGGGCCGCGGTCAGGAGCCGTTGCCGAGCCTCGGCCTTACGACGATCGCGGCGTCCCATGGGGGCGGCCGACAGAGTCACGAGGACAGTATCGCATTCGATCCCTACCTCATTCTTGATTTTGTAATCGAGTTCGATGAGGATCACAGGTATGACGAAAGCCGCCCTCCCCACCGAAGCCGACTACGTGGTGATCGGGGCCGGTCACAACGGCCTGACCGCCGCGTGCTACCTGGCCCGCGCCGGGTTTCGCGTGGCCGTCCTGGAGGCATCGCCCACCGTGGGCGGCATGACCTCCACCAACGCGACGCTGCCGAAGGCGCCGGGCCACTATTTCAACGAGGGCGCAATCCAGTTGACCGGGATCTTCCGGCTGTCCGGTGTTGCCGAAGAGCTCGAGTTGCACAAGTACGGCCTGCAGCAGATCTCGGTGGACCCCGCACACATCCAGTTGGCTCCCGACGGCAGCTCGTTGGCGATCTGGAAGGACGCCAGTCGCACCGCCGACGAGCTACGCCGGTTCTCGCCGAAGGACGCCCGAGCCTGGCTCGACATGTCCAACGCGCTGGCACCGATCATGGACGTGGTCGTCGCGTACATGAAGTCCCATCCGCTGCGGCCATTCAACCGTGAGATGGCCGGCTCACTGCTGGGTGCCACCCGCCATCTCAAGCGGGTGTGGGGCCTGCGGAACATGCTGACCGCGTCGCACACGGAGTTTCTCGAGGAGACATTCGAAACCGAGTTGCCCAAAGGCGCACTTGCGGCCATGGCCGCGTTTTCGCAGATGCGCCTGGATGCGACGGCCTGGGCGATGATCTATCTCGGTGTCGTACAGAAGATTTCGAACGCGATGCCGGTCGGTGGCACGGGCGCGCTACCGGCCGCATTGCAGCGCTGCCTCACCGCGCTTGGTGGCACGGTGCACACCGACAGCCGGGTGGAGCGGCTCGCCGTGTCGAGTGATCGCGTGACCGGAGTGCTCCTCGAATCCGGACAGTTCATCAGATCCCGTCATGGTGTGCTGACCACCTGCAGCCCAGTCGTCACGCTGAACGAACTGCTGCCGCCGAACACGCTGAACACCAAATTGTCGGTGCGCGCCAAAGACATTCCGATCCGCAAGACGCACGCCACGTCGCTCAAGATCAACGTCGCCCTCGAGGGCCGCGTGACGATGAAAAAACACGAGGAGTGGCGCGGAGACGGTCTGGACCTGCGCAAGTACCTCACCGCCTGGCACACCCTCGAAGAGCAGGATGCCGGCTGGAACGCTCTGGTTCGCGGCCGGTGGCCCGACCCGGTCCCGGTGAGCTGCGCCATCATCCCCACCGCGGTCGATCCCACCCAGGCCCCCGAGGGGCGCGACAACCTGTGGCTGTGGTCCGGCGTTGTCCCCGTGACGCCAGAAGAGCCGTGGGAGGACGTGCGCGACAAGATCGGCGACAACGTGTTACGCGATGCCGCACAATATTACAACGGTCTGGACAAACTCGAGATCGATCGGTCTGTGTTGGGCGGACCCGATCTCGAAGCGAGGTTCAATGCCCCGGCGGGCAACGTCTATCACGTCGACCCGCTGATCTCACGGTTCGGGCCGCTCAAGCCGGCGGCCGGACTGGCTGGCTATCGGACACCGGTCAAGGGGCTGTACCTCAGCGGTGCGGGCACCCATCCCGTCGGCGGTGTGTGCGCGCTGCCGGGCAAGCTCGCCGCCCAGACGGCCATTCGCGACCACAAGAAGGGGTGACGGGCTAGTCGACCTTCTTGCCTTGCTTCGAATCGGCCGCGCGAACGACGGCTTCCGCCTCGTGCGGGGGTAGGCCGAGTGACGCCAGCACGTGACGGGCGAATGCCTCGTGGGCGTGCGCACCGTGGCGACCAGCAAGGATCTCCCGGATCAGCGCGAACGCGCCGCCGATCACCGCGGTGAGCAGGACCTCGATATCGGCGACAACAAAACGCCCGCTTTCGATTCCACGCTCGACGGCGATGCGCGCGGGCTGGTGAACGGCGTTGCCGAACAATGCTTCCGAGTGGCCGATGTTGACGAGCAGGCGGGCGAAGTCCGGCTCGTCGTAGGCGAGCCGAATGACGCGAAGATTGGCAAGCGCCACGACCTCGGCCGGGTCGGTGTCGTCGTCGACGTTGGTGATGATCGCCGACGTCAGGTCCGACAGACTCTCGCTGATAACGGCCTCGAGGAGCTCCTCCTTGGACTGGAAGTAGTTGTAAAAGGAACCCAGGGCGACGTCGGCCTCTTCGGTGATCTCCTGAATACGCAGGCCGGCAACGCCTTTCGCGGCAATCAGCGTCCGGCCGGCGTCCAGCAACAAGCGGCGGGTGCGCAGCCGCTGACGCTCGACACGCGTCGTAGCCTTGGGCTTGGTTTCCGACGGCACATCCGAATTCTTACCGGATGAATCGGTTTTCACTCTTGAAAATCCATTCATTGGCCGTTAGTTTAGTCCTACTGGCGTTGACTGGCTCACAATTGGGGGAGCGGCGATGATCACGACGACCTTAACGACAATTCCGCAGCCGCCGGTCGATGCTGTGATGCCCAAGGTGGCTGAGACGATTTTCAACATCTTCATCTTCATTCCGCTGGGCGTCGCGCTCGCCCTGGCGTTACGCAAGCTGTTTAAGGGCGGGGGGCCGCTGCTGCTCTACTGCATCCTCGGCGGCGCCCTGGCGGCCGGCTTCGAGCCGGTCGTCGACGTACTCGGCTTGGTGTTCTTGAAGGAGCGGGGCGCGCTGGGCACCTTCACGATCCTGGATCGCACGATGCCGCTCTACATTTGCTTCGTCTACCCCTGGTACGTGGGAGGGCTGGGCTACCTGGCCTACAAGCTGTTCACACGCGGCGTCACGATGCGTGACCTGTTTCTGCTCTGGGCGACAGACTTTCTCGTCGATATCTTCTTGGAAAGCCCCGGCATCCTCGCGGGTACCTACCTGTATTACGGTCACCAGCCGTTCAACCTCTGGGGATTTCCCCTGTGGTGGGGATTCGTCAACCCGGTGATGCCGATGGTGGCCGGCGCGTTGATCTTTCACCTCCGGCCGCATCTCGACACGGCGTGGAAGCTGCCCGCCGTGATCGCGTGCATCCCGATGGCCGACGGCATCGCCAACGGCGCCACCGCGGCGCCGATGTGGGCGGCGCTCAACCAAGCCGACGTGTCCTACGTCTGGACATACCTGGCCTCCTTCGTCACACTCGGGCTGGCACTGTTCTCGGTGTGGATCATCGGGCTCTCGGTCGTCGGCCGCGGCGACCTCGCACACCCGGAGTCGGAAACGTTGTGGCAGAAGCTTAAAGCGATCTCGGCGCCGTCCCCTCGGACTTCCGCACCAAGGCCCGTCAACGTCTAGGAGCGATCATGGCCCTTCCCACACATCCCGCCGAATCCGACCTGTGGCTGCCGCTGCCGGCGGCCGGCGAGCAATGGGATCCGCATCTGATCCACACGCACTACTTCGGCTTCTGCGTTCCCGAAGCCGCCATCGGCGCGTTCCTCTACGTGCGCTACCAGCCGGCGTTCCCGCTGTCACAGGGCGGCGTCTGCATCTTCGAGGGCACCGACAACGTCGAGTACACCGACATGGCATTCCTCGATTACGAGGTCACCATGCCCTGGCCGCGCGTCCAGGGAAACACGATCACCACGGATAACGGGTTGACCATCGATTTCCTCGAGCCCGGCAAGATCGCGCAGATCACTTACCGCAGTACTGACGGGGGCACCGCCATCGACGTCGTCGCGGAGGCCGTGACGCCGCTACTGGCCCGCGGACATGTTATGCCCGGTGAGGAAGACCACCACGATATGGCACGCGAGCCTGGCGGCACCGAGCAGTTCATGCACATGACCGGCGAATTGCTGCTGGACGGCACCACGTATCCGGTCGACTGTTATGCGCCCCGCGACCGCTCCTGGCGCCAGATCCGGGTGGAACGCCGCGGTGCGGTACGGGTCCCGCCCGTCGGCTGGTCACCCATGTACTTCGGTCCCGACCTCATCTTCAACCAGATCAGTTTCGAGCCGCCGGACACCAACCCCGCCTGGGCGGGGCTGTACGACGTCGGGGACCGGCCGTCGCATCACTTCGCTTGGGTTCAGCGGGGAGCGGAAACCCGGTCGATCAAATGGGTGCGCCGCAACGTCTTCGAATATCACCCGCGCATTCATCTGCCAATCCGACAAGAGATCACCACCGAAGACGAAACCGGGGAGATCTACCGATTCCAGGGTGAGGCGATTGCGTGCGCGTCGCTGCCTGCCTGGCCCAACGCGGCATTCCACGACAGCGTGTACCGCTGGACCGATGAGCGGGGCCGAACCACTCACGCGACGTACCAGGAACTCTGGTTCGACGAATACCAGCGGATGATGAAGCGCCGGGCTTTGGCGGCCTGGCACTAACGCGCTGTCGCACGCGCATATTGGCGCAAAAGGAGCATACGATGGCCTTGCAGAACGTCATCGATACGGAGCTGGCCGCCGAGCGCCTCGCCGGCTGGCTGCAATCGAAATGGCCACGGGCGCGGGACATCACGGTGACCGACGTGCTCATTCCCGGCGCCGGCGGACTCTCCAACGAGACGGTGCTGTTCACGGCGAGCTGGGTCGACGCCGGCGGCCCGCAGACCCGGGGCATGGTCGCCCGCGTACAACCCGTCCGTCCGGGAGTGTTTCCCGAATACGACCTGAACAAAGAAGCGACCGTCATCACCGCGCTCGCCGATCACTCTGACGTTCCGGTGCCAGCGGTCTACTTCTTCGAAGACGACCCGTCCGTCTTCGGTGCGCCATTCCTGGTCATGCAGCGCATCGACGGTCGCATACCCGCTGACGACCCACCGTTCACCGCTACGGGATGGGTGTTGGACCTGACGCCGGATCAGCGACGCCAAATGTGGCACAACAGCATCGACGTTCTGGCGCAGATCCACAGCGTCGACTGGCGCGCGCTCGGGCTGGAATTCCTGGACTCACCAGGAAACCAAAGCGGCCTCGACGCTGGTCTGGCCCAATGGCGACGCACCTTCGACTGGGCGGCCGAGGGCGAACCGAATCCGACGCTCGAGGCGGCGCTGCACTGGTTGGACGAGCACCGTCCAAACCCCGATCAACCCAAAGTTCTCAATTGGGGCGATGCCCGGGTGGGCAACATCATCTTCTCCGACGACCTCGCCCCCGCGGGTGTACTCGACTGGGAGATGGTGGCACTGGCCAGCCGTGAACAAGACCTGGGCTGGTGGCTGTTCTTGATGCGCCACCACACCGAAGGCGTCGGTCTCCCCCTCCCGGCCGGTATCCCCGACCGCGAGGAAACCATCGACTACTACCAACGGGCGACCGGTCACACACTTCGCCATCTCGACTACTACGAAGTCCTGGCCGGCACCCGCCTGGCCATTCTGATGGTTCGCGCCGCGCACATGATGATCGACGCGGGACTGCTGCCGCCGGACTCCCCCATGGCACAAAGCAATCCGGCAAGCCAGCTCGTCGCGAAGCTCCTTGACTTGCCAGCGCCCGCCGGCACCACCACCAGCTTTATCGGCAATCGAGGCCATTGACACGATGCCCAGGCGACGTTTCAGCGCATTTGCGCCTACAGCGGCATCATCTGCGTGCTGCTGTCTTCGCCGGATTTGTGTCCGCCGGCTTCCTATCCCCGCTGTGCCCATCCATCTCGGCGGCGCGGGTTGCCGCGAATGGGCCGTTCGTCGTCTGGATCCCAGCACGGTGTTCGTGGCCGCACCCCTGGATGCGGAAGCCACCGCACCCGGGGTTGTGTGAGATACCTAGTCTCAATATACTGGCTGATCGGTCGGAGAACTGGGCAGCACGCGACGATTCCCACGTGCCAATTGCCGGCATCGGGAGGGGGTTTTATGCCCGTCATCAAAAGGGCCGCGCTCATCTTGCTGGGCGCCATGACGACGGGTCTGTGTCTTGCCGTACCGGCCGGCGCCGACCCGGGCTTCGACCCTTGCCGCTCCAGCGTGCCCTTCATCTGCCGGATGTTCCCGATGATGCCCGACCTCGACCATGACCTTGATCTGACGCAGAATCCCGAGACGCGGACAGCCGGGCCCGGTCAGGTCGATCAACCGGACGCGGGCCTCGGCAGTGGCTAGACCCGTCCGTTTGTGGTGGCGCATCACATCGCTGCGAGATCGTTGAGCGGACCGCCTATCGACCCTGCCATTGCGGTGCACGTTTTTCAGCGAACGCAAGGGCACCTTCCTTGGCGTCGGCCGATTCCCTGACCCGACCGGTGATTTCACGCTGCCATTCAAACGCCGAAAGGTCGGTCCAATTGCTCTGGTGCGCAAGGATTTTTTTCGTGGCCCTGACGGCCAGCGGCCCGTTGGCGGCGATCTTGGCCGCGACGTCGCGCGCCACGGCCAACGCCTGGCCCGGTTCGGTGAGCACGGCGACAAGTCCATGACGCTCCGCAACATCCGCGGTGATCGGTTCGCCGGTCAAGGCGGTCAACATCGCCAGCGAGTATGGCAGCGCTTTCGGAAGCCTGAGCAGCCCGCCCGCGGCGGCGACCAGCCCTCGCTTGACCTCCGGCAACCCGAATTTGGCGGCCGTGCTCGCTACCACGATGTCCGCGGTCAGGACCAGTTCGCAACCACCGGCGAGCGCCCAGCCCTCCACCGCCGCAATCAGAGGCTTGGTCGGCGGACTTTCGGTGAGCCCGGCAAAGCCACGCCCCGGAATGGATGGTGACTCGCCACGCAGAAACGCCTTGAGATCCATACCCGCACAGAACGTTCCGTCAGCCCCCGTCAGGATGGCCGCGGTCAGGTCGTCGCGAGACTCCAAGTCGTCGATCGCCGCGGCGATACCGGTGGCGACAGAGCTGTCGATTGCGTTTTTGGCTTGGGGGCGGTTGATGGTAATGACCATGACGCGGTCCGCCGTGTCGACCAAGACGGTGTCACTCACTGATTGCCTCCTGAGGTCTTGCGCGGGGTCGCTTCCGGCTAAGCCGAGATGCTTTCCCACAACTCGGTTTCGCCTTCTGCGCGAACCCTTGCACCGAGCCGGCGGGAGTAGGCGAATTCGGACTCGTCGGCGTCTCGCAGCGCCCACAACTTGCTTGTATATCGATGCAGACCGTACTCGGCCGTGATACCCACCGCCCCGTGCAGTTGGTGGGAGGCTCGCGCCACCAGAGTCGCGGTGGTCGCCGTGGCGATGCGGGCGGCCGATACGGCGCCGAACCGCCGCAGCTCGGGTGTGCGATCATTTGCGCACGCCGTCGTCGCCCGGTCCAGCGCCGATTGGGCGAATTTGATCCGCACCGCCATCTGGGCCAGCGTCGTCGACACCGCGGGGATCTTTATCAGCGGCGCGCCAAACTGCACGCGCTCCGTCACGTATTTGCGGGTGAGGTCGTACGCCCCCGACGCATTGCCGAGCAAGGCCGCCGACCGCGCAAGCGCCAAACGATCGGCGACCTGCGGGCTGGTGGGTCCCGCAGGTATCCGCGCGACCGAAGCACCGTCGAGCTTCACGCGTCCGCTGGGCAGCCCTGCGATGTCGCGGTCCGCTTCGACGGTGACCGAACCTCCTGCGAGCGGAACGGTCACGACCCCGGATGCGGTCACGAGCACGAGCGCACGGGCCCTGCCGGCGAACGGCACCCGAGCCACGTCGGCGGTGATGGCTTCCGAGCAGGCATCCAGGTCAGTAACGGCGATCGTGTCGAAAGTGTCGGCCTCCGGAGCGGCGTCAACGGCGTACGCCGCCGTCGAGGCCTCGACGATAGGGGTGCTCACCCCCGCGTGCGCCAGCTCCCGGACGACGACCAGCAGGTCGGCCAGCGTTCCACCCGAACCGCCCTTTTCCTCGGGCATGCCGATTCCGGCGAGACCGAGTTCGCAGACCTGGCTCCACATCGGACCAATGTCGGCGTCGACCTTGTCCCCGGCGTCTTCGGCGAGATTTCGGATGAGGTCTGTCAATTCGCGCGCGAATTCACTCATTGCCGGGTCTCGCTCTTGGTGACGATCGACAGCAGGACGTCTGAGGCGCCTCCCCTGATGGTGAATCCGGGCGCGGCCAGAAGCGCTTCCGCCAGTGGGTCATTGCGTGCGGTCGTCAGTCCCACTCGGCGAGCGAACTCGATCACGTCGTTCTCGAACTCCGTGCCGAGATACTTCAAACTCGCCGCCTCAACGACGGGCGCGCGGCCGGCGTCGAGCGCATCAGCAATTTCCCAGCATTGTCGCCGCAGCGTGGCCAGGCGGGCAACGAGCGCACCGAGTTCGACGTCGTGACTCCCGTCAGACGTCCGGCGGAGGTGATCGAGCGCTTCGACCAAAAGCGGATAGGTGCTCAGGACTCGCTCGGGGCCGCCGCGCTCAAACGACAGTTGCTCGATGACCTGACGCCAGCCGTTTCCCTCCGTCCCGAGCAGACGATTTTCTGGAATAAAGACATCGGTGAAGCTGACCTCATTGAAGTGGTGCTCCCCCGACATGTCGGTTATCGGCGATACCTCGATCCCGGGCGTGGCCATGTCGACGATGAATTCCGACAGGCCTTCGTGCTTTCGGCCCGTCGAATCCGTGCGTGCCAACAGATAGGCGTGCGTCGCGCGATGCGCGTTGCTGGTCCAGACTTTGCGGCCGGTGACCGACCAGCCCCCGTCGACCCTTTTGGCGGTGGTACGCACGGCAGCCAGGTCCGACCCCGCCTCCGGCTCGCTCATGCCCAGGCAGAAGATGTATTCGGCGCTGATGATGCCCGGCAGCAACTCCTTTTGCAGCTCATGGCTGCCGTGGCGCAGAATCGCCGGGCCGATCTGACGATCCGAGATCCAGTGGGCAGCAACCGGCGCTCCGGCACGCAACAGCTCCTCGGTGACAACCAGCCGCGACCGGGCATCCAGCCCCCTACCCCCGAATTCGACCGGCCACGTGATGCCGATCAGTCCCCGAGCGGCGAGCTCGCGGGAGAACTCGAGATCGAATGAGCGCAGCCAACAGTCGCTCCGGGGAACATAGCGGCCCGCGGATAGCCATGAGCTGGTCAGCTCACGCACTTGCCGACGCAGCGCGCCGAGACGCTCGGTCGCATCAGGATCAGCGGTAGCGCGTAGGTCGTCTGCAGCGGGAGAGGCAGTCTGCGTCATGCCCGCTGGCCCGTCTCCGAGTGGCGCACGGATGCAAGAGTATCATTTTGAGTTTGGACGTCTCAAATCGTTCATTGGCGCCCGGGCCGATGCCGGACAAACTCATGGCACCAGGCTGCTGGATTGTAGGCGGCGCCGCTGGGCTGAACGACTCGTTGGACCGCGCCGAGGAGCGGGCGCACCGGATGTCAATGGAGCTGACGGACAATCGCCGCGCTGAGGCCTCCTTTTATCCCCGTGTGTCAAACACTATTTCTTTCCGATGACGCGATCGGGTCGTGAACGATGACGCGGCCTGACGTGCCGTCAACCGTGATCCGCACGCCGTCCGGAATAGCCCGCGTGCCGTTTTTGGTGTTGATCACACAGGTGACGCCGAGTTCACGGGCGACGATCGCACCGTGGCTCATCACTCCACCGGTATCGATTACCAAGGCGTCGGCCAGCATGAATAGCGGTGTCCAGCTGGGATCCGTGGTCGGACACACCAGGACGTCGCCCTCTTCGAGATCGGCGTCGTCTGGGTCGAAGACCACCCGCGCGGTGCCCGTTACCTGGCCACCGCAGACACCGATCCCGGTAAGTTCACCGACCGCGCGCCGATTCCCGCTGACGGCCGGCGAGGCCACCGGCATGGGATCGCCGACCCAGCGGTCTGGCACCTCGAGGCTGTGAAAGTATTCGTGGTCGGCCTTGCGCTCGAGCACCAACCGGCGCAGCGCCTCCGCCGGACGACTCGGCGCATCGCTGACCAGTTCGTCGTACGTCAAGAAAAAGACATCCTCGGGGTCCGCCAGTTGACCGGTTGAGGCCAGGCGATCACCGATGATGCGCGCGGCACAGCGGGCCGCATCTACGCAGTGCAGAAAACCGGCCTTGCCGACTTCGCGGACCGGGATGTATTCAGCCGCCAAGCGCAGTACCAGCCGTGCCCGAATCTTGTTGAGGGCATTTAGGTTTGCCAGCATCTCTCGTTCCGCGGTGCGCCGCACCCGCTGCTGACGCCGCCACATCTGGTCGGGATGCAGCGCGTCACGAGACCGGTAGCGGTTGGTCAGCAGCCACAGCGGTGTCTGATCCTCGCGCCAGACGCGACTGGGCAGATTGCCCTCATTCGGGCCGTGATAGCCGTGTCGGGCAACGAATTCCGTCATCGGTAGCGCGCCGTTGGCTAAGTTCCACAGGTCGGCGATGACTTCGGTCTCATCCACGCGCCCATACCCCGTCATCAGTTCCGCGGCCCTGTCGCGACTGCCGAACCCGGCCACCGCAAGCTGCTCAACCTGTTCGCCGAGCGCCTGACCCACCAGAGACAGGGTGGTATGCATGGTGCCGATGGTGACGAAGTTCTCGGCCGCCTCCCGCAGCAGCCGCTGGGCGGCGACGACGGTCGTGGGCGGGGCTTCGACGGTACCGCGTCGCCACCAGTCGCGGATTTCTTCGCGGGCCGAGCGGATGCGCTTGCGGTGCCAGTAGGCACTTGAGACGGTACTGGCCAAGATTACCGGGTACCGCAGCTTCGCGCGCAACCGCGACGTCGCGGACTGTGTGCCCCCAACGGTGCCGCGAGGTTCGCCGAACATTTGTTGTACGACAGTATCGCCGTCTGTTCCGGGCATCCGTTGGCCGATGCGATGAAATGTGTTGAGGTTTCCCGCCGGACGCCCATAGAACGCGGCGCTGATGCGGTCATCCGGACTCTGCGGAGGAGGCACTTCGGATCGAGTGAGCACGCCGAGCGCCCCGAACCCCCGGCGCACGGCGGTTTCCATCGCAAACTGCCAGAAGGTCCAGCTCAGCGGGGTCTGCACGCCCTGAATCGCCTCGGAGAAGTTGACTCTCGACCACACTGTCTGTGCGCCGGATCGGTTGTGCACCGGACTGTTGGCTAAGACCACTTGCCACCCGCCTCCCGTCTTCACCGCGTCGAACAGAGTGTTCGCATGACTGTACATCGCGTCCGGCTGATGCGGGCGCCTCACAGGCAAGCAGTGCTTGATTAACTGCGTCCGGCGTCAGCAAGCTCGCCAGATGACCATCCGGCACGGCGACCGTCGACTGGAGCGCCGCGGTGAGGTGGCCAAGATCGGCTGGGCGGCATCGAGGCTCAACCTATTCACCCCTGAGGTCGCCGACGCGCACGACGCCGTGTTGGACGACCTTCCCACCGGGGCGCGTGCGCTGATCGTGCGGGCCGAAGGCAAGGTTCTTCTGCGCGGGTCCGGGCGCAGCAGTTCACCACCATGGACGCCGCGGCCCGGCACAAAGTTCAGCCGTCGATTGCTCGGCCTCGTTCAGCGGATCGAAGGGCTCCGGTTGCCCACGGTCGCCGTAATGCACGGATTGAAACTCAGCTCGACCGGGGCGGGGTGCTGCACCCACTTCGGACCGGGAACGCACAGATTTTCTGCTGATGCTTACGCGAGAGCGGTGTGCTGCGGCCTTGACTCCGCCGTCGAGAAGGTGGATGCGAGCCTCTACGGAACCGGGCAGTTCGGCGAGGCGACAAAATGTTTGCGGGAATAATGGGATGGCGGCCGGCTTTGTCATGGATCTGGATGCAGAGACGGTCCTCGACTAGGAGATGACCCCGTTGGCAACGAACGATTTCGAAACGACCCCGGCTCCGGTCGCCGACGACATGAGCGCCTTCATCATCGCCGGAGCGGTCACGTCTCAACAGGAGCAGTCCGGTTACGAGACCGTGTCACGCACGCCGGCACAGGGCATCCAGGACGGCGTGGACGCGGAACGCATTGGATATCGCCGGATCTGGTTGTCGGAGCGCATCGACATTAAGTGGTCCGATGTGATCCTGTCCGGTGTGGCGGCGCGGACAAGCAGGCTCGAAGTCGGCACCGGCGTCATCGATCCGACGACGCGTCACCCGTGGACCGCCGCTGCGTTCGGTGCCACGATGCAGGCCTGCTATGGCGAGCGTTTCATCATGGGGCTCGGCCGCGGCGACAACGGATACTTCCGCGGCAGCGGCATCAAGATGGCAACCTACGCCCAGATGCACGACTACGTCGACATCCTGCGCGATCTGTGGGCGGGCAAACACGTCAAATACGACGGCCCTGTGGGCGCTTTCGAGGATCTTTCGTTCGCCGAGTGCTACCACGGGTCCCCGCCGCCGATCTGGTTCGGCGGTTTCTGCGCTCCGCTCGGCGCCCGATTTGCCGCCGCGAAGTGCGACGGCGTCTTGCTGGTCCCGATGATGACGCCGGTCGCCGTCGCCGCCGCCAAGGAGCAGATCATCAAGGCTTGCCGACGAATAGGTCGAGACCCTAGTGAGATTCGGGTGGCGGCGCTGGTCGTGACGGCGCCGAATTTGGATGATTTCGAAACCCGCGCGCTAGCGCACGGACGGATGGTCACCTACCTGCAGTACCCCGGCTATGGTGAGCAGCTTTGCACCGCCAACGGCTGGGATCTCGGGCTTCTGGACAAGATTCGGAATCACAAGCGGTTCGAGAAAATCACCCAGGTCGCCGACCGCGAATTCCAGCGCCACGAAATGATGGACGTCGCCGGCGTCATTCCGGACGAGTACATGTGGGACTGCAGCGCGATCGGAACCGTCGACGAATGCGTGACGAACCTGCGGCGTTTCATCGACGCGGGTGCCGACGAAATCGTCACCTACGGTTCGACTCCAGCGCAGAACGCCGAGCTGGTGGCGGCCTGGCGTGACCGGGCGCGCTGACGGAGCCCGGACGCCCGGCCGGCACGACGCCCGGGCCGACCGGCCCTGCCGACCCAGGAACGGTTAGCGCGCGAGGCATTCGAACTCTTTCGACCAAAAGGGAGTGGCGGCGCTGACGATCAATCGCCTGGTCAAAGAGCTCGGCGTCGGCCCTATGACCATCTACGGGCACGCCCCGTCAGTGTTAACGATCGTGCACAGAGCGCGACGAAACGCCTTTCACCGCTAGGGTCTCGAGAGGGAACCAAGGACAACCGGGTCGAGACTGACCACTGCATCGCGACAGCGCGGAGGATCATGGACAACCGGTTCTTTCCACTAGTGGTCGTGGCCGTCATGCTCGCTCTCGGGCTGACCCTCACGGTCGCGGACTTCCGCCGTGCGGCCACAATGTGGCGGCCGCTGGCGGTCGCGCTCATCTGTCAGGCCGTGGTGTTACCGGTGCTGTGCTTGCTGACGGCGGAGGCTTTCCATCTTCCACCGACCATGGCGGTCGGACTAATGTTGATGGCCGCGACCCCGGGTGGCACCACGTCGAGCATCATGAGTCATCTGTTCAACGGCGACCTGGCGCTCAACCTCACGTTGACCGCGATCAACGCGGTGCTGTCGATTGCCGCGATACCGGCGATCTTGCCTTGTCGATGACATGGTTTCTCGGAAGGGGCCGCTTCATCCCGCTCCAATTCGACAGATTCCTCGGGGTGATTGGCCTTGTGCTCGTACCCACCGCGATCGGCATTGCCATCCGCCACCGACGACCCGACCTTGCACGGCGACTCCAGACGCCGGTCAAGGTGGCCGCCGCAATCCTGTTGGTATTGATCGCCACTTCGGCGATCGCGAAATCCGGGGGGACGCTGTGGCAGCACCTCGGTGTCCTCAGCGGCGCCGTCGTCAGCTTCTGCCTGGCCAGCTTGACGGTCGGCTACCTGGCGCCACGTTTGATGCGTCTTGCTCCACGCCAGGCCGTCGCTATGAGCCTGGAAATCGGTATGCACAACGGCGTGGTTGCTTTCGGCATTGCACTGAGTCCACAGCTACTAAACAACTCTGAAATGGCGATCCCGCCGGCGGTTTACGGCGTCATCGCGCCATTTGTCGCCGTGTCGCTCATCCTTGTCATTCGCCGGCTCGATCCGGCCTTCCGCGTGCCCCGCCGGTCGGTCGCCACGACCGAGGAAACCACCGAAAACCTTTGATGGCGGTCAACACCCCCGTGTTGCGGCGGCGCGGGGTGTCGGGGACGGATGGCGCGGCGCCGCGCAGGAAGTTGCGGAGATGGCTTCGGCGAATGCCCCTGTCGCGAAACGCTGGTCGGCGGCCACCGCGGTGACAAAACGGGTTCGCTCGCCGGGCCGGATCACGTATGGCCTGCCTCCTCCGCAGGATGGGGCCGACAAGCGGCCTCTCGATCGCTTGCCGGCCCGAGAGCCTTGCGACGCTCCAAAGGCATCCGTTACAGCAGCCCTACCGTTTGAACGCGTCGATGATCTGCAGGTAGCAGTCCTCGGATTCCTCGGCGGTGAACGGAGGGACGTAGGACGTGTGCAGGGCCAAGTGCGGCAGAGCCTTGTAGTTGTCCACCTTTTGGCGACATTCCTCCGGCGTTCCGGTGATGGAGAACAGCTCGACAAGCTCCTCGGGGGTCTCCTCGAAGGCCGCCAGCCCCTTCTGCATCATTGACGCGCGCAACCCGTTGACGAGGTCCTGCACACCCTCGATTTCGGCGACCACGTCGGAGACCGGGTGTGCGATGTAGAACCCGACATGCTTTTTGGCGCGCGCCAAGGCAACGTCACGATCGGGGTGCACACAGCAGATGATCTCGCAGGCCAGATCCAGCGCGTCTGGATCACGGCCTGCCGAGCGCGCGCCCTCGGTGATGTTGGGCAACACGACCTGCTCGAAAAACTTTGGTGTCCAGAGGTATCCGATCCATCCGTCGGCCTTGGCCCCGCACAACTTGAGCAGCTGCGGGCGCATCCCCGCGATCAGGATCGGTATGTCCGAGCGCACCCCGTCGCGCAGCCCCCATGGGTTGATGGGCGGGGCGGTGAACTGGTAGTAGGTGCCGTTGAACGGCTCGACCTCTTCGCCGGCGAGGTACGCCCAGGATCTGCGCAATGCCTCGACGTATTCGCTCAGGCGCTTGATGGGCCTTTGGAAGTCGGTGGAGTGAAAGGCCTGCAAGAACTCTGGAACCCCGGTGCCGAGACCGAGCTTCATGCGGCCGCCGGAGAGCTCATCGACGTCGGCCGCCGCGTTCGCCGCCTCGAACGGGGAGCGGTTGAACGCCGTCGCAAGCCCGGTGCACAACTCCGCGTTAGAGGTGGTGAGCGCCGATGTGCACAGCATTGAGAACGGGTTTCGGTATAGCTCGTACGTCCAGATCGATTCGAAGCCCGCCTCATCGGCCATCCGCGCGTAATCCGGTATGCGGGAAAGCGGCGCCGTGCGGCTGGGCATGGTGATTCCGAGTTTCAAGCCTTTACCCCTTTCAGGTTGAACTTCCGACTGTTTCGTACAGCGCGGGCATGACGGCCCGCGCGAAGCGTTCTTGGTTGGCTGCCGCGACGTCGGGAGCCAAGTTGCCGAACGCCGAGACGACGATGAGGCCACCGGCATCGGTGCGACGCACGATCTCGCGGGTCTTCTCGATGACTTCGGCGGGCGTGCCCCACGGTTGCAGCTCGGCCAGGAAGTGTGCGAACTGCTCGCGGCCGTGCTTGGCGATGGTGCGCGCGATGTTGCCGTAATACTCGTAGCCCGGTGTCGCGGCCATCGTTTCGTCGGCGAATCCGTAATGCTCGATCGTCGACCGGTAGTAAACGACGACCTGCTCGAACATCTGCGCAGCGATATCAGGGTCCTCGTGGCAAGCATTGAAGATGACCACCATCGGCTTGGGCGGATCGATACCCCGGTACCGCCGGTAGTGCTCGGTGTAGCGCTGAAGATCGCCGACCGTTTGGTCCCAAGGCTTCTGCAGGAAGATCATGATCCCGGCACCGAGGCGGGCCATCACCTCGGCGGACTCCGGCGAGATCGACGAGGCGAACACTCTCCCACGCAGCGGCGCCAACGGCGCCGGCCGCAACTGGACACCACGGATGCGCCCGGTTTCGAACGCGTCCAGCAGCTCTGCGGCGTAACGGTCGAAAATCTGCCGGGATTCGCCCATCTCGACGCCGAAGCCGTCGAACTCCTGGCGGGCCAGCCCGCGCCCCATGCCCAGAATCAGCCGTCCGCCCGAGAGATGATCGAGCACGCACGCGTGTTCGGCCAGCCGGACCGGGTCGTGCCACGGCAGCACCGATACCATCGTGCCGAGCTGCACCCGCTGCGTGCGCGCCGCAACCCACGTCAGGAACTGCAGCGGGTCCGTCGACATCGAATAATCCGCGAAGTGATGCTCGACCGCCCACACCGAATCGAAGCCTAGGAGTTCAGCACGGTCGGCGAGCGCCATCTCCGTTTGCCATACGTCGTGATCAGAACGGCCGTCGAGGTTCTGAAAGAAGTGGCCGTGCCCGATGCGCATCAGCGGGCACCAGCATCGCACGGCGGAGATAGCTGAACGACCGTAAACGTGCGGTGACGGTAGCGCATGTGGAAAACCCTAGCAGTGTTTCAAAAGTTTGTGACCGATCGTTCTCAAAATTTGTTAGGGTGGCCCCGTGAACGATCTGGTCAGTAGCTTGGGTGTTAACCCGTCGAGCGACCTCAGTGTGTTTCTGTTCTGCGTTATCTTCACCTTCACGGTGGTGACAATCCTGTGGGTGGTCGGGCTGCTGCAGGGCAACCACTCGATGATGGACGCCTGGTATGGTTTTGCCTTCGCCGTTCCGGCGTTGTTGGCGTATCTGATCGTCGGCGCACAGTCGGTCACCGCGGCGTTGCTGTTGTTCATGGTGATGCTGCACGGTGGGCGGCTGGGATGGTATCTGGCCGCGCGCTGGCGCCGGTACGTGCCCGTGCACGGCGGCGACCCGCGCTATTTGAACTTCGTCAAGGAGATGTCACCCGGCTACTGGTGGAAGAGCTTCTTCCGGGTGATGGAGCCACAGGCCGTCATCATCGTGCTGATCGGCATGCCCGCCGTGGTCGGCATTCTGAAGAACCGGACACCTCACGGCGGCATCGGCCCGCTCGCGTTCGCCGGCCTGCTGGTGTTCATGGTCGGCCTTTACTTCGAGACGGTTGCGGACGCGCAATTGCAGTCGTTCCTGGCGCTGGATCAGCGCCCGCGCTACCTGAACACCGGCGTCTGGAAGCACAGCCGCCACCCCAACTACTTCGGGACCACCACGGTCTGGTGGGGCATGTGGCTGGTGGCGGTCGCCGGCAATCCCGCCTGCTGGTGGACGGTGGTGGGCCCGATCATCAACACCATCATGCTGACGTCGGTCCTGGGTTCGGCCTTCCAGGACAACTATATGGGCGTACGGCCGGACTACCAGGAGCTGATGGCCCGCACCCGCCGATTCCTGCCGCTCCCCCTGTCGGCAGACACGATCGCACGCAACCAGACCAAGTTGGCCGAGCAGCGCGCCAAAGCAACCGCCGGCTGAAATGTACGACGCCATCGTCGTCGGCGGCGGCCACCACGGCCTGACCTGCGCCACCTACCTCGCTCGCGCCGGCAAACGCGTCGTGGTACTCGAGCGCAAGCCCTGGCTTGGTGGCATGAGTTACTCGCGCGAAACAGTCGCTGAGGCTCCAGGTTTCGTGATGAACCCATGCGCGGTTGACCTGCTCTTCACTAACTTGGAGCCGTCTATCATCAGCGAGCTCAAGCTGGAATCCTTCGGCCTGCGCCAGGCCAGCCCGGATCCGTGGGGGGCTTACCTCGGGCCAGAAGGCCAGTCGATCGGGCTGTGGCGCTCACTCGACCGCACCGTCGAGGAGATCCGGCGGTATTCGAAACGGGACGCCTCCAAGTTCGCTCAGCTCTGCGAGATGTGGTGCGACTTCTGGTACGTGGCGGCGCCTTACCTCATGGACCACCCCACCCGACCGCGGGCGAAGACCGTCGCCGAACTGGGGTGGCGCGCCGTGCGCAAGCGCCGCAATCTCGCGCCCGTCGCGCGCATGTTGGTGGCCTCCCCGCATCAGCTGATCGAGACGATGTTCGAGTCCGAAGAGGTCAAGTCGCTGCTCGCGATCTACGCCTCGGGTTCCGAAGCCCCGCTGCGGGAACCGGGATCCGGAGCGGTGCTGGGGGTGATCATGCTGCACATCGGCTGGGGCATCAAACGCCCGGTCGGCGGCATGGCCGAATTCACCAACGCCCTGGCCGCGTGCCTGCGCCACCACGGCGGCGAGACCCGCACCGACGCTGAGGTCGAAGAAATCCTGGTCCGGGATGGGCAGGCCGCGGGGGTGCGACTGGTCGACGGTGAAGTGTTGCACGCCAAGCACGTCATTGCGGCCGTCGACCCGGTAACCCTCATGTGCAAACTGGTCGACTCGGCGCATGTCTCCGAGGCGGTGCTCGACGAGGTCCGCAACATCCGCATCAACGGCTGGGGCATCAACAACTCCAAAATCGACGTCGCGCTGTCCAAGCGCCCAAAGCTGTTGTGCGACAGACCAGAGCTGTGGGGCAGCTACATGCTCATCGGGGACAGTAAAGACTACGTCGACCGAGCGCTCGACACCGCGATGCACGGCCGAATTCCCGCCGAGATCCCGATGTGGGCCCTGATGCCGTCGGCCTTCGATCGCTCGCAGGTGCCGCGGGGCAGTGAAGGCGACACGATGTATCTGTTCTGCACCGCAGTCCCGCAGAACTTCGCCGACGGCAGCGGCTGGCAGCAACACCGGCAACCGTTCGCGGCTCAGGCGATACACAAGGTCGATGAAGTGGCGCCTGGTTTCGCCGGCACGGTCATCGGCAGCTGGGTAAAGAGTCCCGACGAACTGCGAGAGATGACGCACGAGGGCAGCTACGTGGTCGCCGACATGTCGCTGAACCAGATGGGCCCCAACCGCCCGACCGCGGCGCTGGCGGGCTACCGCACACCCATCCCCTGTTTGTGGCACACCGGTGCGGGCGCGCATCCGATGGGCGGCGTGCACGGCTGGGCGGGCAGGACCACCGCTCGCACGGTCCTCAAATCGCTCTAATCCTGTTGTGCGAAGGGAAAAGCATGGCGTTGAGCTCCATTTCGCCTGACAGCGCAATCAACATCGCTGCCGTGCGCGAAGCCAAAGTCCAGCGAGTCCTCATCTGGACCGGACCTATCATGTTGGTTCTGTTCTTGGTCTCGTTCTGGCTGGCCGGCTTCCTGCCACCGCACCGGCCCTCCGCCGCCTCGGATCAGATCGCGGGCCTATACAACGCACACCCGACGATGATCAGGGTGAACCTTGTGATCACCATGGCAGCGTGTGCGCTTTGGGTGCCGTGGGGCGTCGCGATAGCGGGCCAGATCCGGCGGATTCCGGGAGGCAAGGCGTTGGCAACGACGCAGATGCTGTCCTGTACGCTTTTCTCGCTGGAGTTCATCTGTCCGGTGGGAATCTGGATGGCGACGGCGTTCCGTTCCGATGACCGGCCCGTCGACGTGACCCGCGCGCTCAACGACGTCGGATGGATCCTGTTCGTCCTCGTCATTTGGTCGGTGGAAGTCCAGATGTTCTGTATCGCCGCGGCCGTTCTGATGGACACCCAACCCGACCCGATCCTCCCGCGATGGGTCGGCTACCTTTCGATATGGGCGGCCATCCTGATCATTCCCGCGGGGCTGATTCTGTTCTTCAAAACCGGCCCTTGGGCCTGGAATGGGATTGTGGGCTTCTTCATTCCGCTGACCGGGCTGGTCGCCTGGTTGCTGTCGATGACCTGGACGGTACACAAGGCACTGACTCAGCAGATCGCTGAGGGTACGGGGCCCGAGTAAGCGGGCCCAGCCGCAACCGGGTTTGCGCTTCGCTCACGGTACCTGGTTGTCCCGGCGCGACCTCAGCAGAAGCGACCTTCCCTACATCGACGCCCGCGTGAGCCAATCAGGTTGCGCGCGGCCCGGTTTCCGAATTCCACCGCGGTGTTCTGCCCGGCCGCCGACATGAAGTCGGCGGCGTACTGCACCGGCGATGCTGGATCGAGCCCGGCGTTGAGGCGACCGATCTCCTGGTAGGCGCCGATGCGGGTGAACGGCAACGCCCGCCGCCATCGAGTCACGTGGGTGAACTCGACGGAGCCACGCAGTTCGGGGAACACCTTGAAGACGCTCGCCAAGGTGTGCTCGATCAACTGCTCGTCTGGTGCGTCGATCATCCGCTCCGACGCCCCGGTCTCCCACAGGCAACTCAGCAGGCCGTGGCCGGCCGGTGCTCGGTCCGGCGCCTTGTTGTGGTCGAGGAACATCAGCGCGACGTCGGGATCCTCCACCGAGGGAAACATCACGAGGAACGCCGGGCAGTCCGGCGGCCTGGTGGTGCCGACGGCGACACTGACACATTGGGTGTAGCCAAGGCTTTGGTTGAGCGGACCGAGGACGCCGCGATCATCGACGCAGATGGCTGTCGCCTCGGGCAGCGGGCAGGTGACGACGCAGGCGTCGTACTCCGTTGCGGTGCCAGAATGGCTTACGCGCACTCGGTTTTCGGTTCGAAGCACCTCGGTGACGGGCGTTTGTAGGTGTACCTTGAGCCGCGCGGCCAGCGCCTCGGGCAGGCTGCCCTGCCCGCCGACGGCAGCAAGGATCTTCGCGGTGAAGATGTTGGCGATTCCGGAGAACAATTCCACCTTTGACACCTTGTCGGTGTCGGCGATCAGCATGGTGCGCACGATCGGCTCACACAGGTAACTGTCCAGTTCGGCGGACAGCGCTCGCGTGGCGTAGGCGCGGGCGCTTTCGGTGTCGAGCGGTGCGGCCTTGCGCATGTCGGCGTAGTCCAGGCGGCCCCGGGCCTTGGCCATCGCCACGTCCACCACCAGCCGGGCCACCCGAAGCTTGGCGCTCGGCGAAAGCAGCGGCGTCGTCACGCCCGACCGCACCATCTTGTCCATATCGAGCAGATGGGTCGTTCCGGCGCGACGAATCCCGATATAGGGCGCCGTGCGGCGCATCTCGATGCCGAGTGCGCGCGCCAGCTCCAAATAGCTGTGGTAAGTCGAACCCAGCGCGGAGGCGCCCGTGTCGATTGCGTACCCGTCGCGCCGTACCGTCTGGACACGCCCGCCCGGTGAGTTGGTGGCCTCGAAAACATCGACCTCCCAGCCCGCCGCCTGTAAGCGATAGCCCGCTGTCAGTCCCGCCACGCCCGCGCCGACGATCGCCGCCCGAACCACGTCAGGCCGCCTTCGCCGTTGCTGGCGGCATGGCGGGCACGTCGTCGAGGCGGTGCAACGCACGGCGGACCGTGTACGTCATCACGAAGAACCAGACCCAGAACGTCGCGAAGGGCAGGTAGAAGCCGAAAATTCCGTTCCAGGCGAACGGCCCGGTCTTGAAGAAGAAGATGATGCTCAGCGGGATCAGGTCCAGCATGAAGAACACGTTGAACCACCCCGCCCAACGAGGAATGATCGGATCGGGGTCCTCATCGGCCAGTGAGGCGTAAATGATGCTGATAACCACGAAGTAAAACGGGGCGATCACCCCGAGGAACTGCAACCAGGCGATGTCGTTGAGCAACTGCACAAGCTTCGGGTCGCGGTCCGACCGAAACGAGGCAGTGAGCCACCAGCCTGCGGGGTAGGCGGTGAGCAGCACGTTAGTGCAGCCGGCGATGATCTGACAGAAGGTGAGAATGCCGGGCTTGCCCTCCACGGCCGCGATGAGTTTGGCAAGCATTGCCGTCCACGGCACATAGAACATCGAGCCGACGAGCACCAGCACCATTCCGACGCGGATCCCGGCGACGTTGGAGTGATAAACGTGGGTGATGTGGATGGCGTCCCAGGTGGGAGGTTGAGAGGGAAAGAACCGCGCGAGCGGCAAGATGCCGACCATGAGGAACGCGATGTAGACGAACCCACTCCATGAAGTGCGTTGCAGGAGCCTCAGATTGGCCTGTGGCGATAGCATCTCACATCCTCCTTGATGTAGGACCGTCCCCTACGTCGACGTGAATCGGAGAAACGTAAACGGTCGTTGCCATCCTCGTGTCGTCACAGACTATCGCGCAGACTAATGCTTCCACCTCCGCCGTGAAGTGGGCAACCCGCCATCGGGATGAGCGTCACGCGGTTGCGGTAACGATAGTTGACAACTTCCTTTTATAAACCCTAGTGTCTCAAAATAGCCACCCACACGGACGCCGGGCTTCTCGAGTTGTGCTCCGTACCAGGAACCCGGCGTCCAACGATGTCTGAATAGGGGCGAATCGATGACCGGACCGGCTCCGTCCGGCGATCCGTACGACGTCATTGTGGTCGGCGCCGGCCCGTCAGGACTCGCGGCGGCGCACCGGTTGGCGAAGGCTGGTCTTGCGGTCCGGATTCTGGAAGCGACCGACCGGGTCGGCGGCAAGATGTCGACCCGCCAACGCGATGGGTTTGTGGCGGACAACGGCGCCCTGTTCGTCACCAGCACCTACCACAACGTGCTGTCGATCGTCGACGAGGTCGGCATGGGCAACGACGTCGCGCCGACCAAGTTCATCCTCAGCGTGGTCCGCGACGGCGTCCTGCACGATCTCGACGGCGATCACCTGGTCTCGTCGATCGCCACGACCAAGCTGTTGTCGGTGCGGGCCAAGGCCGAACTCGTCAAGCTCGTGCCGGAGCTCATCCGGTCGAGAAAGGCGCTCTACGATCGCATTCCGACGACCGGGCGGTACGACACCGAAAGCGTCACCGACTGGGCGCGAGCGCACTTGAGCCCGGAGTTGCAGGAGTTTCTGATCGGTGCGGTGATGCGGGGGATTGCGGCGACCTCCGGTGACGACACGTCACGAGTGGACTTCCTGGCGCTGCTCACCCTCCTCGGCGGGGCGAAGATCCTGGCGTTCAAGGACGGAATGAGCTCCTACCCGGAGCGGTTGGCGCAGGACAAGAAGGTCGACCTGGGTGCCGCGGTGAACCTCGTCGAAGACGTCGACGGCGGGGTGACCGTGAAATGGGCGGACGTCAGCGGAACCCAGCGGATCGAGCGCGCCGCCGCCTGCGTGGTGGCGACACCGGGCCGAGTGACCGCCGAACTGGTTCCCCAGCTCGACGACTGGCGCAAAGGTTTCCTGCGGCGGGTGAAACACAACCCGGAAATGATCATGACCGTCGGACTGTCCCGGCGGCCGGCGCTGCGGTCCACCTACGTGTTGGTACCGAAATCCGAACACCCGTTCATCACCGGTGTCATGGTGGACCACCATAAGGCCGAAGGGCGGGTGCCGGGCGGCAAGGGTCTGCTGACGCTGGCGATCCTGGACACCTGGGCGCGAGACCATTGGAACGACGATGACGACGACATCCGCCGCGCGGTGCTGGGCGGGCTGGAGAAGATCCTGCCGGGAATCGGCGACGCCGTGGAGTTCGTCGACGTCAACCGCTGGTATCTAGAGGTCAGCCCGATCGGGTTCTACCGCGATCTCGGCAAGTTCCGCGCGCTGTGTGAGCACGACACCCGCATCCAGCTGGCCGGCGACTCGCAGAGCATGCAGAACATCGAAGCCGCGACGACGACGGGGCTGCGGGCAGCCGACCGGCTGCTGGCGACCGGAATTCTGCGCTGACGCGCCTGGCCCCGGCGCCGACTGCGCTTTGAATGGGCTGCAGCGCAAGCGGCTCCACGAGGCAGATCGTCGGCCGATCATCGCCGTGCCGGATGGTAACTGGGCATGCGCGTCTCATATTTGCAAACCCGTTGCGCATCAGCCAAGATGCCAGAAGCTAACGATCGTTAGTGCGGCGCCTGTGACGGAGTCTTTCGATGAATTCAGATTTGCCTTCCATCGACGAGAAGAAGTGGCCGGACCCGCTGCACGAGCGCAGTGGGCCCCGAACCTTCTGGACCACCGTCAATGTCGGTGAGGCGATGCCCGGTGTCCCGACGCCGCTGTCCTGGTCGATCTTCGCGATCGGCAATGAAGTGTCTGTGCCTCGCACCTACTACCGGCTGGGCATTATGCCCAAGCGTGAGGTGGTGCGTGCGGAATGCGTCGATGACCGCTTTGCGGCCGTGTTCTACGGCCGCGCCTCGATGAACGTCACGCGCCTGCGGGCCGCCGCCGACCTGACGCCGGGTACGTCAGGAGACGCGATGGAGGCCCAGTTGCTGGGGTCCGTTCGCGAGGGCGTCACAAGCCACAACTCGGTGCGCCGACTGCCCTTCGTGGCGGTGAAATTTCCGTTCGAGGTGAGCCGCCTGCCGTCGCAGCTGAAAAAGCTTCACGCCGAGCAGCACCAGTGGTGGCGGGCGCGGACCAGCGAGAGCCCCAAGAACACCCTGGCGCTGCTCGAAGACGCGGTCCGACACTTCGATGACGCGATGTGTACGCATGTGATCGGGGTGGCCGTGACTCAGGCCCTCTTCGCTCAGCTCAACCGCCTGGCGCAAACTGCGGGCGATCCCGCGTTGGTCGCCGAATTGGCCAGCGGCTACGGCAACTTCGAGGAAGCCGACATGGTCCGCGCGCTTTGGCAGGTCTCGCGTGGCCGGCTGCCCGTCGCCGACTTCGTAGCGCGCTACGGTTTCCATGGTCCTGACGAAGGGGAGATCTCCGCCACCTCATGGCGCGAGGATCCCGAACTCGTGTTGGCGATCGCCCGGAAATACACCGAGCGCGGTGTCGACGACGGCATCGCCGCCCAAGCGGCTCGCCGCGAGCGCAGGCTAACCGCTGAGCGCAAGTTGCTGGCCGGCCTGCCCGCGGCGCAACGCATCAAAGCCAAGCTGCTGCTCCGCTTGGCCCAGCGGTATTTGCCGCTGCGCGAGGTCGGCAAGGCCGCATTCTTGATGGCGCTGGACGTCGCGAGGTTCGCGGCTCGGCGCCACGGTGAAGAGCTGGTCAATACGGGCGATCTTCCGCGCGCCGACGATATCTTCGCCTTCACCGTCGACGAGGTGCTGCGCGGGCTTGCGGGTGAAGCCGGTGTAGCCGACGTCGCCGCCTGGCGAAAAGCCAAACGCACCGAATACCAAGCACTGTCGCTGCCCGATCGGTGGGAAGGCAACCCCGAGCCGCGCGCGGCGGTGACCGCGACGCTGGCCCAAGAAGGCGAGACGATCACGGGAGTATCGATCACCAACGGCGTCGTCGAGGGGACGGCGCGGGTCGCGGCGACGCTGGAAGTCGCCGAGGAGCTCGAAGAGGATGAGATCCTCGTCTGCGAGGTCACCGATCCCAGTTGGTGTGCCTTATTCCCGCTGGTGTCAGGCATGGTCGTGGATATCGGAGGGCCGCTGAGCCACGCCGCGATCGTTGCCCGCGAGATGGGCATCCCCTGCATCGTCAACACCAAGGACGCGGTTTCACGGTTGTCAACCGGTATGCGGGTGCGACTGGACGCGGCCAAAGGCACGGTTACCGTCCTCGACGCTCGACCCGCGCAAGCACCGGTGTCGGGTTAGCGGCGGGCTGTCAACGTCTTGTGAAGGAGAGCTGATGGGGACTCGTTTACAGAAGATCAGCGCCTACCTCGGTTTTGCTTGGGTGGCGCTGTTCTTCCTGGGATTTTGGGCCATCGCCAGGTTCGTCCCGCCGCCTTCGCCGCAATTGGGCCCGCAAGAGATCAAGCAGTTTTTCGCCGCCAATACCTCCGGCATCCGCATCGGCATGCTCATCAATATGTTGGCGGGGGCGTTGATGCTGCCCTGGTGCGCGGCGTGGGCGGTCCAGATGAAACGCATCGAGGGCCGTACCTCGCCGCTGACCTACACCATGCTGATGTGTGGGGCCTGCTTGGTGCTCGAGTTGATCTTCCCGTGTGCGTTTTGGCAGGTTGCTGCGTTCCGTCCGGAGGGCGACGCGGAGACGATCCAGCGGCTCAACGACCTGGCCTGGCTGCCGTTCCTGGGCATCTTGTCCACTGCGGTCATCCAGGGATTCGTGATGGGGGCCGCGATCCTCATGGACGCCCGTCCCGTGCCGGCCTTTCCCCGTTGGAGCGGCTATTTCAACTTCTGGATCGTGATGATGTTCTTCCCGGCGTGTTTCATTTACTTCTTCAAGAGTGGCCCGTTCGCCTGGAACGGTCTGCTGGCGTGGTGGCTGATCGTGTTCGTGTTTGCAACCTGGATCCTCGTCGACACCGTCCTGCTTCTCGGTGCCGTCCGCCACCAGGAGACCCACCCGGACGCACCGAGCCTCACGCTCGACGACCTCGCCTCCGAAGTCGAGCGGCTCCGCCGCGACCGTGCGGCGCACGCAAATTGAGCCGCGGCGGTTCAGGTACCTTGACGGGGTAACGATCGTTTACGGACACCGCGCGGTATAGGTGAACCGACCTCCACTAGGGGGTCATGCGGCGAAAGACGACCGTCGCAGTTTCCACTCTTTCAGCGCATTCCGTTGATACGGCTCGAACATCGCGCTTGCGCGGGTCCCGGCCGAGTGAGGGGTCCTCGCGGATTCGATAACGACGGTTGACAGCGACCATTTAAAAACCTTACTGTCTCAAAATAACCTCCACCACGAGAGTTGCAGAAACCACCAGGTGTCCCACCCGTCAAGTGTCAAACCGCGGCGAGCGGTCGTCGCCGGCGCTGGAATCGCCGGCCTCACCGCCGCCTACCGTTTGCAGCAAGCCGGCTGGGAGGTCGAAGTCTTCGAAGCGGCACCCCGCGCAGGCGGGAGAGTCGAAACAGTCACGCGACAGGGTTACCGCGTCGATACAGGTGCGACGGCGTTCGCGGCGCGCTACCCCGTCGCCACGCAGCTGGCCGAAGAGCTCGGCCTGCGTTTGGTCGACACTGCCCCGTACCTCGGCGTGTATCGCGACGGCCGGATTCGGCTGTTACGGCTCGACCGGTTGATCCGCTCAGGGCTGCGGACCGACGTACTCACTTTGTCAAGCAAACTCAGGCTCGCCCGGGTGGTCTTCGACGTTGCGCGAGCCAGCCTGCGAGGAATGCTGTCATACGACGACTTGCGTGCCGCCGCGCCGCTCGACACGGAGACTGCTCGCGACTATGTATGCCGGCTGGCCGGCGCCGAGGCCGACGCCTACTTCGGCGAACCGATCACGCGTGCGCTGTTGCTGGCCGATTCGGACAAGGTCAGCCGAGTCGAGCTGATGTCGGGTCTGGTCAATGCGGTTGCCGGTCGGCTGTCCACGCTGGCCGGTGGGCAAGCCGCGATCATCGACGCACTACTGTCACGGGTGCGTACGGTCCACTTGAGCTCCCCCGTGCTCTGTCTGACCGACACCGCCGAGGGCGTGCGCCTGGATTATCGCGGTATCGGCGGCGAGACGAAGACCGTCGAGGCCGACGCGTGCGTCGTCGCGACCCCATTGCCGGTAGCGGCAACCATCTGCGCGTCGGCCCGACCACAGCTCGGCCCCCTCAATGACACGTTGCGCTTCACGAAAGCGATCAACGTCGCCATCGGCACCACCCGACCGGCGAACACACCGGCGTTCCTGGTGCAGCTGCCGGCCGCCGAGGACCACGAGATCTGCATGATCATCGTCGAGAACAATAAGGCTCCCGATCGTGCCCCCGCCGGCCACGGCCTGCTCTCGGTGTCCTGGGAGATGTCGGCGGCTGCGGCCTGGATGCAGCGCTCCGATGAGGAGCTGGTTGCGCGCTCGCTGCAGACGGTCCTGCGGCTGTTCCCGGAGCTGCGAGACACAGTCGATTTCACCTACGTGCGCCGTTGGCCAGTGGCATTGCCGCAGACACGCGTTGGCGTGTATCAGCGGATCGCCGAGTTCACCTCCGGTATCGATCCGACTTCTCGCGTCCAGTTCGCCGGGGACTATCTGTCGCAAACCGGGCAGAACACCGCCGTCGCGTGGGGCAACCGCGCGGCGGCGAACCTCAACAAGCACCACGGTGCTCACACCCACACGAAATACGAGGAGCTCACTCATGGCTGATGTGCAATCGATGCTCAGCTCGGTGATCGGCGCCGGCAAGAACGTCGTTCATAAAGTCGGCACCGAAGAGATTCGCAGCTTCATCGAGCATCAGCCCGGCATCGTCGGTGAGGTTGACGTGACGGTGGTCGGCGACGGCGGCGAGGTCGGCGCATCCAGCGGCACAGTGCTTTTCGACGCAACCTTCGACGCCGGCCAGGGCCGCGTCACCCGCGAACTCGTGCTGCGGCACGCGCCGGTCAGCGATAAGCGCTTGTTCTTCGAGTACGACCTGTCGCGACAGTTCCGGGTACAACGCGCCCTCTACGGCACCGATGTGCCGGTGCCTGAGCCGTTGTGGCTCGATCCGGACGGCCGCTGGCTCGGCGCACCCGGCTATGCAATGGCGCGCGTCAAGGGAAGAGGCCAGCACCCGGCCGCCTTCATCCAGGGCCCCCTCGCCGAGGCGTCACCGGAGGACCGGCAAGAGATGCTCGGCAAGGTGATGGCCGCGCTGGTCGCCATCCACAAGACGGACATCAAGGCGCGGGGTCTGGAATACTTCACGATGGATGCCCCGGGCTCAACTCCATTGGAGCGCTGCGTCAACTGGTACTGGAAAACCTGGGATTGGGTTCATCTGCCGGAATACGAGCGCCTGGTTCCGGCGCGCGCCTGGTTGCTGCAACACCTTCCCGCCGGGGAACCCGAACTGACGCACGGCGACTCCACACTGCAGAACTACTTCTTCGACGGCACACGGTTGTCCGCCGTGCTGGATTGGGAGATGTCGACCCTGGGCCGCGCCGAGCTGGACCTCGCGCTGCAGTGTGTCAGCAACCGCATTTTCGCGGCACCACCCGAGAGCGGACTGTTGCAGCCACCGAGTGAAGAAGAGTGGCTACAGATGTATTACGCCGCCGGCGGCCGTCGTCTGCATGACTTCGACTACTTCAAGAAGTTCGCGGCCTACATGATCCTCGTTGCGGTCAGCGCTTTGCAGCGGAACATGACGGAAGCCGAACGGGAGGCCCAGGCGCCGCTCTTGCGGCCGTGCTGGCAGCTCGTGGAATCGTAAAAGGGGAACTGATGTCCACCAACATTCAGGAAACGCATGACGGGCCGTTCTGGGAAGCAAAGAACCTGTCGTTCGGGACCGCGACACGCGAGGACGATCTGCTGCATCCGCAGTACAAGGGCATGAACTCATCGCCCAGCCTGACCGAAACGCAGTACTTCGGCTTCAGCGTCCCGGAGGAGAACATTCACGGGCTGACCTACCTCTGGCACCACCCCAACCTCGGCGTCGTGAGCGGCGGAGCCTGGGTGTGGCAGGGCGTGAAGCAGCACATTCTGCAGTCCGAATTGATCAACTGGACCTCCTTCATGGGCGAGGACGTCCTCGCAAAGGATCTGTGGGAGTACGAGTTCGACAACGGCTACCGCGTCCAGACAATCGAACCCCTCAAGAGCCATCGGCTGCGCTATGTCGACGAAGTCCGAGAGAATTCCTTCGACATCCAGACGGAAGCCTTGATGGAGCCGATGCTGCTTGACACCGGCATGCACTTTGAGCAGGCGGTGCGAGCGCGCGGCGAACTGACGTTGCGCGGCAAGACGTACACGGTGGACTGCACCAACGTCCGCGACCGGTCGTGGGGTCAGAGTCGCAGCGAACAGCACTCCCCGACGCCGCCGATCGACTGGATGACCGGTGTCTTCAGCGACGACTTCATGTTCGGTTGCACCGCATTCGACCACCCCGATCTCGAGCCCGTGTGGAAGGGGCACCTGCAGGTGCCCGGTGGGGATCCGACGAGGGGCGGCTGGGTTTACCGCGAGGGCGAGTTGGTTCCGGTTGTCTCGACCCGCAAGCGTGTCAAGAACAACGCTGCGACGCTGGTGCCGACCACAGTCGAGATGTTGATGGCGGATGCGAACGGCCACGAATACGAGATTCGTGGCGAAGTGGTTGCAGCCAATCGCATTCCGCTGTGGCCCAACATGGAAACCTGGGTCTGCCTTTCGCGGTGGGAATGCGAGGGACAGGTTTGCTACGGCGATCTGCAACAGGTGCACTGGCACGATTACATCCGACAATTCTTAGGGCGGTAATGCCGATGGTCTCTTCAACCCCTGCCGTCGACCACTCGCAGCCCGCGGCCGATGTGCTCATCGAACGTGACGGCCCCGTGGGCGTGGTCACGATCAACCGGCCGGCTCGACTCAACGCGGTCAACCCCGAGACCGGCGACACTTTGAGGTCGGCATTCCTCGAGTTGGAGGCCGACAGCCGAATTCGCGCCGCCGTGCTGACCGGCGCCGGCCGGGGTTTTTGTGCGGGCGCCGACATCTCCGGCGACGTGGGTAACGCCCGCGATGTGCTCCTGAACTCGTGGAATCCGCTCGTACTCACCATGCGATCGCTGCAGCTGCCCATCATCGCCGCGATCAACGGCGTGGCGGCCGGCGCGGGGGTGTCGCTGACCCTGGCATGCGACCTACGCGTTGCCGCCACGTCGGCACGATTTGAGTTGTCATTCGCCAAGATTGGGCTGATGCCCGACGCAGGCTTGACGTGGTTGCTGCCGCGCGTGATCGGACTGGGACGCGCCAACGAGATGGCCTTGCTGGGAGGGCGCCTGTCGGCAACAGAGGCCCGCGACTGGGGCCTGGTGAACAAGTTGTCCGAGGACGGCGAGGCGCTTGCCGACGCGGTCGCTATGGCTCGGCGTTTCGCCGAGCTGTCCGTCAGCGTGGCGACGATCAAGCAGGCACATCATCGGGCCCTGGAAAGCGACTTCGTCAGTCAGCTGACCTACGAAGCGGATACCCAGGGCTGGCTTCAGCAGCAACCCGATTTCGGCGAGGCGACACAGGCCTTCGCCGCCAAACGGCCACCACGGCTGGCGCAACGCACGCCCCCGGACCGCACGGGGTGAGGTGAGAGAGGCCACCCGCATGGGACAGCGGATGCCCGGGCGCGCGGGCACATCTGCGCTAACGTAACGGGTTGGCCAATCGTAACGACCGTTCAGAACAAATTCGACGCACTGCGATGCACCTATTCCACGAGCGCGGCTTCGACGGTGTCGGCGTAGATCTCATCGGCGAGAAAGCGGGCGTCTCCGGACCCGCCATCTACCGTATTTCAGCGGCAAGGACGAGATTTGATGACACTTCTGGACGGGGCGATCGACCGGGTCCTGATGTCGACAGGTGGCCCAGTTCGACGATCGACTCGAAGAACTGGAGCACCTGATGCGCGGCCACGTGCAGCGGGCGCTCGAGGAACGCGAACTCTTGAGCGTATGGACCAGAGAGCGTAATTCGATCCCCAAGGCAAACAGAGTGAGGTTGAGCGCCCGGATCAAGCGCTACATAGACCGATGGGTGGATTGCCTGGACGCCTGCTACCCGGGAAAGTCGCCCGACGTGCTCACTGCCGCAGTCCATGCCACGCACGGGCTGATCGATTCAACCTCGATCTGGCCGGAGAAGTCGCTGAAAACCCCCGGACTCGCTGACATCCTGACCGGGGATGGCCCTGCAGGGGCTGGAATGGTTGGGCAGCGACGCGTCGCGCCGCACCACGTCCGCACCGAAAAGCGGCCGGCAGAAGCGACCTCCGATCCGTTCCGCCTGAGATGAGGCGGGGCGACATGGCCGCCGACGGCCAAGACACTTCGCCGATCGGTAATTTCGATATAACGTGTATCAATAACGTGATCGTTGTCGCCAGCACGAAAGAGAACTTTTATGCCCGAGTCGCTTATCCAGAAGCTCAGGGTCGCCGCTCAGTTGGGACGAATCGGCGTGCACATGATCGACGAGCGGTTACGCCGTCCCCGACCGACGACTCTGGCCGAGATTCCACCGTCGGTCGACGCGCTGACCCCAGAGTGGCTGACAGCCGCCTTGTGCCGCGGACACCCGGGAGCATGGGTGACCGCGGTGTCGAAAGCCTCGGGAAGCGATGGGTCCACCAGCAGGCGACTTCTCACTGTCGATTACAACGATGTGGGCCGCCAAGCCGGGCTGCCGACGTCGGTATTCTCCAAGTCGACGCCCAAGTTCACCTCGCGCGCCGTGACGGTTCCGTCGGCGGCATTGACATGCGAGGCGCTGTTCTATGACCGAATCCGCCCAACTCTCGACATCGAAGCCCCCGTTGGTTACTACATGGCGTTGGACAACAGATCCGGGCGCTCGATGTTCTTGATGGAAGACGTGGCGGGCACCAAGAACGCGACTTTCGGCGACCCGACCAAGCACTACATCGACCGGACCCGGGCCGAAGCAATCATTGCCACGTTGGCCACGGTCCACGGAACGCTGTGGGAGAGCCCGCGTTTCGCCGGCGATCTGGCCCTGGTCAAGGACGCCCTGCGGTGGCAAATCGACGTCAATGTGACAATCGACTTCCCGCGTCGCACCCTGATCGGCTTCGACCGCGCGGAGTGGGTCTTCCCCGCCGGATTCCGTCGTCGCCGTGCCGAGGTCTTCCCAGCCCTGATGAACTCCCTGGCGATGCACAGTTCGGCCCCCAATACGTTGTTGCACTCCGATGTGCATTCCCGCAACTGGTATCTCACCCCAGACGGCGGCATGGGCCTCTACGACTGGCAGCTGATCAGTCGCGGCATCTGGGCCCTCGATGTCGCCTACGCGCTCAGTTCAGCGCTGACAGTGAATGATCGCCGCAGCTGGGAGCGGGAGCTGATCGAGCTGTACGTCGACCGCCTGCACGCGGCGGGAGGACCCGCGCTGTCCTTCGAGGAAGCCTGGCTGGCGTACCGTCAACAGGTCTTCCACGGTCTGGTGTTCTGGCTGTACACCATCGGTGCCGGCCGGATGCAGCCGGCGATGCAACCCGACGAAGTATCGCTGGCCAACCTCGAGCGGATGACGGCCATGATCGACGATTTGGACTGTTTCGATGCTTTGCTGCCGTCCTTGGCCACGCAGGTGCGCCTACCGTATGTCCCTAGCTCTCGGACAACGCCTTGACGCTCAGCGCCAAACACCCGCCGAGGCGAACGTGAACAGCGCCGCGCTCAGCCCGCAGATCATGCCGCGCCGGCGCGAGGCGCCGACGGCCACGATGTCGCCGAGATCGCACGCCGAGGCGACTTTCAACAGCTGAGCCCTCGAACGGCGATCCCTCACCAGGGGAGCAGCTGCAAGCGCCAAGTTACGCGTGCCGCGCAGCCTGAGGAACACCGAACTGCTGCGAGACCCGTCGTAGCCATCAGAGCCGCTGAGCATCGATTTTTTTTCCGCGGCCGCCATCCCCCGTCCACCCGACCGTGAAACGATCGTTCGCACCAAGTGGTAGCTAGAACTTTAGCTACACGCGCTCTCGATAGCGACTCATTCGGACAGGATCAGCGGACGGCACCCAACAGGGCGCGCCCACGCCCGCGGAGCGTGTCCGCTGATCCCCGCAGCGCTGCGTCGATCATGCGGGCCGTGGTGCGTCCGCTCCATCCGGTGAGGCCACCAACCGGATGTGCGCCCGACCCGCTGTGCCACAGGTTGCGCACCGGGGTGCGATAACCCGACAGAGATGGCGTCGGGCGCCACGGCCCGAGCTGAGCCAGCGTCATGTCGGCGTGGTACAGGTTCCCGCGGCCCGCCATCGCGTTGTAGTCGTCCGGCGTGCGCACAAAACTGCCGATGACCGCGTCCTTGATGCCGGGCGCGTGCTCGTCGAGGAAACCAAGCGCCCGCTCGCCGAATTTCTCGGCCTCGTCTGGCAATGTCAACTTGAAGTGGCCCCAGTGTGACGGCTAGTTTTGGCCCCCCCTTCGCGGTGCGTTGGGATTTTCTG
>NZ_LQPJ01000108.1 GCF_002101785.1 Mycobacterium palustre
ACACTCAACGCCGCCACAGCGCACTCAGCGGCCTACCACCCATCAGCCGCCTGTAACCAACGTTATGGCCGGGTACAGCTAGCGCTGGGCGCAGTCTCGATGCGTCCGGGGCGCCAGGCACCATAGACGTCGTGCAGTCAACCTGGTGCGGTCGGCCGGTCGCGGGTGATCGCCCGCTGATCATGGCGATCGTCAACCGCACCCCGGACTCGTTCTTCGACCGGGGCGCGACCTTCAGCGACGAGGCCGCCCGCGACGCCGCGCACCGGGCCATCGCCGAGGGCGCCGACGTCATCGACGTCGGCGGGGTGAAGGCGGGTCCAGGCCAGAGCGTCGACGAAGACACCGAGATCGCCCGGCTGGTGCCCTTCATAGAATGGCTCCGCGGCGCCTACCCCGACCAGCTGATCAGCGTCGACACCTGGCGCTCGGGGGTGGCCCGGCTGGCCTGCGCCGCCGGAGCGGACCTGATCAACGACACCTGGGAAGGCGTCGACCCCGCCCTGCCCGAGGTGGCCGCGGAGTTCGGGGCCGGCCTGGTGTGCTCGCACACCGGCGGCGCGCAGCCGCGCACGCGCCCGTTCCGGGTGAGCTATGGCACCAGCACCCGCGGCGTGGTGGACGACGTCATCCGCCGGGTTACCGCCGCGGCCGAGCGGGCGGTCGCCGCCGGGGTGGCCCGTGACCGGGTGCTGATAGACCCCGCCCACGACTTCGGCAAGAACACCTTTCACGGGCTGCTCGTATTGCGCCACGTGGGCGATCTCGTTAGGACCGGATGGCCCGTGCTCCTCGCTTTGAGCAACAAGGACTTCGTCGGGGAGACTTTGGGGGTGGAATTGACCGAACGGCTCGAGGGGACGCTCGCGGCCACCGCGCTGGCGGCGGCCGCCGGTGTGCGAATGTTTCGGGTCCACCAGGTGGCGGCCACGCGGCGGGTGCTCGAAATGGTCGCCTCCATCCAGGGGACCCGCCCGCCAACGCGGACGGTGAGGGGGCTCGCATGACGGCATCGGAGCTGGTCGCCGGCCATCTGACGCATCGGCGGGCGCTGGCCTCCCGGCCGGGGGACGTCTGGCTGGCCGATCGTAGCCGCAACCGCGCCGCCTGGACCGTCGCCGAGCTGGAAGAGGCCAAGGCGGGCCGGACCATCTCGGTGGTGTTGCCGGCCCTCAACGAGGAAGAAACCGTCGAATCGGTGATCGAGAGCATCTCGCCGCTGGTGGACGGGCTGGTCGACGAGTTGATCGTGCTGGACTCCGGCTCGACCGACGACACCGAGATCCGAGCCATCGCCGCCGGCGCCCGCGTCGTGAGCCGCGAACAGGCGCTGCCCGAGGTGCCCGTGCGGCCCGGCAAGGGCGAGGCGCTCTGGCGCTCGCTCGCGGCCACCAGCGGCGACATCGTGGTGTTCGTCGATTCCGACCTGATCAACCCGCACCCGATGTTCGTGCCGTGGCTGGTGGCGCCCCTGCTCACCTGCGACGGGATCCATTTGGTCAAGAGCTTCTACCGCCGACCGCTGGGCGGCGGCGAAACCGGCGCCGCCGCGGGCGCCTCCGGCGGCGGGCGGGTCACGGAGCTGGTGGCCCGGCCGTTGCTGGCGGCGCTGCGCCCGGAGCTCGGCTGCATTTTGCAGCCGCTCGGCGGCGAGTACGCGGCGAGCCGGGAGCTGCTCACCGCGCTGCCCTTCGCACCCGGTTACGGCGTCGAGATCGGCCTGCTGATCGACACCTTCGACCGGCTCGGCCTGGACGCGATCGCTCAGGTCAATCTGGGCGTGCGGGCGCACCGCAATCGACCGCTGGCCGAGCTGGGCGCGATGAGTCGTCAGGTCATCGCGACGCTGCTGTCGCGCTGCGGTATCCCCGACTCCGGGGTCGGGCTGACGCAGTTCCTGGCCGATGGCCCGGACGGTTCCGAGGGTGAGGGCTACATCCAGCACACCTCGCCGGTGTCGCTGGTGGACCGGCCGCCGATGAGCGGCGTGCGGCCACGCTGATCGCCGGGTTGTCGGCGGCATAGGGCAATATCGATCCCGTGGCATTGGTTTTGCTGTACCTGGTGGTGCTGGTGCTGGTGGCGGTCGTGCTGTTCGGCGCGGCCAGCCTGCTGTTTGGTCGTGGTGAGCAGCTACCGCCCTTGCCGCGGGGCACGACGGCGACGGTCCTGCCCGCCTACGGCGTCACCGGCGCCGACGTCGACGCCGTCAAGTTCACTCAGGTGCTGCGCGGTTACAAGACCAGCGAGGTGGACTGGGTGCTGGACCGCCTCGCGCGCGAGCTCGAGGCGCTGCGCGGCCAGCTGGCGGCGGTGCACGCCTCGGCGGCGGCCGAGGACGACACCGAGCACGAGTGCGATCCCGTGGAACCCGACGAGGGCAAGGATCGTCAGGACACTGTGTGAGCGACCCGGGTGTTCAAGAGCTGATCCGGTGCGGCTGGGCGGCGATCCGGCCCGGGCCGGACTTCGAGTTGTACCGCGACTACCACGACCAGGAATGGGGCCGGCCTGTGCACGACGGGGTGGCGCTGTTCGAACGGATGAACCTCGAGGCTTTCCAGAGTGGTTTGTCGTGGCTGATCATCCTGCGCAAGCGGGAGAATTTCCGACGCGCGTTCGACGGGTTCGACGTGGAGAAGATCGCCCGCTACACCGACGCCGACGTGCAGCGGCTAATGGCCGACCAGGGCATCGTCCGCAACAGGGCCAAGATCGAAGCGACCATCGCCAACGCGCGCGCCGCCGCCGAGCTGGGCTCTCCCGAGGACCTGTCCGAGTTGCTGTGGTCCTTCGCGCCCGCGCCGCGGCCGCGCCCGGCCGACGGCTCCGAAATCCCGTCTGCGACCGACGAATCGAAGGCCATGGCGCGCGAGCTGAAGCGGCGGGGGTTCCGCTTCGTCGGGCCGACGACGGCCTACGCGCTGATGCAGGCGACGGGCATGGTCGACGATCACATTCGAGGTTGCTGGGTGCCTTCCCCCAATGACGAGGCGGGCCGTTGAGGAGCCGGGCAATCGGGTCCGCCCGGTGACGATGCGGGCCGCGAGGCGGGCCGTTGAGGAGCCGGGCAATCGGGCTTTGCCCTTCGAGGGGGCCCGAGAGGCGGGTCTTTGTGTAACTGCGCACCCGGATAGGGAACAATGGGGGGGTGATTTGGCAGTTCAATGTCGGGTATGACTGGAAATCCATCGGCGGGGCATGCTCGGCGCCGACCAGGTCCGCGACCGCGGGCCAGCTCGAATCTGGAGGGAGCACTCGATGGCGGCGATGAAGCCCCGGACCGGAGACGGTCCTCTGGAAGCAACCAAAGAGGGGCGCGGCATCGTGATGCGAGTACCACTTGAGGGAGGCGGTCGGTTGGTCGTCGAGCTGACGCCCGACGAAGCCGCCGCCCTCGGTGACGAACTCAAGGGCGTCACGAGCTAGGTAGCCTCACCCGCCCACCTTCCGGTAGATCTCCTGCGTCTGCTCGGCCACGTGGGCCCAGGAGAAGTCCTCGATGCAGCGCTGGCGCCCCGCCTCGCCATAGCGCTTGGCCTTGTCCGGGTCGGCCACCAGCTCATTGACCGCTTCGGCCAACCCCGCCTCGAACCCGGCCGGGTCGTCGGCGTCGTAGTGCACCAGCGACCCAGTCGTCCCGTCGGCGACCACCTCCGGTATGCCGCCCACGTCGGACGCCACCACCGCCGTCGCGCAGGCCATCGCCTCGAGGTTAACGATCCCCAACGGCTCGTATACCGAAGGGCAGACAAAAACCGTTGCCGCCGAGACGATTTCACGTAGCTCCCCGATGGGCAGCATTTCCCTGATCCAAAAAACGCCATCGCGATCGCGGGCCAGGTCGGCCACCGCGGCCCGAACTTTTTCGCTTAGCTCCGGGGTATCCGGAGCCCCGGCGCACAGCACCACCTGCGCCTCGGGGCTGAAGCGGTGTGCGGCCGCCACCAGGTGCGCGACGCCCTTTTGCCGGGTGATCCGTCCGACAAACGCCACCATCGGCCGGGCCGGATCGACGCCAAGTTCGGCGAGCACCGACCCGCTCTCCGCCGGGCCGGCGGGATGCCACACGGTGGTGTCGACGCCGTTGCGGATGACGTGGACCAGGCTCGGGTCCAACGAGGGGTAAACGCGCAGGACGTCCTCGCGCATCGCGGAGCTGACGGCGATGACGGCGTTGGCGCTCATCACCGCGGTCTGCTCCACCCACGTCGAGATCCGGTAGCCGCCGCCGAGCTGTTCGGCCTTCCAGGGTCGCAGCGGCTCGAGCGAATGCGCGGTCAGGACGTGTGGGATGTCGTAGAGCAGCGCGGTCAGGTGTCCGGCTAGTCCGGTGTACCAGGTGTGCGAATGGACCACGGTCGCGGCCGAGGCCGCGTTGACCATCATCAGGTCGGCGGACAGCGTCGACAGCGCCGGGTTGGCGCCGGGCATCCGCGGGTCGGGCTGATGGGCGAAGGCGTCGGGGCGGGGTACGCCGATGCAATGCACGTCGACCGGGCACAGGCGGCGCAGCTGGGCGACGAGTTCGGTGACGTGCACGCCGGCGCCCCCGTAGACCTCTGGTGGGTACTCCCGCGTCATCATCGCCACCCGCATATCCGCACCGTAGTTCGGCGACGAGGCGCCCCGCATGTCGGGGCGTTGCGGAGCCGGACGATTGGGCCGGGTCGGCGACGAGGCGCCCCGCATGTCGGGGCGTTGAGTAGCCGGACGATTGGGCCGGGTCGGGCGCGGCTGCCATCCGCGGGTCGGGCCTGAGCAATAATGGGTGGTATCGGGTCTTGGGAAGTAAGCCAAATACCTTGACAGACAGTCCGTCAGAACAGCGGCCAAGCGGTTTCCGCTGGCAGCGGTTGGCGACGGCCGTTAGGTTTGAGCCATGAGGGAAGCACCACACGTGCTGGGCATTGTCCTGGCCGGGGGTGAGGGCAAGCGGCTGTATCCGTTGACCGCGGACCGCGCCAAACCCGCAGTCCCGTTCGGTGGTGCCTACCGGCTGATCGACTTCGTGCTGTCCAACCTCGTCAACGCACGCTATCTTCGGATCTGCGTTCTCACCCAATACAAGTCGCATTCACTCGACCGCCACATTTCGCAAAACTGGCGGTTGTCCGGCCTGGCCGGTGAGTACATCACGCCGGTGCCGGCGCAGCAGCGCCTCGGCCCACGCTGGTACACCGGTTCGGCCGACGCGATCTACCAATCGCTCAACCTGATCTACGACGAAGATCCCGACTACATAGTGGTTTTCGGCGCCGACCACGTCTACCGCATGGATCCCGAGCAGATGGTCCGGTTCCACATCGACAGCGGGGCCGGCGTCACCGTGGCCGGCATCCGGGTGCCCCGCGCGGAGGCCACGGCGTTCGGCTGCATCGACGCCGACGACTCCGGGCGCATCCGCGATTTCGTGGAGAAGCCCCTGGACCCGCCCGGGACCCCTGACGACCCCGAATCCACCTTCGTGTCGATGGGCAACTACATCTTCACCACCAAGGTGCTCATCGACGCGATCCGCGCCGACGCCGACGACGACCACTCCGACCACGACATGGGCGGCGACATCATCCCGCGGTTGGTGGAGGACGGGATGGCCGCGGTATACGACTTCTCAGACAACGAGGTGCCCGGCGCCACCGACCGCGACCGGGGCTACTGGCGCGACGTCGGAACGCTCGACGCGTTCTACGACGCCCACATGGACCTGGTGTCGGTGCATCCGGTGTTCAACCTGTACAACAAGCGCTGGCCGATCCGCGGCGAGTCGGAGAACCTGGCGCCGGCCAAGTTCGTCAACGGCGGCTCGGCCCAGGAATCGGTGGTAGGCGCCGGCAGCATCATCTCGGCCTCGTCGGTGCGCAACTCGGTGCTGTCGTCCAACGTGGTGGTCGACGACGGCGCCATCGTGGAGGGCAGCGTGATCATGCCGGGCGCCCGCGTCGGCCGGGGCGCGGTGGTGCGCCACGCGATCCTGGACAAGAACGTCGTCGTCGGGCCCGGCGAGATGGTCGGCGTCGATCTCGAGAAGGACCGCGAGCGCTTTGCGATCAGCGCCGGCGGCGTGGTCGCGGTGGGCAAGGGCGTCTGGATCTAGCGCTATGCGCGCGGGGGGATCTCCGGGATCAGCAGGTGCGCGTCGTGCTCGGGGCCCCAGTGCAGGGTGACGCGACCGCGCTCGGAGTTGGTATAGGCCGCGGGGAATTGGCCGGTGATCGGGTTTCGCGGCGACAGCCAACGCCCCGCCACCACCAGCCGCAGCTGTTCGCCGGCGCGGAACAACGTCGCCGACGGGCCCAGCGCGACGTCGACGGCGACCACCTCACCCGCCGAAACCGGTTGTTGCTCAGCGCATGCCGCGACGGGCTGCCATGGCCGCGAGAGCTCAGGGTCGAGCGCCCGCAGCGAGACCCGCTGCCAGCCGGTGGTCACCCGGTCGCGGCCGTAGCCGTAGGACCCTTCGAATCCGACGAACCGCCCGCCCCGCCACTTCTCCACGCCGACGAACAGGTTCGCGTCGTCGCAGCCATCGAGTTGTACCCACAGCCGCGCGGCCATGGGTCCGGTCAACTCGACGTCCTGGGGAATCGTCCAGCTGAAGGCCGCAGCATTGGAACGGGTTTCGAACGTGATGCGGCCCGCCGTCGCCGGCCGCTCAGGTGACAGCAACCCGGCCGCACTGAGATACAACGGCCGCCAGCGGGTGCGCGCGAGCGGCCATTCGGCCTCTTCGCGCACGGCGGCGATTGTGTCGCGGTCCTCGCGCACCTCGAGCCGCACGCTGCGTGAGCCTGCCGCGCCGTCCAGCGCGGCACGGAAAAAGCTGAGCTGCTCGCCCCGCGCCGCCTCGGAGTAGAAGGTGGCCCATTTGCCGCCCCGATGGGTGTACAGCCGGGCGTGGCGCGAGCCGCCGTCGGTGAACGCCCGCATCGAACCGCGGCTGTGCAGGTTGTTGTCCGAGAAGCTGCCGCACACCAACAGGGGAACCTCGATCGCCGACAGATCGGGCACCAGCGAGCGCCAAAAGTCGTCGCGCAGCGGGTGTTCGTCCTGCATGCGTTGCAGGTCGTATGTCTGGCGCGTGTCGCGGCGCACGTTGCGCGACCAGAACGCGGTAAAGCCGGTTTCCCGAACGCCGCCGGGGAAGGTCAGGTCGCGGTAGGCGTCGGTGAAGCCCTCCCACGGGCAGATCGCCCGCAGCGCCGGCGGCCGCAGGGCGGCGACGGCGTACTGGCTGATGGCCAGGTAAGACACCCCGAGCATGACGACCCGGCCGTCGCACCAGGGCTGCTCGGCGATCCACTGCACGAGGTCGTAGGTGTCCTCGGCCTCCCGGCGCGACAGCAGGTTGCCGGTGCCGTCGGAGTGGCCGCAACCGCGCGAGTCGGCGTTCGCCACGGTGAAGCCTTGCGCCGCCCACCACACCGGATCCGGTGCCTCCCAACCGGTCAGCGACGAAAAGGTCACCGGTCGGGGCTGGCGCAGCGCGCGGTATTGCGCCGAGAAGCTCCACTTCTTGCCGCGCCGTTTCGGCAGATTGTCCTTGCCGTAGGGGTGGATGCTCAGGATGACCGGCCGCGCAACGGGTTTCGCGTCGTCGCGGTTCCGATAGACATTGATCCGCAGGACGGTGCCGTCGCGGGTCGGTACGCCGACGTCACGCTCGACGAGCAGGTCGGTCGGGGGAACGGTGACCGTCACCGGTGGCTTGGCGATGCCGCGAATCCGCTCTAGCGCGTATCGCAGGGCGCCGGGACGTCGCCACGGCCGGTCAAGGGCTGGTGCCAAATTGCGGGCCACGCCAATACCCTAGACACGGCGGGTGGCCGGCTACCACACATTGGGCACCAACCGATACCGCACCCGCTGGGTGTATTCGCGGTATCCGGCCAATTCCTGAGTCAGCAATTTCTCCTCGTCGAGGATGCGGAAGACGAGCACCGCGAACCCCGGCACCAAGAAAAGAAGGGCCCAGTAGGAATCCAACGCCAGCGGTATGCCCATCATCATGACGACGTTTCCGACGTACATCGGGTGCCTGACGAACTTGTACAGACCGCCGGAGACCACCCGTTGACCGCTCTCCACCGTCACCGTCGCGGCGGCGTAGCTGTTTTCGACGACGACCAGCATGGCGATGGAGAGCCCCACCACGACCAAAACGTCTCCGAGCACGCTCAGCCACGGCGGCACCGTCGACCAGCCCATCCGGTGGTCGAACGCGCTGAGCACCATCATCGCGAACAGGTCCAGGAACGAACCGGTGATGATGACCTTTTGAGCGGTCCTGGTTTCCGCCTGCGGCCCGCCATGCATGCGCCGCTGCAGGGCCGCGGGGTTTTTGCGCGCCAAATAGATCGTGGGGATAAGCGTCGCCAGGGTGAACACCGCGATGAAAACCCAACCCTGCCAATACTTCAGCGTCCCGGCGGGCAGGAACAGGATCAAGCCGACCGCGACAAGACCCAGCACCGACGACAGGGCCAGACGAATACCGGTTTTCATGACACTCCTAACTACGCACGTCGCGACGCCGAAAACCTGTGGCTCCCAACGCAATCAGCGCGGCATCCAGGCCCAGCAGCCAGATCAGCGGCACGGCGGTGAAGTCGCCCACGCGCGGGATGTGCGCGAACGGTTCCAGGTCGAGCAACCACTGCGGGAACCGGCCCAGCTCCCCGATCAAATACACCGCCACGAACCCGACCAGCACGCCCCACGCCACGGGGGTGAATCGCGGCGCCAGGCCGAACAACACGACCGTCACAGCGGCGAGCAACCACACCGCGGGCAGCTGGGCGGCCGCGGTGCCGACGACGACGGCCAGCTTGCCGCCGACGTCGCCGGCCGCGACCCCGTAGACGAGCCCACCGGCCGCCCCGCTGGCCAGCATGGCGATCGCGGATCCCGCCAGCGCCGCCACCAAATGGCTTGCCAGCCAGGCGGTTCGGGACACCGAACCCGCCAGTGTCGTCTCGGTGCGCTGGGCGGCTTCCTCCTGGTGCAGGCGCAGGGTGAGCGAGATGGCGAAGGCGGCGCCCGCCATGCCCATCATCGTGAACGCGATGGCGATGAAGGCCTCCTCGATCGCGTTGGTGCCGCCCATCCGCGCGACGATGTCGCGGACGGCGGTGCTGCCGCCCAGCTCGTCGCCGATGCCGTGCACCACGCTGCCCATCAACAGTCCGTAGAGGCACAGCCCGACCGTCCACAGCAGCAGCGCGCCGCGGTCCAGCCGCCAGGTCAGCCCGTGGACCCCGCGCAACCGCCTCCCGGCGGTCGCGGGGCCGGCGCGTTCGGGGATCAGCCCGGCGCCGACATCGCGGCCGGCGAGCAGGCGGTAGGCCACCAGGGTGAGCACCACCGTCGTGGCCAGGTGCAGCAGCAGGACCGACCAGCGGTCGCCGGCGTAGGGCCGCACCTGTAGCGACCAGCCCAGCGGCGAAAGCCACGACAGCTTGCCGTCGCCGGCGTCACCGACGGCGCGCAGCGTGAACGCCGCCCCCAGCGCGGAAAACGCGGCGCCGCGCGAGAACCTGGCGCTGGGGGAAAGCTGTGCGGTCGCCGCGGCCACCGCGGTGAACACCAGCCCGGAACAGGCCAACGCGGCCCCGAACGCCAGGGACCCGCCCGCCGGGACGGTGGTGGTCAGCAAGCCCGCGGCGCCGATCGCGCCGGTGGCGATCGACGCCCCGAACGACAACAGCAGCGCCGCGGTCAGGCTGGCGTAGCGGCCGACCGCGGTCGAGTCCACCAACTCGGTGCGGCCGGTCTCCTCGTCGGCACGGGTGTGCCGGATAACCGTGAGGATGACGGCCACCGCGATCAGCAGGTGGAACATGCCCGCCTTCCAGATCCCCACGGCGCCGAGGCTGTCGTTATAGACCCGGCCGTAGAGCGCGCGCTGGGCCGGGCTGGCCAAGATGGAGGCCGCGAACCCGGCGCGGGCGGCCTGGGTCGGATAAACCTTTTCGATGCTGCCGACGTAGACGGTGGCCAGCGGCACCGAGAGCAGCAGCACCCACAGCGGCAGCGAGATCCGGTCGCGGCGCAGGTAAAGCCGCAGTATCCCAAGCGTTCCGGAAAAATTCGAACCGACCGGCCGCGCCGGGTGCCCCGGGCGGCGGGGGCGATCCAGGGTCGCGGTGCTCATCACGCCGACACCTTGTTCTCGCTGCGGCCGGTGTCGTAGTGGCGCAGGAAAAGCTCCTCCAGGGTCGGCGGCTGGCTGACCAGGCTGCGCACCCCGGCGTCACCGAGCGCACGGATGAGCTCGCCGAGGCTTTCGCTGTCGACCTGGGCGCGCAGTGTGGCGCCGTCGATGCTGACGTCCTCGACACCCTTGATGCGCGTGATATCACCCGGATCACCGAGCATTTCGGCCTTGATTGACGTGCGGCTGAGGTGGCGCATCGACTCTAGCGAGCCGCTCTCGACGGTCTTGCCGGCCCGAATGATGGTCACCCGTTCACACAAGGCCTCGGTCTCGGCCAGGATGTGGCTGGACAGCAGGACCGTCGTCCCCCGGTCGCGGGCCTCACCGACGCACTGCTGAAAAACGTTCTCCATCAATGGGTCCAGGCCGCTGCTCGGCTCGTCCAAAAGGAGCAGCCTGGCGTGCGAGGAGAACGCCGAAATCAGCGAGACCTTTTGCCGGTTGCCCTTCGAGTACGCGCGGGCCTTCTTGTGCGGGTCGAGGTCGAATCGCTCGATCAGCTCCGCGCGGCGCTTCTCGTCAATACCCCCGCGCATCCGGGCCAGCAGGTCGATGGTCTCGCCGCCGGTCAGCGACGGCCACAACGTGACGTCGCCTGGCACGTAGGCGATTTGGCGGTGCAGCGCCACGGAGTCGGTCCACGGGTCGCCGCCGAGCAACCGCACGGTTCCCCCGTCGGCTTTCACCAGCCCCAACAGTACGCGGATGGTCGTCGACTTCCCCGCGCCGTTCGGCCCGAGGAACCCGTGCACCTCGCCTTCCCGTACCGTCAGGTCAAGGCCGTCCAACGCGCGCACTGCCCCGAAACTCTTTTTCAAGCCCCGGATTTCGATGGGCGTAAAACCGTCAACTGGCATCAGCTTCTCCTTGATCGTCGGCTGCCAGAAACGCGTCGTACATGGTGCGGTCCACCATCAGCCCCTCGGTGTAGATCTCGAGGGCGGGCACGATCATGTCCCGCGAGTAATCGCGGAGCACCGCACGCAGATCGTTTGGGGTGTCGTGCATTTGCAGGTAGAGCAGTAGCCCGCCGCCCCCGGTGATGCCCAGATACTTGGCTCTGGCGCGCGGATCGCGGCTGGGCTTGATCGTCCCGGCCCGCACACCCTCCTCGAGGTATCCCTCGGCGTTCTCAATCATGGTGCGCCACAGCATCTTTGCTAGGTCGCCGCCGGTCTGCATGCTGCGCACCACGTAGCCGATCATGGGGGCGAATTCCTCGATTTCGGCCAGTCTCCCGAACCACACGGCCGGATCGTTGGTTTGAAGCGCCTCGGTCTTGGCTTCGCGGATCTGCTCGGCGACGTAGTCGTCGCACGCCTTGCGCAGGCCCTCCTTGGAGCCGAAGTGATGGATCACCAGCGCGGCACTCACGCCCGCCGCCTCGGCGATCGCGCGCAAGCCGACGCCGAAACCGTGCTCGCCGAACTGCTCGATGGCCGCATCCCGGATCCGGGCCGCGGCGGTCAGGTCGGCTGAACGCATGTTCAGAAGACTAAACGCCCGTTCAGTCGCGCGTCAATGGTCCGCTCCGTCAGGAATCCGTAAAGATTTCGGCTGCGCGCCAGCGGGTCGGCGGCCCTACTCCCGCACGGCTGCTAGCAGCCCGTCGCCCAGCGGCACCAGCGCGGGCGTCAGCCGCTCGTCCTCGGCGATCAGCCGCGCCGCCTCCCGCACCGCCGACACCTCGGGGTCGCGTGCGGACGGATCGCCGGCGCGGCCGCCCAGGGCGGCCCGGTGCACCACGATGACGCCACCCGGGCGCAGCAGCCGCACCCCCTCGACCACGTAATCCGGCTGGTCGACCGGGTCGGCGTCGATGAACACCAGGTCGTAGGACTCGTCGGCGAGCCGGGTGAGCACCTCCTGGGCGCGGCCGCCGATCAGCCTGGTGCGAGAGGGCCCGACGCCGGCCTCGGCGAAGGCCTGCTTGGCGATCCTCAGGTACTCCGGCTCGATGTCGATGGTGGTCAAGACGCCGTCGTCGCTCATGCCCGACAACAACCAGAGCCCGCTCACCCCCGCGCCGGTGCCCACCTCGGCGACGGCCTTGCCGCCGCTGAGCTTGGCGAGCAGGCTCAGCAGCGCCCCGACCGCGGGCGTCACCGCGTCGGCGCCGATCTCGACCGCGCGCTCACGGGCCGCCGCCAGCAGCGCGTCTTCCGATATCGACCCCTCGGCGTGCGCGCAGAGTGAATCGGCTCGGCTGGGGGCCGCCTGGCCGGCGGTTGCTTCGTCGGTGGCGTCCATGCCCCGCAGCGTATTCCAATTTGCGACGTGGTCAGGCAGGCGCGCGGATATTCGGGCCGTTACGACACGCCCGGCACCGGCGACGCGACGAAACTCACTCGCGACCGGATCCGCGCTGTTCAACGCAGGTAACGATCCGGTTTCTCAGCCAAACCTCAGATTGCTCCTATGCCCCGCATACGCCGATGGGTGACGGTATCCGTATGGAACGCGGGGTGCGCCGGGGCGGGAATAGACCGCGCTGGAATGGGAATACGGGGTTTCAGTTACGCGTTGACGCCGTCGACGAACTGCCAAGTTTGGGCGGCAGGGTAAATCCGGAGGATCCGATCAACACATCTCTATTGAGTCCGACCACCATGTCTCACGCCCAGGCCCGCCGGGACGACGAATGGGTCGAGCCGACGGACGCCCTGCAGGGCACCGCCGTGTTCGACGCGACGGGCGACAAAGCGGCGATGCCGTCGTGGGAAGAGCTGGTGCGCCAGCACGCCGACCGCGTGTACCGGCTGGCCTACCGGCTCTCCGGCAACCAGCAGGACGCCGAGGACCTCACCCAGGAGACCTTCATCCGGGTGTTCCGGTCCGTCCAGAACTACCAACCGGGAACCTTCGAGGGCTGGCTACACCGCATCACCACCAACCTGTTCCTCGACATGGTGCGCCGCCGCGCGCGCATCCGCATGGAGGCGCTGCCGGACGACTACGACCGGGTGCCCGCCGACGAGCCCAACCCCGAGCAGATCTACCACGACGCGCGGCTGGGGGCCGACCTGCAGGCCGCGCTGGACTCGCTGCCGCCGGAGTTTCGCGCCGCGGTGGTGCTGTGTGACATCGAGGGCCTGTCGTATGAGGAGATCGGCGCCACGCTGGGGGTCAAGCTCGGCACCGTGCGCAGCCGCATCCACCGCGGACGTCAGGCCTTGCGCGACTACCTGGCCGCGCACCCCGAAAACGGCTCCCGCGGCGAGGCGTTGCGCGCGAAGTCGGCATAACACCGCGGCCGCCGCAGGCGGCGCCGACCCGAAATCCAGCGGTTTGTGCGCGCTTGGCCGCGGTATCGAGCATCACCTCGCGCTACATTCGTGGGAAGGCGGCTGTTCGGTCGCGCGAAAGGAGCTGGTGATGGCCGACCGCGGAGAAGTGTTTCGCCGCGCGTTTTCCTGGCTGCCCTCCCAGTTCGCCTCCCAGAGCGACGCACCGGTCGGCGCGCCGCGCCGGTTCGGCTCCACCGAGCACCTGTCCACCGAGGCGATCGCGGCGTTCGTCGACGGCGAGCTGCGGATGAACGCCCACTTGCGTGCCGCGCACCACCTTTCGCTGTGCCCCGAGTGCGCGGCCGAGGTCGAGGGCCAGAGCCGGGCGCGGGCGGCGCTGCGCGACTCGCAACCGATTCGCATCCCCAGCACGCTGCTCGGATTGCTCTCCGAGATCCCGCACCACCCGGCCGACGACGACGCGACCGCGTCGCCGGACGGGTGGCGGGACCGCGACAGCCGCGACCAGCGCAAGCGCCGGTAATTGCCAGCCGTGCCGCCGCGCGCATTCGCGCCCATGCGCACCGTCCCGTGGATACTAGGGTGGACACGGGCAACGTCGGTGCGTAGTAACGCGCACGGTAAACGGCCTGTCTCGAGCGCTCAAGAAGAGAATCCAAGAGGGATAACGTGACCTCCGACGGCAACGACAGCGGCAACGACAGCGGCCAGCGCCTCGCCCCGCGCCCGATCTCCCGGCCACCGGTCGATCCCGCATCGCGTCAGGTGTTCAGCCGCCCCGACGGCCTACAGGGATCCTTCGTGGCCGAGCGCGTTCGCCCGCCGAAGTACCGCGACCAGTCCGAGTTCACGCCGCACGTCCCGCCGGCCGATCCGGTACTGCAGGAGGCGTTCAGCCGGCCCGTCGGGAGCGTCGATTCGCTGCAGCGGCACCCGATCGACGCGGGTGCGCTGGCCGCCGAGCGCGACGGCGCCGAGCCCGACGGGGCCGACGACCCCTGGCGAGATCCCGGGGCCGCGGCCGCCCTGGGCACGCCCGCGCTCGCCCCGCCGGCGTCGCGCACCGCGCTGGGCTACGGCGGCAAGCTCGGGGTGCGCGACGTGCTGTTCGGCCACAAGGTCTCCTACCGGGCGCTGGGCGCCCTGCTGCTCGTCGCGCTGCTGATCGGGGCGCTCGGTGGCTTCATCGGCAACAAGACGGCCGAGGTGGTCGAGGCTTTTACCACCTCCAAGGTCACGCTGTCGACCCCCGGCAACACCGAGCTGCCGGCGGGACGGTTCGCCAAGGTGGCGGCCGCGACCGCCGGTGCCGTGGTGACGATCGAGTCCAAGAGCGACCAGGAGGGCATGCAGGGCTCCGGCGTCGTCATCGATGGGCGCGGCTACATCGTCACCAACAATCACGTCATCTCCGAGGCGGCCAACAATCCCAGCCAGTTCAAGACCACCGTGGTGTTCAACGACGGCAAGGAGGTGCCCGCCAATTTGGTCGGCCGCGACCCCAAGACCGACCTGGCCGTGCTCAAGGTCGACAACGTCGACAACCTGGCCGTCGCCCAGCTCGGCGACTCCGACAAGGTTCGTGTCGGCGACGAGGTGCTTGCGGCCGGCGCGCCGCTCGGCCTGCGCAGCACCGTGACGCACGGCATCGTCAGCGCGCTGCACCGTCCGGTGCCGCTGTCCGGGGAGGGTTCTGACACCGACACCGTCATCGACGCCGTCCAGACCGACGCCTCCATCAACCACGGCAACTCCGGGGGCCCGCTGATCGACATGAATTCGCAGGTGATCGGCATCGACACCGCGGGAAAGTCGTTGTCGGACAGCGCAAGTGGGCTCGGCTTCGCGATCCCGATCAACGAGGTCAAGTCGGTGGCGCAGGCTTTGATCAAGGACGGGAAGATCGTGCACCCGACGCTGGGGGTCAGCACCCGGTCGGTGAGCAACGCGATCGCGTCCGGCGCCCAGGTCGCCAACGTCAAGGCCGGCAGCCCCGCGCAAAAGGGCGGGATCCTGGAGAACGACGTGATCGTCAAGGTCGGCAACCGCAAGGTCGCCGACGCCGACGAGTTCGTCGTCGCGGTGCGACAGCTGACCATCGGCCAGGACTCCCCGATCGAGGTGGTCCGCGACGGTCGTCACGTCACGCTGACCGTCAAACCCGACCCGGACGGCGGCTAGTGTTCGGCAACTTGAGCTGGGAGCACATCCTCGTCCTCGTCGTGGTCGGCCTGGTGATCCTGGGCCCGGAGCGGCTGCCGGGCGCCATCCGCTGGACGTCGACCGCGCTGCGGCAGACGCGCGACTATCTCAGCGGCGTGACCAACCAGCTGCGCGAGGACATCGGACCCGAGTTCGACGAGCTGCGCGCCCCGCTGTCCGAGCTGCAGAAGCTGCGGGGCATGACGCCGCGCGCCGCACTGACCAAGCACCTGCTGGACGGCGACGACTCCTTCTTCACCGGAAACTTCGACCGGCCCGTCAACGGGGCCCCGGCCAAGCCGGTCGAGCCCGCCCGTCCCGAGAACCACACCGGTGGGCCCGCGCCGTTCGACGCCGACGCCACCTGACCCGTCGGTTCGAGCGTGCGCAGTTGTCCGCCCGCGACGGGGTGTCGCCGGACGAACACGCACGATCGCGGCCGTGAGTGGCCGCGGCCCCGCTGCCTTAGCGTCGCGTGGGGTCCAGCCCCAGGGACACGCCCGCCAGCCCGCGACGCCGCGACGACAGGTGGTCGGCCACGCCGCGCAGTTCCTTGCCCACCGGGGAGTCCGGGGCGCTGAGCACGATCGGAACGCCCGAATCGCCGGCGGCCACCAGCGCCGGGTCCAGCGGGATCTGACCGAGCAGCGGCACGTCGGCACCGACGGCGCGCGACAGGCGCTCGGCGACCTGCTGGCCGCCGCCCTCGCCGAACACCTGCAGGGTCGAGCCGTCCGCCAGGGTCAGCCCGGACATGTTCTCCACCACGCCGACGATGCGCTGGCGGGTCTGCAGCGCGATGCTGCCGGCCCGTTCTGCGACCTCGGCCGCGGCCAGCTGGGGCGTGGTTACCACCAGGATCTCCGCGCCGGGGATGAGCTGGGCCACCGAGATCGCGATGTCGCCGGTTCCCGGCGGCAGGTCGAGCAACAGCACGTCGAGGTCACCCCAGTAGACGTCGGCCAGGAACTGTTGCAGCGCCCGGTGCAGCATGGGTCCGCGCCACACGACCGGGGTGTTGCCCTGGGTGAACTGGGCGATCGAGATGACCTTCACCTCGTGGGCGATGGGCGGCAGGATCATCGACTCGACCTGGGTGGGCCGGTCGGTGCTGCCCATCATTCGGGGGATGGAGTGGCCGTGGATGTCGGCGTCGAGCACGCCGACCGACAGGCCGCGGGCCGCCATCGCGGCGGCCAAATTGACGGTGACCGTGGACTTGCCCACCCCGCCCTTGCCCGAGGCGACCGCGTAGACGCGGGTCAGCGAGTTGGGCTGGGCGAACGGGATGACGGGTTCGCGGGCGTCCCCGCGCAGCTGCTTGCGCAGCTCGGTGCGCTGTTCGTCGCTCATCACGTCCAGGCTGACCCGCACCGCGCCGGTGCCGGGAACGTCGGCGACGGCCGCGGTGACGCGCTCGCTGATCTCGGCCTTCTTGGGGCAGGCGGCGGTGGTCAGGTAGATCGTCACGTGCACGCCGCCGCCGGGTTCGACGTCGACGCTCTTGACCATCCCCAGTTCGGTGATGGGGCGGCGCAATTCGGGGTCGATCACCTTCCCCAGGGCGGCGCGGATGGCGGCGGCGAGGTCGGCTTGCGAACCAGCAGAGTCAGGACTGGACATCACCGCCGAGTGTAGGCGTGCGGTGTGGTCAGCCGGTCAGCCGCCCGCGGTGGGCCCGGCCTGCGTGGGCGGCTGCGGCGCCCCGGCGGCGGGTGGGGCCGGGGGCGCGGCGTCA
>NZ_LQPJ01000109.1 GCF_002101785.1 Mycobacterium palustre
CGACACGCCACACCCCACCCGGGGGTTCTCCTCACATCAAGCCGACACGCCTGCTACCAACGTCCTGGCCGAGTACAGCTAGGCGCTCACCGGCTCGCGGGATCGCTCGTGGCGGCGCACCCGTTCGATGGTGGCGAAGTACCACGCCAACGGGAACGAAAAGCTGGTGAAGAAGCTCGCCAGAAAGAACAGCCAGGGGCGCCGGATGCCGCGTCGATAGCCGTCGACGATGGTAAACACCGGCAGCAGAACGACATTGGCGATGAGGTAGTCCTGGCAGCCCGAGCCGGCGGCCGGGTTGCCGAACTGCATCCGCAGGAAGTGCGGATAGCTGGCCGGGCCCTGCACGATGTTGCCCTGGCCGTTCGCGTCGAGCACGAAGTGGATGTTGAAATACCAGCCCAGCGCGATCGACGCGATGCCGGCCGCGTAATACACGCACTCCAACGGCGAAAACCACGGGCCTTCAGCCGGTTTGGCGTAAATCGTCGGGTTGGACGCGACAATCCAGGCGATGACGGCGACCCCGAGTATGGCGTGGACATAAAGCCAGATCATGGCCGAAGTGTCGCTCTTGCCGCGAAGTTTTGTCAATAATGACAGAACACAATAGGGGGTACCGTACTGCCATGGTCAGGCCGGCGCAGACCGCGCGCAGCGAACGCACCAGGGAGGCGCTGGTCCAGGCCGCGCTGGTGCGGTTTCTGGCCCAGGGTGTGGAGGGGACGTCGGCCGAGCAGATCGCGTCCGACGCCGGGGTGTCGCTGCGGACGTTCTATCGCCATTTCAAGTCCAAGCACGATCTGCTGTTTGCCGACTACACCGGGCTGAACTGGTTCCGCGCCGCGCTCGACGCGAGGCCGGCCGACGAACCGATCATCGATTCCGTCCAATCGGCCGTCTTCTCGTTCCCGTATGACGTTGAGGCCGTGACGAAAATCGCCGCGCTGCGGGGCGGTGAGCTGGACCCGGGCCGCATCGTCCGGCACATCCAGGACGTCCAGGCGGACTTCGCCAACGCCATTGAGGAGCAGTTGCGGCGACGTAACCGAGCGGCCGAGCAATCGCCGGACGCCCGCCTGCGCGCCGCCGTCACCGCCCGCTGCGTCGCCGCGGCGGTTTTCGGCGCGATGGAATTCTGGATGCTCGGCGACGACCGGTCCCTCGGCGAGCTGGCCCGCATGTGCCACGCGGCGCTGGAGACGCTGCGGGCGGGCATCACGGACACGTGGGCGACCCGCGGCTGAAGCAAAAGGTTTCGTCAAAATTGACAAAACCGAGGAGCCGTGTCAGCCTCCATGCGTGGAGGGCAGGGCATGACCGGATCAGACACCGATTTTGACGCGATAGTCGTGGGCGCGGGCCACAACGGGCTGGCCGCGGCGGTGCTGCTGCAGAAGGCGGGGCTGCGGACCGTGTGCCTGGACGGCAAGCTATACGCCGGCGGGATGGCCTCGACGGTGGAGCTTTTCGACGGGTACCGCTTCGAGATCGCCGGCTCCGTGCAGTTCCCGACGTCGGCCGTCGTCGTCGAGGAGCTCGGGCTAAACAGCCTGCCCACGATCGACCTGGACGTGATGTCGGTCGCGCTGCGCGGCGTCGGCGACGATCCGCTGATCCAATTCAGCGACCCCGTCAAGCTGTTCACCCACCTCAACGAGGTGCACGGCGCGGACGCCGTCAACGGCATGGCGGGCCTGATGGCTTGGAGCCAGGCGCCGACGCGGGCGCTGGGAAGGTTCGAGGCCGGGACCCCGCCGAAGACGTTCGACGAGATGTATGCCTGTGCCACAAACGAGTTCGAGCGCTCCTCGATCGACGACATGCTGTTCGGCTCGGTCACCGACGTGTTGGACCGCTATCTGCCCGACCGCGAAAAGCACGGCGCGCTGCGCGGTTCGATGACCGTGCTGGCCGTCAACACGCTGTACCGCGGCCCGGCCACCCCGGGCAGCGCGGCGGCGCTGGCGTTCGGGCTCGGCGTTCCAGACGGCGACACCATGCAGATGAAGAAGCTGCGCGGTGGCATCGGCGCGCTCACCGCCCACCTGGGCGACGTGCTCGAAAGCCACGGCGGCGAGGTGCGGTTGCGCACCAGGGTGACCGAGATCCTGCTTTCCCAAGGCCGGGTGACCGGCGTGCGCACCGAGGCCGGGGACACGCTGACGGCGCCGGTCGTCGTGCCGGGCATCGCGCCCGACACCACGCTCAACGAGCTGATCGATCCCGCCGCGTTGCCCGCCGGCATCCGGGAGCGGTATGCGCGGATCGACCACCGCGGCAGTTACCTGCAGATGCACTTCGCGCTGGAAGAGGCCCCCAAGTTCGCCGCGCCCTACGAGGCGCTCAACGAGCCGGCCATGCAGGCCTCGATTGGGCTGTTCTGCACGCCCGAGGAGGTCCAGCGGCAGTGGGAGGACTGCCGGCGCGGCATCGTTCCGGCCGACCCGACGGTGGTCTTGCAGATCCCCTCGCAGAACGACCCGGACCTGGCGCCCGAGGGCAAGCACGCCGCGTCGGCGTTCGCGCTGTGGTTCCCGATCGAGGGCGGGGCGGATTACGGTCAGGCGAAGGTCGAGATGGGACAGCGGGTGATCGACAAGATCACCAGGCTGGCGCCGAACTTCGAGGCCAGCATCACCCGGCACACCACGTTCACGCCCAGGCACATGGGGGTGATGTTCGGCGCCCCTGGCGGCGACTACTGCCACGGGCTGCTCAACCCCGACCAGATCGGCCCCAACCGGCCGGGCCCGAAAGGCTTTCGTGGCCAGCCTATCCCGATCCAGGGCCTGTACCTTGGCAGCGCGGGCTGCCACGGCGGGCCGGGGATCACGTTCATTCCCGGCTACAACGCCGCCCGCGCGGCGCTGGAAGACCTCGGCCGCTAGCTAAGGTAGCGGCGCCGGTCCAGCAGTTCGTCCAACAAAGCGGTGAACTCGTCGGCGCGGGCCGGCGTGAACGCGGGGCTGGGCCAGGTGCCGGGCACGTCCAGGGTGATCAGCGTCGACTTGAACGGCCGTTGCACGTCCAGGGGCAGCCAGCGCCGGAAGTCGGAGCTGCCCCAGATGCGGAAGCGCTGCACGAACAGGCCCAACGCCTCGGCGCGGTAGCCGCGGATCGCGTCCAGCGCGATGACCTTCGACGTGCCGGAGGGAAAGTGGTAGCGGCGCAGCGTGATCGCCGCGCGGTCCAGCTGGACCAGGCCGTCGTCGTAGGAGGCGTTCATTTGCGGGCGCTTCGCAGCTGGTGGCCGCGCGCGGTCAGGCAGCGGCCGTCGTCCAACCGCCACCGCCATCCGTGCAGGTTGCAGGTGAGCGTGTTCCCTTCGACCACACCGAACTTCGAGAGGTCCGCCTTGAGGTGCGGGCAGCGGCGCTGAATCTCCCAGCCGTCCATGGTGATCGATGCGGAGTCGTCGTGGGTCTCGGCGAACCATCCGTCGGCGTAGGCGATCCGTTCGTCGGTCAGGCACTTGAAGAACGTGTACAGGTATTCGTTGTAGCCGCCGACCCGCCACGCCCGGAACCGGGTGGACAAGAAGATGGTGTTGACCCAGTCGGGCTCGCGGTCGCGCAGCACGGTGCGGACCAGCTCGGGCGCGATGACGAAGCCGTAGCGGACCTTCTCGTCGGGAATGCGTTCGCGCACGGCACGTTTCGGGAAGTCCAGGATCACCGCCTCGGCGCCGATGACCAGCTCGACGGGATAACCGATGCCGTCGCAGACCTCGTTGCTGGCCAGCATGATCGGCTCGAACAGCGCGCGCAGTTGGTCCAGCAGCGGCGCGCCGGTGGGCGGCGCCCAGCTCGCCCGCTCCGCGGCCAGCACCGGCGCCATCCGTTCGGCGTAGTCGGCGATGTAGGCCGCCTTGCCGGTGGTGAAGATGGCCTCCACCTGGTCGTCGGGTAGCGGATGGCGCAGGGAGTTCAGCGTGGGGCCGGTGAAGTCCGCCGTCGTCCCGGGGATCATCAGCAGGCCGCGGTCGTGCCCGTGCGCGCGCAGCTGGTCCAGGAAGACCATCTGGTCGGGAAAGATGTTGGCCGGGTCGCCGTGGTCGTCGTTGAGGTGGCGCAACTCGGGGTCCAGGAAACACGGCGGCCCGGCCGACGGCACCACCCAGGTCGCCCCGACCTGGGCGATGTACTGGCGGGCGCGGTCCATCTGACGCTGGCGCTTCTGGATGCCGAACGACTCCTTGGCGCGGGCCGACATGTCGTAGACCATCGGGTACCAGATCGCCCCGGAGTACTGCAGCAGGTGCACGTCCACGTGACCGAAGTCGGCGGCCAGCACGTCCAGATCGGTGGGCCGGGCGTCGTTCATGTTGAAAACCGTTGTGGTGCCATCGGATACCACCAGCGCCGAGTCGCCGATCGGGCCGTCGGCCGGAGCCCGAAGCGCGATGATCATGATCTCGAGGTCACCCTTAGGCCCGCTGACTACGTGCTTGACCGAGTCATTGGTCTCGAAGAAGCGATGAAATCCCAACTCCTCCAAGGCGTTTCGCAGGTCTGGCACCGGAAAGTCGGGCAGCAGCACCGCCGCGTCCTTGTTGACGTGCTCGCGCAGGTTCTTTGCGTCGAAGTGGTCGCGGTGCAGGTGCGAGACGTACAGGTAGTCGCAGGCGCCCAGTTCGTCCCAATCCAGCGCGCTGTTGTCCGGGAACGGGAACCACGACGCGAAGTAGGCCGGATTGACCCAGGGGTCGCACAGGATGCTGCCCGCGGGGGTCTGGATCAGAAATCCGGCGTGGCCTACGCTCGTGACCTGCACAAATACCTTCCGTGGGGGACGTTGGGCCTGCCGACGGTTTACGGCGTTTCAGCCCCCGAGCTTAGCGCGACGCCGCCTCGTGGTTCGCGTCCTCGGCGGCTCACAGCCCGGAGCACTAGGCTGAGGGGCTGTGGAACCGGTATACGGGACTGTCATTCAGCTCGCCCGCCTGATCTGGCGCGTCCAGGGTCTCAAGATCACCGTCTTGGGTGAGGAGAACCTGCCGAAGACCGGCGGTGCGGTCATCGCGATCAACCACACCGGTTACCTGGACTTCACCTTCGCGGGTCTGCCCGCCTACAAGCAGGGCCTCGGCCGCAAGGTGCGTTTCATGGCCAAGCAGGAGGTGTTCGACCACAAGCTCACCGGGCCGATCATGCGCAGCCTGCGGCACATCTCCGTCAACCGGCAGGACGGTTCCGCGTCCTACGAGGAGGCCGTCCGGAACCTCAAGGACGGCGAGCTCGTCGGCGTCTACCCCGAAGCCACGATCAGCCGCAGCTTCGAGATCAAGGAGTGCAAGTCGGGGGCCGCGCGGATGGCGGTCGATGCCGGGGTGCCGATCGTCCCGCACATCATCTGGGGCGCCCAGCGGATCTGGACCAAGGGCCACCCCAAGAAGCTGTGGCGCCCCAAGGTGCCGGTCCTGGTGCTCGTCGGCGAGCCGATCGAACCGACGCTGGAAGTCGAGGAGCTCAAGGGGCTGTTGCACTCGCGGATGCAACATCTGCTCGAGCGGGCCCAAGAAATGTACGGGCCGCATCCGGCCGGCGAGTTCTGGGTGCCGCGCCGGCTGGGCGGGGGCGCCCCGTCGCTGGCGGAGGCGGCCCGCGTGGACGCCGAGGAAGCCTCCGCGCGGGCGGCCCGCCGCGCCCACTCCCCAGGGGCGCGGGAGCGGTAGCCGATGGCGGAACCGACCTTTCGCACCCTCGAGATCCTGGCCCAGCTCGTCGTGCTGGCCACCGGCACCCGCATCAGCTATGCCGGCGAGGAGCACATCCCCGAACGCGGCGGGGCCGTGATCGCGATCAACCACACCAGCTACGTCGACTTCCTGCCCGCCGCGTTGGCCGTGCATCGCCGGCACCGCCGACTGCGGTTCATGATCAAGGCCGAGATGCAGCGGGTGAAGGTGGTTAATTTCCTGATCAAGCACACCCGCACCATCCCGGTGGACCGCGGGGCCGGGGCCGACGCCTACGCGGTTGCCGTGCAGCGGCTACGCGAGGGCGAGCTGGTGGGCGTCTATCCCGAGGCCACGATCAGCCGCAGCTTCGAGCTCAAGGAGTTCAAGACGGGTGCGGCGCGGATGGCGGCCGAAGCCGACGTCCCGATCGTCCCGGTGATCGTGTGGGGCGCGCACCGCATCTGGACCAAAGATCACCCGCGCCACGTCGGCCGCCACAAGATCCCGATCATCGTGCGGGTGGGCGAGCCGCTGCGGGCCGACAAGGACATCACCTGCACCAACGCCGCGCTGCGCGAATCGATGAACGCGCTGCTGCACCGGGCTCAGCAGTGCTATGCGCACCCACCCGGCGAATACTGGGTTCCGCGCCGGCTCGGCGGCGCTGCGCCGACATTGGCCGAGGCGGCTCAGATCGAAACCGAGGAGGCCGCGGCCCGGGCCGCGAACCGTACCCCGCATCGGTCGCGATAGGGCGAAGGAGAGGGACATGGCGGAAGGTTTTTACCGGTTGTGCGAGTGGATCGTTCCACCGGTCGTAGCCATGCAGGGAACGACGTTCACGTTCCAGGGCCTGGAGAACATCCCGTCGCGCGGCGGTGCCCTGCTCGCGCAGAACCACACCAGCTACCTCGACTGGCTTCCGACGTTGATGGCCGTCAAGGAGCGCGGCCGCCGCGCGTACTTCATGATCAAGGCCGAGATGGCCGAGGTGAAGGCGGTCAACTACGTCATCAAGCACGCCCGGCTGATTCCCGTGGACCGCCGGGCGGGCCACGACTCGTTCGAGGTGGCCGTCGACCGCCTGCGCGCGGGCGAGCTCATCGGGATGCATCCGGAGGCCACCATCAGCCGCAGTTACGAACTCAGGGAATTCAAGACCGGCGCCGCGCGGATGGCGCTGGAGGCGCGGGTGCCGCTGATTCCGGTCGTCGTGTGGGGCGCCCACCGGATCTGGCCCAAGGATCACCCGAAGAAGGTGTTCCGCAACAAGGTTCCGATCACCGTGGCGGCCGGCCGGCCGTTGGCGCCGATGGGCACCTCCGAGCAGCTCAACGTCGCGTTGCGCCAGGCGCTCAATGCGCTGCTGTACCGGGTGCAGGAGGAGTATCCGCACCCGGAAGGGGAGTTCTGGGTGCCGCGACGGCTGGGCGGCGCCGCGCCGAGCCAGGAGGATTCGCGGGCGATCCGGTTGGCCGAGTTGCAGGAGCGCGTGCGGCGCCACGGCACCGACGGGGTGACCCGCCCGGGGCAGAACCAGAGCGGATTGCATTGACGGCATCGGTTTTCCGCGCCGGCGGACCGCCTCGATGACCTTGCCGAGGCTGATCGCCTGCGACGTCGACGGCACCCTGTTCGACGAGAACGAGACCATCACTCCGCGCACCCGCGACGCCGTGCGCGCCGCGGTCGCCGGCGGGGCCCGGTTTCTGGTGGCCACCGGCCGCCCACCGCGATGGATACGTCCCGTGGTCGAGGCGCTGGGGTTCGCGCCAACCGCGGTGTGCGCCAATGGCGCCGTCATCTACGACCCCGAGCACGACCGGGTGCTGTCGGCGCAAACCCTGTCCGTCGACACCCTGGCCGAGTTGGCCGAACTGGCCACCCGCGTCATCCCGGGCGCGGGCCTGGCCGTCGAGCGGATCGGCGAACGCGCCCATGACTCGGCCACCCCGCAGTTCGTCAGCTCGCCGGGCTACGAGCACGCCTGGCTCAACCCGGACAACACGGAGGTGTCGATCGAGGACCTGCTCAGCGCGCCGGCGATCAAGCTGCTGATCCGCAAGAGCGGGGCCCGCAGCCAGGACATGGCGGCCGAACTGGCCAAGCATGTCGGGCTCGAGGGGGACATCACCTACTCCACGAACAACGGGCTGGTCGAGATCGTGCCGCTGGGGATCAGCAAGGCCAGCGGCGTGGAGGAGATCGCCAAGCCGCTGGGGATCGCCAGCGACGAGGTGGTGGCGTTCGGCGACATGCCCAACGACCTGCCGATGCTGCGCTGGGCCGGCCTCGGGGTGGCCATGGGCAACGCGCATCCCGACGTGCTTGCCGCCGCCGACGAGGTCACCGCGCCCAACAACGACGACGGCGTGGGCCGGGTGCTGGAACGCTGGTGGCTTTGAGCCCGTCAGCCCGCGGGGGTGATCGCCGCCGCGAGCTGTTCGGGGATGTAGTTGACGAACAGCGGGGCGAGCCCCATGAACGGCGTGCCGAAGATGGTGACGAGCGTCGGCGGGAACCCAAGACCGCTGAGGTCGATCGTCGCCGTAACCGGGTGCGGCGGAACGAGAATCCCGTCAAACGGCAGGTGCAGGGTGATCGGCACGGTCGTGGCGAAGCCGATGGGAGGAAACGGTGGCGGCAGCGTGAGGTTGATCGGCACCGGGACCGTGAAGTCCACCAAAGTGTCGCTGTTGAGGAAGCCGTTGGCGACGACGGCCGGTGCGTCGATGAGCGCGTTGACCGCCCCCAGGCCGTTGCCCGCCAGCAGGGCCTGCTGAACCGCCGTCGCGCTGGTCGCCAGCCCGTTGAGGGTCGCGATCGGCGCGCCGGCCACCGCGTAGGTGAGCACCAACGGCAGCCCGAAGAACGCGCTGAGCGAACCGGTGGTGGGGTTCGACAGCGGCAACGCCGCGGTCGCCGAAATGCTGGGAATGGTAAGGACATTGAGCACGTTGGTGAGGTTCTGCGCCATCTGTCGAGGGATGGACGGGGGCATCAGGTTGGTGAGGTACTGCGCCTCCTGCCCCGGGATGTTCGCGATGGCGAAGAAGTTTCCCAGCGGGCCCAGGATCGTGGGGTTCACCGTGGCGGTCACCGTGGGAAGGACTATAGGCAGCGGAAAGATCCTTCCTCCGCTCAAGGTGACCTCGACGGTGCCCGGGTCCACCCCCGTCACCAATAGATTCGCGAAGGCCTGCGCCACGTCCTGCACGGCGCCGTAGTAATTGCCCGCCAGCACCGCTTGCAGGGCCACCTGCAGCTGGGCGCCGAACGCCGGCAGGCCGGTCACGATCCCGGTGAACGCGCTGCCGAGGTTTGTGAAGAACGACTGCGCGAAGCCCAGTTGCGCGGTGACGAACTGCTGGATGTAGAACGCCGGGTCGAACGCCAGGAGTTGCTGGACGCCGGCCTGGACGGCGGCCGGCAGGTTGGCCAGCACGGCGGGGAAGTTCTGCGCGGCGAAGGTCAGCGCCGCGGCGACCTGCTCCCAATAGCCGAGCTGGTTTGCGATGACCTGGCGCAGGAAGGGGAACGGGTCGGCGGACCAGGCGCCGAACAGCGATTCGAGGTTCGCGGTCGTGTTGGCGATGAGCTGTCCGTAGGCGCCGCCGGGATAGAGGGTGACCGCCGCGGCGGGCGCGTTGTCCGCGCCGAGCAGGACCTGCTCGGCGTTGGCGACCTCGGCGCCGACGTAGGCCGCCGCGCCCCCGTTGAGCAGGCTCACGAACTGGCCGTGAAATGCCGCCGCCTCGGCGCTGAGCGCCTGGAACTGTTGGCCGTACGTGCCGAACAGCTCGGAGATCGCGACCGACACCTCGTCGGCGGCCGGGGCCGCCACCCAGGTGGTGCGGGTCGCCGCGGCCGCGGCCGCTTCCCGCAGGCCCGAGCCGATATCCGCCAAGTTGTCCGCCGAGTCCGTAACGAACTCCGGCGCGATCATCACGAACGACACCGCCGTCTCTCCTCGACTCGATCCCGCGATCAGCGTTTGCCGGCCCGAGCCAGCGTACTGTCACGCAACGCACACGCGCCGGAGAATGGCGCGTTCCGCCCGGAAAAGCGGCCCGCGAAACGTCTAGGTCGCGGCGGGATGGGAGGGCAGCGAGAAGTGTTCGGGCGGGACCGTCGGCCCGCTCGGCGACTGGGTGGCCAACGGCGTCGTGATCCCGTCCACCACCTCGGTGACGTTTCCGGTGAGCCGCTCGAAATTGAGGGTTCCGTGCTGGAAGTTCTGCGTGATCCGCAGCGGCTCTTGGATTTCCGCGCTGGTCGGCAGGCCCAGCGGGCCCCGCTCGTAGCTCAGCGACGCCCAGGCGTCGTAGATCGCTCCGGTGATCGGCTGCGGGCCGGTCGCGGGTGACCAGTACATCGCGCCCTTGGCGAAGGTGACGTAGCGGGCGTCGCCTTCGGCGCTGTCTTCGGGGGAGGTGGGCGCGCCGAGCGCGCTGTTCATCCCGCCGATCGCCAGCCAGTGCTCGTAGATGGCGCCGCCCTCCAGCGCCTTGATCAGCTCCTCGGGCGGGTCGTTGAAATGCGAAGCGATGTCCCGGATTTCGTCCATCAGCGCGTACGCGGCGTTGCCCGGGCAGTCGGTGTTGCCGACGTCGCGGTGGGTGAAGATGGTGGGCAGGGTGGCGATCGCGCCCGCCGGGAAGGTGGTGTAGTGGCTGCCGGCCGACTCCAGCGCCACGGTGCCCTTGGGGTCGACGCCGTCCATGCCCAGCCGCCAGCCCAGCAGCCGGCCCACGGTGCGCAGCTGGATCGGCGTCGGCGGCACGTCGTCGAAGTTGCCGATCATCGCGACGCCCCAGGTGTTGCGGTTGAACCCGCCGGTGTGGAACGCTTCGACCGCCTTGGTCAGGCCGCCGGCGCTGCCCTCGAACACCTGCCCGTACTTGTCGACCAGGGCGTTGTAGGCGATGTCGCACCAGCCCAGCGTCTTGCTGTGGTAGGTGTAGATCGCCTTGACGATCCCGGCCGATTCCAGCGGCGAGTAGTCGTTGCTGCCCGCGGTGTGGTGCAAGACGGCGGCCCGAATCCCGTTGTCGTACTGGGGACTGCCGCAGCGCAACGACTCGTCGGCGCCCCACTCCGCGCGGCTGATGATCGCGGGCGCCTGGCCCGGCATCAGCACCCCGGCCGGCGGCGTCCAGTGCGTCTTGGCCGGAGCCTGCGGCGGGGAGATGAGGATCGCCGAGATGTTCTGCGCGTACGGCCGCTCCTTGGACGCCGGCTTGTACCCCAGCCCGCCGCCGTCCACGGACGCGCTCGGCGGCGCCGGGGGCGGTTGGGTCACCGGCGCGTCGATCGGGCGGGTGACGGCGACCTGCACCGTGGTGGTGGTGCCGACGAAGACGGGATCCGTGCTGCGGGGGCCTTCGCTGGGCCCGGCGCCACCGGCCGGGCCGCCGTCGGGCGCCGCGGTTTCGTACTCGGTCTGATACCACGGCCCCCAGGAGCCGTCGGTGCGCTTGGCCCGCACCCGAATGGACGTGCCGGCGAGGTCGCCGGTCAGCGCGACCAATGAAAACGGCGTCGGCTGGCTGAGCTCACGGACCGTGACGCCGCCGCCCAGCCCGATCAGCGGCTGCTCGGCGAGCCGGGTGTCGCCGACCCGCGGCGAATTGGGAGCCCGGCCGTCGCGGGTGGCGTCGCCCACCCACGAGACGAGGACGACGGTCGCCGCGATGGCGGTAAGCAACATCGTCGGCGCGCGATTGCGGGACACCAGCTGATGTTACTTGTGTTTCTAGTGTTATTAATGAGGCGACACGGCCCGGTGGCTTGAGAAGTCCACGAAAGCCTGTTCGACGGCACCGCAGAGGGTGGGGACGCCGGGCGGGTTCGTCGACCCGGGCCCGGGCAACTCTGCGGTGCCGTCAGGTAACAGGTTCCGGGGTCTAGTGAGGCACCGCGCCGGCGGCCGGCGCCGCGGCACCGGCGGCGGCCGGAAGCGCGCCTGCGGCGGCACCCGGTGCGGCGCCCGCGGCACCGGCCGCGCCCGGAACCGCGCCTGCGGCGGCCGGAGCCGCGCCCGCGGCGGCCGGAGCCGCGCCTGCGGCGGCACCCGGAAGCGCACCGGCGGCACCGGGCAGGGCCTTGGCGGCGCCGGGCAGGGCACCCGCCGCGCCCGGCAGCGCACCGGCGGCACCCGGCAGGGCCTTGGCGGCGCCGGGCACGGCACCCGCTGCGCCCGGCAGCGCGCCCGCGGCGCCCGGCAGGGCACCCGCGGCACCCGGGCCGCCCGCGGCGCCCTGCTGCACGCCCTGCATGATGGCCGGCATCACCAGCCCCTTGAGCAGGTCGATGGCCTGGCCGGCGCCTAACTGGTTGGCGGCCTGCATCACGTCGTTGACGAGCCCGCCGCCGCCCGAGCCGCCCCCGCTGGCGCCCCCGCCGGACGCGATCGGCGAGGTGCCGCCCAGCGTCGACGGGTCACCGAGGATCGGGTAGGTACCGCCCGCGCCGGGGTCGAGGCCGGTCTGCGAGTCGATCGGAACTTCGCTCGGCGTCAGCGTGGGGCTGCCCACGCCGGGCAGCGCGCCCGTCGGGCTGGTCAACCCCGGGTTGGACAGCGCCGGGTTGAGCCCGGCCGCCGGCGTGGTCGCCACCGCGCCAGGCGTGGGGGCGCCGGGCGTCGTGGGCGGCAGGCCGGGGCTCGCCAAAGACGGGCTCGCCACGCCGGGGCTCGTCAAACCGGGGCTGGTGAGGCCGGGGCTCGTCAGGCCCGGACTGGTGAGGCCCGGGCTGGTCAGCCCCGACGTGCCCAGTCCAGGGCTGGTCAGGCTCGGGGAAGCGGTGCCGCCACCGCCCAACGCGGGCACCGGCGGCAGGTTGATCCCGAACTGCGAAAGGCCCTGCGACAGCGCGCCCATCAGCTCGTTGGGCAAGTCGGCCATGACCGCCGCCTGCTTGAACTCGTGGTGCTCGGGTGGCTTGTTGCCGGCCGTGGACTCGTAAACGAGGAAGTATGCGCAAGGACTCGCGACTGCCAGGGCGGCGACCGCGCTCATGGCTGTCGAAAGCTTGCGTCGGCGTCGGTTCGGCACGGAAGTCTCCTCAATATCTGGACAACTTAATTCGAACTGCGGTTGTGTCGGCGTGTCCTGCCTGTCCTGTCCGGCATGATCCACACAGAGTTGATGGTACGAGTGAGAATGGTGTGACTAGAGTGCCGATATTGAATCGTGAGGCAATTGCGACCCCGACCGTGATGGCGGATCCGGGTGCCCGGGCGTCGCCAAATGGGTTCGGCCCGCGCGGTCGGATACCCTAAGCAACCGATGACCTCTCCTTCTAGTCGCTTTGACCTCCTCGTCGTCGGCTCCGGATTCTTCGGCCTGACCATCGCCGAGCGCGTGGCTACCCAGCTCGGGAAACGCGTGCTCGTCGTCGAACGCCGCCCGCACATCGGCGGCAACGCCTATTCCGAGGCCGAACCGCAGACCGGCATCGAGGTGCACAAGTACGGCGCCCACCTGTTCCACACCTCCAACAAGAGGGTCTGGGATTACGTGCGGCAGTTCACCGATTTCACCGACTATCGCCACCGCGTGTTCGCGATGCACAAGGGGCAGGCCTACCAGTTCCCGATGGGGCTGGGCCTGGTGTCGCAGTTTTTTGGCCGGTACTTCACCCCCGACGAGGCGCGGCGGCTGATCGCCGAGCAGGCCGCCGAGATCAAGACCGAGGACGCGCAGAACCTCGAGGAGAAGGCCATCTCGCTGATCGGGCGGCCGCTCTACGAGGCGTTCGTCAAGGGCTACACCGCCAAGCAGTGGCAGACCGACCCCGTCAAGCTGCCGGCCGCCGTCATCAACCGGCTGCCGGTGCGCTACACCTTCGACAACCGCTACTTCTCCGACACCTACGAGGGGCTGCCGGTCGACGGCTACACGGCGTGGCTGAACCGGATGGCCGACGACGACCGCATCGAAATCCGCACAAACACCGACTGGTTCGACGTGCGCGACCAGCTGCGCGCCGAGAGCCCCGACGCCCCCGTCGTGTACACCGGGCCGCTGGACCGCTACTTCGACTACGCCGAAGGACGGCTCGGCTGGCGCACCCTGGACTTCGAGGTGGAAGTGTTGCCCACCGGGGACTTTCAGGGCACGCCGGTGATGAACTACAACGACCTCGACGTGCCCTACACCCGCATCCACGAGTTCCGCCACTTCCACACCGAGCGGGACTACCCGAAGGACAAGACGGTGATCATGCGCGAGTACTCGCGGTTCGCCGGGGACGACGACGAGCCCTACTATCCGATCAACACCGAGGCCGACCGCGCCCTGTTGGCCGCCTATCGGGCGAGGGCGAAGTCCGAGACCGCGTCGTCGAAGGTGCTTTTCGGCGGCCGGCTGGGCACCTACCAATATCTGGATATGCACATGGCCATCGCCAGCGCACTGAACATGTTCGAAAACATTCTGGCGCCGCACCTTTGCGACGGCGCACCGCTTCTGCAAGAGGAGGGAGCAAGCGCATGACCGCGGTGAGCCTGCTCTCCCGCATCATCCTCCCGCGCCCGGGTGAACCCCTCGACGTACGCAAGCTGTACCTCGAGGAGTCGAGCACCAATGCCAAGCGCGCGCATGCGATTACGCGCACCACGCTGGAGATCGGGGCGGAGTCCGAGGTCTCGTTCGCCACGTACTTCAACGCCTTCCCGGCGAGCTACTGGCGGCGCTGGAGCATCTGCAAGTCGGTGGTGTTGCGGGTGGAGGTGACCGGCACCGGGCGCGTCGACGTCTACCGCACCAAGGCCACCGGCGCCCGGATCTTCATCGAGGGCCGCCCGTTCGCCGGCACCGGGGACGAGCCGCAGGTGCTCGAAGTCGAGGTGCCGCTAAAGCCTTTCGAGGACGGCGGCTGGATCTGGTTCGACGTCACCACCGACAGCAAGGTCACGCTGCTCGGCGGCGGTTGGTATGCGACCGAGCCCGCGCCGGGCACGGCCAACATCGCCGTCGGGATCCCGACCTTCAACCGCCCCGCCGACTGCGTCAACGCGCTGGCCGAACTCACCGCGGATCCGTTGGTGGACGAGGTGATCGGCGCGGTCATCGTGCCCGACCAGGGCGTGCGCAAGGTGCGCGACCACCCCGACTTCCCCGCCGCGGCCGCCCGGCTGGGTGACCGGCTGTCCATCCACGACCAGCCCAACCTCGGCGGCTCCGGCGGCTACAGCCGGGTGATGTACGAGGCGCTGAAAAACACCGACTGCCAACAGATCCTGTTCATGGACGACGACATCCGCATCGAGCCGGACTCGATTTTGCGGGTGCTGGCGATGCACCGCTTCGCGCGGAGTCCCATGCTGGTGGGCGGCCAGATGCTCAACCTGCAGGAGCCGTCGCACCTGCACATCATGGGTGAGGTGGTGGACCGGGACAACTTCATGTGGACCGCCGCGCCGCACGCCGAATACGACCACGACTTCGCCGCATATCCGCTCAACGACAACAACCCTCGAAGCAGGCTGCTGCACCGGCGCATCGACGTCGACTACAACGGCTGGTGGACGTGCATGATCCCGCGGCAGGTCGCCGAGGAATTGGGTCAGCCGCTGCCGCTGTTCATCAAGTGGGACGACGCCGACTACGGGCTGCGGGCCGCCGAGCGCGGCTACCCGACCGTGACGCTGCCGGGCGCGGCCATCTGGCACATGGCCTGGAGCGACAAGGACGACGCCATCGACTGGCAGGCCTACTTCCACCTGCGCAACCGGCTGGTCGTCGCCGCGATGCACTGGGACGGCGACGTCACCGGACTGGTCCGCAGCCACCTCAAGGCGACACTGAAACACCTTGCCTGCCTTGAATATTCGACGGTCGCCATCCAAAACCGGGCCATCGACGACTTCCTGGCCGGCCCCGAGCACATCTTCTCGATCCTAAAAAGCGCGCTGCCGGAAGTGCACCGGTTGCGCAAGGAGTACCCGGACGCGGTGGTGCTGCCCGCGGCCACCGAGCTGCCGCCGGCGCAGCACAAAACCAAGGCGATGAAGCCGCCGGTGAACCCCGTGTCGATCGGGTACCGGCTGGCGCGCGGGATCGCGCACAACATGACCAAGGCCGACCCGGAGGCCCACCGGCGCCCCGAGTACAACGTGCCGACCCAGGACGCGCGCTGGTTCCGGCTGTGCACGGTCGACGGCGTCACGGTGACGACCGCCGACGGGTGCGGCGTGGTCTACCGGCAGCGCGACCGGCGCAAGATGATCTCGCTGCTGTTGCAGTCGCTGCGCCGCCAGCGTCAGCTGCTGACCCGGTTCGACGAGATGCGTCGCGTGTACCGCGAGGCGCTGCCGGTGCTCTCCAGCAAGCAGAAGTGGGAGACGGCGCTGCTGCAGGCGGCCGAGCCTGCCCATGGCTGACACCGCCGCCACCGAGGCGCCGCGCGGCGAGGTGGCCGCGCTGGTCGCCGTCCAGTCGGCGCTGGCCGACCGGCCCGGCGTGCTGAGGGCGGCGCGGGGGCTTTCCCACTTCGGCGAGCACAGCATCGGCTGGTTGGCCGTGGCGCTGGTCGGCGCGCTGCTGATGCCGTCGCGGCGCGGCGACTGGCTGGCCGCCGGCGCCGGCTCGTTCGTCGCGCACGCCGCCGCCGTGCTGGTCAAGCGGCTGGTGCGGCGCCGCCGGCCGCACCACCCGGCCGTCGCCGTCAACGTCGGCACGCCCAGCCGGCTGAGCTTCCCCTCCGCGCACGCCACGTCCACCACGGCCGCGGCGATCCTGATGCGCCGGGCCACCGGGCTGCCCCTCCCGGCTGTCCTGATACCACCGATGGCGCTGTCGCGGATACTGCTGGGCGTGCACTATCCCAGCGACGTGGCCTTCGGCGTCGCCCTCGGCGCCGCCGTCGCGGGCATCGCGGAGCGAGGCGGCGAAAGGTTCCGAAAGGGGTGCGCCGAATGAGTGAAGACGTCGTGACCCGACCGCCGTCGAACCTGATCGTCGGCGTCGTCAAGGCCGTCCGTCCGCGCCAATGGGTCAAGAACGTCCTGGTGCTGGCCGCGCCGGTGGCCGGGCTGGGCAGCGGCGTCCGCTACAACTTCCTGCAGCTGGCGACGCAGATCGGCGTGGCGTTCGTGGTCTTCAGCCTGGCGGCGTCGTCGATCTACCTGGTCAACGACGTCCGCGACATCGCCGCCGACCGCGAGCACCCCACCAAGCGATTCCGGCCGATCGCGGCCGGCGTGGTGCCCGAGTGGCTGGCCTACGTCTTGGCGGTGTTTCTGGGCGTGACCTCCCTGGCCGTCGCGTGGTGGCTGACGCCGAACCTGGCGCTGGTGATGGCCGTCTACATCGCCATGCAGCTGGGCTACTGCTTCGGCCTCAAACACCAAGCGGTGATGGACATTTGCATCGTCTCGTCGGCGTATTTGCTGCGCGCCATCGCCGGCGGTGTCGCCACCGACATCCCGCTGTCGCAGTGGTTCCTGCTCTCGGCGGCGTTCGCGTCGCTGTTCATGGTCGCCGGCAAGCGCTACGCCGAGCTGCAGGTCGCCGAGCGCACCGGCGCGGCGATCCGCAAGTCGCTGGAAAGCTATACCAGTACCTACCTGCGGTTCGTCTGGACGATGTCGGCCACCGCGGTGGTGATGTGTTACGGGCTGTGGGCGTTCGAACGCGATCACCATTCGGGCTCCTGGTACGCGGTGTCGATGGTCCCGTTCACCATCGCGATCCTGCGCTACGCCGTGGACGTCGACGGCGGGCTCGCCGGGGAGCCCGAGGACATCGCGCTCCGCGACCGGGTGCTGCAGCTGCTGTTCGTGGCGTGGATCGCGACAATTGGGGCCGCGGTTGCCTTCGGCTAGTCCCTCACTGCAGGCGCTGAAGGCGGGGGTGCTGCGCCGCAGGCCGGCAATCCGGCGGGCCGGCCGGCCGCTGTTCCCGTATCCCACCGCGGCGCGGGCCAGCCTATGGATCGGCGTGGCGGTGGTCGCCGCCCTGTTCGCCTGGGGCGCCTGGCAGCGACGCTGGATCGCCGACGACGGCCTGATCGTGCTGCGCACCGTGCGCAATTTGCTCGCCGGCAACGGGCCGGTGTTCAACGAAGGCGAGCGGGTGGAGGCCAACACCTCGACGGCATGGACCTACCTGATGTACGTCGGGAGTTGGGTCGGCGGGCCGGTGCGCATGGAGTACGTCGCGTTGGCGCTGGCCCTGACGCTGTCGGTGCTCGGCGTGGCGCTGCTGATGCTGGGCGCGGGCCGCCTGTATGCGCCCAGCCTGCGGGGCCGCCGGGCGATCATGCTGCCCGCGGGGGCGCTCGTCTACATCGCCCTTCCGCCGGCGCGTGACTTTGCCACGTCCGGATTGGAGAGCGGCCTGACGCTGGCCTACCTGGGGTTGTTGTGGTGGATGATGGTGTGCTGGTCGCAGCCGGTGCGGGGGCGGGTGAACGGCCGGGCGTTCACCGCGGCGCTGGCCTTCGTCGCGGGCTTCAGCGTCCTGGTGCGTCCCGAGCTGGCGCTGATGGGTGGGCTGGCGTTGATCATGATGCTGATCGCGGCCCGCACCTGGCGCCGGCGCGCGCTGATCGTGGTGGCCGGCGGCTTCCTGCCGGTGGCCTACCAGATCTTCCGGATGGGTTACTACGGCCTGCTGGTCCCGGGGACCGCACTGGCCAAGGACGCGGCCGGGGACAAGTGGTCCCAGGGGATGATCTATCTGGCGAACTTCAACGCCCCCTACTCGGTGTGGATACCGGTGGCGCTGCTGGTGCCGCTCGGGGTGCTGCTGGTGGTCTCCCGCCGCCACCCCGCCTTCCTTCGCCCGCTCCCGGCGCCCGACTACGGCCGCCTGGCCCGGGCGGTCCAAAGTCCGCCCGCCGCAGTGGCATTCGTCCTCGTCAGCGGGCTGCTGCAGGCGCTCTACTGGATCCGGCAGGGCGGCGATTTCATGCACGGCCGGGTCTTGCTCGCGCCGCTGTTTTGTTTGCTGGCCCCGGTCGCGGTGGTGCCGGTGATGACGCCCGACGGGGTGGACTATTCGCGGGAGACGGGCTATTGGGTGGCCGGTGTGACCGGCGCGCTGTGGCTGGGCGTCGCGGGCTGGTCTTTGTGGGCAGCAAACTCGCCCGGGATGGGTGACGACGCCACCCACGTCACCTACTCCGGGATCGTCGACGAGCGCCGCTTCTACGCGCAGGCCACCGGGCACGCGCACCCGCTGACCGCCGCGGACTACCTCGACTACCCGCGGATGGCCGCCGTGCTGACCACGCTCGACAACACCCCGGACGGGGCGTTGCTGCTGCCCTCCGGCAACTACATCCAGTGGGACCTGGTGCCCATGGCGCGCCCGGCGCCCGGGGCGGCCCCGGGCGGCCAGGAGCCCCAGAAGCCGCAGCACACAGTGTTCTTCACCAACCTCGGCATGGTCGGGATGAACGTCGGCCTGGATGTCAGGGTGATCGACCAGATCGGGCTGGCAAACCCGCTCGCCCAGCACACCGAACGGTTGAAGCACGGCCGGATCGGGCATGACAAGAACCTGTTCCCGGACTGGGTGATCGCCGACGGCCCGTGGGTGAAGCTGTACCCGGGGATTCCGGGCTATTTGGACGACAACTGGGTCGCCCAGGCGGTGGCGGCGCTGCAGTGCCCGGAGACCAAGGCGGTGCTGGCGTCGGTGCGCGCCCCAATGTCATTGCATCGCTTCGTGTCCAACTTCTTGCACTCCTATGAGTTCACCAAGTACCGGATCGACCGGGTGCCGCTCTACGAGCTGGCCCGGTGCGGTCTTCCGATCCCCGAGCCCGCTCCGCCGCCCCCGCGGGAGTGAGGGGCCGGAAAGCGAAAGATTTTTTCGCCGCCGCCCCGACGGTGCGCCGCGGGCCCCCGGGAAATTGCCAGCAACTTCACATCTGCGCTCGACCAGTGTGCAACGGCCGCCCGGCACATGCAAAAACGCGGATCCGCGGACCCGTTGGTGGCCCGAAAATCGTTGGGGACGACGGCCAAATGCGGGTTTGCCCGGCGGGCTCGATGAGAGCGGACGACCCAACGTGTGGTTGACTACACGAGCACTGCTGCGCCGACGGCCGGAACTCGGGTAAGGCGTATGCGGTACGACCCAATTTCGAGGATGCGCCTAATCGCGCCAAATCGGAGGAACGCGCCGAAAGGCCGCAAGAAGGATGAGGAAAGCAAGGATGACGCTTGTCGACAGGTTTCGGGGCGCCGTGGCTCGCATGCCGCGCCGGCTCGTGATCGGGGCCGCCGCTGCGGCCCTGCTATCGGGTCTGATCGGTGCCGTGGGGGGCTCGGCGACTGCTGGCGCGTTCTCGCGCCCGGGTCTGCCGGTGGAATACCTGCAGGTGCCCTCGGCCGCGATGGGCCGCGATATCAAGGTCCAGTTCCAAAGCGGCGGCGCCAACGCTCCCGCGCTGTACCTGCTCGACGGCATGCGCGCGCAGGACGACTTCAACGGCTGGGACATCAACACCCCGGCGTTCGAGTGGTACAACCAGTCGGGCCTCGCCGTGGTGATGCCGGTCGGCGGGCAGTCGAGCTTCTACTCCGACTGGTACAAGCCCGCCTGCGGTAAGGCCGGCTGCACCACCTACAAGTGGGAAACCTTCCTGACCAGCGAGCTGCCGGCCTACCTGTCGGCCAACAAGCAGGTCCGGGCGACCAACAACGCCGCCGTCGGCCTGTCGATGGCCGGGTCGTCGGCGCTGATCCTGGCCGCTTACCACCCGAACCAGTTCGTCTACGCCGGCTCGCTGTCGGCGCTGCTGGACCCGTCGCAGGGCATGGGCCCGTCGCTGATCGGCCTCGCCATGGGTGACGCCGGCGGATACAAGGCCTCGGACATGTGGGGTCCCAAGGAGGACCCGGCCTGGGCGCGCAACGACCCGTCGCTGCAGGTCGGCAAGCTGGTCGCCAACAACACCCGGATCTGGGTGTACTGCGGTAACGGCAAGCCGTCGGACCTCGGTGGCGACAACCTGCCCGCCAAGTTCCTCGAGGGCTTCGTGCGGACCTCCAACCTGAAGTTCCAGGACGCCTACAACGCCGCCGGTGGCCACAACGCGGTGTGGAACTTCGACGCCAACGGCACGCACGACTGGCCCTACTGGGGTGCGCAGCTGCAGGCCATGAAGCCGGACCTGCAGGCGACGCTGGGCGCCACCCCCGGCGCCGGCCCGGCCACCGCGAGCAACGCGGGCAACCAGGGCGGCTAGCCCTAAGCAACACGACGGCGGCGGCGATCCCCTTGCGGATCGCCGCCGCCGCTCTGTCTCGACGGGTGTGGTCTATTTCACTACCCGCGGGCCGGTCGCCCCGCGGCGCTGGTTAATGTGCACACAGCGACTAGACGATGGAGGGTGGACATGAGGGTCGTACGGGGTCTGTCAGCGCTGCTGCGGGTTTTCTGCCTCACCGCCCTGTCGGTCGGGATGGCCGTGGCCGTCACGACGGCCTCCACCGGCAAGGCCCGGGCCGCCGGCTACGAGAGCCTGATGGTCCCGTCGGCCGCGATGGGCCGCGACATCCCGGTGGCCTTTCTGGCCGGCGGCCCCCACGCGGTCTATCTGCTGGACGCCTTCAACGCGGCCCCGGACGTCAGCAACTGGGTGACCGCGGGCAACGCGATGAACACGCTCGCCGGCAAGGGCATCTCGGTGGTGGCACCCGCGGGCGGGGCCTACAGCATGTACACCAACTGGGAGCAGGACGGCAGCAAGCAGTGGGACACCTTCCTGTCCAGCGAGCTGCCCAACTGGCTGGCCGCCAACAAAGGCCTGGCGCCCGGCGGCCACGCCGCCGTCGGCGCCGCGCAGGGCGGTTACGGGGCGATGGCGCTGGCCACCTTCCACCCCGACCGCTTCGGCTTCGCCGGCTCCCTGTCCGGGATCCTGTACCCGGCGAGCACCAACTACAACGGCGCCATCCTGGCGGGCCTGCAGCAGTGGGGCGGCATCGACGGCAACGGGATGTGGGGCGCCCCGCAGCTGGGCCGGTGGAAGTGGCACGACCCCTGGGTGCACGCGTCGCTGCTGGCGCAGAACAACACCCGCGTGTGGGTCTTCAGCCCGACGAACACGGGCGGCGACGACGCCGCCATGATCGGCCAGGCGGCCGCCGCGATGGGCAGCTCGCGGGAGTTCTACCAGCAATACCGCAGCGTCGGGGGCCACAACGGCCACTTCGACCTGGGCGGCGGCGACAACGGCTGGGGCTCGTGGTCGGGCCAGCTGGCCGCCATGTCGGGCGACATCGTCGGTGCCATCCGCTAATTCGACCGCTGCCGATCGCGTCCGCGCCGCCCCGCGGCCCCGGGCGGGGCCGGTACCGTGTAGTGGCCAGCGCTTGACGCCAGGATTTCGACCCCCCGCCAGGAGACCATGACCACCAACGCCCGGCGCAAGCGCCACCGAATACTCGCCTGGATCGCCGCCCTCTCGGTGGCCGGCGTCGTGTTGTTGGTCCTTTTGGCCGTAGTGACGCTGCTGCGCAGCCACGAAACGCCGCCCAGCGCGGTTCCGCCCGGCGTGCTGCCGCCCCCGTCGACGACCGCCCACCCCCACAAGCCGCGGCCCTCCTCCCAGGACGCGTCGTGCCCCGACGTGCAGCTGATCAACGTCCCGGGCACCTGGGAGTCTTCCCCCCAGGACGACCCGCAAAGCCCGGCGCAATTCCCGAATGCCTTGCTGCACAAGGTGACCGCGGAGCTGTCGGGGCAGTTCCCGTCGTCGCGGCTGCAGACCTACACCACCCCGTACACCGCGCAGTTCCACAACCCGTTAAGCGGTGACGCCCAGATGTCCTACAACGAGAGCCGGGCCGAGGGCACCCGCGCGACGGTCCAGGCGATGACCGACATGAACAACAAGTGCCCGCTGACCAGCTACGTGCTGATGGGCTTCTCCCAGGGCGCGGTGATCGCCGGCGACATCGCCAGCGACATCGGCAACGGCCGCGGACCCGTCGACGACGACCTGGTGCTGGGTGTGACGTTGATCGCCGACGGCCGCCGGCAGCAGGGCGTGGGCAACGACGTCGGGCCCGACCCGCCGGGCGAGGGGGCGGAGGTCACCCTGCACGAGGTTCCGGTGCTGTCCGGGCTGGGCCTGACCATGACCGGCGCGCGGCCGGGCGGCTTCGGCGCGCTGAACAACAAGACGAACGAGATCTGCGCTCCGGGCGACCTCATCTGCGCGGCGCCGAACGAGGCATTCAGCGTGGCCAACCTGCCGAACACGCTCAACACGCTGGCGGGCGGCGCCGGCCAGCCGGTGCACGCCCTCTACGCCACCACACAGTTCTGGAGCCTGGACGGGGCACCCGCGACCGACTGGACGTTGAACTGGGCCCGCGGGCTCATCGAAAACGCGCCGCACCCCAAGCATGGGTAGGCGCCGCCGGCAAATCCGGACGGTGGACACAGCCCCGCCAAGCCGGTCGCAAAACGGCATCGGCGGTACCTTGAGATTTGGCCTGCCGCTAGGCGGCCCTTAACATTAAGAGAAATTTAAGAGCAATCAGCACCTTGTTGCGGGCCCGATCGGGTCGAAGCGGGCGGGGACTGGCACCGGGCGGCGCTCCCTGAGCGTGGACCGCGCGAGGACCGCCTTGTGTATAGAGGTATTCGTCGGCACCGCCGACACCGAGATGTGACCGTCGGCCGGGCCGACCGGATGAGTGCGACAGGAGAGCGGTATGGCGTACCACAACCCGTTCATCGTGAACGGGAAGATCAGGTTTCCCGATAACCTCAACCTGGCTCGGCACATCGAGCGGTGGGCGTCGGTGCGCCAAGACAAGCTCATCTACCGGTTCCTGGACTTTTCCACCGAACGCGACGGCGTCGCCCGCGACATCTCGTGGCGCGACTTCAGCCAGCGCAACCGCGCTGTGGCGGCGCGCCTGCAGCAGGTCACCCAGCCCGGCGACCGCGTCGCCATCCTGTGCCCGCAGAACATCGACTACCTGGTCTCCTTCTTCGGCACCGTCTACGCCGGCCGGATCGCGGTGCCGCTGTTCGACCCGAGCGAGCCGGGACACGTCGGCCGGCTGCACGCGGTGCTCGACGACTGCAGCCCGTCGACGATCCTGACCACGACCGACTCCGCCGAGGGCGTGCGCAAGTTCTTCCGCAGCCGCCCGGCCAAGGAGCGCCCACGCGTCGTGGCCGTCGACGCGGTGCCCGACGAGGTCGCCTCCACCTGGGTGGAACCGACGTCGAACCGCGAGACCATCGCCTACCTGCAGTACACCTCCGGCTCCACCCGCACGCCCACGGGCGTCAAGATCAGCCACCTCAACCTGCCCACCAACGTGGTCCAGGTGCTCAACGCGCTGTCCATGAAGGGCCGGGAGAACGACCGCGGGGTGAGCTGGCTGCCGTTCTTCCACGACATGGGCTTGATCACGGTCATGCTCTCGCCGGTGTTCGGCCACCACATGACGTTCATGACGCCGGCGGCGTTCGTGCGCCGGCCCAGCCGCTGGATTCGCGCCATGGCGCGCAGCGAGGACGAGGACGGCGAGGTGTACTCGGTGGCGCCGAACTTCGCGTTCGAGCACGCCGCGCTGCGGGGCGCGCCGAAGGACGGCGAGCCGCCGCTCGACCTGAGCAACGTCAGCGGCATCCTCAACGGCAGCGAGCCGGTGTCGCCGGCCTCGATGCGCAAGTTCTACGAGGCGTTCAAGCCGTACGGCCTGCGCGAGGCGGCCATCAAGCCGTCCTACGGGCTCGCCGAGGCGACCCTGTTCGTGTCCACCACCCCGATGGACGAAGCGCCGCTGGTCATCCACGTCGACCGCGAGGCGCTCAACGAGCACCGGTTCGTCGAGGTGGGCGCCGACGCCCCCAACGCCGTCGCGCAGGTGTCCGCCGGCGTGATCGGCGTCGACGAGTGGGCGGTGATCGTCGACACCGACACGGCCACCGAATTGCCCGACGGGCAGATCGGCGAGATCTGGCTGCACGGCAACAACATGGGCCTGGGCTACTGGAACAAGGAACAGGAGACCCAGGAGACGTTCCGCAACATCCTCAAGTCGCGCACCAACCCGTCGCACGCCGAGGGGGCGCCCGACGACGGCCTGTGGGTCCGCACCGGCGACTACGGCACCTTCTACAAGGGCAACCTCTACATCACCGGGCGCATCAAGGACCTGGTCATCATCGACGGCCGCAACCACTACCCGCAGGACCTGGAGTACTCGGCGCAGGAGGCCAACAAGGCGTTGCGCGTCGGCTACGTGGCCGCGTTCTCGGTGCCGGCCAACCAGCTGCCCCGGGAAGTGTTCGACAACCCGCACGCCGGCATCAAGTACGACCCGGACGACACCTCCGAGCAACTGGTCATCGTCGCCGAGCGCGCCGCCGGCGCGCACAAGCTGGACTACCAGCCGATCGCCGACGACATCCGGGCCGCCATCGCGGTGCGCCACGGCGTGACCGTCCGCGACCTGCTGCTGGTGCAGGCCGGCCTGATCCCGCGCACGTCCAGTGGCAAGATCGGCCGCCGCGCCTGCCGCGCCGCCTACCTCGACGGCAGCCTGCGCAGCGGCATCGGCTCGCCCACCGTTTTTGCCACCGGCAACTGAACCCCTTACGAAAATGGCTGACACAGAGACTGATTCCGGACAAGTTTCCGCATCCGAAGGCTCCACCGAGAACGAGCGGCGCATAACAACCGTCGCCGAGATGCGCGAGTGGCTGCGCAACTACGTGGCCAAGTGCACCGGGCAGTCGCCCGACAACATCGACGAGTCGGTGCCGATGGTGGAGCTCGGCCTGTCGTCGCGCGACGCGGTGGCGATGGCCGCCGATATCGAGGACCTGACCGGCGTCACGCTGTCGGTCGCGGTCGCGTTCCAGCACCCGACGATCGAGTCGCTGGCGACCCGCATCATCGAGGGCGAGCCCGAGGCGGACACCAGCGGCGACGGCAACACCGACTGGTCGCGCACCGGCCCGGCCGAGCGCGTCGACATCGCGGTGGTGGGGCTGTCTACCCGGCTGCCCGGGGACATGAACAGCCCCGACGAAACCTGGCAGGCCCTGATGGAGGGCCGCGACGCCATCACCGACCTGCCCGAGGGCCGGTGGTCGGAATTCTTCGAGGAGCCGCGGCTGGCCGAGCGGATCGAAAAGGCCCGCACCCGCGGCGGCTACCTCAAGGACATCAAGGGCTTCGACTCGGAGTTCTTCGCCGTCGCCAAGACCGAGGCCGACAACATCGACCCGCAGCAGCGGATGGCGCTGGAGCTGACCTGGGAGGCGCTCGAGCACGCCCGCATCCCGGCGTCGAGCCTGCGCGGCAAGCCCGTCGGCGTCTACATCGGCGTCTCCAACAACGACTACGGCTTCCTGGCGGTGTCCGACCCGACCGTCGCGCACCCCTACGCCATCACGGGCAACGCGACCTCGATCGTGCCCAACCGGGTCTCGTATTTCTATGACTTCCGCGGGCCGTCGGTCGCCGTCGACACCGCGTGCTCGAGCTCGCTGGTTGCCATCCACCAGGCCGTGCAGGCCCTGCGCAACGGCGAGGCCGACGTCGCGGTCGCCGGCGGCGTCAACGCGCTGCTCACCCCGGCGGTCACGCTCGGTTTCGACGAGATCGGCGCGGTGCTGGCCCCCGACGGCCGGATCAAGTCGTTCTCCTCGGACGCCGACGGCTACACCCGCTCCGAGGGCGGCGGCATGCTGGTGCTCAAGCGGGTCGACGACGCCCGCCGCGACGGCGACCAGATCCTGGCGGTGATCGCCGGCAGCGCGGTCAACCACGACGGCCGGTCCAACGGCCTGATCGCCCCCAACCAGGACGCGCAGGCCGAGGTGCTGCGCCGCGCCTACAAGGACGCCGGCATCGACCCGCGCACCGTCGACTACATCGAGGCGCACGGCACCGGCACCGTCCTCGGCGACCCGATCGAGGCCGAGGCGCTCGGCCGCGTCGTCGGCCGGGGCCGCCCGGCCGACCGCCCGGCGCTGCTGGGTGCGGTGAAAACCAACGTCGGGCACATGGAGTCGGCCGCGGGCGCGGCCAGCATGGCCAAGGTGGTGCTGGCGCTGCAGCACGGCAAGTTGCCGCCGTCCCTCAACTTCGCCGGCCCCAGCCCTTACATCGACTGGGACAACGTGCACCTGAAGGTGGTCGACCAGCCCACCGACTGGCCCCGCTACGGCGGCTACGCGCTGGCCGGGGTGTCCAGCTTCGGGTTCGGCGGCGCCAACGCGCACGTGGTGGTGCGCGAGGTCCTGCCGCGCGACGTGACCGAGCGGGAGCCCGAACCCGAACCCGAGGCGAAGGCCGAGGCCCCCCACGCGAGCGAGGCGCCCAGCTTCGAGGGTCAGTCGTTGCGGTTCGACGAGTACGGCGAAATCCTCAGCGACGCGCCCACAGCAGAGGCAGAGCCCGACCTGCCGGGCCTCACCGAGGAGGCCCTGCGGCTCAAGCAGGCCGCGCTGGAAGAGCTTGCCGCGCAGGAGCTTCCGCCGCCGGTGATCCCGCTTGCGGTGTCGGCGTTCCTGACCTCCCGCAAGAGGGCCGCGGCCGCCGAGCTGGCGGACTGGATGGAAAGCCCCGAGGGCCAGGCGTCGTCGCTGGAATCGATCGGCCGGGCGCTGTCGCGGCGCAACCACGGCCGCTCCCGCTCGATCGTGCTCGCCCACAACCACGAGGAGGCCATCAAGGGCCTGCGCGCGGTCGCCGAGGGCAAGCAGCGGCCGGGCGTGTTCAGCGTCGACGGGCCGGTGACCAACGGGCCGGTGTGGGTGCTCGCCGGGTTCGGCGCGCAGCACCGCAAGATGGGCAAGAGCCTGTATTTGCGCAACGAGGTCTTCGCCCAGTGGATCGAGAAGGTCGACGCGCTGATCCAGGACGAGCTGGGCTACTCGGTGCTCGAGCTGATCCTCGACGACTCCCAGGACTACGGCATCGAGACCACCCAGGTCACCATCTTCGCGATCCAGATCGCGCTGGGTGAGCTGCTCAAGCACCACGGCGCCAAGCCCGCCGCGGTGGTCGGCCAGTCGCTGGGCGAGGCCGCGTCGGCGTACTTCGCCGGCGGGCTGTCGCTGCGCGACGCCACCCGGGCCATCTGCTCGCGCTCACACTTGATGGGCGAGGGCGAGGCCATGCTGTTCGGCGAGTACATCCGGCTGATGGCGCTGGTGGAGTACTCCGCCGAGGAGATCAAGACGGTGTTCTCCGACTTCCCCGACCTCGAGGTGTGCGTCTACGCCGCGCCCACCCAGACCGTCATCGGCGGACCGCCCGAGCAGGTGGACGCGATCATCGCCCGCGCGGAATCCGAGGGCAAGTTCGCCCGCAAGTTCCAGACCAAGGGCGCCAGCCACACCTCGCAGATGGACCCGCTGCTGGGCGAGCTGGCCGCGGAGCTGCAGGGCATCACGCCGATGAGCCCGACGGTGGGGATCTTCTCGACCGTGCACGAGGGCAGCTACATCAAGCCGGGCGGCGAGCCGATCCACGACGTGGAGTACTGGAAGAAGGGGCTGCGGCACAGCGTCTACTTCACCCACGGCATCCGCAACGCGGTCGACAGCGGGCACACCACCTTCGTGGAGCTGGCCCCCAACCCGGTGGCGCTGATGCAGGTGGGCCTGACCACGGCGGCGGCCGGGCTGCACGACGCCCAGCTGATCCCGACGCTGGCCCGCAAGCAAGACGACGTCGAGTCGATGATCTCGGCGATGGCCCAGCTCTACGTCTACGGCCACGACCTGGACATCTGGACCCTGTTCACCCGGGCCAGCGGGCCGTCCGACTACGCCAACATCCCGCCGACGAGGTTCAAGCGCAAGGAGCACTGGCTCGACGTGCACGTCGCGTCGGGCAGCGGCGCTGCCATCATGCCGGGCAACCACGTCGCGCTGCCGGACGGCCGCCACGTGTGGGAGTACGCGCCCCGCGGCATGACCGACCTGCCCGGTCTGGTGAAAGCCGCTGCCGCCCAAGTCCTTCCGGACGCGACGTTGGCGGCGGCCGAGCAGCGCGCGGTGCCCGGCGAGGGCGCCCGCCTGGTGACGACGCTGACCCGCCATCCCGGCGGCGCCTCGGTGCAGGTGCACGCCCGCGTCGACGAGTCCTTCACGCTGGTGTACGACGCGCTGGTGACCCGCGGCGGATCCGGCGCCGCGCTGCCCGCGGCGGTCGGCGCCGGCACCGCGATCGCCTCCGCGGCGGCCCCGGCCGCGCCGGAAGCGCCAGCCGAGGAACCCGGCGCCGAGACGCTGTCCGACAGCCTGACCAGCCGCTACATGCCCAGCGGCATGACCAGATGGTCACCGGACTCCGGTGAGACCATCGGCGAGCGGCTGGGCCTGATCGTCGGGTCGGCGATGGGCTATGAGCCCGAGGACCTGCCGTGGGAGGTGCCGCTGATCGAGCTGGGCCTGGACTCGCTGATGGCGGTGCGGATCAAGAACCGCGTCGAGTACGACTTCGACCTGCCGCCGATCCAGCTGGCCGCCGTGCGCGACGCCAACCTCTACAACGTCGAGAAGCTGATCGAGTACGCGGTCGAGCACCGCGACGAGGTCGAGCAGCTGCACGAGTACCAGAAGACGCAGACGGCCGAGGAGATCGCCAGGGCCCAAGCCGAATTGATCAGCGGCGCCACCCCCGCCAGCGTGCTGGCGCCGGCGTCCGACGTTCCGGTCCCGCCGCCGCCGACGGACCCGTCGGGCCCCGCGGCGAACGGCCAGCTGAACCAGGAGGCGGTCGCCAAGGCGCTGAACTCCGACGTGCCGCCGCGCGACGCCGCCGAGCGGGTCACGTTCGCCACGTGGGCGATCGTCACCGGCAAGTCGCCGGGCGGCATCTTCAACCCGCTGCCCAAGCTGGACGCCGACGCCGCCGCCAAGATGGCGCAGCGGCTTTCCGAACGCGCGGACGGGCCGATCACCGCCGAGGACGTGCTGGCGTCGGAGAACATCGAGGCGCTGGCCGACAAGGTTCGCCAGTACCTGGAGGCCGGTGTGGTCGACGGCTTCGTCCGCACCCTGCGGGCGCGTCCCGAGGGCAGCACGAGGGCCCCGGTGTTCGTGTTCCACCCGGCCGGCGGGTCGACGGTGGTCTACGAGCCGCTGCTCAACCGGCTGCCCGCCGACACCCCGATGTACGGCTTCGAGCGGGTCGAGGGAACCATCGAGGAGCGTGCGGCGCAGTACGTGCCGAAGTTGATCGAGATGCAGGGCGACGGGCCCTACATCCTGGCCGGCTGGTCGCTGGGCGGGGTGCTGGCCTACGCGTGCGCCATCGGGCTCAAGCGGATGGGCAAGGACGTCGAGTGGGTCGGCCTGATCGACGCGGTGCGCGCCGGCGAGGAGATCCCGCAGACCAAGGAGGAGATCCGCAAGCGCTGGGACCGCTACGCCCGGTTCGCCGAGAAGACGTTCAACGTCACCATCCCGGAGATCCCCTACGAGCAGCTCGAGGAGCTCGACGACGAGGGCCAGGTCCGGCTGGTCCTCGACGCGGTCAAGGCGAGCGGGGTGCAGATCCCGGCCGGGATCATCGAGCACCAGCGCACGTCGTACCTGGACAACCGGGCCATCGACACCGCCCAGATCCAGCCGTACGACGGCCACGTCACCCTGTACATGGCGGATCGCTACCATGACGACGCGATCATGTTCGAGCCGCGCTACGCCACCCGCAAGCCGGACGGCGGCTGGGGCGAGTGGGTTTCGGACCTCGAGGTGGTGCCGATCGGTGGCGAGCACATTCAGGCCATCGACGAGCCGATCATCGCCAAGGTCGGGGCGCACATGACCCAGGCGCTCAACAGGATCGAGGCGGAACTCCAGCAGGCCAAGTCAGGACAAGGTAGGTAGGCAAGTAGTGACAGACACCGTGCCGGCGCCAGCGCAGGCTCCCGTCGTCCACACCACCGCGGAGAAGCTGGCCGAGCTGCACGCTCGCCTGGAACTTGCCAAGGAGCCCGGCGGCGAGAAGGCCGCCGCCAAGCGCGACAAGAAGGGCATCCCCAGCGCCCGCGCCCGCGTCCACGCGCTGCTGGACCCGGGGACCTTCTTCGAGGTCGGGGCGCTGGCCAAAACGCCGAACGACCCGAACGCGCTCTACGGCGACGGGTGCGTCACCGGGCACGGCATGATCGGCGGCCGCCCGGTCGGGGTGTTCTCCCACGACCAGACGGTGTTCCAGGGCACGGTCGGGGAGATGTTCGGCCGCAAGGTCGCCCGGCTGATGGAATGGTGCGCGATGGTCGGCTGCCCGATCATCGGCATCCAGGACTCCGGCGGCGCCCGCATCCAGGACGCGGTCACCTCGCTGGCCTGGTACGCCGAGCTGGGCCGCCGCCACGAGGCGCTGTCCGGGCTGGTCCCGCAGATCTCGCTGATCTTCGGCAAATGCGCTGGGGGAGCGGTCTATTCGCCGATCCAGGACGACCTGCTGGTCTCGGTGCGCGACCAGGGCTACTTCTTCGTCACCGGGCCGGACGTGATCCGCGAGGTCACCGGCGAGGAGGTCACCCTCGACGAGCTCGGTGGCTCCGACGCGCAGGCCCGCTACGGCAACATCCACCAAGTTGTCGACTCGGAGGCCGAGGCGTTCCAGTACGTGCGCGACTACCTGTCGTTTTTGCCGTCCAACTGCTTCGACAAACCGCCGATCGTCAACCCCGGGCTGGAGCCGGAGATCACCCCGACCGACCTCGAACTCGACGCGATCGTGCCGGACAACGACAACGCGGCCTACGACATGCACGAGATCCTGCTGCGGATCTTCGACGACGGCGACTTCCTCGACGTCGCGGCGCAGCACGGGCCGGCGATCATCACCGGGTTCGCCCGGGTCGACGGGCATCCGGTCGGCGTGGTGGCCAACCAGCCGATGCATTTGTCCGGCGCGATCGACAATGAGGCGTCCGACAAGGCGGCGCGGTTCATCCGGTTCTGCGACGCGTTCAACATCCCGCTGGTCTTCGTCGTCGACACGCCCGGGTTCCTGCCCGGAGCCGAGGAGGAGAAGCGCGGCATCATCAAGCGCGGCGGCCGGTTCCTCTACTCCGTCGTCGAGGCCGACGTGCCGAAGGTGACCATCACGGTCCGCAAGTCCTACGGCGGCGCCTACGCGGTGATGGGATCGCGGCAGCTGACCGCCGACTTCAACTTCGCCTGGCCGACCGCGCGGATCGCGGTGATCGGCGCCGAGGGGGCCGCGCAGCTGCTGATGAAGCGGTTCCCCGACCCGACCACGCCCGAGGCGCAGGCGATCAAGCGGGACTTCATCGAGGGCTACAACCTCAACATGGCGATCCCGTGGATCGCCGCCGAGCGCGGGTTCATCGACGCCGTCATCGACCCGCACGACACCCGGCTGCTGATCCGCAAGTCGATGCGGCTGCTGCGCGACAAGCAGCTGTGGTTCCGCGTCGGCCGCAAGCACGGCCTGATCCCGGTCTAGGCCCGCCGCGCGCCGGCCCCGGCGCCGAGTGTCGCGGGATTCACGCTCGATGCGTGAAAGCGCCGTCCAACAGCTCGTCGAACCGCTCCAGCGCCTCGTCGTGGTCAACGTCGATGCCGCGCAGCGGCCCGCGGTCGGCGAGGTAGCGCTGCGCGTACAGCCGGGCGACCAGCGCCTTGCGGTCGCCGCCGCGGGTGTCGCGCTCCCAGGCGGCCTGCTCGGTGAGCAGCGCGCCGGCGTACACGTCGCCCATGAACTGCGCCAGCGGGAACAGCCGCGCCTCGGCCAGGCCGGCGTCGAGTTTGGCCCAGGCCGTGATCGCCGCGTCGAGGTCCTCGACGCGGCGCGCCACCAGCCGCGTCGTCTCGTCGTCATCGGAGACCGACACCGCGTCCCGCAGCCGCGCCAGCAGCGCCTCGTGCGCGTTGGCCTTCTCGATGCCGCGGCGCACGTCGAGGCACAAGATGTTGTCGGGGCCCTCCCAGATCGTGTTGACCTGCGCGTCGCGCAGCAGCCGGGCGACGGGCCACGTCTCGATATAGCCGTTGCCGCCGTGGATCTCGATCGCGTCCGACGCCGAGGTGATCCCGAGCCGGCAGACCTTGAGCTTGGTGACGGGCACCGCGATGCGTTGCCGGATGGCGCGCGGCTGGCGATGGTTGGCGGCGCCGGTCCCGTCGAAGACCAGCGCCTGCGCGGCCTCGACGTCGACGATCATCTCGGCGAGCTTGCGCCGCATCAGCGGCTTGTCGATCAGCGCCCCGCCGAAGGCCTCCCGCTGGCGCGCGTAACACAGGGACTCGACCAGGGCGCGCCTGGCGTTGCCGAGCCCGAACAGCGCGATGCCCAGCCGCGCGGCGTTGGTCAGCTCCATCATGCGGCCGAGCCCCTTGCCGTCGGACGGGCCCGCCTGCCCGCTCGGCTCCCCGGACAGCAGGAACGCTTCGGCGTCGACGAACTCGACCTCGCCGGAGGCCACCGAGCGGGTGCCGAGCTTGTCTTTGAGGCGGCGCACCCGCACCCCGTTGCGCGACCCGTCGCGGCGGGTGCGCAGCACCAGGAAGTTGGCGACGCCGCGGGTCGAGTCGGGGGCTCCCTCGGGCTTGGCCAGCACGACGAACGCCTCGCCGGCGCAGTTGGACGCGAACCACTTGAACCCGTTGAGCAGCCACGCGTCCCCGGCGCGGGTCGCGGTGGTCTCGAGCGCGCCCAGGTCCGAGCCGCCGGTGCGTTCGGTCAGCAGCTGCGCCGTCTCGCCCGCCCACTCGCCGGAGGCGAATTTGGCCAGCACGTGCTCGCGAACGTCGGCCGGCGCGTGGGCCGCCACCAGCGCCTGCACCATGCCGCCACCGGTGCCCAGCGCGCAGCCCATCCCGATGTCGGCCTGGTTGAGCAGGTAGTTGGATGCGAACAGCGCCAGCCCCGAGCTCACCTTGGCGGTCCGCGCGTCGGAGCGCAGCGCCTGCTGGGCGTCCAGGACGGCCCGCTTGGACTGGGTGAACGACGCGGGCATGACGACCTGGCTGATGTCGTGCCCCCACCGGTCGTAGCGCTCGAGCCGCGGCGGGTTGCGGTCGGTTTCCTCGGCCCAGCGCGCCACCGGGCCGCCCATCAGCTCGCCCATGCGCGCCAAATGCGGCTCCACGACGGCCAATTCGTCGGGCCGCAGATAGTAGGCCATGGTGAACTGCAGGGTCGGGTCGGTGAGGTACCAATTGAGGCCCACGGCCCCGTGGTAGTCGTCGGTCCGATAGCGCCGCGACTTTTCCGGGGTGGAGAAGGGCAGCCGGCGCGGCCTTTCGAAGGCCTCCAGGCCGTACTCGCTCATGACGCGACGGTATTACAGCCGAAACCCGAAGTGAAAGACGCCGACCGCGGGTCTTCCCATGACGCGGCCCGGCGGCGCATGATCGGCTGAGCGGCTAGCTATCAAAGGGAGTCGATGATGAAAGCCGATGTCGGAGATTGGCTCGTAATCAAGGGCGCCACAACGGAGTTGCCGGATCAGCGGGGCGAGATCACCGAGGTGCGCGGGGCCGACGGCGGCCCGCCGTACGTGGTGCGGTGGCTTGCCAGCGGCCATGTGGCGACGGTGTTTCCGGGCTCGGACGCCCTCGTCGTCAGCGCGGCCGAACAACAGCGGACGTCGCACAAGGCTTAGACCGGGGCCAGGAACTCCGAGGTGTAGAACTCGGCGGGGTTCTGGGAGTGCGGGTCCGGGCGTTCCACAATCACCCAGACACCCGTCGTGCCGGATCCCACTGCGTCTTGAATGGTCACCGCGGCGTTGCCCGCCCCGTCGGTGTCCAATCCGGTGAAGGCGGTCCCCGGATCCCCGGGGCCACAGGTGGCCGACGACGGCCGGGGTTCCTGGATCAGGCCGACGTCGTAGTGGGTGCCCGGCCGATTGGGTATCGCGACGCGCACCTCCGCGGTCACCGTCGATCCCGTCGTGCGGATGAGCGCCGACCCGCTGCCGAGGGCGGGAAACGGCACCTGGGCCGCCTCGCTGACGAGGCTGAAATCGCAGCGTCTGAGCTTGCTCTCCAAGACGACGGTGGTGCCGTTCGCCGCGGCGGCGGTGAAGGTTTCGGCCGCCGCCGCCGCGGCGATCGCCGCGGTGAGCGCCGCCGCGCGTGTGCCTAACCGCGCTAGCTCGTGCATGGGTCCGGTATTGACCTGTCGCCGGCAAAATTAAACCCGCGCGCTCGCCTTCGATTACGGCTTGATCCTGATCTCGCCCGGCGACCACCAGCCGCTGCGCGTCGCGGTGCCCAGGTCGAGCCGGGCGGGGTGGGCGTCGGCGATGGTGTCGAACTTGCGCAGCGATCCCCAGTCGCGGCCCCAGTCACGCGACAGGTAGGTCGACATCACGTGGGCCCGCAACAACAGGTCGGTGATGCCGAGCAGGCCGCCGTTGACGCCGTCCTCCCAGGTGTCGGTGTCCTGCTTCTTGGCGTTGTAGTCCGGCGTGATGCGGAACTTCGGGATCTCGGTGACGCCGTCGACGTGCAGCATCGGCCGCTGGCAGGGGAAGGCCAGGCCCACCGCCCAGTCCATCAACACGGGCTGCGTCGAGCCGACATACTCCTGAACCGAGCGCAGCTCCGGCACCCTCGGCGGGGTCACCGCGACCCAATCCTCCGGCGTCAGGGACAGGTCCTCGGCCACCACCCGGACCGCGACCGCGTCCGCGGGCATCTGTGACCGGGCGAAGCGCAGGTTGCGCCACACCTTCGGCTGCTCCCCGTAGAGGTCGTAGGGCACCAGGCGACCGGCCGGCACGATGGCATTCGGGTCACCGCCGGGCGCCGGCCTGCCGTACTCGAGGACGACGGTCTGCCCGGAGGTGTGGCCGTGCAGCACGCTGTTACCGGTGATCGTGCCCGCGGCCGTCACCACCACGAGCGGATGCCCGCCGTCCGGCTTGGGCAGCCGGTACCAGGCCGACGTCAGCCTGCTCTGCTGCTGCGGGCCGGTGGTGTAGCTGCCCGCCACCGGAACCCGATCGGGATCCAGGCCGTAGGGCAGCGGCACCAGCGACCCGTTGACGCCCGGCGCCGCCAGCTTGGTCGGCCCGTACCAGTCGTAGTCCGTCCCCGGTTGCGGCACCGCCGTCTCGCGGACCGCCTCCGCCAGGGTGCGCTCCGGTATTCCGTTGGGGGAGAAGCCCATCGGGTTGACACCGCCCAGCGGCCCGAGCGGGCCGTACCTGTCGGGAAGGGGCGCCATGAAGCCGGCGTTGCTGTCGGGCTCGACCAGCACGTCGTCGGCGAGCGCGCAGCCGCCGGCGAATTCGCGCAGGTTGGACCAGCCGTTGGAGTAGGTGGGGTACTGCCGCACGATCCCGGCCACCATCGACGCGACGAACACCAGCGCCATGAATCCCGCCGCGAGCGGCAGCGGCGCGGCCGTCACCGCCCGGGCCAGCCGGCCCTCGCCGCGATCCCGCGACGCGAAGTGCAGCCACATCGCCCAGAGCGCGGCGATCGCGAACAGGGCGAAAAAGATTGTGCTGACGGTGATTCCGGCGATCTTCGGCATGGCGCTGTTGAACGGCACGCCGTAGCTGGACACGTACCACCAGCCGTTGAAGGTGGCGAAACACAGCGCCAACACGAACAACACCGCCGCCGCGAACGCCATGCGGTTGCGCGACCAGCGCAGCACCTCGTGCGACACCAGGACCGTGGTCAGCGCGGCCATCGCCGCGCCCACCGCCGCGAACAACCCGAAGTGGTGCACCCACTTGGTGGGCGTGAACATCAAGAAGAACATGGTCGCGAAGATGACACCCATCAGCCGCCACACCGGTCCGCGGGCCACGCCGGGAATCCGCTTGCGCCGCAACATGATGAACACGGCGGTGAACAGGCACAGCGCGGTGATCAGGAAGCCGAATCGCCGCGACACCGCCCCGTCGACCGTCGGGAGGAAAAGGTAGTAGTAGCGCAAATTCTCGGTGTACCAGGCCTGGCTCGGCCCGATCGAGGTGCGGATCCTGGTGGCTTCCAGCACCGTCGACAGCGTCTGGTCGGCGAAGACCACGGTCAGCACCACGAAGCCGGCGGCCAGCATCGGGGCGACCAGCGGCCACGTGCCGACCAGTCGGTGACGGTGCACCAGGATTCGCAGGATCGGACGGCCACCGGCGATCAGGGCGGCCACGGCGATGAGGCCGGTGGGCTGGACGGCCAGCGTGAACGCCGCGGTGATCACCGCCAGCGCGGCCGGTGTCAGGCGGCTGTAGCGCATCGATCGCTCGATCAGCACGTAGGTGACCAGTGAACCGAGCGCGATGATCCCCTCGGGGCGAAGGCCGTTGTTGAACGGCATCCACGCGGTGAGCAGGACCAATCCGGCCGTCCAGTTGGCGGCGGTGCTGGAGGCCACCGCCGGCCCCAGCCGGGGCAGCACCTCACGCGACAGCAGCAGCCAGCAGACCAGCCCGGCGACCAGGTCGGGCAACCGCATCCACAGGCTGTGGTCGCTCACGTGGGTCATCAGCGCCAGCAGGTTGTAGTACCAGCCGAAGGGGTCCTCGGGGCTGCCGAACCAGCGGAAGTAGTTGGACATGTAGCCGGCGTGGTCCGCGACGCGGGCCATGCCGAGGATGTAGCCGTCGTCGGAGGAGTTCGCCCCGATCAGGTGCCACAACAAAAAGCCGAAGATCACCGCGGCGTCGACCAGGGTGAACCTGCGCCAGTTCTTCGGTATCCAGCGGTGCATGCGCCGGCCGTCGAGCTGGTCCAGGCGCCACAGCGCGATCAGCGCGACGACGGTGGCCAGGATCGCCAGCACCATCGCCGCCAGTTTCAGCGTCGTCGGCGTGGTGGAGAACCGGGTGTCGATGGTCGCCGAGAACCGCAGCCCGGGCGGGGCGGGACCGGTCAGGTCGGTGAACACCCCGACGATCTGGGGCCGCAGGTTGGGGTCGGCGAAGCCGCCGCCGACCGGTTTGCCGGCCGGGTCGGTCAGCCCGACGAAGGTGGCGAAGGTGCCGGCGCGGGTGGAGGTGATTTCGATGCGCTGGCATGGCGGACCCGCCGCCTGGGCCCGCGGCACGCTGGCGATCACCACGTTGCGATCGGTGACGTCGACGCGCTGGCTGCTGGCGACGACGAACAACGCGTTGAGCGCGGCGTCCTTGCCCTTTTTGGGTGCTGTGCTGAGCACCACCCCGCCGTCGGGCGGCAGGCCGCGCACCACGGAGCACGGCACCGTCGCCGTCGCGTCGACCGGCGTCAGCGAAATCAGCGGCGCGGTAACGCTGTTCAGCTGGCCGCTTTGCGGCCAGTTCAGTTCTGCGGTGGTCTGCACGACGGGCAGCAGCGGCGTCGCGACCGACAACACGAAGCCCACCAGCCCGGCGACCGTCGCGACCCAGCGCGTCACGCGCACGCCGTCGCGGGCGCCGCGCTGTCCGGTGGCCGCCTCCTGTTCGTGGTTGACGACGCTCATGGCAGTGCCCTAATCGGTCCTTGCCGGCTCCAGCCGCGCACTGTGATCACACCCTGTTCGACGACGGCGGCCGGCGCCTGGTCGGCCGGCACCAGCGGGAAGTACTGCTCGATCGATCCCCAGTCGCGGTACCAGTCGCCCCGCAGGTACGTCGAGATCGTCGAGGTGCGCAGCAACGCCTGGGTGAACAGGAACGGGCCGCCGGCCTCGCTGGATTCCCAGCCGTTCGACGAGGCCGCGGTCTGCTTGTGGTCGGGCAGGATGCGGTATTGCGGAAGTTCGGCGACGCCAAGGTGTTCGGAGAAGGGGCGCTGGCATGGGAAGTTGGCGGCGGTGGCCAGGTCCATCAATACCGGTGTGCGCGAACCGATCAGCTGCTGCAGGGTCTGCAGCACCGGCACGCGCGGCGGGGTGAACGCGAACCACTGCTCGGAACTGAGGTTCGGGTCGTAGGCGACGATGCGCGCCACGTTGGCCTCCGGCGGCGCCCAGGCCAGCGGGAACCGCAGGTTGCGCCACGCCGGCTCCGGGCCGATGTCGATCGGCTGCACCTGCGCGAGCGGCTGGGTGGAGCCGTCGGGGCGGGCGACCCCCCACTGCAGTTTGAGCTGTTGCCCGTAGGTGAAGGTGCCGTCCTCTTTGTACGACCAGATGGCGCCGGCGGCCGACACCACCACCAGCGGCCGGTCCGGGGTGCGGGGCGGCAGCTGGTACCAGGCCGAGGTCGCCGTGGCGGCCAGCGAGTTTTCGCCGTAGCTGCCCATCACCGGCGTGCGGGCCGGGTCCAGCCCGAACGGCAGCGCGGCATGCGAGCCGTTCACCCCGACCGGGCCCCTGCCGCCGGCGGTGCCCGCCGAGTCACTCATGGTGGCGTTGGGCTTGTTCGGCGAGGCGTCGGAGTTCACCACGCCCGGCTTGGTCACCACCGGGTAGGACCGCAGGTCGTCGCCGACGCCCTCGGGTTTGAACCCGACGGGGTCGACGCCGCCCAGCGGGCCCGCGGGACCGAACTGCTGCCCCGGAACGGGTTGCAGCAGACCGGCATTGGGGTCCGGCTCGACCAGCACGTCGTCGCCCATCGCGCAGCTGGTCGGCGAAAGCCCGGAGCTGATCGCGGCCAGGTTGGCCTTGGCGGTGGTGTAGAGCGGGTAGCGGAAGACGGCGCCCTTGGCCAGCGAACCGACCTCGCCGAGGACCATGATCGTCGCCACCACCAGCAGCGGGGTGGAGGCCAGCACGCGGTTGCGGCGGTTGTCCTTGACCTCGGTGTGCCCGGCGTAGTCCATGCGGAAGTGCTGCCAGCCGGCGAGCAGCCCGGTCACGATCGACAACGTCAAAAACATCGACGTCACCGGGTGGCTGGCGATGACGGGTTGGATGTCGTACCAGGGCACCCCGTAGTTGCCGACGTAGAACCAGCCGTTGATTCCCGAAGTGGCCCACGCCAGCACGAACAGCAGCGCGGTGACGTACAGCGTCAGGTTGCGGCGGTTGTGCAGGCCGATCCGGGCGAAGGCGAACGCGGTGACCGCGCCCAGGGCGCCGGCCAGCCCGGCGAACGCGCCGAACTGCACCGCCCACTTCGTCGGCGTGAACGTCAGAAGCAGCAGGCCGACCGCGGTGGTGCCGATCAGCCGCCACGCCGGGCCGGCGGCCAAACCGGGCACCCCGCCGCGCCGCAGCAGCACCACCAGCATCCCGAACAGGCACAAGAGCAGCACGAGCACCGCGAAGCGCCGCGCCATGGACCCGTCGGGGTTCGACTCCACCGTGAGGAAGTAGTAGCGCAGGAAGTCCTGGTACCAGGCGATCGTCGGGCCGACCTTGTATTTGATGCGCGCCGACTCCGCCACCGTGGCCAGCGTCTCGCTGCGGAACACCACCACCAGGATCAGCGCGAGCGACGCCGCCAGCACCGCCAGGGGGGCCAGCAGCCCGTCGGTCGCCTGGCGTCGCCGGATCGCCTGGGCCACGGCGCGGGCGCCGGTCAGCAGCGCCGCGACGGCGATCAACCCCTGCGGCGCCAGGGTCGCCGAGAGCATGGCGACGAAGATCGCGACCGCCGCCGGCGCGATGCGCCGCAGCCCGATCGCGCGTTCCACCTGCATCCAGGTGACGAGCACCCCGAGGGCGATCAGCGGCTCGGGCCGCAGCCCGTTGTTGAACGGCAGCCACGCGGCCAGGAACACGGCGCCGGCGGTGAGCACCGCGACCCGGTTGCCTGCCAGGCCGCCCCTGCCGGGGCCCAGCCTGCGCAGCATGCAGTGCCCGATGATGAGCCAGCACGCGATCCCGGCCAGCGTGGCCGGTATCCGCATCCACACGCCGGCGGTGCTCACCGCCGCGAACTTCGACAGCAGCGATAAGTACCAGTCGAACGGGGCGTCGGTGGTGCCGAAGAAGCGGTAGTAGTTGGCGACGTAGCCGGCCTTCGGCGCGACCCGGGCGATGGTCAGGTTGTAGCCGTCGTCCGACGAGGTGGCGCCGATGACGTGCCAGACCAGCAGCGTTCCGATCACGCCGACGTCGGCGACCCATGTCGCCACGCCGACCCGCCACCCGATGGGGGGGCGCCAGCTGACCCGCAGGTCACCGCCGCGGCTGCGCCGGTCCAGCACCGCCATCGCGACGACGGCGACCAGCACCGACAGGGCTCCCAACGCCATCACGACGGTCTTCAGCGCGGTGGGGGCGGTGATGAACCGGGTGTCGACGTCGACGCGGGCCGACAACCCCGGCTGCGGCGGCACCTTCAAATCGGTGAAGATCCCGCCCACCTGAGGCTTCTTCTCCGCGGGCAAGACGCCCGAGGCGCCGGGGATGCCGACGAAATCCGCGCCGGCCGCGCCGATGTCGGACCACACGTGCAGCACGCTGCAGGCGCCGGCGGCGACCGCCGGGCGCTGCGCCACCGCCGCCACGGTGTCGCGGAACGCCACGACGACGACGTCCCTGTCGGCCCGCACGAAGAGCCCGTTCTTGCCGGTGTCGACCCCGCCGGCGGGCAGGGTCGAAACGACCAGCCCGCCGTTGGGTGGCAGCGTGGCGATCGCCGGGCACGGGATGGAGATGTCCAGCGCCCGCGGCGCCCCCGACACCAGCGGCGCGGTGACCTGGGTGACGTGGCCGTCCGTCGTGCCCTGCGGCCACAGGACCGTCGCGGTGGTCTGCTTGACGGGGAGCAGCGGAACCAGCGCGCACAACAGCAGGCCCGCGATTCCCGCGACGACGGCGATCAGCCGGGGGATGCGTGGCGATCGCTCGCTACCGTCGTGGGGCACGAGGGTCGATGGTAAGGGAAGCGGATTAGCGCGGTTCGGACGCAGGGCCGCGGTGCCCGACGTGGCGCGCCGAATGTCGGGCGAATTCGCCCTGGCGGCAGCGGGTGCGGTCAAAATGGTTTGCGATGACGAACGCAGGCCTGGGGTTCGGTGTCTTGGGGCCGTTGTTGATGACGAGCCACGGCGTCCGCGTCCCGGTGGGTGCGCCCAAGCAGCGCGCGGTGCTGGCCATGCTGTTGGTCAACCGCAACCGGCCGGTGTCGGTCGACGCGCTGATCAATGCGGTATGGGGCGACGAACCGGTGCCGGCGGCGCGCACCAGCATCCAGGCCCATGTGTCCAACCTGCGGCGGCTGCTGCGCGACGCCGGGGTCGACGCGTATCAGGTGCTGGCCAGCGCCCCGCCGGGATATCAGCTCAGCGTCGCCGACGCCGACTGCGACCTGGGACGCTTCAGCGCCGAGCGGACGGCGGGAACGCAGGCCGTCGCGGCGGGACGCTTCGAGGACGCCAGCGGCCACTTCTCGCTGGCGCTGGGCGAATGGCGCGGACCGGTGCTCGACGATTTGCGCGACTTCGCCTTCGTCGACGCCTTCGCCACCGCGCTGACGGAAGAGAAGGTGGCGACGCACACCGCGCGCGCCGAGGCGGAGATCGCGTGCGGGCGCGCCGGGGCGGTGATCGGTGAGCTCGAGGCGCTCGTCGCCGAGCACCCGTATCGCGAACCGTTGTGGGCGCAGCTGATCACCGCCTACTACGTCACCGAGCGGCAGTCCGATGCGCTGGGCGCCTACCGGCGGCTCAAGTCGGCGTTGGCCGAGGGGCTGGGCATCGACCCGGGGCCGACGGTCAGCGCGTTGCACGAGCGGATCCTGCGCCAGGAGCCGCTGGGCGCGACGCGCGCGGCCCTGACCACCCACAAGCGCGGCGTCTACCAGGAGCCGGCGGCGGCCGAGGCCGCCGTGGCCCGGCTGCGGGACCGGAGCGGGCGGCTCCACCCGCTGGCGGGGGCGATCACCCGGATCGGGCGGTTCACCGACAACGACATCGTCCTCGACGACACCGACGTCAGCCGCCATCATGCCGTAATCACCGACACCGGAACGGGTTTCATGATGACCGACCTGCGTTCCACCAACGGCGTGGAGGTGGCCGGCCGGCGCGTCCGGGGCAGCGCCAGCCTGGCCGACGGCGACCGCATCTGCATCGGCGGCCACGAGTTCGTTTTCGAGGTTCGCCCCCGCTGACGGCTATCCGCCCAGCCGTCGGGCCAGGGTGTCGCGGCCGGGGCCGCCGAGTTCGGCGAGCGCCGCGGGGCGGCCGGCCATCGCCATCAGCAGCGCCTCGCCCGGCCCGCTCACCTCGGGTCCGCGGCCGTGCGCCCAGTCGACGTCGGTCGCGCGCAGCCGCAACCCCCGGATCCGGCGCCCGGCGCCGATCCTGGGGTTGCCCGGCACCAGCCCGAGCACCCGCGTGAGCCGGTCGGCCGGCACGGCGCGCGGGCGGCCCAGCGCGCGGCGGATGTCCTGGTGGTGGATGGTGCCGTCGACCAACGCGATCATGCCGCCGAACCACGCCGTCAGCCCCCGCGGCGTTTGGTGCTCGCGCAGGAACGCGAGCAGCTGCTCGGGGGTCAGGGCCGCGAACTCGTCGACACCCACCTGGTTGGCCCGCACGATCCGGCCCTTCGCGAAGCGCCTCAGCAGCCCGGCCGTGCCGAGCTCCTCGTAGCTGATCACGTGCGCGACAACGTCTTTGACGCTCCAGCGAGCGCACAGGCTCGGCGCCGCCCAGTCCTGCGGCGTGAGGGTGCCCAGGAAGTCGGCGAGGTCGGCGCGCTCGGCGCTGGCCATCGCCATCAGGGTGTCCGTCACGTGCCAGCCTCCACACCGAACAGGCGGGTGTAGCGGCCCAGGTACAGCGGCCAGCCCGCGTCGCCGCCGACGCCGTCGGACACCGATTCCCAGGCCGGGCCGTGGCGGTCGAGGTGGCGGTGTTCGAGGTCGACGCGCGTGCGGCCTCCGGATTCGGCGGTGAAGCGGACCTCGACCTCGCTCGTCTTGGCCGGGTCGGCCTCCAGCTGCCACGTCGGGCCGATGTCCCAGCTGAACAGCACGCGATGCGGCGGCTCGTAGGTCAGGATGCGCGCCCATCGGCATTCGGTGCCGTCGACGCCGCGGTCGTAGATGTGTCCGCCCACGCGCGGCTCGAAGACGGTCTCGGCGATCGGGACGCCCAGCAGGTTGTGCTCGCGGGGCTTGAAGTCGCCGAACCGCTCGGTGAAGACGGCGAACGCGCGCTCGATCGGCGCGTTGACGACGACTCGGTGCGCGACGCTGCGCGGCTTCGTCATGGGTTTTCTCCCTCCGCTTCGTCGACGGCCTGCGCGTAGCCGGCCAGCGCTTGGGTCCAGAACCGGTCGAGGTCGGCGCGCAACGCCTCGAGGCCGGTCGGGTCGAGTTGGTAGACGCGGCGCGTTCCGGCGGCCCGATCGCGAACCAGGCCGGCCGATTTGAGGACCTTGAGGTGCTGGGACACCGCGGGCCTGCTGACCGGCAGCTCGCGGGCCAGTTCGCCGACGGCCGCCGGGCCGTGCGCGAGGCGTTCGACGATGGCCCGCCGCGTCCCGTCGGCCAGCGCCAGCCAGCCGTCGCCGCGACGGCCGGCTTGGTAAGTGACCACGAACCGTAAGTCTAGGCTTACCAATGGGGACCGGCAACACCCCGGGCGCAAGGAATCCGCCGCCCAACCTGGGCTGCCTCCCCGGGCTCGGCATCCCCGGGCTGTAAGCGGCGCTAACCCCTGCGCAGCGGCGCCGGGTTCCACAGACCGCTGCGCGTCGCGGTGCCCAACTGCAGGCGCGCGGGCTGCGCGTCGGCGTAGTAGGGGGTCAACCGTTGCAGCGAGCCCCAGTCGCGCGACCAGTCGTCTTTCAAATAGGTCGCCATCGTCGTCGCCTTCACCAGCAGCTCGGTGACGCCCAGCGGGCCGCCGCCGTTGTTGTCCATCACCGGCGAGTTGGCCTCGGCGCCGAAGCGGTCCGGCAGGATGCGCCACTTCGGTGTCTCGTCGACGCCGTTCTGGTGCCCGAACGGTCGCTGGCACGGAAACGCCAGGCCGACCAGCCAGTCCAAAAACACCGGGTCCCGCGAGCCGACCACGTCCTGCAGCGTGCGCAGCTGCGGAATCCGCGGCGGCGTCAGAGCGATCCAGTGCTGCGGGGCCAGGTCCTCGTCGTCGGCGACCAAACGGATCTGGGTGGCGGCCCTGGGGATGGCCGACAGTGGCAACCGCAGGTTGCGCCACGCCGGCGAGGCGCCCACGTCGGCCAACTGGAACGACCCGCCGGCGTGTCCGGCTGCCGCGTCGCCGTCGGTGGCCCACTGCACCTGGACCTCGCGCGGGTCGAAGCGCCCGGCGGCGCTGACCACCAGCAGCGGTCCGGCCTTGTCCCGCGCCGGCAGCCGGTACCAGCCCGACCTCAGGTGCGCGGGCACCTGGATGCCGGAGCGCCAGCTGCCGAGCACCGGCGTGCGGGCCGGGTCCAGGTTGTAGGGCAGCTGGGCCGCCGACCCGTTGATCCCGGGCGCCGGGGTGGTGCCGCCCTCGGTGCCGGCCTCGGCGCCGGTGGTCAGCCTGTCTTCGGTGACGAAGCTGCGGTCGCCCGGACGCTCCATCACCGGGTCGGCGCGGACGTCGGCCGGAATCCCGTTGGGGGTGAACGCCTCCGACAGGCCGGCGCCCAGGGCGTCGGCGGCCGAACCGCTGACCGGCGACAGCAGCGCGGCGGTCGGATCGGTCTCGACCAGGACGTCCTCGGCCAGCCCGCAGGTCTTGCCGGTCAGTGCCTCCAGGTTGGAGCGTCCCACCGACCACGCCGGGAACTGGTCCGTCATGGCCAGGGTCAGCGACAGCACCTCGAAGACCACCAGGGCCCATGCCGCAATCGCCAAGGGGGACTGCACGATTCCGGCCACCTGGGCCCCGTACCGGCTCCTGGGTGGCCCGTTATAGGTGGCGACGAAGTGGAACCACGCCGCCAGCAGCAGCACCACCACGGTCAGCCCCAGCAGCATGGTCGCGAAGCCGTAGTGCCACTGCGGAAACGAATTCGACCATGGCACACCGAAATTCGACACGTACCACCAGCCGTTGACGCTGGCGAACGACAGCGCCACCAAGAACAGCACCACCGCGGCGAACACGGTGCGGTTGCGTCTCGAGCGCATCGCCACCGAGGTCACCGCGACGGCGGCCAGCGCCCCGAGCGACCCGGCCAGCCCGGCGAACACCCCGAAGTGGTGGGTCCACTTGGTGGGAGTCCACATCATCGCGAGGAACGAGATGATGGTGATCCCGACGATGCGGCGGCTGGGTCCCGCAGCGGTGCCCGGAATTCGGCCCTTGCGCAACGACATTGCGACCGTTATCCCGAGCGCCAGCAGCAACGCCAGCACGGCGAAGCGGCGAGCGACCGACCCGTCGGGGCTGGCCATGAACAGCCGCTCGTAGCGGATGTGTTCGTCGAACCAGCTCAGGCTGGGCCCGACGGCCCGCTTGAGCGTGCTGGCCTGCGCCTCACCGGCCAGGGTCTGGTCGCGGAAGATCAGGATGGCGGTGACGGTGGCCGCGGCCAGCATGGGGGCGACCAGAGGCAGCGCGCCGAACCGTGCGGATCGGCGGTGCAGGATGGTCCGCAGCGGCCCGACCGCGACCAGCAGCGCACCGATCGAGGCGATGCCCGTCGGCCCGGAGAACAGCGTCAGCGCGCCGACGATGCAGGCGATCGCCACCGGCAGCAGCCGGCTGGTGGCAACGGCGCGTTCCACCGAGCACCAGGTGAGCAGGATGCCCAGGGCGATGATCGGCTCGGGCCGCAGGCCGTTGTCCAGCGGCAGCCACACGGCCAGGAACATGCCCGCAGCGGTCCAGGCCGCGGCGCGGCTGCGCTTGACGGCGTGACCCAGGCGGGGCATCACCTCCCGGCTGATCAACCACCAGCAGGTCAGCGCCATGGCGAGGGTGGGCAGCCGCATCCAGATGCTGGCGGTGCTGACGTGGGCCCACACCGCCAGTAGGTCGTAGTACCAGCCGAACGGCGCCTCGGGCGTGCCGAACCAGCGGTAGTAGTTGGCCATGTAGCCGGCGTGCTCGGACACCCGCGCCATGGTCAGGATGTAGCCGTCGTCGGAGGTGTTGGCGCCGACGAAATGCCACCACACCAACACCGCGATGACGAGGGCGTCCAGGGCACCAACCGACCACCAGCGCGACGGCAGGAAGCGGCGGTGCCGGGTGCCGTCGGCGGTGTCGAGGACGTGCAGCGCGACCAGGGCGGCCGCGGTCAGCACGACCCCGAGGATCATCGCGGCCATCTTCAGCGGCGTGGGGCTGCTGCTGTAGCGGGTGTCGACGGTCGCCGAGAAGGTCAGCCCGGGCGGCGCCGGCCCGGACAGGTCGGTGAAGACGCCGACGATCTGCGGGCGGAAGTCGTAGCCGCTCTTCTCGCCGCGCAGCGGCGCGCCGGGGTGCTCGGCGTTGGGTCCCTGTGTGAGCCCGACGAATTCGGCCGTGACGCGGTCGGCGTGCGCGGTGAACGTCAACCGCTGGCAGGCCGGGCCGAGCACCTGGCTCAGCGGGGCGGTGACCACCGCGACGTTGCGCACCACCAGCACCAAGTAGTCGTTGGCGCGCTGGATGAGCAGCCCGCGGTCGACGGCCTTGGGGGCCTGCTTGGGCACCGTCGACAGCAGCACCGTCTTGCCTAAGTTCTGCGGTCCGGCGAGCCCGGCGGCGGCCCGGCACGGCACGGAGACGTTCAGGTCGGTGGCCACATAGCCGATCAGCGGCGCCTCGACGCTGCCGAACGTGCCGTTCTGCGGCCAGTTCAGCTGGGCAGTGGATTGGTTGACCGGCAGCAGCGGGGTGGCGATCGCCAGCAGGGCGCCGAGCAGACCGGCGACGATGGCAACCACCCGGGCGATCCGGTAGTTGCCGCCCTCGTCGTCCACGGGGGTAGATGGTAGTTCTTCGACCAAGTCAGCCGGGGTTTCGGTGGCCATCAGCGGTTGGCTCCCGGCTTGCGGACGGCCAGCACGAACGGGCCGATCGTGTCGACGGCGAAGCGCGGGTCGTCGAACAGGGCGGCCGGCAGCTCGACGGTGTAGCGGCGGACGTTGGGCTGGTTGGGGTAGACGTCCTGGGCCAACCGCAGCGTGTAGTTGCTGTTTGCGCCGCGGCGCATCAGGAAGACGGTCGGCGGTGGCCAGGGCGAGGCGTCCAGCGCGTGGATGAGCTCGTCGGGGGTCTTGAGCTTGGACCACTTCTCGATCTGGGCCGCGCGCAGGTCGAACTGGGCCAGCGGGTTGGCGTAATGCGACGTCAGGCCCTGGAAGCCCCAATAGGGGTAGTACGACAGGAAGCTGTAGTCGGCGGTCATCACCACGGTCTGGTCGCGCGCCTTGCCCGTCGCGTGCAGGATCGCCGCGTCGATGGCGGGGTAGAACTTCTCCGAACTCGGCGGCCGGCGGTCGCCGCGCTGGCCGTAGCCGTCGGTGTCGGTGTAGGCGATGGTCAGATCCGGCCGCAGCACGTCGGGGATGTCCTGGCTGAACGCGATCGCGGCGGCCAGACCGAGGGCGCCGGCCACCGGGACGACCGCGCGGCCTCGCGGGGCCAGCGCCCGGACCGCCTCGACGAAGCCGAACGCGCCGGCGGCTACCAGCAGCACGGTCAGCGTCGGCTGCAGCCGAAACGACAACAGCGTGGTGCGCGCCAGCGTGGTCAGCATCGACAGCACCGACCACAGGTAGACGGCCAGCACGCCGATGGCCAGGGCGCCCGCCCGCACCGACGACGTCGCCCGGACGATCAGCCACACGGTTCCCAGCAGGCAGACCGCGCCCAGCAGGGAGAACTGCAGCATCGGGAAGGTGAGCTGGGCGCCGTCGGCGGGCAGGTAGTGCTGGGCGCTGCCGGCGCCGCTGGCCGGGCTGCTGACGGCGCGGAGGAAAAACGGCAGCCAGGTGGTGCTCGCGATGGCCGCCGCGATGACGGCGATGACGGCCAGCCGCCGCAGCGGGTCCACCACCGCCCGGGGCCCGTCGCGGCGCCACCGCGCGCCGGCCACCGCCAGCGCCATCAGGAACATGGTGAACGCGGTGAACCCGAAAAGCAGCGTGTACCAGGTGGCCGCGAAGCCCAAAAACAGCCCGCCGCCGACCACCGCCGCCCAGCCGCCGCGGTCGCCGGCGCGCAGGCCCGCCCAGGTCAGGACCAGCACCGGCGGCAGCAGCACGGTGATCATGGCGGAGTAGGGCTCGGGCGAGCTGTACGCCAACGTGGCGGCGGCCGTCGCGGTGGTGACGATCAGCGCGTACTCGAAGCGGATCATCCGCCACCACAACACCAGCGCGACGGCGACCGCGATGGTGATCGAGGTGATGGCCCACGGCTTGTAGGCCTCCCAGGCCGGCGTCCCGGTCAGCGCCGCGACGCGCCCCCCGATCCAGAACCAGCCGGGCGGGTAGAACGGCGGCAGGCCGACGTAGGTCATGTCGTGCAGGGCGGGGCTGTCGGCGAGCCGGGTCACGTATTCGGTGCGGAACTGCTGATCCACGGAGATGCCGAACAGGTAGAGCTTGGTGGCACCCAGCGGCATGCCCAGCGTCACGACGCTGAACGCGGAGACGAACACCAGCCCGCCCGGCTGCGCGAGCCCGCGGTGGCGGCGCCACAGCCATCCGACGGCGACCAGCCCGGCCAGGCAGGCGACCTGTCCGACGGTGGTCAGGGCGTGCAGCTGGTTGGACGAGGGGTAGGCCGGCCACTGCACGCCGGCGATCGCGGTCAGCGACACCACTGCGACGACGGTAGCCACCGCAACCGCCGCGACCATCTGGCCCAGCGTGGCCAGGGCGTTGCGCATGTTCAGATTGGCAGCTTGCGGAAGATGCTCCGCGGGATGTGTCGCAACACCATCATCACATAGCGGAATGCTGCTGGCGCCCAAACCAATTCCTTACCTTTTGCGGACGCGGTCACCGCCAGGTTGGCGACGTACTCCTTGTCGACGGTGAGCGGCGCCTCCTTGATGTGCGCGCTCATTCGGGTGCGGACCTGGCCGGGCCGGATGACGAGGACGCGAACGCCGTACTCGCGCAACGCCTCTCCCAAGCCGAGATAGAAGCCGTCCAGGCCGGCCTTGGTGGAGCCGTAGACGAAGTTCGACCGCCGCACCCGCTCGCCGGCCGCGCTGCTCATCGCGATGATCTGGCCGAAGCCCTGCTCCCGCATCTTCTCGGCCAGCAGCACACCCACCGAAACCGCCGCGGTGTAATTGATTTCGGCGGCCCGCACGGCCTTACGCTGGTCTTGCCACAGCTCTTCGGCGTCCCCGAGGATGCCGAACGCGACGATGGCCACGTCGACGTCTCCGCCGGCGAACGCCTGGTCGATGGTCTTCGGATGGCTGTCGGTGTCGAGAGCCTCGAAGTCGATCAGCTCCACCGAGCGCGCGCCGGCGGCTTTCATCTGGGCCACGGCGTCGTCGCGGCCCGGGTCGTCGGGCATGGCGGCCAACAGGATTCGCGCCCGCGCGTTCTTCAGGTAGCGCTCGCAGATGGCCAGCCCGATCTCGGACGTGCCGCCGAGCAGCAGGATGGTCTGCGGGTTGCCCACGGCGTCAAGCACCATCTAGAGCAGCTCCAGTCGTCGGGCCATGTCGGAGGCGAACACGCCGGTGGGGTCGACCTTGCGGCGCACGGCGATCCACTCGTCGATGCGGGGGTACATGGCGTGGAAGGTTTCGGCGGTGGTACGCGAATCCTTGGCGGTGTAGACGCGGCCGCCGAATTCCAGGACCCGGTGGTCGAGTTCGTTGAGGAACTCGTTGAGCCCCGGCTTGATCGGGAAATCCACGCAGACGTTCCAGCCCGGGATCGGGAAGCTCAGCGGCGCCTGGTTGCCCGGGCCGAACAGCTTGAACACGTTGAGAAACGAGTAGTGCCCGGACTTTTGGATGTCGCGGATGATGCCCTTGAACTCCTCGACGGCGCTGGTGGGCACCACGAACTGGTACTGGCCGAAGCCGGCCGGGCCGTATGCGCGGTTCCATTCGCCGAACATGTCCAGCGGGTGATAGAACTGCGTCAGGTTCTGGATCTTGCCGCGATACGTCCCGGACTTGCGGTACCACAGCTCGCCGATCGGCCCGAAGGTGTACTTGTTGGCCAGACCATTCGGGAAGACGTCGGGAAACGTAAAGAATTGCGGCGCCTGGAATTTCAGCGGATCGCGCCGCAGCTTCTCGGGCAGCTGGTCCAGTGTGGCCAGCGAGCCGCGCGATATCGCCGCGCGGCCCAGCTTCGGCGGCGCGCTGATGGCGTCGAACCAGGCGCTGGAATAGGTGTAGTCGGCCTCGCTGCCGTCGCTGTGAAAGGCGATGGTTTCGTCGAGGCTCGCCGTGACGTCCCCGTCGGCGATGAAATACGCGGTCTCCGTTGGCGTCATCTCGATGGTGGCGCGCAGGATGATCCCGGTCAGGCCGTTGCCGCCGACGGTGGCCCAGAACAGCTCGGCGTCCTCGCCCGACGGGGTGAGGTGGCGGACCTGGCCGTCGGCGGTCAGCAGGTCCATGCTGCGCACGTGGTTGCCGAAGCTGCCCGCGCTGTGGTGGTTCTTGCCGTGGATGTCGCAAGCGATCGCGCCGCCGATGGTGACCTGGCGGGTCCCCGGCAGCACCGGCACCCACAGCCCGAACGGCAGCGCCGCCTTCATCAGCTGGTCCAAATTGACCCCGGCGTCGAGGTCGGCGAGCGCGGTGTCCGCGCTGATGGAGTGGATCCGGTTGAGCGGCGTCATGTCGATCACCAGGCCGCCGCCGTTTTGCGCGTTGTCGCCGTAGGAACGGCCCAGCCCGCGGGCGATCACGCCCCGCTTGCTTTTCAGGTCACCCGCGTTGGCCACCGCCTTGGCGATTTCGTCCGGGTCGGGGGTGGAAAGCACCGTCGCCACGGAGGGTGCGGTGCGGCCCCAACCGGTGAGCCGTTTGGTGGTGAACATCGTGACGAGGGTACCGCCTGCCCGGCTGGGCTCAGCGGATGCGGAAGATTACCGCTCGCTGCACGACGAAGTTGATGACCGTCGCGGTGCCCTGCGCGATCACGAACGCGACCGGTATCGCCCACGCGCGGTAATGCAAGAGGGCGAGGGCCAGGTGGTTGAGCCCGACCTGCGCGGTGAAGGTAACGGCGTAAAGCACCATGACCGCGATGAACCGGGCGGTGCTCGGTGGCGCCTGAAACGTCCAGCGGCGGTTGATCAGGTAGGCCGTGATGGTGCCGACGACGAAGCTGGTCGCCTTCGACAGGTCGACCTGCACGCCGACCAGCTTGTAAAGGACGACATAGAGGCCGAAGTCGACGATGCCGGCCATGCCGCCGGTGACGACGAAGCGCCAGACTTGCGTCGTCAGACTCAGCGATGGGCCCGACGGCGCGGCTTGAGACATGGCGGGCTCATTCTAACGGGACCGGGGTGTGCCCGGGCTGCGTCAGCGGGGCAGCTTCACCGAGATCAGCTCGACCCGGTTCTCGCCCTGGGGCGTCGGGTAGGTCACCGTGTCGCCCGCCTTGTGCCCGGCTAGGGCCTGCGCCAAGGGGCTGCGCGCGGTCAGCGTCTCGGCTTCGCGGCCGACGGGGGTCTCCTCGACGATGGAGATGACGTGCATCGTGACGACTTCCCCATCTGGGAAACGCAGGGTCACCTCGGTGCCGCCGGGCAGCGCCTCGGCGTCTTCGTCGGGCGCGGGCCCGGACCGCAATCGCCGGTCGAGTTCGTTGATCCGGTCGGCGAGGACGGCCAGTTCGTCGGCGCGCTGGATGGCTTCGGCGGCGTCGCCGTGGTCGCCGATCATGCCGCGGTCGTTTTTGACCTCGGCCTCGAGGCGGTCCCGCCGCTGCCGTAACCGGTCCAGCTCGGCGGCGAGGTTCTCCCGCGCCAAGTCCGCCGCTGAGGGGGCTTTTTTGCTCACGTCCTTCGACCCTGTCTGCCGCAACTGTGCTTCGTAGCGCTTCAGTGTCGCACCACGACGAGGCAGCCGCCACCATTTCCGCGGCTAGCCCCGTTGTTGTACACGTGCATACCCGGAAGGCGGGGTTTCTATCCTTGTTTGCTGGCTATGCCCAACCCGGCGCCCTTACCGGTCCCGCGGTGAGCGTGACCACGTTGTGGCGGCTCTCGCTCGCCTCGATCCGGTGCTGGGTTCGGTTTCGGCGCTTGCCCAGGTTGGCCAGGAGCGGTGGCAGCACAGCAGGTCTCGAAAACCTTGCGCGCTCGGTAGCGCGCGGTGCGGCCGCTCGGTGCATGGTGGCGACGTAGACGTCGTCGTATGGGCCAAGAGTCGGGCCGGCGCCTTGACGGATCCTTGGAGGATTCTTGGCGGCGTTAGAAGGGCGGTGGCTCGTAGCTGGCCGCGATCCGCTCGGCGCGCCGTGCCGCCTCCGCGGCGATCCGCGCTTCGTTGACGCCGCGCTCCCAGCTGATCCTGGCGGCCCGCTCCTGGGCCCGGGTTCGCCGGCGGGCCGGCATCATGAGGCCGCGGTTTTCCGCCGGAGGGGGGTCCGTCGGCAACACCAGCGCTCCCGTAGGGACGGCCAGGGCCGGAAACAGCAGGCTCCCACCGGGTTTGGTGGCGTATTCGCGGCCCGAGGGTGATGTCCAGACCACGGTGCCGTCGGGCTCCTGTCGGTCTCGCCACCCATCCGGGCCGACGTGGAACGTCTTGAGAAGGTGGTGATAGCGACACAGCAGTTTGAGATTCGACGGATGGGTGGGACCCAGCGGAAACGGCACGGTGTGGTCGATGTCGCAGAATTCGGACGGCTCGTCGCAACCGGGGAAGCGGCATGTCAAATCACGGAACCGCACGAATTCGGCCAGCGCCGTCGACGGTCGATAGCCCGACTCCGCCACGCCCGGCGGGATCCACAGGGGCCTGATTCTGGCGAGCGCGCCCATCTCACGCAACAGCTCTGCGGGCAATGGGCCATGCCCGGCCAGGTAGCCGGGCGCTTCCGAGTCGCCGTTGACGGCCGCCTGCTCGGCGAGCACATGGATCACCAGGTTGCCGCTTGTCGGGCGTAGGGGCGCAGTGCATTCCGCCCTGCCGCACTGGCAGCCCAACACCTCGGCCCCCAAGGCCAGCGCACCCAAAGCATCGGCGCGACGCTGAGCTTTCGTACGCGGGTCGTCCGGGCATACCGTGGCCGCCAGCGCGTCCAGCTTGTGATCGAGGGCTACGCCGTCGGTGGCATGCAGTTGCGCCCACACCCCGGCGAGCCCGGGATCGGTGCACGCGACCTCGACATAGCGGTCCTGGTTGCGCGGGCCCGGCACCCGAACTCCCGTCGGGTCATAGCGCGCGACCCACATGTCGATGCGCTCGGCAGTCTTGGGGCCGGACAAGCGCATCCACTTCGGGGCATGCCGCGCGACCGCGGCATCGATCCGGGCGATTACCTCGGCATCGTCGATGTTCTCCGTCCGCGTCACCAACGCTGCCACCAGGCGGAAGTCGATATCGCCGCGCGCGAACACCTCCGCCACCCGTGGCAGCCGCTCACGCAACGCGATCGCATGGCGCAATCGACCACGGGCGCGACCCCGGCTGATCCGCAGCGCTGCCGCGACCTCCGCGACGACGTTCTCGTGCCCGTCGACGACCCAACTAAACCGCTCGACGTCATCCTCCGGCGCCCGGCGTGCGTACAGCTCGCCGATGGCCGCGAGCTCGCGTGCGGACGCCATGTTTTGAGCGCGCCCGGCATCGGTGATGGCGTCCACCACCGCGGCATCGGACATTGCTTCGAACATGTGTTCGAGATTAGTTGACTCCACTGACACGTCCGACTTTCAGTTCGGTGAACTGCGGCGCTACTGGCTCCCGGCTAGGATCGGCCCGATGGTATTTGCGATGGAGCCGGCTGCCGTGGGGGCTTCGGCGGCGACCCAGGCGGATTTGGCTGCTCAAACAGGTGCGGATGCGGCCGCGGGCGCTGCGACGTTGCTGGGAGCCAGGCCGATGGGCGTCGACGCTGATTCGGCGGCCTTCGCCGCGGCGCTGGCCGCGGTCGGTGCGGCGTTTCTCGTGACCGCTGCTGAGCATGCGGCGGCACGGGCTTTGTTCTCTGACGCCCAGTCCACGGCGGCTGCGACCACGGCGAGTAGTGAGGCGATCCGCGCGGCGACCTTGTCGCTGTAGCAGTTGAGGGGTTCTGGTGGCGCATCCGTGGCCGAGTTTTAGCCCGGAGGCCAACTACACGTCGTTGATGTCGGGGTCGGGTCCGGCATCGACGTTGGCGTATGCCGAGACATTGAGCGCCCACGCGGCGAATTTGCAAACGGTGGCGGCGACGTCGACGGCGACCGGTTCGGCGACCTATGGCACCAGTTGGCAAGGGGCTTCCGCGGGGGCCTCGGCGACCACGCAGACCGCGCTGGACACCCAGCACGAGCTACTGGTCGTGGCGCTAACGGAAAAGGTCCCGCATGTGGCGGCGGCGGCCGCCGCTCACCAGACGGCGTTAGCGTCGATGGTCACTGCCGAGCAGGCCGTGGCGAATCGGATGGAGGAGCACGCCGCGGAGCAAATCAACCTGATCACGTTGGGCGCCATGACCCCGCGGATCGCGGCTCTGAATTTTGAGTATTACGGGCATATGTGGCCGCGCAATGCCGCCGCGGGCGCGGCGTATGGGGCGGCGTTGCGGGCGAGTACGGCGGCGATCATGGTTCCGTTTCCGCCGGCGGTCCCCGGAGGATCAGCGGTGGCGCCTGCTGTCGCCGCGGCGGCGTTGGCCGAAAACGCAGCCGTGAGCGCTGCCGGTGCCACGATGCAGGCCAGCGAGCAAGCCGTGCAGGCGGCGATCACGCCAGCCGCGGCCGCACAACCCTCTGCCCGGACGGTGACCGGGGCCCCGCAAGCTCCGACGGGAATGTTCGCCCGGCCTCCGCAGGCCGAAACCGTTGCCGCGCCGACGACGGGCGCACCCCCCGGGCCGGGCCTGACCCCCTCCCTGGTTGACCAGGCATTGATGTCGCGAGCCGAAACCCTAAGGCCGCCAACTGGATCGGCTCCAGGGCCAGGTGGTGTCGCCAGCGGGTATCCGGGCGCGGGATTCACCAGCTATCTCCGGCCCACCGGCGACGGTTTCACCCCTCCAACCGACGAGCAGCTCAGCAGCGCGCGTCCTGGCATGCTTAACGCCGTCGAGCTGCGCTGCCCCGTCACTGCCGCGCCTCTTACGGCCGCTCAGCCGCTGGCCTACGTTCCTCCCGAACCGTCACGTCCCACCGTCGCTTCCACGCCATCGCAACGGCCCCAGCTAGATTTTGGCGGCCCCGCGCACAAGCTGAACCCCCCACCGCCGCCACAGCTTCCACCGGCATCGCGACCGCCAGCTGCGCCGCAAAGCGGCCCGCCGGGGCCGCCTCCCGATGGCAACGGTCCTAGCGGCCTCGGCGCCCAAATGCTGGGGTCCGGACCGGGACAAGCGCCTCAGGCGCCGCCCTTCCCCATTCCGCTTGATCCGCGACCGCCCGTTCCGCCGCCTCCCCCTCCGTCACCGGGCGAACCTCCGCTACAGCCCCCGTCTCCTCCCGCATGGGCCAGCCCGCCGATACCGAAATCGGTGGAGGCGGCGCAAAAGGCATACCAGGATTTGATAAGTGCTATCGAGCATCACAATTCGTGGCGTCCGGACCCCACTAATCTGGAAGCGGTGAACGCCTACAACCAAGAGGCGTGGACATACAACGCATGGAAGGACCAACTCGAGAGACAATTAAATTCGTCAAACGCGCAATACACGCCCGCCAAAGACGCTGTACGAACGGACATACCATCCTGGACACAACCGGCGCCGGAGCAACCACATCAGCCAGGTCCGCAGGTCCCGCAAAAGGTTCAGGAAGTTCTTAAGCAGATAGATGAAGGAAAGTGGCCTCAGGCGGCGAACGCGCCGGGTACTAAAGGCGGGCGTCCTTACGAGAATGAAGATCAACTTTTGCCGACCACCGATTCATCCGGCAAGCCGATCACCTATCAAGAGTGGGACGTCAATCCGAGAGTCCCTGGTCAAGTCCGCGACGACGAGCGCATCGTTACGGGCAGCGACGGGTCGGCGTGGTATACCTCAGATCACTACGGCACATTTCGGCGGCTACGATGACTGTGAATCTAGATGACTTCCTTCTGCAGGCCGCTGATCAGGGACCCTGCGTGGGCGTACACGCCGTGACACCCGCGCCGCTTGTGCCACCACCCAGAGTCCAGCTTCGCAACATTAATGGGGCGCACATCGGAACGCTCGATGCTCTTTTTGCCGCCTTCGCCGAGGCCTGGCATTTTCCGCCGCGATTCATGGACCACCCGAACAAGGATGCGTTCAATGATTGGATGCGTGACCTGGACAATTTGGTTAACGTCGATTTGCGTAAACCCCCTGCCCGGGGCTACCTGACACACATGACCAATGCGCACATGTTCTTGGTTGAACAACCTGAAATTTTCCGCTGGTTCGCCAACAAGGTGCCATTTTATAGGGATTATTATCGTGACGGAGCGGATCCGCCTGCGGCCTTCGGCCTGTTGCTTTCGGTTCCGGGCGGTCAGCTTGCTAAAGTTCGTGAACGGTGGCTTGCCGTCGGAACTCAAATTGCGACAGTTACTATTTGAGCAGATCGCGGCCGAGATCAGCGACATGATGCCGACGGCACTGCAAACTTCCGTTCCTTCCCAGGCGCATTTCTGACGGGGCGGCCCTTACACCCAGTACGGCACCCTCGCCCGATACTGCCGCATCCCGAACGCCGCCAATATCCAGCCGACAAGTGTCAGCACCACGACGACGACCCAATGCCGCAGCTCCTGGTGCGCTCCCAGCAGCGGCGCCCGCACGATGTCCAGATAGTGCAGCAGCGGGTTGAGCTCGACGATCTTCGACCAGCGCCCGGCGCCCTGCTGCCGCAGGGTGTCGTCGTTCCAGATGATCGGCGTCATGAAGAACAGCAGCTGCACCACCGAAAACAGCAGCGGGCCGATGTCGCGGTAACGCGTGGCCAGGATGCCGAAACACAGTGACACCCATATGCAATTGAGCACGATCAGCCCCAGCGCGGGGATCACCGACAGGTCGGCCCACGACCACGGCTTGGGGAAGATGATCGCCACGACGATGTAGATGACGATGTTGTGCGCGAACAGGATCATCTGCCGCCACACCAGCCGGTAGACGTGCACCGAGAGCGGGGTGGGCAGCTGCTTGATCAGCCCCTCGTTGGCGACGAACACGTCGGAACCCTCGATGATGGCGGCGTTGATGAGGTTCCAGATGATCAACCCCAGCGTGACGTAGGGCAGGTGCACGGCCAGGTCGAGGTGGAACAGCTTGGAATACAGGCCGCCCATGGCGACGGCGGTCGTCCCGGTGGCGATGGTGATCCAGAACGGTCCCAGCACCGAGCGGCGGTAGCGCTGCTTGATGTCCTGCCAACCCAAGTGCAGCCACAGCTCGTGCCGGCGAAACCCGTCGACCAGGTCGCCCCGGGCGCGGGTGAACGTCCGTGATTGGGCAGCGGCGTCGTAGAACGTCACGTAGCACCTCCCGGCTTCCCGAACCGCTCGCGACGCCCCAAGCGCCGCAACCGAACCCACTCCAGCAGGCCCTTGGGGTCGCGCCGCGTCACCACGAAGAACCAGCCGAACCGCACCCACTCCTGGAACAGGAGCTTGCGCAGGCCCGGCTGCGACAACACATAGCCGCGGTTGCGATAGGTGAAAAACCGCTTGGTGGGGTCGTCGGGGTACTGGGTGTGCATGCGCCCGCCGAGGATGGGCTTGAACTCGTCGGATCCGCAGGGGTGCAGGTAGATCGCGTCCAGGCAGGTGCCAAACGGCAGGCCGGAGCGCACCAGCCGGCGGTGCATTTCCACCTCGTCGCCGCGGACGAAAAGCCTCAAATCGGGCACGCCGACAGCCTCGAGGGTGGACGCCCGGAACAGCGCGCCGTTGAACAGCGAGGCGATCCCGGGAAGCAGGTCCTGACCGGGCTCGGTGCGCAATTCGCTTGTGCGCCTGCGCCATACCAGGCCGCGGCGCAGCGGAAAGGCCAGCCGCTCCGGGTCGTTCATGTCGCACACCATCGGTGACACCTCGGCCAGGCCGTGCTTGTCGGCACAGGCCAGCAGGGTCGCCAGGACGTGCGAGTCCTCGGGGCGCCCGTCGTCGTCGGCCAGCCACACCCAGTCGGCGCCGTGGGCCAGGGCGTGCAACATGCCCAGCGCGAAACCGCCTGCGCCGCCGAGGTTTCGGCGCGAAGCCAAGTATGTTGTCGAAATGGGCTGTCCGGCAACGAGATCCCGGACGCGGCCGTCACCGACGAAATCGTTGTCGACCACGATCAGATGATCCGGCAGGCGGGTCTGGCCGCTCAGCACGTCCAGCGACTTGGCCAGCTGGTCGGGGCGCCGGTGGGTGACCACGACGGCGCAGATCGTCTCGCTCATGGCTGCCCGGCCGTCTCGGCCAGCACCTCGCGCACGTGGCGGGCCGCGTCCTCGCCCTCGTAGGCGCGGACCACCTCTTCGATCCCGCCCGACATGCGGATCACCCCGTGGTCGATCCACATCGCGGTCTTGCACAGCCGCGCCAGGAATTCGTTGGAATGGCTTGCGAACACCAGAATCCCGGACCGCTCGACCAGGCCCTGCAGCCGCGACTGCGCCTTCTTCATGAAGTCGGCGTCCACCGCGCCGAGGCCCTCATCGAGCAGCAGGATCTCGGGGTCGATGCTGGTGACCACCCCCATGGCCAGCCGCACCCGCATCCCGGTGGAGTAGGTGCGCAGCGGCATCGACAGGTAGTCACCCAGCTCGGTGAACTCGGCGATCTCGTCGACCTTGGCCATCATCTGCTTCCGCGTCTGTCCCAGAAACAGCCCGCGGATGATGATGTTCTCGTAGCCGGAGATCTCCGGGTCCATCCCGATCCCCAGATCGAAGATCGGCGCCACCCGCCCGGTGACCTTCGCCCACCCGCGGGTGGGCTCGTAGATGCCCGAAAGCAGGCGCAGCAGTGTCGATTTGCCGGCCCCGTTGTGGCCGACCAGCCCCACCCGGTCGCCCAGCTCGAGCTTCATGGTGATGTCCCGCAACGCCTCGACGACGACGACGTTCGAGTTGTTGCGGCCGATCGTCCCGCCCGCCCTGCCCAGGACGGCCTTCTTCAGCGACCGCGCCTTGGCGTCGAAGATGGGAAACTCCACCCACGCATCGCGCGTCTCGATGTGAGGACTTGGACCCGGCACCGTGCGTCCGCTTACAGGTACTGCCCGGTGCCCGAACCGTGGCCCGACCGGCTGATGCCCGGCGGCAGCGCGCCGGAGCGCATCTGCTCGAGCTGGGCCCGCGCCGCCATCTGCTGCGCGAACAGCGCGGTCTGGATGCCGTGGAACAGTCCCTCCAGCCAGCCGACCAGTTGGGCCTGCGCGATGCGCAGCTCGGCGTCCGACGGCGCGGCACCCTCGTTGAACGGCAGGGTGAGCCGGTCGAGCTCCTCGCGCAGCTCCGGCGCGAGGCCTTCCTCGAGCTCGCGGATGCTGGTGGCGTGGATTTCGCGCAGCCGGTTGCGGCTGGCCTCGTCCAGCGGTGCGGCGCGCACCTCCTCGAGCAGTTGCTTGATCATGGTGCCGATCCGCATCACCTTGGCCGGCTGTTCGACCAGGTCCGTCAGGGACCGCTCGTCGGAATCGTCGCCCTCCTCCGATTGGCGGATCGCCATCATCCGCGGGTCGACGCCGCCGATGACCTCGATGCCGTTGTCGTCGGGGCCGTCTGGGCCGCCACTGCCGTTACTCAACTCAGTTCACCGTCCTCGTGCGTCTAGGGGTGGGTCGCCGGGGCGTTGCCGCGCCATTCGTAGATCTTGGCCCCACCGTTGTCGTAGATCAGCGCCCACGACGTCGATTTCTCCAGCGAGATTAGTCCGTCGGGCGTAGCAAACCCTCTCACGTTGGGCACGCTGGTCAGGATGTACCTGATGTTGAGCGCCCTGATCGCCTCGACCACCTTCGGATCGGAATCGCCTTTGCGCGCCGAGGTCCAGAAGATGTAGCGGTAGTAACCCGGGCCGGTCTGCTGCGGGAAGTCGTAGTGGGTCCACAGTGGGTGCAGGTCGGCCACGGCGTACATCCACGCGGTCCCGTCGACGTTGGAGTTGCCGACCACCGTGTCGCGGGCGCCGGGCAGCTTGGCCAGGTAGGCCATCGCCATCAGGTCGCGCTGGTCGACCATCACCGAGTCGTACTTGTCACCGAACAGCACCAAGTGCCGGTAGAGGTAGTGCCGGCCGCTGAGCACGGTGGCCACCAGAAGAAGGACCGCCGTGGCGGCGGTCCAGATCGGGGCGCGTACCCGAATGAAAGGGTCGGTGACCCGTCTGGCCAGCGCGACCGCCCCCGCGACGACCGCGAACAAGGCGATGGCGGCCATCGGGGTCACCAGCATCGTCACCACCGCCGTCAGCCGCCGCGGGTCGTTGTAGAAGAACTGGCTGAACTCCTCGATGGCCCGCCCGACCGGGTTGCGAAAAGGCGCCCCCGAGTAAATGGTCGCCACGGTCAGCACCAGCCACACGGCCGGCGGCCACCAGATCCGTTTGTAAAGCAGCATCGCCATGCCGACGTACATGAGCACGACCAGGCCGTACTGGATCGGGAAGTCGTTGAGGTGGCGGGTGTGCAGCAGCAGCGCGTCGATGATGCCCTGCTTGACGCTCTTGAAGCTCGGGAACGCGTGCCCGGCGATGATGTCGGCCTGGCGCAGCACGCCGATGAATTGCGGCGCGAGGATGGCCGCCGTCGGCGCCGCCACCGCGGCCAGCGTCAGCACGTCGGGCAGCCGACCGCGCGCCGGGTGCCACAGCGCGTCCAGCAACCACCAGCCCAGCAGGAACAGGATCACGATGAATCCGCCGGTGAGGTGCATCGACAGCACACCGACCAGCGCCAGCACGGCGACCGGGATGCGGTCGCGGTGACGCAGCGTCGACGCGATCAAAACGAACGTCGGGATCGCGACGCCGTAGGCGGCCAGGTTGGGCATCGCGGCGACGCCGAACTCGACGTAGGGCACCGAGGTGAACGACGCCGACAGCGCGGCCGCGGTGGCCGACACCCCGGCCGTGCGCCACTGGGAGCTGATCGGGCGCAACAGGAACCAGGTGAGGGTCGCCGCGCTGGACGGAAACAGCCACACCGACGCGGCCAGCGCGCACAGCGTGTAGCCGGTGGTGGGCGCGGCGTCGGTGAGCTGGCAGAAGACGGACGTCAGGGCGTGCAACACCGATGGGTAGTACAGCGGCTGGTGCGTCTCGACGTTGCGCAGCTCGCCCATGTGGGTCGACGACGCCTGGCCGGTGTCGAGGATGTAGCGCACCGTGTTGGCGTGCCACACCGCGTCCCAGGTGCTCGGGATCGACTCCCAATGCGTCAGGCCGCGGTACCCCGCCCACATGATCAGCGCGGCGCCCAGCACCACCCCCGTCGCCACCAGCGCCCCCGGGCCGCGGCCGATGCCGCGCGCCTCCGCCTCGGCATCGCGGTAGCGGGCCAGCAGCAGCTGCAGACCCGTCGCGACCGCACACACCACGGCCAGTGTGGCCAGCGCAGTCCAACCGTTCCAAGGGATTCCGAGCGCCCCGAAGGGGATGATCGCCAGCGCCACCACGCCGTAGGTGAGCGCGGGGCCGACCACGAGAGCGACCGGCCAGGTTAGCTGGGTGATCCGCGCGACTACGGCACCGGGGGCTATCAGCAAGAACAGTGCGATCAGCGTTCCGATCCAGAGCCCCACTCGACTAGTATGGCTGGCCGGGTGACCTGGCTCGCGATGCCTCCGTCCGGGGAGAACGCCGATAGGGCACCCGCTACCGCCACGATTTGGCGGGAATTGCGGAAGCTTTAAGGTGGCTGGCATGGCTTTCGACGTCGCCCGGGTGCGCGGACTGCATCCGTCGCTGGGTGACGGGTGGGTGCACTTCGACGCCCCGGCCGGCATGCTGATTCCCGATTCCGTGGCGACGACGGTGTCGACCGCCTTCCGCCGGTCCGCCGCCACCACCGGCGGCGCGCACCCTTCGGCGCGGCGCAGTGTGGCCGTGCTCGAGGCGGCGCGCGCGGCGGTGGCCGATTTGTTCAACGCCGACCCGGCCGGCGTGGTGCTGGGCGCCGATCGCGCCATCCTGCTGTCGTCGCTGGCCGAGGCGTCGTCCTCGCGGGCCGGCCTGGGCTATGAGGTGATCGTCAGCCGCCTCGACGACGAGGCCAACATCGCGCCGTGGCTGCGGGCGGCGCACCGCTACGGCGCCAAGGTCAAGTGGGCCGAGATCGACATCGAGACCGGCGAGCTGCCGACGTGGCAGTGGGAAAGCCTGGTCGGCAAGTCGACCCGGCTGGTCGCCGTCGCGTCGGCGTCGGCCACGCTGGGCACCGTCACCGACCTGCGGGCGATGACCAAGCTGGTGCACGACGTCGGCGGCCTGGTGGTGGTCGACCACTCCGCGGCCGCGCCGTACCGCTTGCTCGACGTCAAGGAGACCGACGCCGACGTGGTCGCGGTGAACGCGCTGGCCTGGGGCGGCCCGCCGATCGGGGCGCTGGTGTTCCGCGACCCGGCGCTGATCAACACGTTCAGCTCGATCGCGAACGACCCGCACGCCGCCGGCCCCGCCCGGCTGGAGGTCGGGGTGCATCAGTTCGGCCTGCTGGCCGGCGTGGTCGCCAGCATCGAATACCTCGCCGCGCTCGACGAGACCGCGCGCGGCGGCCGCCGCGAACGCCTGTCGTTGTCGATGCAGTCGGCCACCTCGTACATGAACCGGGTGTTCGACTACCTGATGGTGTCGCTGCGGTCGCTGCCGCTGGTGATGGTGATCGGCCGCCCGGAGGCGCGCATCCCGGTCGTCAGCTTCGCCCTGCAGGACGTGCCCGCCGAGCGGGTGGTGCAGCGGCTGGCGGACAATGGGGTGCTGGCCATCGGCAACGAGAGCTCGCGCGCGCTCGACGTGCTGGGAGTCAACGATGTGGGTGGCGCCGTGACGGTCGGGCTGGCGCATTATTCGACGACGGCCGAGGTGGATCAGTTGGTGCGCGCCCTGGCGTCGTTGGGGTAAACCGCCCGGGCGCCGCGAGCGTGACGCCACTGCGAAACTCGGGTGCTCAAATCGCAGCTCAGTTACGCTCGCGAACCGGTCAGACCGTCAGCACAATCTTCCCGGTGATCTTGCCCGCGGCCAGGTCCTGGTGCGCGTCGCCGGCCCGCTGGATCGGCATCCGGGCGCCGATGATCGGCCGCACCCGGCCGTCGGCAATCATCGGCCATACCGACGCGGCCACCGCGCGCACGATCTCGCTCTTGCCGTTCGGGCCGCTCGTCGGGCGGCCCCGCAGCGTGGTGCCGATGACCCGCGCCCGCTTGGCCAACAGCTTGCCGATGTTGAGCTCGCCCTTGATCCCGCCCTGCATGCCGATGATGACCAGCTGCCCGTCGGCGGCCAGGGCGTCGATGTTGCGGTCCAGATACGAGGCTCCCATGATGTCGAGGATCACGTCGGCGCCGTCGGTTTCGTCATGGAGGCGCGCGACGAAGTCCTCGTCGCGGTAGTTGATGGTGATCTCGGCGCCCAGCTCGCGGCAGAAGTCGAGCCTGGCGGCGGAGCCGGCGGTCACGGCCACCCGCGCGCCCAGCGCTTTCGCGATCTGGATCGCATGGGTGCCGATGCCGCTGGCACCGCCGTGCACCAGCAGCAGCTGGCCCTCGCTCAGGTGGGCGGTCAGCACCAGGTTGGACCACACCGTGCACGCCACCTCCGGCAACCCCGCCGCGTCGACGAGGTCCACGCCAGCGGGAATCGGCATCACCTGCCCGGCGGGGACCGCGACGTATTCGGCGTATCCGCCGCCGGCCAGCAGAGCGCAAACCTGTTGTCCCGCAGACCATTCCGTGACACCGCCGCCGATGTCAGAGATGACGCCCGACACCTCCATGCCGATGATGTCGCTCGCCCCCGGCGGGGGCGGGTACTTGCCGGCGGCCTGCAGCAGGTCGGCGCGGTTGACGCCGGCCGCGGCGACCTTGATCAGCACCTCGCCGGGGCCGGCGGTCGCGTCGGGAACTTCTTGCCAGGACAGTTGCTCGGGGGATTTGGCGACGATGGCGCGCATGGGGGCAACGCTACCGAGCCCCGTTACCCTTAACAGCGGTGGCGTGGCAGAGCGGCCTAATGCACTCGCCTTGAAAGCGAGAGACGGCTAACACCGTCCGGGGGTTCAAATCCCTCCGCCACCGCGCGGGCGTCGCGGGCCAGCCGTTACGCCGCCGCCGGCCATCGGTCAGTGCGGGGGGCCCAGGTACGGAAACTCCTTCAGGGTGTCGGTGTGCGGGCTCAGGCCGGTCGGTGGGCAGTCACCCTTGGTCAGAAATGCCAGCCGGTAGTTGATGACGTCGTCGGTGAACACCCGCCCGTTCGGGTATTTGGCGGGTTTGGCCGGATTGAACGTCAACATGTCGGGCAGGGTGCCCTCGGTCTCGATGGCGGCGAGGGCTTCCTCGCGCGTGTAGTTTCCGGTGTGACCCATCAGGTGGACGAACTGATCTGTCCACCGCGCCCGATCGTTGACGGGTTCGCTGGCGTTGTATTCCAGCTTGGTGTCGTCGGTGTTGAAGAAGCTGCTCACCGACGGGTGGCCGGCACGATCGACGTGCTCGAGTTTGCCGTCGCGCCGCAGGCTGCAGCGACCCCAGATCCGGATGTCGGGATCGGCGTCCAGCTCGGCCGTCGGCAGCTCCAACACCATCGAGAACACGTTTGCCGTCGCGTTCGAATCCTGGCCCGTCCAGGGCGATTTCCCGCCTAGGTGCGGCGCGGTGAAGTTCCGCCCGCCCGAGGTGTCAAACAGGTTCTTGATGCCGTCGTAATCGAAAAAGAACGCATCGCTGCGGGCGCCGGCGAAGAATGTGTAGTCACCGGACCTTGCGATGTTCGGCGTCTTGCCGAACGAGACGTCGATGGCGTCGAACAGTTTCGTCCCAACCGGTTCCGGCGAGCGGGCTTGCTCTCCGCGCGCCATGAACACGTCGACGGTTTGCCGCCCGTGCTGCGGGGTGGAAAACACACAGCTGAACGCGATGTCGTTGAGCAGATCACCATCGTTGTCGATCGCGAGGCGGTAGATCGCGTCGGGGTGCAGCGCGTCCGCGTTGGGATTGGCGTTGAGAATCAGCACCGTCCGAGAGTTGTCCGACGGCGCCTGAAAGGCATACAGGTCGCAGAGATCGAGTCGTTGATCGCCGAGCGGGGGACCGAGGCTGAGACCGGTGAAATGGTTCGACATACCGGTATGAAACAACATGACCCGACGCCACCGCGTCGAAACCACGCCAGCATGGCGATTCAGTGCAGCGTCGGCGCGTAGCGCAGCAGGGCGGCGATGCCGTCGGCCGGGTTGAGCCGGTCCTCGGCGTGCATCAGCGACGCCCCGACCGAGATCGCGAACACGGGCAGCGCCTCGTCGGCGCGCAGCGTCCTGTCGGGCGCGGCGCCCTGCTCCGATAGCACGTCGGCGTTGGGGGCCACGGTCGTCAGGCCCGCGTCGGCCACCACCGTGGCGTCGCCGACGTCCCCGACGATCAGCGTCTCGACGGCGCCTTGGCGCAACGCCGAGCAGACCGCGCCGAGGCCCTCGGCGGCCAACCCGGACTGCCGCCCGATCTCGGCGGCAAAGCGCTGGGCCGCATCGTCGATCGCCTTCAGCCGCCGCTTGCCGTACTCGTTTCCGATGGCGCGCTGGACCTCGTTGTCGTCGTGTCCGCTGTGCCGCGCCCCCACCTTAAGGCGGACGGCCCGCCCGCGCAGCCGCTCCGGCAGCTCGGCCAGCAGGTCCGAGCGCGACCGCACCTCGCCCACCACGAAGATCACCCCGACCGCCTTGCCGTCGGCGAGCTCTGCGACCCGGTCGGCGACGGCTCGCACGTTCTTGCGGGCGGCCTCGTCGCTGCGCAACTGGGGATCGCCGTACCCGGCGGTCTCCGCCCCGGCGGCGTGGTGCACCGGATGGCCGCCGCCGTCGACGGTTTCGGTGTGCAGCGCACCGTTGATGTGGGTGGTGATGTCGGCACCGGTGTGGTCGACCTCAACCAGCACGTAATCGGGATGGTCGAAGGCGTAGCGGACGAGCGGCAGCAGGTAGGGCAGCTTCGAGACGCGCACGATGGTCTCGGCGATCGGCGTCGTCAGGTGCTCGTTGAGCAGGACGCCGTCGGCGCCGGCCACCACGGCGCGGCCGCTGCGCCCGATCGGCGCGCGCAGGTCGGTGATCGCGTTGCCGACCGCGTCGAGCACGGCCATGTCCGCGCCGTGCCTTCCGAGCTCCTCAATGACGGCGCGCGCCTTGAGCTCGAGCTGAGCCTCCGCGTCGTGCGTGTCATGGGAGTCGTCGAAGTACACCGAGGCGAACGGGCCCCGCGCGTCCTGCAGCTTTCGGAAGCGTTCAGGATCCATAAGTTTCTGGTTGCCCGCCCCCGGTGAGCACAAACGTCAGTAGCTTCTGTCGCCCTCGCTGCTGTCGAAGAAGTGCCATTCGCCGTCGTGCTCGACTTCCATGCGCCAGCCGAGTTCGGTGCCTTCGACGGCCTCGTCGGCGAACCATGCGTGTGCTTTGTCGGCGCTTTCGATGTCTTTGGTGGCGACGACGTCGCCCTTGGGGTTGAGCACTCGATAAGTAGCCATGGTCGGCAGGGTTCCCACCGCCGTGGGCGATCAACCGAGCGGAATCTCGGCGGCGATGGTGTCCATCAGCGCGGTGTAGCGCCGAATCTCGGGATCGCGACCGGGCTTGCCGCTGCTGATCACGCCGGCGGCCAGCGAGCGCGCCGGGTCGGCCCAGATCGCGATGTTGGCCAAACCGAGGTTCCCGAACGCGGCCGGGGCGTTGCGCCCGAACGGCCCGAACCGCTTGGTGCCCAGCATGTAGCCCGTGCCCCAGCGGGCCGGCTGCAGGCCGACCGCGACGTCGGGCCGCAGGCGCCGGCATTCCTGCACGGCGCCGTACATCCGTTGCGGGCTGATGATCCGCACACCGTCGAGTTCCCCGCCGCGCCGCCAGATTTCGGCGAAGCGCGACAGTTCGTCGGCGGTCGAAATCGTGTTGGACGACGGGACGACGGTGGACAGGAACGCCGGGGTGTTGGTATAGGGGATGATCTCGTGCACGGTCCCGCCGATGGCCCTGCGGAACAGTGCGGCCACCACCGGCGGCAGCGGGCGGCCGGTGGCGTGGCTGGGCGCGACGAGCGGGATGTCGTGCTTGGCGACGCCGAAGTTGGTCCACCGGAACCCCAGCGGGTCGAGGATCTCGGCGGCCAGGATCTCGCGGATGTCCTTACCCGTTGCGGCGTAGACGATTTCGCGCATCAGCGGCCCCCACGTCAGGGCGTGGTACATGTGGATCAACCCCGGCGGGTACAGCGGCCTCATCTTGCCGAGTTGCTCCTGCGCGTACTCGTGGTCGTCGGCGCGGCGCAGGTCCGGGCGGGGCCCGGTGGGGAAGGGCACGCCGGCGCTGTGGGTCAACACGTGCCGGATCGTGGTGCGGTGCTTGCCGTGGCTGGTGTAGCTGGGGATGTATTCGCAGACTCGGTCGTCGAGCGAGAAGTGCCCCTGCTCGACGAGCATGTGCACGACGGTCGCGGTGATGCCCTTGGCCGCCGAGTACACGCAGAACGGCGTGTCGGTGGTGACGGGCACCTTCTCGGCGTCGGGTTCGTCGGTGGGGGCATTGCCCCAGCCGTGGCCGATCGCGCGGTTGAGCACCACCCGGCCGCGATGCCGGATGCACAGCTGGATCGCCGGGTGGAAGCCGGCCCGGTACCAATGGCGCGCGGCCTGCCAGATCCGTTCGACGGCGGCGCCGTCGATCCCGGAGTGGTCCTCCTCGCCGACCGCCGTCACCGAGTCCAGGTCGGCCGGCACGCGGATCCTGCCGTCAGGTGTCGTCACCCCAGCGAGGGTACGTGCAGCCGGACTACTCGCCGGTGAACTGGGGCGGACGCTTGGCGAACGTCGCCGAGATGCCCTCGGTGAGGTCCTTCGACGGCAGGAACGCGGCGTTCCAGGTCGCGACGTAGCGCAGGTTCTCCGAGATGGCCGACGTGCGCTGCTGGTCCAGGACGTCCTTGACGCCGTAGACCGCCAGCGGGGGGTTGGCCGCGATCTCGGAGGCCGTGGCGTGGGCGGCGGCCAGCGTCTTGTCCGCGTCCTCGAAGACGTCGTTGACCAACCCGATCTTCTCGGCCCGGGCCGCGTCGATGTCCTTGCCGGTCAGCGCCAGCTCGCGCAGGTGCCCGTCGTTCAGGATCAGCGGCAGCCGGGCCAGGCTGCCCATGTCGGCGACGATGGCCAGCTTGACCTCGCGCACCGAGAACTTGGCGTCGGCGCTGGCGTAGCGGATGTCGACCGCGGAGATCAGGTCGACGGCGCCGCCGATGCACCAGCCGTGCACCGACGCGATGGTCGGGGTGCGGCAGTCGGCGACGGCGTTGATCGCCTTCTGCATCCGGAGGATCTCCGCGCGGAAGTCGGTGCGGGCGCGGGCCAGGGCGCCCTCGGCCATCAGCGGCGCGAACATGCCGCCCATCGCCGGCACGTCGAGGCCGTAGCTGAAGTTCCTGCCCGAACCGGTGATCACGATGGCCCGAACGTCGCGGTCGGCGTCCAGCGTCGCGAACACGTCGGGCATCTCCGACCAGAACGCGGGGCCCATGGCGTTGCCCTTGCCCGGCCCGATCAGCGTCACCTGCGCGACGTGGTCTTTGGTGTCGACGGTGACCGAGTCGTATGTTTCGCGCATATGCAGACCGTAGCGTGGCAAATATGGCTCCGGATCTGCGCCCCGGCCCGCGGCCGCGATCCTGTCGATCGCCCGAGCCGCTGTGCGAGTACGTGCTGGGGCTGGCCCGTGAAGTGATCAGGCCGGAGTTCCGGGGCCAAGCCGGGTTCGACGACCCCGTCGAGGCGCCCGAGGATGCCGGCGCCCTCTCGGGCCGTTTCTCGCCGTTAACGCGGCCGTTGTCGAGGACGGCCTTGCCGCTGGTAGTGGTGCGCGCCCGAAGGGATTCGAACCCCTAACCTTCTGATCCGTAGTCAGATGCTCTATCCGTTGAGCTACGGGCGCCCGTCTTCAATTTTCCAGCGTGGCGGAGGCGAGAGGATTTGAACCTCCGGTCCCCTTTGAGGGGGACAACTCATTAGCAGTGAGCCCCATTCGGCCGCTCTGGCACGCCTCCATCGAACTTCTTGAGGGTACCCGAACCCTTCCGGGTGTCCCCGAACCGCCGGAGGCATAGCGTACACAGCGCCGACATATGCTGTCGAAGTGACCGCCCGCCTGCGACCCGAGCTGTCCGGGCTCCCGGTTTACGTCCCCGGCAAAACGGTGCCCGGTTCGATCAAACTGGCCAGCAACGAGACGGTGTTGGGCCCGCTGCCCAGCGTGCGCGCGGCCATCGAACGGGCCACGGACACGGTCCACCGCTATCCCGACAGTGCCAACGTCCAGCTCAAGGCGGCGCTGGCGAAACATCTTGGATCGGACTTCGCGCCCGAGCAGGTCGCGGTGAGTTGCGGTTCGGTGAGTTTATGCCAGCAGCTCATCCAAATCAGCGCCTCCGTCGGCGACGAGGTGGTGATGGGATGGCACAGCTTCGAGCTTTACCCGCCTATGGTGCAGGTGGCCGGGGCCGTCGCCGTCAAGGTGCCGTTGATCGACCATACGTTCGACCTCTACGCGATGCTGGCCGCGGTGACCGAGCGCACGCGGTTGATCTTCGTTTGCAACCCCAACAATCCGACGTCGACAGTCGTCGACCCCGACGTGCTGACCCGGTTCGTCGAGGCCGTCCCGTCGCACATCCTGATCGCCATCGACGAGGCCTACGTCGAGTACATCCGTGACGGGATGTCGCCCGACAGCTTGCAATTCGCCCGTTCTCGGAGCAATGTCGTTGTGCTGCGAACCTTTTCGAAGGCGTACGGGTTGGCCGGGCTGCGCGTCGGCTACGCGGTGGGCCACCCCGACCTGATCACCGCGCTGGACCAGGTCTACGTGCCGTTTGCGGTGACTAACGTCTCGCAGGCCGCCGCCATCGCCTCCCTGGGCGCCGCCGACGAGTTGCTGTCTCGCACTGACGCCGTGGTCGCCGAGCGCTCCCGGGTCACCGCCGGCTTGCAAGAGGCCGGATATGCGCTGCCCCCGTCGCAGGCCAACTTCGTCTGGCTGCCCCTGGGGCCCCGCACACTGGACTTCGTAGCGCGGGCGGCCGAGGCGCGCATCGTGGTCCGGCCGTTCGCGCCGGACGGCGTCCGGATCACCATCGGCGCGCCGGAGGAGAACGACGCGCTGCTACGGTTTGCCCGCGATTGGATCAAGGACCAATGACTTTGTCCCGCAAGAAGTTCAACGCTGCAGCCCGCGACCAACGGCTGAAAATGGCGGACTGGTTCGGCGCGCGTCACCTCCCGCGGGCCGCCAAGTCATCAAGGCGATGGGCAAGGTCGAGGCCAGCCAGTGGCTAGAAAACTTCCATCACCCGCCCGCTGGATACCGCGAGTACTCGTTCATGATCGATGACGCCCTGGTGCTCAACGCCCGGGCCACCGCGAGGCCTTCGGTATTAATGTCGGCGGCTCGCCGCCCGCCACACCTTGCGGGCAGTTCCCTCGACTCGGGCTATTGACTAATCATGGCGAACGATCGTTATCATGGATCAGTTCGATGGAAGTCGTCACACAGAGGTTGCGACGTGCAAAGGAGCTGGCGTGGCCCAACCTTCCGGGCGGAGTTTCTTCTCTGAACGCAGCCAGCGTGCGATCTTGTGGTGGGGAATTGTCCTGGCTGTCGTTTATGCCATCGCTTTCATCTTCTTGTTGCAGCAGGTCCCATTGAAGAATCCGGCGTGGAGCGCCGATCAGGTGGCCGACTGGTACGTGCGCAACGAAGGCAAAATCAAGTTGGGCGCCGTTCTGTGCAGCTGGACGGGCGCTTTCATGATGCCGATTCTAGTCGTCCTAAGTATTCAAATGGCGCGGGTCGAAACGGGTGGTTGGAAGGTCTGGAGCGCGTTGTCGCTCGTCAGCGGTGCGCTGATGTCGCTGTTCTTAGCGCTTCCGCCGCTGTTTTGGGGCGTGGCGGCATACACCGCACCTCGGAAAAACTCGGAGGTCACCACGCTGATGCACGAGTTGGCATCGCTGACCATGACGACGACCGACCAGTTCTACGTCTTTTTGTGGGTCGGCGTTTCGGTGATCGCTCTGCGGCCGGCCACCCGACTGGTCCAGAACAATCCGTTCCCGCGCTGGTGGGGCTATACGTCGCTGTGGATAACGATTATGTTCGAGGCGGGCGCTATTGCATTCATCCCGCGCTCGGGCCCGTTTGCGTGGAACGGTCTCCTCGTGTTTTGGTCGCCGTTTGTCCTGTTCACCGTCTGGATCACGGTTCAGAGCTGGTTAATCTTCCGGGCGTTGCGTGGCCAAGTGGCAGAATCGGACGCCTTGCCCGTAGCGGTCACAGAGACCGCCGCGGCTTCCTAACCGTCGCTTACCAAGTCTGCGATGAGCCGGTGTCACAGCTTAGGACGACCGGCGGTGGGTGACCATGACGCTCCTCCGGTGTATTGACTTGTCTCGACCGGCAGGCGGTCGTCGGTGGGCACAATCCAGATTCGAGCCCCCGGTGCCAACCCCCGCGCTGGCGAATCTCCCTGAGAGTCGTTCAATTTCGGCACGTGCCCGGATCGGTAACCGCAGTCAACACCGTTGATACCATTACCCGTTGCAGCTGCCGTAGAGAGGCCTACAAATCCCGCGGTCGGCGCAAACCGTGCATCCAAGGTGGCGGCGGAAGGCCCGCGAATGTTTCGGACACCTCCTCGTCACCCCCGTGCCACAAACACTAGTGAGCTTCGGCCCTCCGAGGTGCCGGTCGACGTGCCAAAATAGCGAGGTGCCCATAAAGCCAATAGTCGACGGCCAAAAGGTGGCGCGCGGTGAAGGGAAGCGCTTGCTGCTGGAGTCGGCTCGCGCGCTGTTCGCGGAGCGCGGTTACGCGGGCACCAGTACGAGAGCAATCGCCCGGGCTGCCTCGGTGTCGGAGCCGATGATCTTCCGCCACTTCGGATCGAAGGCCAAGCTCTTCGAAGAGGCTGTACTCGCCCCCTTCAACACCTTTGTCTCCGAGTACATAGCGGACTGGGGTGCGCGGCCCCGCGGTGAGAAAAGCCCATATGTGGAGATGTATGAGTTCTATCGTGGCGTCTACGAGGTACTGTCGGCCAATCGGCGATTGATCCACGAGATGATCGGTGCCCGCGCCGCAAGCGGGCCGTTGACCACCGACACCGCTCCGGCACCGCAGCTTGGTGCGCTCCTCGAACGGTTCGAAGCAATCGTTGAGCGCGAGATCCAGGATCGCGGATTCCGTCCCTTCGACCCCGCGGTCATGACGCGGCTGATCTTCGGACTCGTATTCGCGATCGCGGTATTCGGAGACTGGATGTTCGAGGGTGCAACCCGCCCGCAGCCAGGCATCGAGGAGTTCCTCGACGAAATGGTTCGTCTCACCATCGACGGGGCCTACCCGCGGGGCGCTAGGCCAGCCGCGGCGACATGACCGGGCACCGCCCTTCCGCCGGGCTGGGGTCCTGACCTGGTGCATAACGGGAGCGCGTAACTGGTCGACCGGGAGTCCGGCATCAGCGGCAGGATGTCGCCGACGCTGACGCAGGTGGCTCCGACGTCGATCAACTGTTGTGGTTGTGCGGCAACGGATTACACGGTGCGGATCCAACGGTTCGTTGTTGTTGCACACGGCATTGATCATCACGGTCGCCGCGGCGCGGGTAGGCGCGCCGCTAGGTGAGAGCCACCAGGGCGACCCGTCCGGCTGGCCGACACTCGCAGCGTCGCTTCCCAACGAGCCGCGGTTGAGGCAGTCCGCGTGGCGTCGAGACTGGGTTCGATCCGATTTGTGCACGATCGTCTTGCCCGCCTCTAGGAACCGGGAGTGAGGCCGGCCGGGTTCCCGCAGCGGAGCCCATGGCGAAGGGGTGATCATTACCGCCGGGGCAACACGCGGCGAGGCGAGCCGACACCGATTGACCAGCGTGGCGGTCACTTAACTGCCAAGCATTTCTTGCATCTGGCCGATTTCGGCCTGCCGCGTCTTCACAACCTGCTTGGCGAGGCTCACGGCGTCCACGTTCTTTCCGTTGGCAATTTCGGCGTTGGCCTGCTCAATTGCGCCCTGGTCAAGATTGATCATCGACTTTAGCCATAGGGTGTCGAATTCGGGTCCGTACAATGTATTAAGCTGGGTAACGGTCGCACTGTCGACCATGCCGTGAGCTGTGAGACTGGGTCCGCCGCCACCCGGCGTTTGGTTGTCCTGGTCCTCTTTCCACTGCGCCCTCAGCGCCTTCAAGACCTGGGTATCCAACTGCAGGGCCGCTTCGGACTTAGCTGCAAACGTGGCGATCCCGGAGTCGGTAGAGTGGTCGTGAACGAGCAGCGTCAGGTTGATTCCCTGTTCTTCAAGCGCCGTCATGTTTCTCGCGAAAGTCACGTCGGTCGTGTTGTAGCCCGCAGGCTCCCCGGAAATAACGGGCTTGTCATCGCTGCGCGTGGGATGAGCCTGGTTGCCAGAACCTGAGCTGGCACAGGACGATAGGAGCAACGCGGCAGCGCAGATCGCGAGGCCGGCGGCGCGGCGGGTGTTAAGCGACGGCACGGTGTGAGCGTAGTGGATGCTTTTTCGCTCTTGGGCTACTCTAGGCAACCTCATTCGCCCACAGGGGTCCATTTTGTGGCGGCGAGCAGGCCCGCCTGCCGGGGGCCACGCCGTGCGTCGACGCAAATTCGGCCGGTTTGGCCTGGCGCCACGGGCGGGCGATGTCCGCGTCGCACGCTGAAGACGCCGGTTCGTGCTAGCTGAGTCTGCCGGCGATCGATCGTTCTCGTCGATCTTGCCTTCCCGCCCTTCCATGGCCCGGACGTCGATTAGATAGACAGCCGGTCTCACTAATCCGACGGCGTTTGATTAGGGAGACTCGCGGTCTCACTAATCGGACGGCGGCCACCGCAGGGCGAAGCCGGTGCGGCGCCCCGGCTCGCGCACCAGCGCGCGCGGTGAGATCGCTTCTCGGACAGGCCCAAAGGTACAGCGACACTAAACCTTGCCACCAGTGACGGCCGCGAGTGGACAGCCCTGAGCGTTCGCGGCGAGGCGGCGACGGCACCCCGGGTGCGCTTTTGCCCTGCTGGACAGATGTGTCGAATCGTACCGGCGAGACCGGATCTGACTGGTCAGGAGCCCCGTCCCCAGAGTGGTTTAGTGACGCTAAACTCGCGTGGCGAAAGCCTTTTCGTCACCTCTTCGGCACCGGCTCGCATGCGCCGGAGCCGATGGCATCACCCGGAACGGCCGCACCGCTGGCCCATGTATATCTAATCTTGATAAAAAGGTGCTACCTGCGTGGGTCGAGCGGCTTCGGGGCCGCGGTTCGCCGGCCGTCGACTCGGCCGTGAAAGGCTAAGCGGGGCAGTGTAAGTCGGTCGACCAATCAGGCCATCGAGGGCCGGCACAATTTTTTGAGACGGCTCGGACAGAAAACTATTGACTTAGGACTTGCCGCTGCATAATGTGGTCCCGCACACCTCAGGTCCAAAGTGTGGTCCGGATTACCTCAGCTCATCGGATGGACACGAGGAACGAGCGAGATAGTTGGCGGAAGGGGGAGAGGGATCGAGTGCCAGAAGTCTATTCACCTCTGACACTTCCGTGGTCGGCGATCGCGGCGGGTGAGCGAGGGCAGACACCGTTTCCGGCGAGCTTCGTCAGGCTCGCAGCGGCCGGTCCTACCGGCGCCGGGGAAAACAGTAGTGAGGCCTGCTAGTGGTCTCGACTGTACCGTTGGTTGGGCTGGCCAAGCCGCTGCAAAAGCCCCTCCGTGAGATCGGCGGCTTCTTAGCGCTGGCGTTGGACACCGGTGTCCTGGCCCTGCGCCCGCCGTTCTTTTGGCGTGAGGTTGTCGAGCAGTGCTGGTTCATCGCCCGAGTGTCGACCTTCCCCGCCATCGCGCAATCGATAAGTTTCAACGGCATGGTCGTGTTCTTGTTCGGCGTCGCGTCCGTCTCGTTCGGCGCGGGCGATGTCACCGGCGCGGCCTCGGGGCTGGCTACCGTTGCGCAGATCGGTCCGGTGACCACGGTATTTGTCTTGAGCGGTGCCGCCGCCACCGCAATGTGCGCCGACCTCGGCGCGCGCACGATCCGCGAAGAGGTCGACGCCATGAGGGTGTTGGGCATCGACCCAATCCACCGGTTGGTGGTGCCCAGGGTCTTCGCGCTCCTCATTACCGGGAACTTGATCAACGGCTTGGTATGCATCGCGGGGCTGTGCGCCGACTACGCCTTCGCAATCTACGCTCTGAACTGCAATCCCGGCGCCTTCGCCTCGAGCGTCACGCTACTCACCAGCCTTCCCGCGGTCGCGGTGAGCTTCCTCAAAGCCTCGATCTTCGGCGTGCTGGCCGGGTTGATCGCCTGCTACAAGGGGCTCACTGCGGGGGGCGGTCCGCAGGGGGTCGGTAACGCCGTCAACGAGACTGTAGTGTTCACATTTTTGGCTCTCCTGATCGTGAACATCATCGTTAGCGTAATCACTGCGACGACGACGCTGGCGACATGACGGGCGACGTTAGGACGGTGGCCAGGGCCCGGTACCCGCGGTTGGCGCGCAGCACGCGCAAGTGGGGCCGCGAATGGACGCGCCTCGGAGAACAAACGGCGTTCTATGCCAGAGCCCTTGTCGCGACCGGCGACGCTGTCGCCAGGTACAAGGCGGAGATCATGCGCGTCCTCGCCGACATGAGCCTGGGCGTGGGTGCTCTGGCGTTGATCGGTGGAGAAGTAGTGATCCTCGCGGTCCTGACCGGCAGCGCTGCGGCCATCGTCGGGATCTTCGGCTACGTCCAAGCGAGCAGCCTCGGTGTGGGGGCGATCGCGGGATTCTTCTCCGCCTACGCCAACGTGCGCCTGCAGCTTCCCCTCATCATTGCGAACGGCCTCGCGGCCACGATCGGCGCCGGCGCCACCGCCCAACTCGGCGCCATGCGGATCAGCGAGGAGATCGACGCGTTGGAAGTCATCGGCATCCGGTCCATTGCGTACCTTGTGTCGACCCGGGTGCTGGGTGGCCTGTTAGTGGTGCCGCCGTTGTATTGCGTAACTTTTGTCGGCTCGGTGATAACAACTCGGACCATCGTCGTCCTCGCCTACCATCAGGGGGCGGGCGGCTTCGACCACTGGTTCTTTACCTTCCTGCTGCCGCGCGACGTGCTCGTGTCAGGGCTCGAATGCACCGTGCAGGCGGTGATCGTCATGCTCAGCCACACCTACTACGGATACACCGCCGCTGGCGGCCCCGCAGGCGTGGGCGAGGCGGTGGGGCGCGCCGTGCGCGCCTCGATCGTGGTGTCCATCACCTTAACTTTCGTGCTGTCCTTAGTCCTCTACGGGAAGTCGGGCGACTTCCACCTGTCGGGATAACCTTCGATGAGACAAAAGCGGACGGTACACCCCGGATGGTGGGCACTGATCCTGGTCGTCGCGTTGATCGGGATGATTCCACTCACCATCACTGCCTTCAATCGAGACTTCAAGTCGTACGCGAAGGTGACCCTGGTGTCCGACAGGGCCGGCCTGGTGATGGACGCCAATTCGGTCGTGAAGTACCGCGGGGTAGAGGTCGGCCGAGTCGCTGCGATCACGCCGAAAGATGGAGCGACTCTTCAGTTGGAGCTGGATCCTAGTCAGCTGCAATACATTCCGGCCAACGTCGAGGTTCAGATCAGCGCGCCCACCGCGTTCGGTGCCAAATACGTCGATCTGCGTCCACCCAGCGACCCGACCCCCAAACGCCTGGCGTCGGGAGCGGTGTTGAGCACCAACAAAGTGAGCATCGAAGCGGACACGGTGCTCTCGGACCTGGTCGGCGTGTTAAACCAGATCGATCCCGCCAAGATCAACGCGGTGATTGCCGCGCTCGCCGAAGGGTTTCGCGGGAAAGGACAAGCCATCGGCCAGGCCATCAGCGACTTCAACCAGGTGCTGATGGCGGTCAACCCCCGCAGCGAGTTGCTCCAGGCGGACTGGCGCGCGTTCAAGGGATTCAACGACACCTACAGTGACGCGGCCAAGAGCCTGATGGCCACGTTAAACGCCGGGAGCACAAGCAGTTCGGTGATCACCAAGAAATCGAAAGACCTCGATTTCGCACTGGTCGCCCTGGCCGGGCTTGGCGACAGCGGTGGCAAACTCCTAGACCAGAGCGGGGAAAAGCTCACTCATCTGCTCAACGTGCTCGAGCCGACGACGCGATTGCTGATGAAATACAACCCGGAACTGACGTGCACGTTCCTCGGCGCAAAACTGATCATGGACAGGGGATACGCCGACGCCTTCACCTTCAACGGGCGATCGTTCATTGCCGACGCCGGGCTGCTCTTCGGCGACGATACGTACAAGTATCCCGACAATTTGCCCGTCCTCGACATTAAGGGCGGCCCCGGTGGAACGCCCAGCTGCGGTTCATTGCCCGACGTCGAGAAAAACTTCCCGCAGAGATACCTGATCACCGACTCGGGGTTCGGCGGTGGCATGGACGTGCGACCCAACCCCGGCATCGGCTTCCCGGGCTATGCCCTGTACTCGCCGTCTACCCGCGGGACGCCCCTTCCGCCGACCCTGAAAGACGAAGGGGGCCCGGCGGTCGGCCCGGTGCCCTATCCGGGCGCGCCGCCCTACGGCGCGCGGCGCTACGCCCCGGACGGGACGCCACTGTTTCCGGGGCTGCCGCCGGCGCCGCCAGCCGGGAGACCCAAAGACCCGGGCATGGGTAAGCCGCCGCCGGGCTCGGAGCCGTTCGTCCCGGCCTACCCGGGAACGCCCCCGAAGCCCCACTAGCGCAACACGACCCGCGTACGAGAAAGGCAGACTTTGCGCGAGAAATTTCTAGGCGTGCTGTTGCGCTTTGCCGTCTACGCCGCCGTGTGTTCGGCGGGGATCGCCCTGCTCTTCGCCGTGTTCTCCCAATACCGCTTCGAGAAGGCGAACACCTTCAACGCCATATTCACCAACGTCTCGGGACTTCGGCAAAACGACTTCGTACGCATCGCAGGCGTGGAGGTCGGCAAGGTCAAGAAAGTCACCGTTCAGCCCGATTCCACCGTGCGCGTTGAGTTTTCGGCAGATGATTCGGTAGTGCTCACCGAGGGCAGCAGAGCGGTCGTTCGGTACGACGACCTGTTCGGCGGCAGGTTCCTGGCCCTGGAGGAGGGCGCGGGAGGGGTCAAGAAGCTCGACCCCGGGGCGACCATCCCGCTGAGCCGCACGCAACCCGCCCTTGATCTGGACGCATTGGTCGGCGGCCTGCGGCCGCTGTTCCGCTCGCTGAACCCCGATCAGGTGAACTCGATCAGCGCCGAGCTGATTCAGGCGCTGCAAGGCCAGGGCGCGACGTTGGGCTCGGTGCTCACCCAGGCCGCCTCGGTGACCAACACATTGGCCGATCGGGATCAGATGTTCGGCCAGCTGATCACCAACCTGAACACTGTTCTTGGTTCCCTCGGCGACCAGAGTGACCAGGTCGGCAAGGCCGTCGACTCGCTGTCGACGCTGATGAAAACGCTGGAAGCCCGCAAGAAGGATGTCACGGCCGGCATCCGCGGCGCTGACAGGACGTTCGCGGTGGGTGCCGAGATCCTCAAGAGGGCCCGCTTGCCGCTCAAGAAAGTGGTCGACCAGACCGATCGCGTCGCCGGAACCGTTATGGCCGACAAGGACTTTGTTGACAACCTGATCAACACGCTGCCCGACGATTATCGAGTGATCGGCCGGGAGGGGCTCTACGGGGACTTCTTCACCTTCTACCTGTGCGACCTGATCTTGAAGGTGAACGGCAAGAACGGGCAGCCGACGTACATCACGCTGGCCAGCCAGCGTTCGGGGAGGTGCACCCCGAAATGAGACGACTTTTCGGACGCCTCTTCGAAATGAAGCAGTTCTCCGAACGCAACCCGTATCTCATCGGCGGGACAGGTATCGTCGTGCTGACGGTGGCCATACTGGTGGCGACCAACTACCAGAAGTTCACCTTCCTCACCGGCGAAAAGGAGTATGCGGCGTACTTCGCTGAGGCGGGCGGTCTGGAAACCAACAGCGTCGTCGAAGTTTCGGGTGCCCGCGTCGGGCGGGTGTCGAGCATCACCTTGGACGGTCCGCGGGTTCTGGTCAAGTTCACCGTTCCCGGCGACGTGCGGCTCGGCGACCGCACCGAGGCCAGCGTGAAAACGAAGACGCTTCTGGGCAGCAAGCTAATCGAACTCACTCCGCGCGGCGAGGGGCGGCTCGACAAGCCGATCCCCTTGGAGCGGACCACGCCCGCTTATCAGCTACCCGATGCGCTCGGAGACCTTTCGACGACTGTCTCCAAGTTGGACACCGACCAGCTTTCCAGTGCGCTTTCGGTGCTGGCCAACGAGTTCAGTGGTACGGGACCGCAGCTGAAGGCCGCGGCGGACGGGGTGGCGCGGTTCTCACAGACCTTGACCGAGCGGGACAAGGAGCTGCGAAAGCTGTTGAGCAACGCCAACAAGGTGACCAAGGTGTTGGCCGAGCGCAGTGACGAGGTGGTCAACCTCGTCGGCGAAACCAATTCCCTGCTGGCGGAGCTGAAAGCGCAAAACCGGTATTTGGATAAGGTACTCGACGACGACGCCTCACTCGTCCGGGCGCTGGCGGCGGTCATCGACGACAACCACGCAACGCTCAAGCCGGCGCTGGACAAGCTCAACGGGGTGGTCGCGCTCCTCAACAACCGCAAGGGACGCATCCAAGAGGCGCTCAAGGGACTCGACAGCTTCGCGCTCGCGCTGGGTGAAGCCGTTGCCTCCGGGCCCTTCTTCAAGGCCTACATCGTCAACCTGCTGCCGGGGCAGTTCATCCAGCCGTTCATCGACTCCGCATTCTCCGACCTCGGATTGGATCCCGCCACCAAATTGCCCTCACAGCTCACCGACCCCCAGACCGGCCAGCCCGGGACACCGCCTCTGCCCATGCCCTACCCGCGGACCGGCCAGGGCGGCGAACCGCGGCTGCACGTTCCGGACGCCATCACAGGAAATCCTGGTGACCAGCCCTGCAGTGTGCCAGGTCGGCCGGGGGCACCGGGTTGTTATCCGCTTCGGCCGGAGCCGCCGGCACCGCCTCCCGGTGGACCACCGCCGGGGCCGCCGGCACCAGGTCCAGGACCGGGCAACGCGTCGAGCGGACCGGTCGAGGAGCCCGCCCCCGGTCAGATACCGCCGGGCCGATCACCTGTAGTCGCGCCAGACGAATCCTTCGGTCCGCGGCCTGGTCCGCCGTCACCGCCGCCAGGAGGTCAACAATGAAATCCCGCAAGACGAAGTTGGTTCTTGCTGCGATGCTGGTGCTGTCGCTCGTCGGAGGGATGGGCGCGCTGTGGCGATCATCGGGCGGCCGCACGCACGTTGTCGGGTACTTCGACAACGCCAACAACATCTTTGTCGGCGACAGCGTGGTGATCCTGGGAGTAGCGGTCGGGAAGATCGACAAAATCGAACCGCAGCCCGACCGCGTGAAGATCTCATTCTGGTTCGACAACAAATACAAGGTGCCGGCCGACGCCAAAGCCGTGGTCCTGTCGCCGTCTTTGGTGACGGTCCGCGAGCTTCAGCTGACCCCCGCCTACACGGGTGGGCCGACGATGGCCGATGGTACGGTGCTCCCGCTTGCCCGGACCGCCGTGCCGGTGGAGTGGGATGACCTCCGCGCGCAACTCGAGAAGCTCACCGAGATACTGCAGCCCACGCAACCGGGCGGCATCAGCACCCTGGGGGCGTTCGTCAACACCGCGGCGACCAACCTGCGCGGTCAGGGAGGGGACATCCGCAGCGCCGTTGTCAAACTGTCGCAGGCGGTTTCTGCGCTCGGCGACCATAGCGGCGACCTGTACGGCACCTTCAAGAGCCTTGCGGCTCTGGTGTCCGCGCTGCGCGACAGCGGTGACCTGTTGCGCCACCTGAACCAGAACCTCGCCGCGGTCTCGGGGGCGTTGAATGACGAGCCATTCAAGGTCGGGGACTTTGTCAACTCCCAGAACGAGGTGCTCGCAAAGGCAACCGCCTTCCTGGACGATCATCGAGAGACGATAGGTATCACTTCGGACAAGCTGGCGGAGTTGACGACCGCGTTGTACCAAAGTCTCGACGACGTTAAGCAGGCATTGCACGTCGGCCCCAACGTGTTTCAGAACGTGCTGAACATCTATCAACCCGCCCAGGCCGCGTTCACGGGGGCGTTGGCGCTGCAAAACTTCGCCAACCCGCTGCAGTTTCTCTGCTCGGCGGTGCAGGCGGCATCGAGGTTGGGCGCCGAGCAGTCGGCCAAGCTGTGCGTGCAATATATGGCGCCGATCCTGAAGAACCGTCAGGTCAACTTTTTGCCGCTCGGACTGAACCCCTTCGTCGGGGCCTCGGCGCGTCCCAACGAAGTGACGTACAGCGAGGACTGGCTAAGGCCCGACTACATCCCGCCGTCCGGGCCGCCGCCCAAGGAGGCATTCCGCAACGTGCCGCCGCCCGAAGGGCCGCTGCCGCCGGCGAACGAAATCTTCAACTTCTTCGGCAACGGCATGATCAACACGAACGCGCCATACGTACCGGCCAAACCGGCTAACCCACTGCCGGTCGATCCCGCCAGCGGTCTGCGTTCCATGATGCTGCCGAGCACCGTGGAAAACATGGGAGACGTAGGGGGAGGGCATTGAGCCGACACAGCTTCGAGCGCCGCTGCGGCGCAATGCTTCTCATCGCGCTGACCGTGGCCGCGGTCTCCGGTTGCGGCAGCCTTCGGGGCTTCCGGGGCGCCAACTCGCTTCCGCTTCCGGGCAGAGTGGGGGTCGGTCCGGGGAACTACACCATCCAGGCGCAGATGCCGGATGTGCAGAACCTGAAAGAGAACTCTCGGGTGCAGTACCACGACGTGCTCATCGGAAACGTGGCCAAGGTCGAGCGCCAAGGCTGGCATGCGTTGGTCACGATGACGATCGAGCCCGATGCTGAGATACCGGCGAACGTGACAGCGACGATCGGTCAGACCAGCTTGCTGGGAACGCTGCACGTCGCGCTGAGCACACCCCCCGGCGTTCCGCCAAAGGGGAAGCTGCACAACGGATCCGTTATCCCGCTTGCGTCGTCGAGCGCCTACCCGACGACCGAACAGACGCTTGGTGCGCTGTCGCTGGTGCTCAACGGCGGCGGTCTAGGTCAGCTTCAGGACATCACACGCGCGCTGAGCACCGCATTCGCCGGCCGCGCACAAGACCTGAAAAGCCTTATCGGCCAGCTCGATACCTTCACCGCCTACCTCGATCAGCAGAAGGGCGACATCATTGCCGCGTTCGACAGCCTTAACAACTTGGTCGGTCAAGTGGCCGAGCAGAAGCCGGTCCTCGACAAGGCGCTGAAGACCATCCCGGCCGCGATAACCGTCCTCAAGGATGAGCGGGAAAGGCTGGCCGACGCGCTTGGCCGGTTCGGCCCCAAGCTCGGCGACCCGCTCGCCGACGTGCTGGAGCAAACCAAGGAAAATCTGCTCAAGGAGGTCGGCGACATCGGTCCGGTGGAGCAGTCGCTTGCTAACGCGGGGATAGCCTTGACTCGTAGCCTGGATTACCTTACGGTGCCGTTGTTCTCGAAACCCCCTGTCGCCAAATGGATCCGGGGGGACTACGGGAACTTGACCGGTGTATTCGACTTGACCCTGAGCCGGATCGATTCGTCTATGTTCACCGGCACCCGGTGGGAGGGCAACCTGACCGAGCTCGAGATGCAGTGGGGCCGCACCCTTGGGGTGATGCCAAGCCCCTACACCGCGCGCAACCCGCTGGTTGCTCCCTATCAGTTCAACCAGGGGCCATGACATGCGCTTGACTCGTCGTACCATCATCACCTTGTCGATCTTCGCGTCGATCTCCATTGTCATGGCCGGGATCGTCGGCCTTTACTACGCCAAGCTGCCCGCTGTGTATTTGGGGATCGGTCGCTACACCGTCAGGGTGCAGCTGGACCGGGCGGGCGAGCTGTACCGTGCCGGCAACGTCACCTACCGCGGCGTCGAGGTTGGAAAGGTGTCGAAAGTGCACCTGACTAACAGTGGGGTCGAGGCGGTCCTTTCGCTGAAATCTGATGTCGCCATTCCCGCCGATCTCATCGCACACGTGCACAGCGCATCGGCCATCGGCGAGCAGTACGTGGATCTCGTGCCGCGCAGCGGCAAGGGGCCGATGCTCAAGAACGGCGACGTGATCCCTCAGGATCGCACCACGATTCCACCCAACATCAATTCGCTCCTGGCGGCGGCTAACCGCGGCCTGACCGCGATCCCCCGCGACAACCTCAAGACGGTCGTCGACGAGTCTTACATCGCGTTCGGCGGCCTAGGCCCGGAACTGTCCAGGCTGATCGCCGGCGGATCCAAACTGGCGACCGGTGCCCGTGAAAACCTGGACGCGATAACCACCTTAATCGACGAGCCGAAGCCGATCCTGGACAGCCAAACCGAGTCGTCGGATTCGATCCAGGCATGGGCCGCGAACCTCGCGGAGATAACGCGCCAAGTGGAGACAGTCGAACGAAACAACTCCGCTTTCACCAACACAATTCACACGATCGGCCCGATTTTCGACTCGTTGCGCAAGGTCGTCGACCGCGTAGAGCCGACGCTGCCGACCGCGGTGTCCAACCTCGATGCCGTCGGCGAAGTCGCGCTGACATACCGCGACAACATCGAGGCATTATTGGTGCAGGTGCCGCAGATGGTGGCCGATTCCCAAGCGATACAGCTGGCGGACAAGGACCTCAAGGGGCCCTACCGAGGGCTTGGTCTGAGCTTCAACTTGAACCTCAACTGGCCACCCCCGTGCACCACCGGGTTCTTCCCGGTCCAGCAGCAGCGATCCGCCGTCTTCGAGGACGCGCCGCCGCGGCCGCCGGGCCTGGTCTACTGCCGGATCCCGCAGGATTCCAATTTGACCGCAGTGCGCGGTGCGCGCAACTATCCTTGCGAGACTCGGCCTGGCAAGCGGGCGGCGACGGTGAAACAGTGCGAAAGCGACGAGCCGTACGTCCCGCTCAACGACGGCTTCAACTGGAAGGGCGATCCTAACGCGACGCTGACCGGACAAGGCGTCCCACAATTCGATCCCGGAGAGCCAATACCTGCCGGGTTCCCCGGCGGCCCGCCGGCCCCCGCGGCCTCGCCGGGGCGGGGCACGGCGTCGCCGGGAGAGACGCCGCCGCCAATCGCGGCGGCCGAGTACGATCCGGCTACCGGCGAGTATGTTGGACCAGATGGGCAGAGGTACAAGCAGCCCACGCTGGCTGGCACTGCCGGCAAGGAGCGAACATGGCAGCAGATGCTGACTCCCCCAACGGGGAATTGAGCAAGAAAATCACGAAGGCGACCCAGTCACCCGACACCGACGACGGTTCCACTCTGGCATCCGAGGAGGAAAGCGAGCCGACGGCTGACGCCGCCCCCGATGGGGGCGACGTCAACCAGGCCGAGGATGGTGACGTCGTGGTCGACGACGGGGTGGACGACGGCTCCGCGAATGCGGCTTCGGAAACGCCGTCATCCGGCGTGCGCCTCGCCACGATAGTGGGGTCGGTCATGGTGGTCGCCTTGGCGGCGACCGCCGGGTGGCTGGGATTCCGGGCCTATCAATCGCACGAGGCTCAGGCTCAGAGGCAGTTGTTCCTTCAGGTCGGACGCCAGTGTGCGTTGAACCTGACCACGATCGACTGGCAACACGCGGAGCCCGATGTCCAGCGGATTTTAGATTTGGCTACCGGCAAGTTCTACGACCAGTTCTCGCAGCGCAAACAACCGTTCATCGACGTGGTCAAGAAGGCGCAATCGAAGTCGGTGGGAACAGTTAGCGAAGCCGGCCTGGAATCCGACACGGGCGACAAAGCGCAGGTGCTGGTCGCCGTGTCGATCAAGACGTCGAATCTCGGTGCCGAAGATCAACCCTCGCGGGAGTGGCGAATGAGGATTTCGCTGGAGAAGTTTGGCGACGAGGTCAAGGTATCCAACGTCTCCTTTGTGCAATGAGCGGGCCCCGTTCAGGTGGCACCAGGAAACCCGACCAGAAACAGAGGGAGTCAGCTGCTGTGCGGGCGCGAACCGATGCTGCGAGCGAGCAGGAAACCGAGAAGACCAATACAACGGAACCGGTCGAAGGCGAGGCGACTGCGGCCGGCGACGTCTCTGCGGCGGTAAAAACGCCGGAAACCGATGCCTTTGACTCCGCGACTTTCGACGGTGCGGCTGACGAGGCGGCCGAGGACGGCGAGCCCGCCAGGGCCAAACGGCGTCTCGGCTCGTGGGTGCGGCGCCGCCGCCGCGGACGTGTTGATAGCGACCGCAGTGATTCGGTGAGTTCCGACGCCGCCGAAGCGGGCGATCATCCGGAATCGGCTGAGCCGATTAAGGCAAGGCGCCGGATCAGTTGGTCACGGGTGCTGGCCTTCGGGATGCTGCCCGGGCTGGCGCTACTACTTGCGGCGGCGGGGGGCTTTTTGAAGTGGCAGGACTCGTCGGTCCGTGCGTCGCAGACTGCGCGCATCGAATCCATTGCGGCCGCTAAGGATTCGACGATCGCGTTGTTGTCTTACAAGCCCGACACCGTGGAGAAGGATCTGAACGCCGCAAAAAGTTGCTTGACGGGCACGTTCAAAGACTCCTATTCGCATCTGATCGATGACGTCGTCATTCCTGGTGCGAAGCGGGCGCATGTTTCCACGACGGCAACTGTGCCCGCGGCGGCGTCGGTGTCGGCGACTCCCAACCACGCGGTCGTCCTGCTCTTCGTCAACCAGACCGCGGTTGTCGACAAGGACCCGCCCAGTGACACCGCGTCCAGCGTGCGGGTGACGCTGGATAAGGTTTCTGGTCGCTGGCTAATCGCTGGCTTCGACCCGGTCTAGATCGACTGCGCCCACCTGCTGAACACGGCGCCCTACAGTACGACCCGCGAGGGTGGGATGTCGTGGCAGATCGTCGCGGGCGTCGCCGGGCTGTCGCTACCCTCCAACGTGTCAGCGCACCCTGTGCCCTTGACGACATACGTCGCACCCGGCCGGTAGGGGTAATAGACCACGGCCGGCTGCGGGTCATAGGCCGACCCGCACTGTCCGGCCGAATCGCTCCCTTCGACGGACAGACACACGGTGGCCTCGGTATGGGCGTGCAGTGTGCACGTTCCTGGATGGACGGTTGCGATCACGTAATTCACACCAGAAACGGCCAGCACTTTCGGTCCCTCGAGAATGAACGAACACTGCCCGTTCCCACCCGGTGGCGAAGCGGCCGCAGGGCTCGTGAAGTGAAGCGCAATAGGACAAATCGCCAGGAAGGCCAATGAGACGCCGAACGATCGTTTCATCAGCTTAGCGTAGCGCAGAGCCCATTCTTTAACGACTGTGAGAAATGAGGAAGAGCGTTCCGGCGCCGCCGTCTGAAGCTCTAGGAGGTCTACGCGTGAGGCGGCGCGACACCGGATTACGGACAACTGCAGCCGGGTCGGCTGGGCAGCGGAATCTACAAAATCCCCGTTGCACACGCAACTAACCGCTGCGTGGCGTCCGCGGGCGTGCGCTCACGCCGGTTGGCCGTAGACCGCAACGGCGACGCTGCGGTCGGGGCTGTTCGCCGACCGCACGCCGATCTGGGTATTAGCACAGTTGGACATGATGGCGTAGTAGTCGGGGCGGTAGTACCAATTGCCCAGGATGTCGATGCCGTTGATCGATGCCGACGGCAGGATGGCAACCGTTTCGGCCACGGTGCCTTTGTAACCCGCACGTCGGGCGCGGTCCTGCGCCGACGCCCCGTCGGAGCCGATGTCACCGTCGAGGTCCCGGTTGTTGAGGACATCATCGGCATGCCATTGCGCCGCGAGCTCAAGCGCCGGGTTGTTCTTCAGGTCGGTCGTGCAGCCGGCTTGGCGCTTGATGCTGTAGACACTTTGCGCAACGCCATTGTTCAGCCGGTTGTTGTCAGCGGTTGCCATCGGTGCGGCGGCGACGAAACTTAGCGTGAAAATTCCGGTGCCGAGCACGGCCAAGCCGGAGCGCGTCGACGCGCGTTGCACAAGATCGCAGACTGTCATAACCCGTGATCCTTTCACAATTGGATCGATAGGTCCATCAGCCGAGACTCCTTAGACTGTCGGTGATCAGCGCGGGTTTTAATCCGGATTCGATACAGATAAGTTTGGTTCTAACATTTTGATCCGACGCGTCCTAAAATGATCTGGGGTGCTCGGGCGCCGATGCACCGCAAGCACGGCTCGGTATGGGAGGATCGCCGTGAGAACCACCAAGGTCATGTCCATCGCCGCCGCCGCCCTGGTCGCCGGGAGCAGCGCAGCGTGCGCATCCGGTCGGGCGACCGCGACGCGCGAAACCGAGGCGATGGCCCCGGGAACCGCCCAGGTGACCATCGACGGGGACGAGCTGCCTCTTACTCGGGCGGTGAATTGCGCGCCGCCCGAAAAGTACATGACCACGATCACCATCGGCGACGATACGGCGGGGGCGACGGTGCTGGTGTCCAACGCCGGAAAACTCACCGTTGAGATCGTCCGTATCCGTAATCTCAAAGGCTTTACCGGTGACTACGATCGTGGTTTGGGAAATGGGGACGCCACCGTCGCTTTGAGTGATAACTCCTACCGCATCTCCGGCACGGCCTTCGGCTACGCAACGAAATCGCCCGAGCCCACGACGGAGTCGTTCGCGATCAAGGTGTCGTGCTGACCTGGACGCCCTAACTACTTGATATTGGCGGCCAGGTCGCCGGACATCGCGCCGAGTTGCTGGCTCCACGCCCCCCAGTCATTACCGCCGGCGGCGCCCAGATCGAAGTGACCGTTATGGCCGCCGGCCGCGCGGTAGCTGGCATAGAAATCCCGGCAGGTACTTTGCCAGATATCGGGGAAGGCTCCTACTGCGCCTCCGTCACTCGGGCTCCCGGCCGCAGGGCTGTAGACCCAGAGCCGGGTGTTCTGGTCCACGAGGAGGACCACATGCACATTCGGTGAATGCCACTGCCACCGGCCGAACTGGGGGGCTCCCCACATGTTCACAGGGTCCACGCCACCTTCATTCTTCAGAACGTTGGTTATGGCACCGTTTACTCCGGTCCGTTCGGGGGTGAGCACTCCCGACAGCGATCCGGCGTAGCGGAACCGGTCGGGATGGAACGTGGCGAGTGCCGCCGCAGCATAACCGCCCTGCGCGGCACCGACGACACCGTGTCCGCCCGGTGCCAAGCCCCTGTTGGCCGCCAACCAGTTCGGGAGTTCGTCGGACAGAAACGTGTCCCATTGCTTGCTGCCGTCCTGGTCCCAGTTGGTGTACATGCTGTAGGCGCCACCGGCTGGTGCGACCACTGAGATGCCCTTGCCGGCAAGCGTACTCATCGCGTTACCCGCTGTTACCCAGTTGCTGACGTCCGGGGCGGCGTTGAAGGCGTCGAGCAGGTATACCGCATGCGGACCGCCCGCCAGGAAGGCCACCGGGATGTCGCGGCCCATCGCCGCCGAAGGCACCATTAATGATTCGAAGTTCGGCGCGGCCTTGGCCCCACCCGTGCAACCGGTCGTCGCGGTGATCTGCGCCAGGACGACGGTGAGCATGACTGCGAAAAGGACCCGCATCCGTATTGACCGACCTTTCACATCAACCTCTTTCGCCGCCGCTGCACCAATCACGAGAATGTAATTGTCGAACAGTGAACCACCTTTCAGGTCTGTGCGGCAAGGTCCGGCAAAGGCGACCAACGTGGAAACCCCTGGGGTATCGAGGTGTTGGTGAGGACGGCACGAAGCTGGGCTGGGCGCAACCGGCAGTACCCCGGGCTCGGGGCCCGCTGGGGGCGATTAGCCATATTGGCCCGCCCCCTCGTATCAAAGCCTCACCTCGCGGTCACCACTGACCGCGAACCGGTCGCCCATAACCCCATGTTGAGGACGGGATGTTTGGCTGCGACCAAACCGGGTCGACCAGTTGCGCGAACGACCTTTCGCTCCATCCGCTCGACGACGTAGACTCAAATTTGTCGGTTTGAGGCTTCGGTAAGGCTTCGGCTTGAGGATTTCTCGAAGTAGGACGGAAGGTCGTCTCATGGATCAATACCCTGACTACGACGCTAGCGACGAGTTGGAATACGGCATCGCAGCGTTCGCGTGGCTGCTCCGGGGCCAGTATCCTCCGCCCTTCTACGGATCGAATTAACGTTCGTTTCGTTCACCCCGATCATCGGGTTGGCTTCGGCGAAGCTCTTAGATGATCCATGGCCAAGCGCGCGGTACGGCCACCCTCGCGTTTCGGGCAGCCCGATTTCACAGAATCCAGGTCGTCGATAATCGGTTCCGTTTGGCCGGCGTGTCGCAGATCGTCGCCCGCGGCGAACTCATGCCATGGGTGGTACTCGCCGCCGGCGATCTATCCGCCGTTGACCGGGAAAAGACTAGGGTTTTCCGTGCGGGATCGATATGGTGGCGGTGAGAACGATCGTTCGTAGGACACTTACACTGGGTTAAATCCGAGGAGCGTGACCGATGACGCTATTCGCCAAAGGTCGCATCGGCGTGTCGCTGCCGATGCTCAATCAGCCCTACGAGCGCTACGCGGAGTTCGCCGCACTCGCCGAAGACGCCGGTTTCGATTCCGTCTGGGACTACGAGTTCTATCGGAATCCGTTCATCACTCATGCGCTGAACGCAAGAGCCACCTGCCGGATCCAGTTGGGCACCGGGATCGCCACTGCAGCGCCCCGAACGCCCTACGAGATGGCCAACGCGGCCGCCGATGTCGACGAATTGTCCGGTGGGCGAACCCTGCTGGGTCTGAGCACCGGCGGCGCGGGCTGGATGGAATGCTTCAACGGCACCGACATCGACCGTCCGCTGACACGCATGCGCGAGTACATCCATGTGGTCCGTCAGCTTTGGCACCATTTTGAGACCGACGAGCCGTTCGACTTCCAGGGCCAGATCTACCGCGCGTCCAGCCCGCCGCTCAACCCATGGGGCACTCGCGATCTGGTGAGGCCCCAGATACCGATCTATCTAGCGGGACTGAAAGAGGGAATGCTCAAGCTGGCCGGTGAAGTGGCCGATGGCGTGCTCGGATTCCTGCCCACGCCGAAGTTCATCCAGCATCACGTTCTCCCGAATGTGGCCGCCGGCGCCGCGAAGGCCGGGCGGGACCCGTCGGACGTGGAAGTCACCGCCCTAGTGATCTGCAGCGTTTCGCACGATCGCAGCGAAGCGCTCCGACGCGCCCGCATCAACGTCGGCAACTACGTCGCATACCCGGTGAGTTCCACGGTGATCGAATTCATGGGATTACAAGAGGATCGCGACCACGTGCTGCGACGGCTGCTCAGCGAGGGGCCTGCTGCGCTGGCCACTGCGGCCTCCGATGAGCTGGTGCGCGCCTTCTCAATCGCGGGCACTCCGGACGAGGTGGCCGAACAAATCGCCGCCTATGACGGCGTACTGCCCCACATCGTCTTACACACGCCATACGTGCCACCGATCGATCAAGCCTCGAGCGAGGACGCGTTCCGGTCGATGGTGGCCACTTTCGCGCGGGTTAACGCGTGACGAAAGTGAAAACGATAGTTCACAGGTCGCGACGGACATGAGGGAAGGGAGCAGGCGATGAACCGGAGCGTGCACAAGTGCTGCGCGTGGAGCGGCACATTGTGTCTAGTCACCATGGCAATCGCTTTCATCTTGCTGGCCGGTTTCATCCCGACCCGTTCTCCGGGGCAGAGCGCCTTGGAGACAGCGCAATTCATCATCGGACACCGAGACAGGATTCGGTGGGGGATGATCTTGTGCATGTTCTCGGCGTCCTTACTGATGCCGTACGCCGTGTCGATGGCGATCCACATCCGCCGCATCGAGGGCCGATTTCCGGCTCTGGCGATGATCGAGTTCGGGCTGGGCGCCATCTTCGTACTCGAATTCATTTACCTGCTTTTCTTCTGGCAAACAGCGACTTTCCGCGCCGACCGCGCGCCCGAGCTCGTTCAATTGCTCAACGATATGGCGTGGATACCGTTCGTGGGGTTGACGTCCACAGCGGTGTTGCAGGTGTCCTGCTTCGGCATCGCCGTGCTGCTCGACCGGCGCGAGCGCCCGATCTTCCCGCGCTGGCTGGGCTATTACAACCTGTGGGTCGCGCTGATGTTCTCGCCAGGCACCTTCAACGTCTTCTTCCACAATGGCCCACTTGCCTGGAACGGCATCATCGCCTGGTATCTGCCACTGGCAGTGTTCGCCACGTGGATGATCATCAACCCGCTCTACCTGTCCAGGGCCGTCGACACCATGGATTCCGACACCGTCGGCGCGACCCACGCACAGCGCCAGGGCAACGAAGAGGTCATCCGGCTAAGGGCCGATGTCGATGAGTTGCTCGCCCGGGTGGCCCACTAGCCGCATGAGAGCTCACCTGGCACGGGGCGCGCGGACCAGCCGGATCGCTTACCACGTTGCCAGGGAACGAATTGCTGACGCTCGCCCGTTGCCGGGAGGTACCTGGTGCCAAAGTCCTGTGCAGCGTTGCGGGTAGAGCTTGACGACATCACACCGAGCGCTTTCGTCAGCGCCTTAGCCATGAGGCGCACAAGTATTTGAAGTTCGCGCCTCACCAACCCGATCATCAAGTGGACGACCGCGGCCTTCGGGCGGCTCCACCACGGCGCGTGCGATGACGAAGGAGCCGAGGCGGACGACGTGGTTGCTCGTGGCACCGAAGATGATCGAAAAACCTTGGCTGATAGGAACACCGGAAGAGGTTGCTGCGCAGTTGCTGCCCTGGGTCGAAGCGGGCGCGGATTACTTTCAGACCAGATATCTGCGCCCAGCTGCGAGCGCGCAGCGTCGGGCCGGTCGGCCCCTAATAGACGATCATTTCCGGCGCGCCGCGGCCAGCCGCTCGGCGAAGGCCGGTGCCTGGATCGACGCGGCCTGCGGGCCCAACTCGGCGTCGACAGCGGCCGCGTGCAGCTCGCTGTCGACGCTGCCAGGGCTGGCGGTGGCCCGCATCGTGGCTTTCGTCGCGATGACGACTTCGCGCGGCGCCGACGCCGGTCCGGCGGCAAGCTGCCGAGCCGCCGCCACAGGATCCTCGGCGACCTCGAGCGCTAAGCCGTGTCTGACCGAGGCATCGGCGTCGAAGCGTAGTCCGAACAACAGCGCGGCGCGCGCCGCCTGCGGACCGACTGCGCGCTGCAACATCCAGGTCATGCCTCCACCGGGGTGGATGCCGAGCTTTTGGAAACGGGCGTCGAACAGCGCTTTCGGACCCGCGATCCGCACATCGCAGGCCAGCGCCAGGTTGAGTCCGGCGCCGACAGCCGGTCCATTGACTGCCGCTACGGTCGGCAGCGTGCAGTTGGAGACGGCGAGAAAACCGTCATAAAGGCGGCGCAGGCCGTCGCCGGCAGCGGTGCCCAGGGCGCCGAGGTCGGCGCCGGCGCAGAATGCCTTACCCGCACCGGTGACCACCACGGCGTGCACGCGGAAATCGTTTTGCGCGTTCTCGACTGCGAGGCGTAATCCGGCGGAGATCTCGTCGGTGACCGCGTTGCGCCGGTCAGGGTCGTTGACGGTAATCAGGGCGACGCCGCTGTCGACCTCGAGCAGAACACGATCCACCACAGACCAACCCTTTCCGAATGTCGTTGCGGCTGCGCGATGAGCCCACGAGCACTCGGTGCCAATGCGGTGTTAGCCGACGCAGATGACGCCAGGCTCATCCCGTAACCACACGCTACGAGATCGGGTGCGAGAAAATCAATTCGAAGTCACGACCGTTTATGTGGTGTGCTCGTTGACGAACTGTCGAGGCGCCACCTACTATTGAGACGAATCATCTCAAGATTGAGTACGGGGCCAATGCGAAGGACGTGTACATGACCGATGTGATCGGACTGGCGCGTTCCGCTGGCTACACCGACCGAAACACCTCCCGCGACTCCCATCGTCATGTGCCCGGCGAGCCCGGCATCTGGGTGCTGCTGTTCGGCGACATGATGGTATTCACCGTCTTGTTCACGGTGTATCTACATCAGCGGGGAGCGCGGCCGGAGTTGTTCGCGGAATCCCAAGGGGCACTCAACCGCGCGCTTGGTGCGACCAACACTCTCGTGTTGCTCACCAGCTCAATCCTGGTCGTCTTTGCCACACGCGCTCTGCGTCGTCCAGAACTGCGTTACCTTGCCCGGCCGTTGACCTTGGCCGGTGTGGCAGTTGGGTCCTGCTTCGTCGCGATCAAGGCATTTGAGTACCACGAAAAAGTGGCGGCTGGAATCACCCCCAGCACCAACGAGTTCTTCATGTACTATTTCGTGCTCACCGGGCTGCATCTGGCGCACGTTATCATCGGGCTGATCGTGCTGACGGTCCTCTCGACCTTGGCCCGCAAACCGGAGCCGACCAAAACGCACATGGCCTTCTTCGAGGGCGGCGCGTGCTTCTGGCACATGGTCGACCTGCTGTGGATCGTCATCTTCCCCTTGATCTTCCTGGTGAGGTGAGCATGACTTCGGTAGTACGGACCAACGCCTCACTGATCTGGCTTCTGCTGTGCGCGTTGACTGTTGTGTCCTGGGCGTTGGGCACCAACCATGGATTCGGCGAGGGACATCACCTGCCGGCCAGCCTGGCGATCTTCGCCGTCGCCGTCTTCAAGATCCGCCTGGTCGGGCTGTACTTCATGGAGTTGAAAACGGCGCCGCGGGTACTTCGCGGTATCTTCGAGGGCTACTGCGTGGGGTTGCTCGGTTTGCTGAGCGGCATGTTCGTCTTCGCATGAGAAAACGGCGCCGGCTCGTTAGCCTGCATTGTGCGACATGTAACCTCTAAACTGGGTTATGAGTGCAAGGGAGGCCGGTGTCGAAGAATGAGAAGGTCAGGATAAACGGCCGTCCTCGCGGCCGGCCGCGGCTGACAATCGACCGGGACGCGGTCGCTGACGCGGTTGCGGAGTTGTTCCATGAGGGCGGTTACGAAGCGGTTTCCATAGTTGACACCGCGGAGAAACTATCCGTGTCCCGTGCCACGTTGTACCGAACCGTCCCGACCAAGCAAGACCTCCTGGGCATTCTCTTCGAGCGCAGCACTCGTGAGATCACCGAGCAGGTTGAGGCGGCGATGCGTGACATCGACGATCCCGCGGACCAGCTGAGAGAGATGGTCCGGCTGCAGTCGGAAGCCGCGGTGCAAATGCGCAGTTACATGCCCGTGTTCTTCGGCGGGGGCGACCTGCCTCACGATGTTGTCCAGCGGTGGCACCGGTGGAGTCGGCAATTCGAAAAGTTGTGGGTTTCCGTGGTCGCGGCCAACATGGAGGCCGGCTACCTCGAAAAGGGTGATGAAATCATCACCACACGATTGATCCTCGGGATGATCCTCTGGGTATCGAGGTGGTACCGGCCCAGGGACAAGATTTCATCGGCGCAGATCGCTGACGAGGCGATCCGGCTGCTTCGGTTGGGATACATCCCGCCGGAAAGTGGCGACCGCAAGTCCGGTGCGCAGCCGCGGCGCCGGCGCAGCTCCAACCGGCTTGTCCGTAACTGATTACCCGGCCGTAGCGCGATCGCAGCCCCGTGCACGATCGTTCTGCCGTCGTTCGTAGTTATTGGTCGTAGCCAAGTCAACTCGCGCTCCTAGCTTCCGACCAGCCATCGTGGCGCGGTGCGGCGCGGACGGACTTCGCGTCTTGATTCGGCGGCCAGAATGTTGCGCTGGCTGCAACGGCTGCATTATAGTGAGACGGAGAAGTTCAAAAAGAGAGGTTTTGCGACATCCCGCCGGGGAGGCTCGCCGTTTGGCGGCGGTCTCGGCCTGTCGCGACTCAAAGGTTCGGAGGCGTAACGTTCATGGCCACTGTCGCTTCGGCACCCTGGGAGAGGGATCCCAACTGGTTCGAAACCCTCCAGCTAGCGCTCGAAGACGCCAACATCCCAACGGTGCTCCTCGTGTTGCAGCATCTGACCGGCGACGGTAAGTGGACTCGTCCTCCATATCGGCCAGTGCGAGGTAAGCCGTTGGACGACAACGACTCCGGCGGTCTTTCTGCCGAACTTCAGGACGAGGTGCGGGCGGCGGCGAAAGAGGCGGTCGTCGCGTTCTATGAGGGACGACTTCAGCCGGCCACTCCATCGCCGGATGAGGTGACGCGCATGCTCAGCTGCGCAATGGTGGAAGACGTACCGGTCGAATACGGCCAATTGCTTTCCGAGGAGATGGGTTTCATCTCGCGCGACGTCGAGATACCCGCGACGGCGATCCCACCCGGGTTCACCGTTGCGATCATCGGAGCGGGTCTCTCCGGAGTTTGCATGGCGATAAAGCTCGCGGCCGCCGGTGTCAATTTTGTTGTGCTGGAAAAGAATGATGACTTAGGGGGCACCTGGCTGGAAAACGTCTATCCGGGTTGCGGAGTTGATACGCCAGGGCACCTTTACGCGTTCTCGTTTGCGCCAAACCCGGATATCACCAGTTACTTCGCCAAACGTGAAGAGGTCCAGGACTATATCCAACGAGTGGCGTCCGACTTCGACGTGAAGCGACACATCAGATTTAGTACCGAAGTCGTGCGCGCGCGCTACGAAACCGCTAGTTCAACATGGCGTGTCGATGTCAGGAACGCGAACGGGGACGACGAATCGATCACCGCCAATGTTTTGGTCAGCGCCGTAGGCATGGTGAACCGGCCGCTGATCCCGCCCATTCCGGGACTGGACCAATTCCCCGGCCCCGTCATGCACACCGCCGCATGGGACAACTCGATCGACCTGACCGGGAAACATGTCGCTGTGATCGGAACTGGTGCCAGCGCGATGCAGGTCGTCCCGTCGATCGTTGATACTGCCCGGCATGTGACGGTTTTCCAACGGTCGAAGCAATGGGCCCTGCCGCATCCCAACTACCACCGCGCGGTCAAAGAAACCGTCCGGTTTTTGATGAAAGAAGTTCCCTTCTACATTCAGTGGTATCGGCTGCGGTCGTTCTGGAACTTCAGCGACCGGCTGCACCCCGCGCTGCAGATCGATCCGGACTGGCCTCACCCCGAGCGGGCCGTCAACGAGACCAACGATCGCCATCGGATCTTTCTCACCAAGTACATCACGGAGCAGCTCGGCGACCGGACCGACTTGCTCGACGCTTGCCTCCCGGACTATCCGCCGTACGGTAAACGCCCGTTGATCGATAACCGCTGGTACAAGACGATCGTCCGCGACGACGTCACGCTGCTCACCGATGCGGCCGATCACGTCAGCGGTGAGAATGTCGTGACCCGCTCGGGCGTTGGAGTGCCATCCGACGCGATCGTTTTGGCCACGGGGTTCAAGGTTCTGCAGTTTTTGTGGCCGATGGATATCATCGGCAAGTCCGGCAGGACGCTGCGCGAGCAGTGGGGTGCCGACGATGCCCGGGCATATCTGGGCGTCACCGTGCCTGACTATCCGAACTTCTTCATCGTCAACGGCCCGAACACCAACGCAGGCCACGGCGGCAGCGCAATCCATGCCACCGAATTTCAGGTCCGCTACATCATGGCGGCGATCCGCCACCTGTTGGTCAACGAGACCGGCGCGATCGAGGTCAACCGCGAGGTGTTTGACCGTTACAACGAAGAGCTCGATGAAGCCCTGGCGCGCTGCATCTGGTCGCACCCGGGAATGACAACCTATTACCGCAATGACGCTGGGCGCGTGGTTGTGAGCAGCCCCTGGAAGTACATCGATTACTGGGAACGTATCCACGACTTCGACCCGAGTGACTATCACGAGGTGACAGCGTCGGCGGAGACTGCCGAAATCTCGGCCTAGCAGGACGATGATGCGTCGACGGCGACGGGCACCATCGTCGGCCCGATGACTTTCTCGACTAGCCTCGATGTTTCATGTCGATGTTGTTTGGTGGGTTGGCGGTGTTCGTCGGCGCTGTGGTCGCCGGCTCTCCGGGTCTTTGGTCGGTGAAGGTGCCGGGGGGTTTGTTCAGGCGGAGTCTTCGTTGTCGGCCGGTGCGGATGATGCGGCCGGCGACGGTGAGCAGGCGGAAGCGCAAGCGTTTCGGTTCCCATTTGCGTGCGGGTTGGTGCCGGTCGAAGGCCAGGGTTTGGGTCCAGGCGATCAGATCGCTGGCCAGGGCGACGATTTCGAGCCAGATCCGGTTGGCCCGGTAGCTGTGGAAGGGCAGGTTATGCAGGCCGGTGTCTTTGAGGCAGCCGATACGGTCTTCGGCGCGGGCGCGTTGCAGGTGATTGGCCAGCCGTTGTGGTGGGTCAGTCGTAGCTGAGCGCCGGGGTGGGGACGTTCACGGCGGGCGATGACTCGCATCCCGTGCGGCCATTCCTGGGGGCCGTATTTGGCCGGCGGACGGGTGGGTTTGACCGGGGTCGGCATCCACGCGGTGAGCTCGGCGACCTGTGCACCCTCACGAGGTGTGCCGTCGCTGTCGAGCGCGGCGACCCAGGCCTGCTCGGGGATCGTCTCGATCGCCGCCTGCACAGGTCCGTGAGCGGGAAATTTGATGGAGTACTGCAGTCCGGTGTCGGTGAGGTGATGCAGGAATGCTTTGGACGCCCCGCCGGCATCGGCGCGAACCAGCACCTGGCCCCGCTCGCCGGCGGGCAGTTGGTCTAACGCGGCGCCTAGCACCGTGATGTGATCAGCACTATTGAATGGCGAGGCCTTTCCCGGGCGCAGGTCCAGTGCCAGAGTCTCTCCGGTGCCGTGCTCGCCGTGGTCGACGAAGGCGCACATCGGGGCCAACCCATAGGACATCTTGTGGGTCGCCTGGGCGCCTTCCTTATCCGAATGCGCCGTCACCACGGTGGCATCGATATCGATGATGGCCTGTCCACCGTCTCGGGTCCCCGGCCTTCCCGTCAGTGGCCGGCGCCGTGACCAGACCCGGTCGCGCTGCGCACGCACGGCGGCCACATCGGCCAAACAGTCACCACCGAGCGCGACCGCGATCGCCACGTCGAGCAGCACCTTGCCCGGATCATGGCGAGCGCCGGCCGCCCGCCACGGCGCCAACGCCCTCGATAAAACAGACCGCAGCTAGGGCGTGCAAGCTTTAGTGGTCGGTGGTATGCGGCGCGCCCGCGTCGTCGACAATCGCCCAGTCACGCAACACGTCTGGCGTATCGGCTCCCACCGGCGGCGGTGGAGTCGGATGCCGGGGGACCGTCCTGCTGAACCGAGGCGCGGGCGCCGGCTGCGTCACGCCGCCCACCTCGATAAAGGTGCCGCGCGCGGCCAGGTGCGGATGGTCGGCGGCCTCGGTCAGCGATAACACCGGTGCCACACAGGCATCGCTGCCGTCGAACACCCGAGTCCACTCATCCCGGGTCCGCGTCACGAATGCTCGCGCGATCGCCTCCCGCAGACGCGGCCACGCCGAAGGGTCGTCGCGGAGCGCGGCGATATCGTCGGAAAGCCCGAGCAGGCGCATGAATTCGGCATAGAACTTTGGCTCCAGGGCGCCGACGGCCATCCATTGGTCGTCGGCGGTTCGGTAGGTGTCATACCAAGGCACCCCGGTGTCCAGGAAATTGCAACCCCGCCGATCGGTCCACCGCCCATCGGCCATGAGTCCATGTAAAAGCGCGGTCAGCGAGCTGGCGCCGTCGACGATCGCCGCATCCACGACCTGTCCGCGACCGGATCGCTCCGCCTCCCACACCGCGGCAAGCACGCCGATGACGAGAAACGTCGAACCACCACCAAAATCACCGACCAGGTTCACCGGTGGCACCGGCGCCGAGCCAGCTCGGCCGATCGATGCCAGCGCTCCGGTCAGGGCGATATAGCCGATGTCGTGGCCGGCGGTCCGCGCCAGCGGGCCCGACTGGCCCCAGCCGGTCATTCGTCCGTAGACCAGTCGCGGGTTCACGTTCCAGCAGTCGGCCGGACCCAGTCCGAGGCGTTCTGTGACACCGGGCCGGAAGCCCTCGAGCAGTACGTCGGCCTTCGCAGCCATCGACAGCACCGTGCGCACACCGTCGGAATCGCGCAAATCCACCACGATCGATCGTCGGTTGCGGCGCAGTACGTCTTTTTCCGGAGGTACAGCGCTGGCGGGCGGCCCGGGGCGTTCGACGCGGACGACGTCTGCGCCGAGGTCGGCAAGCAACATCGCCGCATACGGCCCAGGGCCTATGCCGGCGAGTTCGATGACCTTGAGCCCGTCCAGCGGGCCGCGCGAATCTACCATCCGCCTTTTGGCTTATCGAGCCTTGGGGCGCAGACCCAGCCGACGGCGCCAGTCGTGCATTTCAAGAAGTCGCAGGACCGCGCCGGTGATGCGAGCTTTACGCGCCGAGTAAGGATACCAATGCGTCTCGGTCGGCAGGAGGACCTTTTCGGTGACCACCGCCTGCTCACGACAGTACTTTCGGATCCCCTCGGCCCCGCCCATCCGGTGGCCAAGACCGGATTGCTTCCAACCGCCCATCGGCAGCGGAAACTGGAATACGTGGATCATCGCGTTGTTGACGTTGACGCCGCCCGCTTCGATCCGCCTGCCGACGCGCTCGCCGCGTTCCTTGCTGCCGGTCCAAATGCTGGCCCCCAGACCATAGGTGCTGTCGTTGGCCAGCGCGATTGCTTCGTCTTCACTGGACACCCTCATAATCGGCAGCAGCGGTCCGAACGTCTCTTCGCGCATGCAGGCCATGGTGTGGTCGACATCCACCAGTACGGTCGGCGGGTAGAACAAGCCTCGCTCGGCGCGCTTTCCCCCGGTAAGGATGCGTGCCCCGCGGGCAACCGCATCGCTGACATGGCGCTCGACAATCGCCATCTGGGCTTCATTTGCCAGCGCTCCGATGTCGGCGGAAAAGCTGCCGGCTGCATCATGGCCCTGCCGGAGCTTGTTGACCTCGTCGACAAGGCGCGATGTGAACTTGTCATATATCGAATCCTCGACATAGATCCGTTCAACCGCGACGCAGGATTGGCCCGAATTGAACAGCCCGCCCCAGATGGCCCCGCGGACGGTCCGCTCGAGCGGTGCATCGGACAGCACAATCATCGCGTCTTTGCCGCCCAACTCGAGACTGACCGGGATGAGCCGTTCCGCGCAGCGGATGCCGACCTGACGGCCGGTTTTGGTGGATCCCGTGAACTGCACCATGTCGGCGGCGTCCACAACGGCCCTGCCCGTTTCGCCTCGGCCCGTTACGCAGCCCAAAACGGGGGGAGCCCCAATTTCCTCGTTCCAGCCTCGAACGACTTCTGCCCAGCCCAGCGGAGTTTCCTCTGACGGCTTCGTGAGTACGGCGGCCCCGGCCATCAACGCCTGGGGGACATCGAGCATCGGCATCCCCAGCGGATAGTTCCACGGAGTGATCACCCCGACGAGCTCATAAGGACGGTAACGGATCCGTAGCCCCTTGGTCGCCGACGCGGGTCCGTGTGGGCGGCGGGTTTCCTCGGCCAGGAACTCGGCTCCGTGCTTGGTGTAGTAGTTGATGACCTCCATGCACACCAGGAGCTCGATCTGCGCATCCCCCCAAGATTTGCCGGCCTCGCGGTGCACCAGGCCGAGAATGCGGTCCTGGTTGTCGACGATCCAATCCAGCCATCGCCGCAGATGAACGGCGCGGCCCTCGGGTCCGAGCGCCTCCCATGCCGGCTGGGCCGCGCGAAGCTCACCGGCAACCTGTGTCACTTGCTCGGCCGGTACAGCCGGGACCACCCCGACCAACGAGCCGTCGGCCGGGTTGCGCACCTCGACAACCGAATCGCCGGAGGATTTGTCGTCACGCTCCGGTTTGGTCTTGCTCGCGGTGGTCACGGTCAGTCCTCGATCCGTATGGAGCCGGTAGGACAGGCCAGCGCCGCGTTCTCGACACTTCGCCGAAGCTCTTCGCCCGGTTCGGTATTGAGGACAGTCACAACCTCGTCGTCGTCACGAATCTCAAATACGCCCGGCGCCGCGAGCACGCATTCACCATGGAGTGCGCACGTGTCGGCGTTACGGATGACCCTCATATGTGCTGATCCCTCGGCGACCCTATGCGGGTGTGATAGTGACAGGAAGCTCGTAGACCCCGCGCGAATACGCGTCGCGAACGTACGCGATCTCGCCGGCGGGCTTGATGTCGCTTGTCCGCCGTAGCAGCTCCTCGAGCAGGATCTTGATCTCCAGCGACACCACGTGCTTGCCGATGCATTGGTGTGGTCCCCGGCCGAAGCTGACGTGCGGGTTCTTCTGGCGCGAAAGGTCGAACTTATTGGGCTCGTCGAATGCTCGTTCGTCGAAATTGCCGGCCGCGAAGAGCATCAGCACAGTGTCGCCTTCTTTGATCTGCTTGCCGTGCAGTTCGTGATCGCGGGTGGCGGTGCGCACCAGGTGCGTGAACGGGCTGGCGATCCGCACGATTTCCTGGATGGCGGCGTCGGGGATGTCATCAGCGTGGGCGCGCAGGTAGGCCATTTGCTCGGGGTTGCGCATGAGCTCGTGCATGCCGTGTGACAGCGCGGTCCGGGTGCTCTCGGCGGCTCCGCTGGCCAGCAAAGCGACATTGCCCATCAACTCGTCCTCCGACACCACCTCCAGGCCGGCTTTGACCAGCTCGGTGATGACGTCGTCGCCAGGCTCCTTGCGCTTGAGGTCGGCCAGTTCGACCGAGTAGTTCAGGATGCCCATGATCGCGTTGAGGACGTATTCGAAGGAGGGGGTGATGCGGGTGTCGAACGGTGCGGCGAAGGTATCGACCCACTCGAAGAACTTTGCACGATCACCCCGGGGGACACCAAGCACGTCGCCGAGTGCCTCCATCGGCATGGTGTGGCCGATATCGGTGACGAAGTTGAAGGTCCCTTTCTCCAGTGCTGCGTCGACGATGTTCGCCGCGTAGCCGCGGAACTTCGCCTCAAGGCTCTTGGCGAACTTCGGGGTAAACGCCCGGGCCATGACGCCACGCTGGGCGCGGTGTTTGGCGCCGTCCATGGTCAGCATCGCGGGTTTTCCGCCGACCTTGGGGTCCAAGGGGGTGACCTTCCACATGTTCACACCACCGCGGTCGGCCGCGTACAACCCTGGGTTTCGGTCGACGGCCCAGATGTCAGCGTTGCGGCTGACCACCCACGCTCGTTCAATGAGCATGGGGTCGTCGAATTCCTGGAGGTAGCACGGCTCGTTGTCGCGAAGGTACTTATATTGCTCGAGCGGCAGGCCGAACGTCGTGGGATCGCCGTTGGCGTAGGTGTCGGCGTCAAGTACCCGCAAGCTCGGCGTAGCTGTCGTCATCTGTTGACTCCTAATCAAGAAATAGAGGCCCAGGGGCCCATACGCCCATCCGCCCCCTCGGATTATGAGCTAAGCAGTCTCAATTATGGTTCTTCGACGCAGAAAGTGTCAAGCGTCATACATGGGCCTCATGGTGTCAACCGTCGTACGTCAGCGGGCCGGGCGCAGGCCGAATGTGGAGGAGATAATGTCACGCTGGATCTCGTTGGTCCCGGCGTAGATCGTGGGGGCAATACTTAGCCGCAGGTGTCGCTGCATGTCGAATTCGGTGCTGTAACCATAGCCGCCCATCATTTGAACGCCTTCCAGCGCAACTTTTTTCGCCGTCTCGGTTACCTTGACCTTCGACATCGACGTCGCGCGAACCCAGTCCTCGGGCGTGCCGATCTGATGTTCGATGTGGTGCACGGTCGCGTACGTGAGCGCCCGTGCGGCTTCGATCTCTATGGCCAGGTCCGCGATGCGATGCCGCAGGGCCTGGAATGAACCGATTCGGGAGCCGAATTGTTCTCGCTCAGTGACGTAGGCGAGCAGGTCGTCGAAGGCGCGCTGGGCCATGCCCAGCCCTTGGGCCGCGCAAACGAGCCGCTCGCCGTTAAGCCCCGCCATTATCTGTTTCCACGCGTTGCCCTCGGTTCCCACCACGGCCGTTTCAGGCACGAAGGCATCGCTGAAGAAGAGATCGTTGACCTCGCTACCGCCCATGGTTTTGATCGGGCGGATCTGCAGGCCGCGCACGTCGGCGGGCACCTCTAGCAGCGTCAGCCCGTCGTGCGGCCTCGCGCCGCGCGACGTGCGCACGACCACGAGGATTGTCGTAGCGAATTGCGCGTCGGAGCACCAGGTCTTCTGTCCGTGGATGCGCCAGCCGCCCCTGGTCTTCTCGGCTTTGCAGCTTATTGCCGCCGCATCTGATCCGGCGCCGGGCTCGGAGATGCTGATCGACATCACGTCGCCCGAGCAAATCGAGCCCAGTGCGGCCTTCTTTTGCTCCTCGGTGGCGAATCTCTTGTAGATGCCGGCCACGGTGTGCGAGGTGCCGGCTCCATGGACCGGTGCGAGCCCCCTCCACAGTTGCTCGAACAAGATGACTTGCTCGGTGAGGCCGCCGCCGCTGCCGCCGTACTCCTCAGGAATGGATACGCCGAGATAGCCGACCTCTGCTAGCTTCCGATACAGCCCTGCGTGATGTTGCTCGGCGCCGTTGTTGGTCAGTGCATCGCGCTGCTCACGGGTGCCGCATTCTTTGCGGCAGAACGCGGCAACGGCAAGGGCGAAGTCCCGTTGCTCCTCGGTAAGTCCCACCGCGTCCATTCCAGCTCCTCGTTAGAACGCCTGCTCGCGCCGGCGAAAGCACGTGCACGAAATCGTCGTAATTATTTCGAGTCGGCCCGTCTCAAATGCTAGGCACGAGCTCCGCGGCCGGTCAACATCGTGGTGAGCAGGCCATTGCCGTGGTATCGACGCAGCGCTCACCGACGTGGCCGGCAGCCGGGGACCTGGCGGCGCACGGCGCCGGGGCGCGGGAGAGATAACGACCGTTTACGATTTGACGGAGCGCGCTGATAGAGTTTGTTCAGACTTACCGAAGGAGCGCCATGGGTTATTCGCTGCCGCAAGAGACAGCGATGCGAGGTCCGTTCACGCCGATGCGATTCGAGGCGACCGTCGAAGAGTGCATCGTCAGTCAGGGCGAGATCCCCAAAGATCTCGCCGGTGGCTACTATCGCGTAGGGCCGACCTGGAAGCGTCCGACCAAGCAGGGCACGAACCCCTTGCTGAGCATGGACGGCATGGTCCAGGCGATCACGTTCGAAAACGGGCGCGCTGACTTCCGGAACCGTTGGGTCCGGACGCCGAAGTACCTGTTGGAGGAGAAACACCAGCGCGGGATGTTCGCCTGGACCGACGGTGGTTTCCACGATTGGCGGGACTTCGCCTACGGGGACGTCGAACGCGATAGCTTCAACCGCTACACCCCCCAAGGTGTGAATAACATCAACGTCTTCCCGTTCGGGGGGCACATGGTCGTATCCGGCGAGCAGGGTGGCGCACCGATCGCCATCGACCCGATCACGTTGGAAACCAAGGGCGTTGTGGAATGGTCGCCGGCGCTGTCGCCGGGACTGCACCAGCCGGTAGCCTTCGGCGACTGCGCCTTTGCCGCCCACCCGAAATGGGACCATGACACAGGGGTCCTTTACGGCTGGACATACCGGGACACTCCGCCTTTCGTCACCTTGCACACGGTTCACCCTGACGGTCGCGTCGACTCCCGGGAGTTGTGGGATGCGCCATATAACACGGTGGCGCATGACATCTGGCTCACCCCGGAATGGATCGTGATGCCGTTTCAGCCCTTCACCGTGAGCAAGGAGCGCATCGCCAAGGGGCTCGGCATCTGGGGCTGGGAAACCGATCTGCCAATTGTGCTGGCGCTCATCCCGCGCGACGACACGGAAGGCGACATCCGCTGGATCACCACGGACCTGCCCGTGCAGTACGTGATGCACACGATGCAGGCCAACGTGCGTGACGGCAAGTTGCTGTTGGACGCGCCGATATTCAACCGGCCGCCGTTCCCGTTCGAGCAGGACTTTTCCGAGGGCGACGAAGTCGCGCTGTTCTTCTCGATCGCCTCGAGCACCCTGGGTCGCTGGACGGTCGACCTCGCCACCGGCGACACCACGAGCGAGCAACTTTCGGACCGGCCAAGTGAACTGCCGAAGGTCGACGAGCGATATTTCGGCAAGGGCTACCGATGGGGCTACCAGGTGGGCGGCGTGGTCAAGCGCAACGGCATGTCCATGAACAGCCTGGTGGCGACCGATATGGAGAGCCTGTCCGAACAGGTGTACCAGATCCGAGCCGGGGAGCCGGCCGCGGTGCTGGAGGCCAGCTTCGCGCCACGGCACAAGGATTCGCCGGAGGGTGACGGATACGTCATCGTCCCGGTTTCCTGGTGGGCCGAGAAACGCGGCGAATACCTCATTTTCGACACCGACGACATCACCAAGGGCCCGATCTGCACGATCGAGCTGCCGTTTGCGTTCGGGTGGACCCCGCACGGTCACTGGATGGACTTTCGGTAAGTGAGCGTTTCGTTGGCTCGGTCGGTTTTCACCGAGGAGCAGGAGCGTTTCCGAGAGGTGGTGCGCCGGTTCCTGAACGACTACGTGGTACCGGACTATCCGACATGGTTGGTCGAGGGAAAGCCATCGCGAAAGTTCTGGCGAGCCGCCTCCGACGTCGGCATCCTCGGGATCGGGGTACCAGAGGAGTTCGGGGGTCTGCCCGGTTCGGACTACCGGCATAGCGCTGTCGTGACCGAGGAAATCCAGGCATTGGGCCTGGCCATCGGCGGTTTGCGGGTGCAGACCGATATCTGTCTGCCCTACCTGCTGCACTATGGCTCCCCCGAACAGCGGGCTACCTGGTTGCCGCGGATGGTATCGGGTGACGTCGTTGTCGCGCTCGGACTGTCCGAGCCGGGGGCCGGGTCGGATCTCAAGGCGATGTCGACTCGCGCTCGCCGATGCGGAGACCACTACGTGGTGGACGGTGCCAAGACGTTCATTTCCAACGGGGCCGCCGCCGACCTGGTGATCCTGGCGGTCAAGACCGACCCGGACGCGGGCCGGCGTGGCATTAGCCTGCTGCTGGTCGACACCGCGACACCGGGCTTCGAGCGCGGTCGCAAATTGGACAAGCTGGGCCTTCACGCCCAGGATTTGGCCGAGATCGCGTTTACCGACATGAGGGTCCCCGCCGAAAACCTCCTCGGCGAGGAGAACGATGGATTCACCTACCTGACGTCGAATCTCGCGCAGGAACGCTTGTCGATTGCGGTGAATTCGCAGGCCGCAGCGGTCGCAGCGCTTTCTTGGGCAGTTGAGGATCACCAACGTGGCGGCAGCGCGAGCCAGGAGGTCAAGTTCACGCTATCGCAGTGCGCGGCGGAGGTGGCCGCCGGTCAGTCACTCATCGACCAGGCGTTGGCGCGCCACGTCGAGGGGCGACTCAGCGGCAGCGATGCGGCAATCGCCAAGCTGTATTGCACCGAGCTGCAGGGCAGGGTGGTGGACCGATGCCTGGCGCTCATGCCCCCGTCGACCGCGCTGCGGGGCGATTCCCGGTTGGGCAACGCCTATCTCGATGGCCGGGTGAGCCGCATCTTTGGGGGGTCCAGCGAAATCATGAAGGTGATCATCGGACAAAGCCTCGGTCTATGAGAGGCTGCTAACGTGACGCGCGACGAAAAGATCCTGTCGGCAGCCGAGAAGCTGTTCTTCGAGCGCAGTTTCGACGGGGTGGGCGTGGACGAGATCGGTAAAGTCGCCGGCACCACCGGGTCGGCGATCTATCGCCACTTCCCCAGTAAGGACGCGATCTTGGCGGCCCTGTTCGACAAGACTCTCGATACGATTCTGGTGCGTCTCGGAGAGCCCGACGAGGATCCCACCGCCGAGCTGAACAAACTTGTTCGCGCGTTCGTGGGTCTGGCCAAGAGCCACGAGCGGTTGGTGGCGATCTGGCTGCGCGAGCAGCGCTCACTTGCCGAGCGGTACCGCCGGGAACACGACCGCCGGCACCGCCGGATCAATCAGCGGTGGATCGATTGCCTGAAGCGGTGCTACCCCGACCGTCCGACCGACGAGATCGTCACCACCACACGGGGTATCCAACTATTGCTGTTGTCCGAGTCGCTGCGGCCGCCAGGGGGGCGGCGTGCCAAGCAGGCCGAGGAACTGCTGGCCCAGCTGGCGTTGGCGGCGGTTCGAGCGTTGGAGCCCGAGTCGGTCGCTAACCGGTAACAAATTTCAACAGCGCGGCTTCGAAAGGCTCTGGCGCCTCCAGCATCGGGTAATGCCCGCAGTCATTGATCTCAACCAGCGTGGCTTTGTGGAGTTGCTGCTGTAGCCAGCGTGCGCCCTTAGCCGAGTTCACCGGGTCGGCGGTGCCGATGACCTGCAACACTGGCTGGGCGACGCGTGGAATGTCGGCGAGCAAATCGGTCAACAGCAGGGATTGGTAGCAGGCTATTGCGGCCCAAGAAGGCATCCGAAGCGAGCAGCGCACCAGCCAATCGACCGTCCTCGGATCAGGTTCGTGTGCAAATGCCGTCGCAATCGTGCGGTACCTGGCGCCAAGCCGGTTTGTGTGCTCGTCGGCCAGCATGCCTTCCAGCAGCGGCCCGGGTGGCCCACCGAATGGGAAGGCTTCGCTGCGGCTGGCGCGGACACCGTTTGAACCGACCAGTACCAGTCGAGCGACGAGTTCGGGCGCCGTCGCGGCGGCGCGAAAGGCCACCTGCCCGCCGAATGAGTGGCCAACCACCGTCACGCTCTCAACTTCGAGCCGCCGGAGCGCGGCTACGAGATCGGCCGCGAGGCGGTCGATCTCGTAGCCGTGTAGCGGTTTGTCCGAGAACCCGTGGCCGCGCTGGTCCACGCACAAGACGCGAAGTCCGTGCTCGGTGAACAAACGGACCTGGCGATCCCACAACTCGTGGTCGAGGCCGAAACCCGAAATCAGCACCACAGCAGGGCCATCTCCGAGGTCCTGCACATGAATCCGTACCCCATCACCGATGTCGACGAAAGCCACTTCAGGTATCACCTTCGATCATGTAGATTACGCGCAGATTTATGAGTCGATAAATCTTAATATTACGGGGGAAGGCCACATGGACACCAGCCTCGAAACCCTATCCGTAGGCTCCGCCGGCGACGGCGTCTGCGAGATCTCGCTTATTCGCCCAAATTTGTTGAACCGATTCGACAATCAGGCACAGATCGAACTGGCAGCGACACTCGAAGGTCTTGCCAACAATGTTGACGTGCGCGCGATCGTGCTGGGCTCCACCGGAAAGGCATTCTCTGCCGGCGGAGACTTCGCATTGATGCAAGCCGCCCACGATGACGCCGATTCACGACGCGAGACCGTCGAAGCCGGGTTAAGAATCCTGAAATCTTTTCGCGCCCTGCCCCAGCCCGTCATTGCGGCGGTGCAAGGTCCGGCGATTGGACTGGGCGCAACAGTGGCACTGATGTGCGATGTCGTGGTGGCGGCGCGGACGGCGAAATTGGCCGACACGCACGTGCAGGTCGGTCTCGTGGCCGGCGACGGCGGTTGTCTGGTGTGGCCGCAGGCGGTCGGCATGCTTCGAGCCCGGCGTCACTTGCTTACCGGTGATGCGCTTGACGCGGCCACGGCTTACCAGCTCGGCCTGGTGACCGACATCGTCGACGAGCCTGACGATGTACTACCGTTGGCCCGTCAAATCGCAAGGCGCATAGCGGCTCTGGCCCCGCTGGCCGTCCAGGGCACCAAACGGGCACTGAACCATGTGACTTCGCTGAGGGCCGCAGAGGTGGTCGAGCTGGCCTTCGAACTCGAAGAGAAGACTCTGACCAGCGACGACCTGCTCGAGGGTATCGCGGCGTTCAAGGAAGGCCGCGCCGCCAACTTCGTCGGTCGATGAGGAACTCGTGACGACGCATTCGGTTAACAGGGTTGCCGCGATCGGATTGGGCGTCTTGGGGGCCGGATTCGCAGGCAGTGCGGCGGCGCATGCCGACGATCCTCCCTTCCGCATCCTGAGTTCGCAGGACCCCTGTAATTTGACCTGGCGGACTCGGAAGCGATGCCTGATCCGTCCAACCCGTCGGAACCCGACGACCCGTTGAGCGACGTGATCATTCCCGACTGTCATGTTCCGGGGCGGGTAGGCAGCCAGTAGCGGACACCGTTAACAAACGACCGTTAAGCAGCCCGTCGGATACCGATCCGTGGGGCTTGACAATCTTCCAGAAATTTGTTGATGTCCAGGGACATAGACGTGTTTTGACCGGTCGCCTCGATACAAAGGAAGACAGATGCGTGCGTTCACTTCGGCGAGCTGGGCATTAGAACGCTCCTGCGAACGCAGTCGCAGAGCGATCGGTCAGCGCGCTGCCCGCCGGCGCGGCCGCAAAGGACCTCAGGCATGAAGCGGCGCACCTTTGCGGCCGCCGTGATCGTCGGTTTCATTGCCCTTGGCGGAGCGGCGGAGACGCTCGCGCCTCGCGCTCACGCCAAACCTGCGCCCGAGGTGGAGTACATGTACAACGTGGCGGTGCGGCGCCACTACAACTTTCCGAACAACGACGCCATCGGCTATGGATACGGGATCTGTGACAAGGTGACGTCGGGCATGAGCTACGCCCAGGTGATGGGTGATGTCAAAAATGATGTGACACCCAACGACGAGTTCGCGGCCAATTACCTGGTGTCGTACGCCGTCGATCTGTTGTGTCCCGCCCAGATCCCACAGCTGCGGAACTCCGCGCAGGGCTACCGGCCGCCGCCAGGCCAGGAGTACTTCGGCAGTCCCGGCGCCGAATGAGGGTGTCCCGACCGCCGGGCGGGCTCCGTTTACGGCATCGTGTAGCCGCCGCTGACCGAGATGAGCTGGCCGGTCACCTGCCGCGCCGCCGTCGGTGAACACAACCATGCGGTAGCCCGGCCGATGTCCTCTGCGGTAGTCAGGCGGCGCAGCGGGGTTCCCCTGACCATGAAGTCGATTTGGTCCTGGTTGAAGACATTGTCCTGGCCGACGGCCCACAGGCTCGATTCTCCGATCGCTTCCGGGCCCTCGGGAATCACCAGCCCAGGGCAGATGACGTTGGACCTGATCCCATGACGGCCGTGCTCGCGCGCAACGGTGCGGGCCAGGGCCACCACCGCGGCCTTTGAGGCGCCGTAGACGCCTTGACGGATCTGTCCGAATGCGGCATCGCTAGCGATGAACGCGATTGCGCCCCCGCCTGCCTCCTTCATCGGACCGATCGCTGCCTGGGTGGCGGCGATCGCGGTGAACAGATTGATTTCGATGGTGCGCTGCCATTTGTCACGATCGGTGTCGGTGGCGATGAATCCGGGCACGCTCCAGCCCGCGTTGTTGACCAGAACGTCGATGCCGCCCCAATTCTGCACGGCAGTGCCGATCGCGGTGTCGGCGCCGCCGGGGGTTGTCAGATCGGCTATCGCGAGTTCCACGCTTGCAGCGCCCCTGGCCTCGGCTTCGCCGCGAACTTTCTCCGCCTGCGGCCTATCGATGTCGCTGATCACGATCCGGGCGCGTTCGGCCGCAAACATGTGGACCACGCCGCGCCCGATGTTGGACGCGCCGCCGGTAACGACTACTCGTGCGTCGGCCAGTCCAAGGTCCATAGTCCGCTCCCGGTCGTGGGCGGTTGTTGTTACCGCCGCTATGCTAGTTTAACGTGGATTAGAAACAATGACCGCAGGTTGGAGAGAGGGCTGGCTGATGGGTGAGTCGCTGCGTGACCAGCGCGTCACCCTCGGCGCCGGCGTAGGTCGGGATATCGGACTCGCCGAGATACATGATCGGCCCAATCCTCCGAGGCGGGGGCGAATCGGATGACGCTCGTGCTGCGCCACGTCGCCGATGGCATCGGGACGATCACGCTCAATCGGCCCGAGCAGATGAACGCCCTGACGGTCGCGCTCGGTGGTGAACTGGAACGGGCAATCCTCGAGCTGGGCGGTGATCCCGGGGTGAACGTCGTCGTCATCCGGGGCGCAGGGGGAAACTTCTGTGCGGGAGGCGATTTCAACGAAGTTGAGCTATTGCGGGCAAACGGTCCCGACGCGCTGCGCCCTCTATTTGTTTCGTTCCGCCGCGCCTGCGACGCCATTGCCCGCGTCGAGGTCCCGGTAGTTGCCGCAGTCCAGGGCGTCGCAGCGGCCGGCGGATTCGAGCTCATGCAGGCCAGCGACATCGTGCTGGTCAGCGATGACGCCAAGATTGCCGACAACCACATCAGATTTGGGATGATCCCGGGCGGGGGCAGCACCCAGCGGTTGAGCCGTCTGGTTGGTCGCCAAGAGGCGCTGGGGCTACTGTTATCCGGCGACCGGATGTCCGGCGCCGACGCGGTACGTCGCGGACTGGCCTATCGAAGTTTTCCGGCGACCGAGTTCGAAGCCGCCATCCACCGGTTCGCCACCGATCTGGCCAGCCGGAACCGGCAGGCCGTGATTTCCATCAAGCGGCTGGTGTATACCAGCCTCGAGGCATCGCTGCCCATCGGGTTAGCAGACGAAATCGATTGCGTAGTCGAACATATCTGCGGTCGCGCCGGTCAGAATGGTGTGACCGCCTTTCGGCAGCGAGGAGCCGATTGATGAGTATTGCAGGGACCGGCGCACCTGTCGCGCTCGACGTCGCGGACGGCGTCGGCCGGCTGCGCTTGAACCGCCCCGAGGCATCCAACGGGATGAACGTCGAATTCCTCAAGTCGCTGCATGAGGCGGCACTGGCATGTCATGCGGATCCGGCCGTTCGGGTCGTGCTCCTGACCGGCGAAGGCCGAAACTTCTGCGCAGGCGGCGACATCCATACCTTCGAGTCAAAGGGAGCGGACCTTCCGGAGTATCTGCGCGAGGCCACCGCGTGGTTGCAGTTGGCCACCGCCGCGTTGATACAGCTCCGCGCGCCGGTGGTGGCGGCGGTTCAGGGCTTCGCCGCGGGCGGCGGCGGACTGGGATTGGTGTGCGCATCCGATATCGTCGTCGCGGCACGGACGGCGAAATTCTTCTCGGGGGCGGTTCGGGTCGGTATGGCACCCGACGGCGGCTCGTCGGTCACGCTGACCCAGCTGGTCGGCCTGCGTCAGGCGCTGCGGATCCTGTTGACCAACCCGACGCTGAGCGCCGCGGAGGCGCTGCAGATCGGACTGGTCACCGAGGTTGTCGATGACGCCGAACTGTCCGGCCGCGCAGAGCAAGTGGCGGCCGAACTGGCTGCGATGCCACCTCGGGCGTTGTCGGCTACCAAGCGGTTGGTCTGGAGCGGGTTGGGGGCCTCGGTAGAACAGCGATTGGCCGAAGAGGCGCGAACCGTATCCGAGTTATCCGGAACCGCCGATGCACTTGAGGGCCTGAGGGCCGTCATCGAACGCCGACCCCCGATGTTTACGGGGCAATGACCACCGCCTCCGTGCTGGTCGAGGACCGTGGAGCGGTGCGAATCGTCACGCTCAACCGACCCGAGAAGCGCAACGCGATAGACATTCCGGTCCGGCTCGAGCTTGCCGGCGCGATCGAATGCGCCGGCGCGGACGACTCGATCAGGGCGATCATACTCACCGGCGCCGGCCGAGCGTTCTGCTCGGGCGGTGACATCACCTCAATGGAGCGAATGTCGCCCGAGCGGGCGATGGAGCGGACACAATTGGCGCAGAGGGTGATCCGGGCGATCTGGGGAGCCGGCAAGCCCGTTCTCGCCGCGGTGGAGGGTAGCGCCTACGGTGCGGGTGCCGCACTCGCCGCCGCGTGTGATCGCGTCGTTGCCGCGCGCGACGCACGCTTCGCGACGACATTCACCAACGTCGGGTTGGCGGGCGACATGGGCACGTTCGCCTCCCTGCCGGCGCGGGTAGGAATCGCTCGTGCGCGCCAGATGTTGATGATGCCTGCTCCCATCGACGCGTCGAGGGCTTTTGAGATAGGACTCGTCGACGCTCTCGCCGAGCCCGGTTCGGCGTTAACCGCCGCGCTGACCGACGCCGAGAGGCTGGCCGCCGGTCCCACGCGGGCTTATGGGGTCATCAAGTCACTGTTGGCCGCCGGTCCCGCGCTCAATCCACTCGAACTCCTCGACGTCGAGGCGAAACACCAGGCTCAACTGTTCGACAGTGACGATTTCGCAGAGGGAATCGCGGCCTTCCGCGAGAAGCGACGCCCGCGGTTCGGGGCAGTCCCCACATGACCGCGAAACTGCATGCGCGCCGCGATCGGTCGTATCTGAGCGCCGATACGAGCGTCAGGCTGGACGAGCGCACCGTCGGTGCGTTGCTGGCAGATCGGGCTCGCACGCACGGCGACGTCACAGCCCTGGTGGGCCTTGCCCACGATGACGGGTCGCAGCTGCGTTTGACCTACCGCGAGCTTTTCGAGGAAGCCTGCCGGGTAGCCACCGCACTGGCACGTCTGGCCGAGCCGGGCGACTACGTGGCGCTCTGGGCGCCGAACGTGGTGGAGTGGCCGATCATTCAGTACGGCGCGGCACTCGCCGGTGTCATCCTCGTCGCATTGAACCCGGCGCTTCGTCGTGCCGAGCTGGAATACGCCCTGCAGCATTGCCGGCCCAGGGTGCTGATCCACGCGGACCGTAGCCGTAACTACGACACGGCAGCCGTAGTCAGCGAAGTCGATACGCGCTCCCTCGGTGTGCGCACCATCAGCCTGTCTACCCGTGCAGAGTGGCGGAGCGAAGCCATCGACGCCGCGGTCATCCGCGGAGCGCCGTCGGACTCCGAGCAACCGGTGATGCTGCAGTACACCTCGGGAACCACCGGCACACCCAAAGGGGTGCTGCTACGCCACCGTTCGCTGGTCAACGTCGCCAGATTGACCATGGAGGCTGCCGGCATCCCGGCGGGTGCGGTCACCATGAACCCCTTGCCGATGTTCCACACCGGCGGCTGCGTGACGTGCACCCTTGGCCCGCTGTGGATCGGCGGCACCGAGGTGTTGGTAGAGCGGTTCGAGCCCACTGCTGTGCTCACCGCAATGCACCGTGAACACGTCACGGTGCTGTTCTTCGTTCCTACAATGCTGTCGGCTCTCGTTGCGGCGCAGCGCGATTCCGCGGACCCGGCGCCGCGACTGTCGATCTGTCTGGGTGGCGCGTCCACGGTTTCCGCCGAGCTCATCGAGGCCGCCGAGTCCACGTTCGGGGCGAACGTGCTCAAAGTGTTCGGCCAGACCGAACTGTCGCCGGTGCTGACCGTTACCCGGCCCGGCGACAACCGCGCCGACCGATTGGGCACCGTGGGCCGGCCGCTCCCCCAGGTTGACTGCAAAGTTGTGGACCCGGCCACTGGCACGGTCGTGCCCGTGGGCCAGCCGGGGGAGATCTGCGCCCGCGGCTATCAGCAGATGATCGGCTACCTCCACGACCCCGCCGCCACCGCGGCCACCGTGGATGGTGACGGGTTCGTGCACACTGGAGACCTTGGTGTGATGGACGAACGCGGCTACCTGACCCTTACGGGTCGGCTCAAAGAGCTGATCATCCGCGGCGGCGAGAACATCGCTCCCGCCGAGGTGGAGGCGTGCGTGGCCGAGCATGAGGTCGTCGCCGAAGCCTGCGCCGTCGGCCTCCCCGACGATCGGCTGGGCGAGATCGTGGCAGTGGTGGTGGTGGCGCATCGTCCCCTCGTTCCCGATACGGTCGACCAATTGCGCGCCCACGCCCGCAAACACTTGACGCCGCACAAGGTTCCGCAGCGCTGGTTCGCCGCCGACGAATTGCCCAAGACGCCGACCGGGAAAGTACGAAGGTTCGCGATTCGCGAACTGATCGCGCAGGGCAGCGTGCGCGAATTATTTCGAGAGGAGTCCCGCCAGTGACCTCGCTCATCGAGCCGGCCGCCACCACGCGCAGCGGCTATGACCACCTGATCAGACGAGACAAGGTGCACGGGTCCATGTACACCGACCCGGCCATCTTCGTCGAAGAACTGCGCAGAATTTGGTACCGCACTTGGGTTTTCATCGGCCACGAAAGCGAAGTACCTCAGCCCAACGACTATGTGCGCAAGCGGCTCGGGTTGCAAGACGTGATCTTGACTCGCGATCGTGACGGTGAGCTGCACCTGCTGCTCAACCGTTGCGCGCACCGCGGCAATCAGATCTGCGATGAGGGCCAGGGCAACTCGTCCACATTTCGCTGTCCATACCACGGCTGGACGTTCCGCAACACCGGCGAACTCGTCGGATTCCCGTTCTTCAAGGGCTACGGCCAGCGAAAGTTGGAACTCAATCTGGGGCGGGTTCCCCGGGTGGATACCTACCAAGGGTTCGTGTTCGCCAGCTTCGCCGCGGACGGCCCCGGACTGGTCGATCACCTCGGGGCGGCGGCGGGCGAGATCGACCGGCTGGTCCGACTGTCACCGGAAGGAAAGGTGCAGCTCACCGCGGGATGGCTGCAGCACCAGACCCGGGCGAACTGGAAGCTTCTGGTGGAGAACGAAACCGATGGTTACCACCCCCAGTTTGTGCACGGCTCGATCTTCGGCGTCACAGGAAGCCCGATCGGTGCCCTCTACAGCGACACTTCCACGGCGGTCACGCGAGACTTGGGCCAGGGTCATAGCGAAAACGACCTGCGCCCGGAATTCCGGAAGTTTGCCGAGCCGATGCGGTGGTTCGGTACCACCGAGGCGCGGGTGCCCGAGTATGTCGCGGCGATGCGCAAGCGCTACGGCGAGGACGCCGAGAAAATCATGATCGAAGGCGCCCCGCACGTGATGATCTTCCCAAACTTGTTTATCGCCGAAATCCAAGTCTTCAACATCCAGCCGGTCGCCGTCGGCGAGTGCATCCAGTACTCCACGGCAATCCAGATGGCAGGTGCGCCAGAGCTCAACCAACGCATGGTGTCGCAGTGCATGGGCTCGGTGGGACCCGCCGGAATGCTATTGGCCGACGACACCGAGATGTACGAACGCAACCAGCTCGGGCTAGAGTGCCTGACGCCGGAATGGCTGGACATCCGGCGCGGGCTGAATCGCGAACGCGTCGATGAGAACGGTTTCACCGTCGGTGGAGCCACCGATGAAACAGGCATGCGGAGTTTCTGGTCGCGTTACAAGACGCTGATGGAGGCCGAATCGTGACCAGCACGGTTGACAGCCCGGCCACTCTGGGCCCAGTGCCCGACGGCTTCGACAGTGGCGAGGTGCAGCAGTTCCTCTACCGCGAAGCCCGGTATGCCGACGAATCCGACTACGACGCCTGGGAGGCGTTGTGGACCGAAGACGCCCTGTACTGGGTTCCCGTGGGCACGACCGACGACCCATCGCGCACGATGTCGGTGATTTATGACAACCGCAGCCGCATTGCCACCAGGCTGAAGCAGTTCCGCACCGGCAAGCGCTACGCGCAGGCGCCACCGTCAAACCTCAGGCGAGTGCTGTCTAACATCGAATTTTTGGGTGGCCGAGCCAATTCCAGTGGTGGGGTCGACCTGGAGGTAGCGGCGAACTTCATCGTGCTGGAGTCTCGCGCGCGCGGCAACAACCTGTGGGCCGGTCGGGCCACCTACCGTCTCCGACGCCAGGACGGCGACTTGCGTCTGGCGTACAAGAAGGTCGTGCTCGTGAACAATGACCAGCCCATCCCGACTCTGGGCTTTCTCATCTGACGTGCGATGACCATTGAATTCGGTGGCGGCGATTCCGTGCACTTGCCTAAGGTGGGCCCGGTCATCCGCAATGAATTCGCCCAAGTCTCAGTCAATTTCGACACTTCCGGCAATTCCGCACGGCTTAGGTTGGAAGATCTTCGCTCCGGTCGTGTCCGCTACCTTGACGCGCTGGAACTGGAGACGATCATCTGGCTTTCCGACGAGCGGCTGACCGCTCTGCTCGATCCCTCCGCCGGACGCTGGCGGGGCGATACATGAGGCGCGCTGCCATAGTCAGCCCGGTTCGAACCGCCGTCGGGACCTTCGGCGGAAGTCTGCGGCCGCTGCGGGCCGAAGACCTCGCCGCCACGGTGATCGCGGCGGTCGTCGACCGCAGTGCCGTGGACCCGACAGCCATCGAAGACGTCGTACTCGCCCAGTCTTACGCCAACTCCGAGGCACCGTGCATCGGACGCTGGGCTGCCCTGCACGCGGGCCTTCCGATCAGCGTCCCCGGATCGCAGATCGATCGGCGCTGCGGCGGCGGCCTGCAAGCCGTCGTCACCGCAGCAATGATGGTGCAGACGGGAGCGGCCGACGTCGTGCTGGCAGGCGGTGTCGAATCGATGAGCAATATCGAGCACTACACCACGACCGCGCGGTGGGGCTCGCGCTCCGGCAACCAGATGCTGTACGACCGGCTCGACCGGGGTCGCGAACTGTCACAGCCGGTCTGGCGATTCGGGCGGATCAGCGGCATGATCGAGACGGCCGAAAACCTGGCCTCCGAGTACGGGATCGACCGCGAGGCCGCCGACAGTTTCGCCGCTCGCAGCCACCAGCGTGCCGCGGCGGCACAGCGCGCGGGGCGATTCGACGACGAGATCGTTCCCGTGCTGGTGCCGCAGCGCAAAGGCGAAGCCGTGCAGTTCGATCGGGATGAAGGCATCCGTCCTGACACCACCCCTGAAACGCTGCGTCGGCTGCGCCCGCTGATGAACGACGGCACCGTCACCGCGGGCAACTCGAGTCAGCAGAATGACGCGGCTGCCGCGTGCCTAGTGGTGGCCGAGGATCGGCTCGACGATCTCGACATGGAGCCGCTAGGTTACCTGGAAGGCTGGGCGGCGGTCGGTTGCGAGCCTTCGCGGATGGGGATCGGACCTGTCGGTGCGGTCGAGAAGCTATTGGGCCGAACGAGCTTGGCGCTCGACGACATGGATCTGATTGAGATCAACGAGGCGTTTGCGGTGCAGGTGCTCGCGGTGCTTGCGGGTTGGGGCGTCAAGCTGGATGACGTCGAGGACAGGCTCAATGTCAACGGTTCCGGCATCTCCTTGGGCCATCCCATCGGAGCGACCGGTGTGCGGATCCTGGTCACGATGCTGCATGAGCTACGCCGCCGCGGCGGAGGCCTGGCGCTGGAGACAATGTGCGTCGGAGGCGGGCAGGGCGTGGCCGCAATTTTCCGCGGAGCCACCTAAATATCCCAGGTGCCATTTGTTGCCAAGGCAAACACTGCGAACGATGACAGCGAGTTCGAACGGACTCGCACGCGGATACTCGACGCCGCCGAGTCCATGTACCGCGGAGTCAGCGACATGCGTCGGCGACCGCAACAGACGCTGGACGCGCTGCCCGCCGACACGTCTCCGATGGACCGGATCGGGGACCGCTGTTGAGACACATCTCCGGAACGAGCTGCAGTTCTCCGACCACTGCACCGCCTCCATCCGGAATTCGGGTCAGCTCCCCGAGATGCTGAGCAAACGACAGACTGCTGGTCCTCGGAGCTTTGAACTGGGTCGCCGAATGCCGGCGCGGCGCCGCTGGTGAACGACGTTCCCGGGGCGTTACCGGGCAGAATGCGAATTCAGTCGCGGGGGGCGGAGGCGAACCGGCCCGCATCCAGGGTATCGAGCAGCTGACCGACGATCCACTCCAAGGCGGCCTTGTCGGGTGGCAGCGTCGCCTGCTCGTAGCCGACGAGCAGGTACACGGCCCAGTCGGCAAATAGCTGCGCCTGCCGATCGTCCCGCAAGATCTCCAGCGCGGACTCGCGCAGGATCTGGTGTCGCTCGTTGTCGACCTCAACCTGAACCGTGTGCACATCGGAGTCCGCGCTGCTCCACGCGCGGATCGCCGCTTCAGCGCGGTGCGGCAAGTTCAAACCGATATCGATGATTCTGTCGATGCGTCGGCGGGGATCGGGTTCTGTCCGGATCCATTCCACCAGCCTTACGGTGTTGGCCTGCCGCCAGTGCTCGACCAATTCTTTCGTGTACGTGCGCCAGTTGTCGAAGTAGTGATAGAAGGAACCGGTGGTGACGCCGAGCCGGTTGCACACCTCGGCCAACTTGAGCCCGCCATAACCGCGGTCGGAGAGCACGTCGAGGCCCGTTTCCAAGTACGCCACGCGGGACACGCCGCTCACCATGCCCGGGACTCTAGTTGGTGACAGCCGAGCGGGACGTCCTCCCGTCACAAACACCGATATCTCGCCCGATCCGTGGCCCCTGACGCGTCAGGCTCGGAGGTCACAGGTCCAAGCGGCACACCCCAGGATTTTAAAATCGCTTAAACTCAGTTGGCCGCGCAATGACGACAGTGAAGGAATAGAAGTGCCCGGACTGCAAGACAAGGTCGTGATCGTCACCGGAGCCGGAGGGGGGCTGGGTCGGTCCTATGCGAAGTTTCTTGCCGCCAACGGCGCCCTCGTTGTCGTCAACGACCTCGGCGGAGCCCGAGACGGCTCCGGATCGGGTACCAGCATGGCAGACGCGGTCGTCGCTGAAATCCGCGATGACGGCGGCCACGCAGTGGCCGACTACTCCAGCGTGGCCACTCGGGAAGGCGCCGAGGCGATTGTGGCCACCGCGCTCGAGCACTTTGGAGCCGTGCATGGTGTGGTAAACAACGCGGGCATTCTGCGTGACGGTGCGTTCCACAAGATGGCCGACGAGAACTGGGATGCCGTCATCAAGGTCCATCTCTACGGCGGCTATTACGTGACTCGCGCGGTGTGGCCCCACTTGCGTGAGCAAAAGTTCGGGCGCCTCGTGATGGCGACGTCGACCAGCGGGATCTACGGCAATTTCGGCCAGGCCAACTACGGGGCCGCCAAGCTGGGATTGGTCGGCCTGGTCAACACCCTGGCGATCGAAGGTGCCAAGTGCGGGATTACGGCGAATGCGGTTGCCCCGATGGCGGCCACCCGTATGACTGCGGATATCGCGCCGCAGGAGGTCCTGGACAAGCTGGACCCGGAGCACGTCGCGCCGGCCGTCGGTTACCTGCTCTCCGAAGAGAACCAGGAGTCCGGCTCGGTGTTCGTCGTCGGTGGTGGGCTGGTGCAGCGGGTGGCCCAGTTCCAGAACAACGGTGTCACGTTCAACACACCGCCGAGTCTGGGAGAGATCACCGAGCGTTGGGCAGAAATCAGCGACATGTCGGACGCGAAGCTCGGCACCAATCCGGTGGGATAGCAACGCCCACGATCCAAGCTCAACGAGCGGCTCATATCGGTAAGGCGCCGACGACGCGGTCGCCCGGGCGCGCGGTACAGGGCGTGCATCACTTCCCCCACGCCTCGGGCCCCTTGACCATAAGTCGACTCATGGTAGCGTCTCTGTGACGGGGGTCATAGGTGGCAGCTCCTTGGATCGATCGGCGCCTTCGCGGCCGACTCGCTACGAAATTTAAAAGAATATAAATTAGGAGAACGATGGGGTTTAAGGATTCGGCCGAGGTCAGGAAGTACATCGGTGGTATCTTCGAAACGGCCTTCGACGATGAAGAGATCGGTCCCAAGCTCGTCGGTACCGGACTCGTGGTGGCGTTCGAATTCACCGATCCTGAGGCTGTCGTCGTCATCGACATGGCGAATAAGTCGGTGCGCGAAGGGCTGGAGGGCGGACCGGCGCCGACGGCGACGATGTCCATGACGGCCGACACCGGCAACGGTTACTGGCAGGGCAAGGTCAACCTTCCGCTCGCGATGGCCAAGAAAAAGATCAAGGTCGAAGGCAACGTGGCAAGCCTGCTCAAACTGGCCCCGCTGGGCAAGAAGCTGTATCCGAGCTATATCGAGCGACTCAAGAACGACGGTCGCGACGACCTGCTCGTCTGATCGCATGTTTCCGGGCACCCACGCGGCGTCTGTGCCCGATCGGCCGGCCGTGGTCATGGCCGAGTCGGGCCGGGCCCTGACCTACGGCGAACTCGACGACAAATCGGCTCGGCTGGCGTCGGCATTGCATGCAATGGGCCTGCGCAAAGGCAACGTCATCGCCATGCTTTCGGACAACGCCGCCGAGGCATTCGAGATCTACTGGGCTGCATTACGTTCCGGCCTGTACATCACAGCGGTGAATTGGCACCTGGCTGCCGACGAAGCGGCATATATTCTGCGGGACAGCGGGGCTGAAGTAGTCATAGCCTCCTTCGGGGTGCGGGAGCTGGCAGAGCGAGTGCGCGGCCTGGCTCCTGACGTGCGGCACTGGTATTCCTTCGGCGGGGATATCGCCGGTTATCTGTCGTATGACGAGTTGCTGGCCGGAGCGCAACCACGACTGACCCATCAGCCGCGCGGGGCGGAGATGCTGTATTCCTCCGGAACCACAGGACGACCGAAGGGCATCAAGCCGCATCTGTTGCCGATCGAGGTCGACGAGCCGGGAGACCCTCTTGTCGGATTGTTGGCACACGCGTTCAAAATCTCCAGCGACGACGTATACCTTTCTCCTGCGCCGATTTACCACACCGCACCGCTGAAGTGGTGCGCCGGTGTTCAGGCGCTGGGCGGCACGGTGGTTCTGATGGAGCGCTTCGACGCAGAGAAAGCGCTGGCGGCTATCCAGAAGTATCGTGTGACGGTCACCCAAGTGGTCCCGACGATGTTCGTCCGGATGCTCCAACTGCCTGACACGGTGCGCAACGCCTACGATGTCTCTTCGCTGCGAATGGCTGTGCATGCCGCCGCCCCCTGCCCGCCCGACGTCAAGGACGCAATGATCGGCTGGTGGGGCCCGATCCTGGTCGAATACTACGGTGCGACGGAGCAGCACGGCACCACGGTGATCAACACCGTTGAGTGGCAGAAGAAGCGTGGATCGGTTGGCAAAGCCGCGCTTGGCGTCCTGCGCATCTGTGACGACGACGGCAATGAGCTGCCCGCCGGGGTCGTCGGCACCGTTTACTTCGAACGCGATGACGTGCCGTTCGAATATCACAATGATCCCGAAAAGACCGCTGCCGCACGGCATCCAGCGCATCCGAACTGGTGTACGGTCGGCGACATCGGTTATGTCGACGAGGATGGCTACCTGTTCCTGACCGATCGCAAGGCGTTCGTGATCATCTCCGGTGGGGTCAATATCTACCCGCAGGAAGTCGAGAATGTGCTGGCGCTGCACCCGAAGGTTTTCGATGTCGCGGTGATCGGCGTGCCCGATCCGGAGATGGGTGAACAGGTCAAAGCGGTAATCCAATTGCGCAGCGGCACAACACCGTCCGCTGAACTGGCTGACGAGATCATCACATACGTCCGGGACCGCATCGCACACTACAAAGCCCCGCGCACCGTCGACTTCGTTGACGAACTGCCCCGGACAGCCACCGGAAAGCTCGTCAAGAGAAGCATCAAAGCCCGTTACACGGAGGCAAGCGCATGACCGCCGAGGCAACTCAGAAGATCGAACGTCCGCCCTTCGACCCGGTCGACATCTCCAAGCTGGATTTCTGGGCGCAAAGCTTCGATGATCGCGAGAAGGCATTCAAGGTTCTGCGCGATGAACGTCCCGTCAGCTGGCACCGCCCACCCGAGGGTTCCATGATGGAGCCCGAGATCGACGGTGTCTGGGTCGTGACCCGCCACGAGGACGTCTGCTACGTCAGCAAGAACCCGGAGATTTTCTGTTCCGGACAAGGCATCACATTCGAAGCCGTTCCCGAAGAGATGCTGGACGCCACCCAGTCCTTCCTCGGCATGGACGGCGCGAAGCACTCGAGCCTGCGCAGGCTCGTCAGTTCGGTCTTCACCCCGCGACAAGTCGCCAAGATCAAGGACCAGATCGAGCACCAGGCGAAGTCGATCGTTGACGATCTGATCAAGACAACGGAGGGTGACTTCGTCCAGCAGGTGGCCAAACGCCTGCCGATGTGGACCATTTACGAGATGCTCGGCCTTCCGGAGGAGCAGCGCGACGAGGCGGCCCACCTGGCCGAGGGCATGGTGGCTTGGGCCGACCCAGACGTCGCCGCCGGTCGCGAACCCGCACAAGTTCTGAGCGATTCCCTTGTGGGGCTGCTCAACATCGGAATTGGTCTGGCCGAGGCGCGACGTGCGCATCCGCAGAACGACCTGATGACCTCGTTGGTCCAGGCCGAGGTCGATGGGCGGCGCCTCACCGACGACGAACTGGGGCCCTACTTCGTCCTGCTATCCGTGGCTGGCAACGACACGACCCGCACCACCACGGCCTTCACCACTATTGCGCTGCAACAGTTTCCGGACCAAAAAGCATTGTTGGAAAAAGACTTCGACGGTCACATCAAGGTTGCCGTCGAAGAATTCGTCCGCTGGACGACGCCCGTGATGACGTTCCGGCGCACCGCAACCCGGGACACCGAACTGCATGGCCGACAGATCCGCGAGGGCGATTGGGTCACGATGGTCTACTCCTCGGCCAACCGTGACGAGCGAGTTTTTATTAATCCGTACGAGTTCGACATCACGCGATCGCCCAACCCGCATGTCGCGTTCGGTGGCGGTGGCCCGCACTTCTGCATGGGTGCATTCATGGCGAAGATGCAGCTCGAATCGATCTTCCGCGAACTGATCTTCAGAGCGCCAAAGCTACGGGTCGGCGAGCCCGAGTATCTGACCGGAAACTTCATCACGGCAGTGAAATCGCTGCCTTACACCCTCGACTAGGAGAACCATGGCTGATTTTTCGGGCAAGCGATACGTCGTCACCGGCGCGGCATCAGGCATCGGCCACGCGGTCGCCGAGCGGTTGCTGGCCGCCGGCGCGGAGGTCTATTGTCTGGACCGCAATCCGCCGACTGCGAAGGTGACCCAACACATCGAGGTCGACCTGGCGAACCCGAACAGCATCGACACGGCCGTGGAACAAGTCGACGGCGAGTTCGACGGCCTGCTAAACATTGCCGGGATTCCCGGCACCGCGCCGGCCGACTTGGTGCTGGCCGTCAACAGTCTCGCGGTGCGCCACTTGACGGAGTTGTTCTTCGAGCGCTTGAAGCCGGGCGGTTCGGTCACCATCGTGTCGTCGACCGCCGGTTTCGGTTGGCCGCAGCGGCTCGACGCGATCCGGGATCTGCTCGCGACCAATACCTTCGAGGAGGGTGCGGCCTGGTTCAAGGCCAATCCGCAGCAGGGCAATGCTTACAACTTTTCGAAAGAAGTGAGCACCGTTTACGCGATGTCGATGGGTTTGGCTCTGGCCGAGATGGGTTTTCGTATCAACGCGGTACTGCCCGGACCGGTCGAGACGCCGATTCTGGTTGACTTCGAGGAGTCGATGGGCAAAGACACCCTCGATGGATTGAAGAATTTGCTGGGGCGGCACGCCGATCCGGACGATATCGCCAGTGTGGTGCTGTTTTTGGCCTCTGACGATGCCCGCTGGGTCAACGGCCAGGCGCTCGCAGTCGACGGCGGCATCAGCGGTGCGGTGGCGAGTGGCGTAGTGCCGCCCCCCGAAATCTGAGTGCCGGGAGAATCCGTGACCGTGCACGCGATAACGACAGCCGACAGCGCCGGTGTGCTGGCAGACCTCCGCAGGGTCTTCGCCACCGGCCGCACCCGCGCCGTGGAATGGCGCCTGGACCAACTGCGCGGCATCGAGCGGTTCGTCGGAGAGCGGGAGGCGGACATCGCCGCGGCGTTGGCCGAAGACCTGGGTCGCTCTTCGGTGGAGGCGTGGCTTGGCGATATCGCGTCAACCAAGGGCGAAGCCGCTTACGCGCAAAAGCATCTGAAGAAATGGATGCGCAGGCGGCGGGAGTCATTGCCTTTGGCGCAACTGCCTGGTCGCGCCTGGGTGCAATACGACCCGCTGGGTGTGGTGCTGCTCATCGGGCCGTGGAATTATCCGATCTACCTGAGCCTGGCGCCGCTGGTCGCCGCGGTGGCGGCAGGCAACTGCGCCGTGATCAAACCGTCGGAGTTGGCGCCCGCCACGTCGGCGCTCTTGGCGCGGTTGCTTCCGCACTACGTCGATGCCGAGGCCGTGCGGGTGGTCGAGGGCGCTGCCGCCGTCACGCAGGAATTGCTGGCTGCTGGGTTCGATCACGTCTTGTTCACCGGCGGCACCGAAGTCGGCAAGAAGATCATGGCCGCGGCGGCGCCCACGCTGACCCCGGTCACGCTGGAATTGGGCGGTAAAAGTCCGGTGATCGTCGCGGCGGATGCCGACATCGACGTCGCCGCACGACGCATCGCCTGGGTGAAGCTGTTGAACTCGGGTCAGACGTGCATCGCCCCGGATTATGTGCTCGCCGATCGCAGAATCGCCGATGCGCTAGTCGGCAAGATCGTCGCGAATTTCCGCGATTTCCGTTCCGAGGAGGCGGATTCGGGGCTCCGGATCGTCAATCAGCGGCAGTTCGACCGATTGGTTTCGTTGATCAGCACCACCGACGGCAAGGTGGTCGCCGGGGGACGGTCGGACGGCGCCTCGCTGCGGATCGAACCAACGTTGATACTCGACCCATCGCCCACCGATCCGGTGATGGCCGACGAGATCTTCGGCCCACTGCTGCCGGTCTTGAGGACCGAATCGTTGGACCACGCAATCGATTTCGTCAACGGGCTCCCGAAACCATTGGCGTTGTACATTTTCGCTTCCAGAAAGCTCGCCGGCGAACTTGTCGACCGCATCCCCTCGGGTGGCGCGGTGATCAATCACGTCGCCATGCATTGCCTCGTCTCTTCGCTACCGTTCGGCGGCGTAGGGACCAGCGGCATGGGCGCCTACCACGGCAGGTGGGGCTTCGAGACGCTCAGCCACCGCCGAGCCGTGCTGTCCAAACCGGCCAAGCCCGATCCTCGCCTAATGTATCCGCCGTATAGCCAACGGGCCCTGAACATCATGCGCAGGATGTTTTGATGAGGGTGAAAGTCGACGCCACCAAGTGTTCCGGAATCGGATTGTGCGAGGTCACCGCGCCGACGGTGTTCGAGGTAGGTGACGACGGCCAGTCGCGAGCAATCGATCCCGAACCGCCGGAAAGCGAACGCCGCGCGGTCGAACAGGCCGTGAGCGAATGCCCCACCGGCGCATTGTCAATTCAGGATTAACAGACAACGGCTATCGCTATCAAAGGTGGCCCGGGAAGGGGTCGTTCTGGCCGCTGGAGTACGGGTCGGCGTCGGCCTTCGCGCGTCGCGCAACCAGTTCCTTGAATACGCCCAGCCGGCCACCCCTGTCCTCAAGGCGGAAGTGCTTGAGCATGATGCGCGCCGCGTTCTGGCCGGGCATACCGCTGATGCCGGCGACCGGGTGTGTGCCCGACCCGGTCAGGTACAGCCCCTCGACCGGGGTCTTGTACCCGGCAAAGCCCGCCACCGGTTTGTTCGGGCCGAATCGGCTGATGGTCGGATCCACGTGGTAGACCGAACCGTCGATGGCCCAGAACCGCTCCTCGATGTCGGGCAGCACCAGCGGACGGATGGCGACTTGCATGTCTTCGACGCCCTTGTAGTACATCTCGGCGTCCTTGATGATGCTGTCGGTGATCTTCTTGCGGGCGACGTCCCAGCCGTCCTCGGGGTAGGACGGGGTGAGCCCGGTCCAGAACCACCAGAGGTCCTTGCCGGGAGGCGACATCGACGGGTCGAATGAGTTGGTCACCTGAGCCAGGCCGGGAATGGCGTCGGGCACTTTGCCGCGCACACAGGAGCGCGCGGCCTCGAGCGCCTGCTCGTAGGTGTGGTAGCAGTTGCACGCCAGTCGCAGGTCGATCCCGTCGCCGCGCCACTTCTCGTGCTTGGACATGTCGACGCGCCCGGACAGCGCCACATTGACCTTGGCGTCGGCGATGCCGCGCTTGCGGGTGGGGATGTGGTCGGCGGCGTTCTGCTTCTTGGGTTCCAGCACGCCGCGGGGCAGCAGCCGGGTTAGCGTGGTTTTAGGGCTGCATGCGGTGAGAACCGCTCGGCGGGCCCGGATTTCGATGCCGCCCCTGACTCGCACGCCGGTGCATCGGTTGTTGGTGACGATCAGCTCCTCGACGGGGGAGCTGGTGATCACGTCGCCGTGGTTGTCCTTGATGACGCCGATCAGCGCCTTGGGCAGCGACCCGGTGCCGCCGTGGAACATCGCCACGCCGTACTTGCTCAGCACGCCCAGGTAGATCAGCGACCAGCCAGACATGTCAGCGTCGAACGGCATGAAGGGCAGACCCGTCAGGAGCGGTGCACGGATCATGTCGTGTTCGAAGCTCTCTTCGATGGCCTCGGCCTGCGAGCTCGACATCCAGCGCCCGAGAGCGGACAGTTGCTTGCGATTTTTCACCACCGCCCGCGCCGACTTCAGGATGTTCTTGATCTCCGGCTCGGTGACACTGGTCTGCATCAGCGGTAGGCCGATTTCAACCGCGGCGTCGATGACTTCATAGAGTTCGAGCAACGCGCGGGCGTCCTTCTTCGAGAAGTACTCCAGTTCCGCCGCGGTCTTGCGCGGATCACGCCACAGGCCCAGCGACGCGCCATCCGCCGACAGTTGGAAATGTGCTGGGTCGATCACCGTCTGGCGCAACCCGTAGTGGCGTGACAAGCCCAGGTCCCTGTCGATGGTGGTGGTGCGGAACAGCGACGCCTGGATCGACGCCTCGTTGATCGTGTATTCCGGTGCTTCCGGCGCAAAGGGATTGGTCGATGTCATACCGCCGGCCGTGGGGGCAGCCTCCACAACGAGGACGTCGAGGCCGGCCTTGGCCAGGTATGCGGCCGCGACCAGACCGTTGTGCCCGGATCCGACGACCACAACGTCAGCCTCACGTGGTGGGGGAGCGTCCTTCATAACCAGTCCTTCGGTTGCCAGGAGCGGGCGACCCACGCTCACCTTAATCTAACTGCCGTTAAAAGAGTATCGGAATGGTTTTGCCATGTCGATGACGCCATCTGTGGCATTTGGTCCGACGGTGCTGTTCGTCATGTGTCGAAATCCAGGCACGCAACGGCCATTGCGGATGGCCCTGCATCCATGGGAACGAACGTTCTTGACCGCCCGCATAAGGGAATTACGGCTCATTGCAATAAAGGATAAAACGGCCGGAATATATAGCAAAGACCCAGTAAGAGGCCGTTAACCATCCGGACGGGAACCTTGACGCCGTGGCCGAGATTCGCGTGCCCACAGTTCTACGCGACTGTCGGTGGGCTTGGCATCCACTTCTTGCAGGTCCGCTCGCCGCATCCGACGCCCGGCCGCTAACCGTGACCCACGGTTGGCCGGCTCGGTGGTCGAATTCTTGACGCGATCGCTCCCGCTGACCGAACCGGAACGGTTCGGTGGTCACGCCGGCGACGCCTTCCGCGTGGTCATTCCCCCGCTGCCCCGATACGGGTTCAGCGACAAGCCAACAACTGTGGGGGCGGGCCCTCCGCCTGCTCCCGATCCCCGACGGAGATCACCAACATCAGCGAACGATGGCTCCGGACGCGGTTCACCGGCCTGCGCTATTACCACGCGGCCAGCGCACAGTTTTTTCCGGCGGGCTGGCGCGGACGCAGCGGGTCGAGCAATGTGTGACCCAGGATGTGGCGGTGAGCGGCCGCAGCACGTCGGCGCTGCGGCCGCTCGAAGGCCCCTCCTGCAACGCGGCATCGGGCTCTGCCGGAATTCGTCGAGGGATGTCGGTCAGGCGATGACGAGCTCGACAACGCACGAAAGTGCCGTGCAGGTCGCGCGTCGCCGTGTCGTTTTGCTTGTCCCAAGCGGAATTTGGATCGACCCACGGCCTGCCGAGGTTATCGCGTACCCGCCACCGGTACCCGTTGTGGCGCCCAGCAGCGGAAACCGGGCGCTTTGCGACGGGGACCTGGCTAAACCGACGGTCGATGCACCGAGTGAAAACCCGTCGGTTAGAATCTAATTCCATGTCAAAACCTACGGCTGAAGGACCTGCCTTGGTTGTGACGTTGGACGGTAGCGCCTGCCTGCCCCGCGAGCTTTTGGGCAACAAGGGCTATGGCATCGATGCGATGCGGCGGCAGGGATTGGCGGTGCCGCCGGCGTTCTGCATCACGACACAGGTATGTGCCAGGTTCTTCGCCGACCCAGACCGCTGCCTGGACGACATCTGGGGAGACGTGCGCGCCAGGATGGGTTGGCTCGAGGCGGAGACGTCACGCACCTTCGGGCGCGGTCCGCGGCCGTTGCTGGTCAGCGTGCGCAGCGGGGCGGCGCAATCGATGCCGGGGATGATGGACACGGTGCTCGATTTGGGCATCGACGACGCCGTCGAAGAGGCACTCGCGGGTGCTGGGTCCCCGGAGTTCGCGCGCGACACCCGCGACCGTTTCATCGACATGTACCGGCGCATCGTGTTGGGCGGTGACCCAAACGCCCAGGTGCCCGCCGATCCCTGGGCGCAGCTGCGGGGAGCGATCCAGGCCGTCTTCGCGTCGTGGAAGAGCCCCCGGGCGATCAGCTACCGGGCACATCACGGTTTGGATGAGCAAGCGGGCACCGCGGTCATCGTGCAAGCCATGGTCTTCGGCAATCTGGCGCGCGACTCGGGAACCGGCGTCCTCTTCTCCCGCAATCCCATCACCGGAGCCAACGAGCCGTTCGGTGAATGGCTGTCCCGCGGCCAGGGCGAAGATGTGGTGTCCGGCAGCAAAGACGTGCAACCCATCGCCGCGTTGCGCGACGAACAACCCGCCGTCTACGAGCAACTCATGACCGTGGCGCGGTCGTTGGAGCGCGCCAGCACCGACGTACAGGACATCGAATTCACCGTCGAAGAGGGCAAGCTTTGGCTGCTGCAGACCCGGACGGCCAAACGGTCAGCTCAGGCCGCGGTGCGCCTGTCGTTACAGTTGCGCCGCGAAGGGTTGATTGACGACGCGGAGGCGTTGCGCAGAGTGACCCCGGCGCATATCGAGGCGCTGATCGAGCCGTCGGTGCAGCCGGAAACCCGATTTGCGGCGAGGCTTTTGGCGAAAGGCCTGCCGGCGTGCCCGGGTGTGGTATCGGGTAGGGCTTACACGGATGTCGACGAAGCCCTTGACGCTGCTGAAGAGGGCGAAGACGTCATTTTGGTCCGTCCGGCAACGAGCCCCGACGACGTCCAGGGAATGCTCGCCGCCCGCGGCATTGTGACCGAGATCGGGGGAGCGACCTCGCATGCCGCCGTGGTGAGCAGGGAGATAGGCCGGCCTGCCGTGGTGGGATGCGGCGTCGGCGTGGTCGCGGCGCTCGCCGGGAAGATGATCACCGTCGACGGCCACGAAGGCGAAGTGCGCGAGGGAATTCTCGAGCGCACTACCTGGTCAGAGACTGATTCTCCCGACTTGGCCGAGCTCGCCGAGATCGCCCGCCGCGTCAGCCCGATCCGCGCTCACGCGCGTGGCGAGCACGTGGCGCTTGCCGACGCGTCGCCGGCGGCGGTGGCCGAGGCGCTCGCCGCCGGGCATGAGGACGTCGTCTCGCCGCACCCGCTGATCACCATGCTGATCGCGCTACGACTGAACGAAGACGAGAAGGGACTGGCGAATGTCTGAGTTGACCGTGTTGCGGGCCGTCCGACTCAAAGGTCGCCTGAGCGAAGCGGATCTCGTTGCCACGCTCGTCGACGACAACCCCGATGACGTCTCGGCAACGGTGGCGCAATTGACCGAAAGCGGTCTGCTGATTCAAGGCAAGACGCTTCGGATCAGCCCCGAGGGGCGCGAGCGCCTCAACGCCTTGCTGGAGGAAGAGCGTTCGGGCGTCGACCAGAAAGCCCTGGCGGCAGCGTATGAGGACTTTCGGGCCGTCAACAATGAGTTCAAAGCGGTGATGTCAGACTGGCAGATCAAGGACGGTCAACCCAACTCGCACGACGATTCCGAGTATGACGCTGCGGTGCTGAACCGCCTCAAGGACGTGCATCAGCACGCATTGCCCATCGTCGCGGCGGTCACCGCAAGCTTGCCACGGCTTGGCGCATACGCGAAGAAGCTCGACTCGGCCCTGGCCAAGGTCGAGGCCGGCGACACGACCTGGTTGGCCCGGCCGATTATCGACTCCTATCACACTGTCTGGTTCGAGCTGCACGAAGAGTTGATCGCCGCATCGGGTCTCACTCGCGAGGAGGAAGCCAGGGCTGGGCACGCGAGTTAGCGACCACCCGGAGCTTCAACGTCCCAGCCAGGTGTCTAATTTAGAATAAATTTCTGGCTGAGGGGTGATAAGCGTGAGCTCTGCGTTGACCGACGAGGAGACACTGCTGGTCGAGACGGTGCGGACGTTCATCGACCGTGACGTCAGACCCACGGTCCGCGAGGTCGAGCACGCCAACGAGTATCCCGAAAAGTGGATCGATCAGATGAAGCAGATCGGGATCTACGGATTGGCCATACCCGAGGAGTACGGCGGCTCGCCGGTGTCGATGCCCTGCTATGTGCTGGTGACCCAGGAATTGGCGCGTGGCTGGATGAGCCTGGCCGGCGCCATGGGCGGGCACACCGTGGTAGCCAAACTGCTGACGCTGTTCGGTACCGAGGCGCAGAAGAAGAAGTATCTTCCGGCGATGGCTGCCGGGGACGTACGGGCGACGATGGCGCTTACCGAACCCGGCGGTGGCTCAGACCTGCAGAATATGGCGACCACCGCCCTTCGTGACGGCGAAGACCTGGTGATCACCGGCACGAAAACGTGGATCTCCAACGCGCGTCGCTCGGGGCTGATCGCTCTACTCTGCAAGACTGATCCGAAGGCGACACCGAAGCATGCCGGCATTTCCATTGTGTTAGTGGAACATGGTGCGGGCCTCACTGTTTCGCGGGATTTGCCTAAGCTGGGCTACAAGGGTGTGGAGAGCTGCGAGTTGTCCTTCGACGGGTACCGGATCGGCGAGTCGGCGATACTCGGCGGCGTGCCCGGCAAGGGGTTTGCGCAAATGATGAAGGGCCTGGAGACCGGACGCATTCAGGTTGCCTCCCGTGCGCTCGGAGTGGCGACCGCGGCCCTCGCGGACGCACTTGCCTATGCGCAGCAGCGGGAAAGTTTCGGCAAGCCGATCTGGAAGCACCAATCGGTCGGTAACTATCTCGCCGACATGGCAACCAAACTCACCGCCGCCCGACAACTGACCTTGTATGCCGCCGCGCGTTATGACAGCGGCGAGCGCTCCGACATGGAGGCGGGCATGGCCAAGCTCTTCGCGTCGGAAGTCGCGATGGAGATCGCCCTGGATGCGGTGCGGATCCACGGTGGTTACGGCTATTCCACGGAGTTCGACGTCGAACGCTACTTCCGTGACGCGCCGTTGATGATCGTCGGCGAAGGCACCAATGAGATCCAGCGCAACGTGATTGCGGCCCAACTCGTCGCGCGTGGGGGCATCTGACCGGGTGGCGCCACCTATTGGCACCGAGTATCTCAAATATTGTCGGCCGCCGACGCCGGGACCGATAACGTCTGGCCGACTCGAGGATGAACTGCGACAGCTGCGCCCGCGGCTCGATGCGCTCACGTCCAAGCGTTTGAACAAAGGGGCTGTTGGGCAGGGATGCCGCATGATAAATTTTAACTACGGTAAGAAAACTGCGGTAACGCAGCGGTCGATATCACGCAACGAACAGGAGCAGTACGCCGATGACCGTCACTGAGACCGCTGATGCCTGGGGTCCTTTGGCCGAGCCGATCCACCTTGACGCCGCCGGAGCGACAGACCCCGTATGGAAGGACAATGCCTACCTCTCATACTGGGATACCGCGAACGAAGTTTTCGGCAGCTTTCACGTTTCGACGTCGCCGAACTGCGCGGGGGGACGACGGGCACGCTGCAGCATTTCGGTCCGGGGCAAGGTTCTTGAAATCATCGAGGACCTGGCACCGGGCAGCTTTGCCAGCTCCTCGATCAACTTTGGGCTGGACGGCGTTATCACGGTGCGGCATCCGCGGTTGCAGGCTGACTTGGTCAACGCACCGCTGTTCGTCGCGGCCGACTACGCGGTGGGCGGAGTCGTCCCCGAATTGGTCGAGGGCAAACCGTTGCAGCACTTCCAGCAGGCCTGCGAGATGACCGGCACGCTGGTCCTTGACGGTGAGGAGTCGCCGGTGCAGGCCCGCGGGATGCGGGATCGGACCTGGGGCTTCCGTGACGAATCGGCACAATGGATCGAGTATGCGGGCCTGGTGGCCATCATCGGCGACTCTTTCATTACGGTCATGAAATTCTTGGGAGCGGACGGCACGCTGCGATCCGACGGATTCCTCATCGACACGGACCGGTCACGCACCATTACCGACGTCAACTTCGGCCGCGACGCCGCCGGGCAGTTCCGGCTGGCCCGGATCCGCGACGCCGAGGGCGGTAGCCGGCTGGTCACCGTCTCGTCGAGGCTGGCCGGTTTCTTCGTGCCGATGGGCGTGGAATCTGAGGGGCCCGCATTCGGTACCTATGACGACTTCATGTCGCTCCAAAGTGGAAATGACTCGGGTGCCGGGTTTTTCGAGCAGGGCATCCTGCATCGGGTGTTCTGATCGGCCTGTTGCCTATCCGGCAGTCACTCGGACCATCGTTGGTCAGGCGTCGATCAGCGCGGGGGCCAGGCGCCGCAGTGACTCGCGGGAGAGCTCCTCTGGGGCCGAGGCGACATATACGCATACATGGTCGGCACCCGCGTCGTGATGGGCCTTGACTCTGCGGCGAATAGCGTCTTCGTCACCCCACGCGATGGCTGCGTCGACGAGTCGGTCGCTAGCGCCGCCGGCGAAGTCGGCGTCGTCGAAGCCGTTGGCGCGCTTGAGGTTGCCGGTGTAGTTTGGCAGGCTCAGATACGGTGCCAGGAACTCGCGGGCCGCCTCACGCGCCCGACTCGGATCGGCTTCCAGTACTACCGTCTGTTCGACGGCGAGCAGCTTGCCGGGGCCGAGCTTGTCGCGAGCCAAGCGCGTGCATTCCGGCGAGGACAGGTAGGTATGCGAACCGGCTGAGCGACGGCGGGCCAGGTCTAGCATCCGAGGTCCAAGCGCGGCGATCACCCGGTCCTGGATCGCCCCGGGGGAGTCGGCCTCGTCGAGGTCGTCGAGATACTGGTTCATGGCGCGCAGCGGGTGCATGTATTTCTCGCCGATCAGCGGTCCGTGGCTGACCCCGATGCCGAGCAGGAACCGACCCGGGTGCCTCGCGCGCAGTGCAGCGGCCTGACCGGCGATCGTCGCAGCGTCTTCGACCCAGATGTTGACGATGCCGGTTGCCACGGGGACGTTCGTGGTTGCGCGGAGCAAATTGGCGGCCACGTCAAGTGTTCCGGTGTGGGCGTAGCCCGGGAACCATAACGCGCCGTATCCGAGTACCTCGAACTCGGCGGCGGCCTCCCGGGCTTCACCGGGATCGCCGAACCGCAGTCCGGCGCTCCATACACCGAGCCGTCCGAGGTCAATCACCGGCTGATCTTTTCGGCGTTCTCGGCGATCTGATTTGGTATCGCATTACGCAGCAGGCAGAAGGTGACGGCGGCGATCCAGATGGTGAATGCGGCCAAACCCAGCCACCAAGCGAGGATTCCGTTGTAGGCCAGTGGCCCGGTGTGGGTGAAGTAGTTCAGTGAGCCGAAGGTGAAACTGGCTGCAGCCCAGAAGCTGAGATAGGCGAGCCAGCGCGGGAACACAGGTTGTTCGCGCCTATCCATGAGGATGACGATGCCCAGCGCGGTCGCTTCGAGCATGGTGGTCACCGGCAGGCCTACATACATGATTCCGCCGAGATCGTGAAGGCGCCAAGTGATCTCGGGATACTCAAGGGGACGAAACGCGGCTCCGAGCCAGAAAATCGTCGCAATGAGGAATTCCATCACCAGCATCACGCCCAGCGTCAGTTGGAGGCGGGACAGCGGTGCGGAGGGACCTTCGATTCGGCGCATTTGTTCGGAGATCACCACAGCCCACGGCATCAGCAAGGTCGCACCGTAAAGCGAGATGACTAGTCCGATGCGAATGCTGGTCTTTCTCTCGGCATAGATCGCCACCGTCTGCTGCATAGTATTGTTCGGTGATGGCGGCGGGACGAAACCGGCAATCGCCCACAGCCCGATCAGCAGGATGATCATCGAAACAAAACCACAGGCGGCCATCCATCGCTGATTGGTGACGTTCAACTTAGGCTCCTTGTGCTGTCGTGGGTCGGATCGATCGGGTGCGAGCGGCGCCTCAGGCCCCGTTGGTAACAGCACTCGGGCGAGTGACTCCGACCCGGTCGTACATCGCTTGGGGCACATCGGCTTCGGAATGAAAGACATAAAAATCGCAATGCCCGGTGATCCGACCGTCCTTGAGGCCCGGTTCGACTAGCAGAAAGTACGGCCCATCGCTTTCCAGGACGAGTTTGTTGGTGGCCGGACAGTGCATGCAGTAGACCGGCATCTCGTCCAGGCTGAAAGTCTCGACTCCCTTGCCGCGCACGATGGGAAGGCCCTTGGGCGGCGCATACGCGCCCTCGTCGATGAGGCGTCCCCCGCTGCCGCAGGGGGCGGTGTGCATCCGAACTCCGCCCTCCATTTCCGTCATCGTGTATTTCATGCCGTGTTGGTGGAACAGGTCGGCAAGCATAATGACGCGCTCGCGCATCGGAATCTGCGCGACCTGCGCCATCATCGGACCCATCGCCGGGCGGTTGTAACACTGCTCGACCGACTCCCAACAGTGCTCGACACCGTGGTGCTCATAGATCCAACCGGTCAATGCGGCAATCAGGTCACGGGCGAAGTGATGTGCTGGGTACCACTCGGTCTTCGAAAGGGCAAAGTGCCGCCGGGCCAGATCGAAGTCGCCCGCGTCGATTGCTGTGAGCGCCAGAACGAGTGCAGGGTGGCACATGGCTTCGCGCTCGTCCTCGTCGAACAGGAGTGCACCCGAGACCGAGAACGCGGCCCCGATCCGGGCTTCATCGCGTGGCATGCCGAGGCGCTCGAACACCGTCGCGGGAATATTGAGCGGATCTTTATGGATCGTCAAACGCAGTGGCGCACCACCGGTTCCGGCCTCGAACACGAACGGGGGATATCCCAGCCATTGGCAGCACAACCGCTCGATCTCGGATGTGACCAGACGCAGATCGGGTGCGCCGGGAATCGCGTCGGCGCGCGCCGCCGCCCACTGCTCGGAGACGAGCACTATGGTGTCCTCATCCTCCTCCACGGCCGCGAGCTCACCGGCATCCATCCGGAAAATCATCGCCAGCGACGAGACGGCCTCGCGGGACACGCCATTGCGGAACCATTCCGCCCATGGTCGCGCGATGGTGGCCAGCGCGGCGGAAATTGCATCGGTCAACGCAGCGGAGCCGAACTCACGCTCGATATAGCCCAGGGTCAACGCATTCCAGCTCACATAGATGTCGCGCAGCACGAAGTGCTTGTTGATGTTGTTCTTAGCTGTGTCGCGGGCGCCGTCGACGTCGCCATGGTCGAGCGCGGCGGCCGCCCGGTCGCCAGGTGCCGTTGCGAGGGTGCGCAGCTCCGCATCGGTGAACATCGCGGTGTAGTCGGACATTCTCGGTCCTCTCGATAAGGCCGTCCCGATTGCGTCGGCTCCATTGATCGGCTGCGGAGGCGGCGCAGGCGGGCGCGACATTGTCTCGGCATGGCGCTGGCGAGCAGGCCACGAGCTCTGTTGACACTGCGGCGTGGTCCTATATATAACAGACACCGAGTGTCCGAAACAAGGTTTGCGTGGCTGAGATGTGGGCCCAGACGTGGACATTGACTACGCACGCGTGTTGGATGCGTCTCGGATCCACGCCGGACCGCGGTAACCGATCGGTTTCACGCCACCAGAAGGGACCACCACCGGATGCGAGACCGCCTCGATCTGAGCCTGGCTGCTCGAACGGCCAACCCGATCCACGCCGGCAGCTGCGACGCCTCAGTCGGCTGGTCGACCAGCAACGCCAGCGAAGCGTTGCCCGGAGTGGCTTCGCCGTTGACGTGGTCGATCTTCGGTGACGGCGTCGAACGGTCCATGCGGGGCGCCTTCGCCGACATGGGCGTCTTGCGTGAATCCGAATGCGTGGTGCCCGAGCGTACGGAGCAACGACTGTGGGCCCTTTGGTACGGACGGGCGGCCGGCAACCTCAACACGTTTCGGTTCGTCGGCGACCGTACCCCTGGCACGAGCGGCGACGCGGTGGAGGAGCAGATCTTCGGCCGCGTCCGCCCCGGCGTTACGTCGAAAAAGGTCTATACCCGGTACCCGATCGTTGCGGTCAAGATGCCCTACAACGCTACGCGGTGCGCAGCGCGGCTGCGCGAGGCCACTGCCAGCATCTACCCCTGGTGGCAACGCTCGGTCGGCGTCGGGCGGCCCGATGAGCTGACCAGCGCCCGAGTTTTGTTGCGGGAGGCGGTGGTGAGGTTCGAGCGCGTGATGCGCCCCCACACCCTGGCCGCAATGCTGTGCCAATCGTTGTATGACCAGATCCGCGCGGCGGCTGCACGCGCGCAGCGGCCTGGGCTGGAGATCTCTGTGGTGACGGGGTACGGCGACATGGCCGAAACGGCCGTGGTCGCCGACCTGTGGGCCGTCTCCCGCGATCGGATGTCCGTTGAGGAATTCATTACCCGACACGGTTTCCACGGCCCCAACGAAGGCGAGCTCTCCGCACGGGTCTGGCGGCTCGATCGGGCACCGCTCGACCGACTGGTGAGCGCCTACCGCGAGATGCCGGACGACCGCGATCCCCGTCATGTCGTCACGGCGCGCGGCGTCGAGCGCCGTCGGGCAGAGGCCGAGCTTCTGACAGCGCTGCCGCGCTGGCAGCGTGGGCCGACACGCGCGCTGCTCGCCATTGCGGCGAAACTGATTCCGTTGCGCGGCGTCGGCAAAGCGTCGTTTTTGCAATGCCTTGATGTCGCTCGCGCCGCCGCGCGAGTGTGCGGTGAGATCCTGACTCTCGACGGCGTGCTAGCCGAACCCGAAGACGTGTTCTTCCTGACGGTCGACGAGCTCACCAGCGCGTCGCTGCCACCGGATCTGTCGGCGCTCATCGCCACACGACGGGCGGTGACCGAGGAATATCGCAAACTTGGCATACCTGAGGGGTGGCAGGGTACCCCCGAACCGTTCCTCCTGGAATCGAGGATGGAGCGGTCGGACGATCAGGTCAGCGGCGCCGCCGTGTCGCCCGGAATTGTGGAGGGCACTGCCAAGCTGATCTTGGACCCCGAAGGCGATGACGAACTCGAGCCGGGGGAGATCCTGGTGTGCAAGACCACGGACCCCAGCTGGGCGTCACTGATGATGTTGGCCTCCGCGCTGGTGATCGACATCGGCGGAGCGATTTCCCACGGCGCGATAGTGGCCCGCGAGCTCGGCATCCCGTGTGTGATCGGGACCCGAACCGGTACGCAGGTCCTGCGTACCGGCGACCGGATCCGGGTCGACGGCGGGCGCGGAGTGGTCGAAGTCCTCGCACGGGCAGGGAGCTAGCAGTTGTCCACAATGTTCTCGACGTCGCATCTCGGCCTGGCCGAGGTGTCCAACCCGCTGCGGGTTCCGCCCGACGCTGATCACTTCGGCGATCCCCGGCACGATGTGGTGCGCTGGAACGAGACGACGTTCTTCGAAGCGTGGTCGCCGGAGACCGGAGTCGGAGTGTTCCTGCACATGGGCCGTTATCCGAAAGATCTCGACCTGTGGTGGTGCCAGGCGATCACATATCTGCCCGACGGGAAGGTCACCTCCGACGTGCACTGGGGTCGCAATCCGGGCGCCGGGGCCGATACCGGCAATTTGGGCATCGAGGTCACGGACCCGTTGCGCCGCTGGGTGATTCGTTACGACGGTGCCGGTGAGCTGACCGAGAGCCACCGTCTGACCCGGGGGCTGTCCGGGGCGGGCATCCACATCCCGGTGCGCTGGCGCCTCGACGCCGATGCCGCGGGACCCGCCTGGAACCTGCGGCCTCCACCCGACGGTCAGATGCCCGATTTCGCACAGTCGAGCCACTCCCAACAGACCTACCGGGTCAAGGGCGCGGTCACGGTCAACGGGGTCGAGTACGGCCTCGACGGCATCGGCTGCAACGACCACTCGCGCGGTGTCCGAGATCTGACGCACTTCGCCGGCGACCAATGGGTGGTCGCCGTGATGCCTGGCTATACCTTCCATGTGATCAACGTGTGGAACGCCGATGACGAACCCATCCTCACCACCGGTGCCTGGTTTGACGAGCGGGGCTACCGCGACGTCACCGCGCATCGGCATCCTGACTACGACATCAGTGGCAAGCCAAGCAAATTCGAGCTGCTCGTAAACGACGCGGGCGAGGTTCGCCGCTTCGGCGTCGAAGTCCTGCACGGCTGCACCATCTGCGTAACCCAAGCGCATGACAACCTCAACGGCGTGGGTTGGGACCTGCCGGGAGATACCGTCGTGCTGGGTGAATCACCGATTCGTATACGCGACGACAGCGGACGGATCGGCTACGGGCACCTCGAGCGGGCGATTCGCCTCGACCGCGCGCGACGCCCGGCTTGAGGTCACTTTTTCGCACACCGTATACGTCGCGAGCCTCAGTCTTTCGCGGCGTGCTGGTGCGGTTCCGATGTCGGCGGGAAGGCGAGCATGTCGACAACTCCGCGGACGAATTCGTCGGTGGCGTCGATACCGTGCGGATCGTCCCAGCGCGCGGTGAACAGCGTGCGCATGAGGATGGCTCCGCCCAGCGCCTCGATCAATGCGATCGCTCCGGTATTGGGCGGAAGGGCGGCGGCCGCGCCGGCGGCATCGAGCGCGCGGATGCCGAAATCGAGCTCTTCGTAGAACCGTTGCGACAGGCGCTGATAGAGGTCGGGAACCTGCTCGGCGTCGAGCGCAAGGCGGATCAGCGCGCGCCCGAACCGGCCGGTGTATTGGCGACGCATCTGAATGCCGATGTCCAGCAACAGTTCCCGCGGCGCCAGCTCGGCATCCTCGGGGGCGAACTTCGGGGACCCGGTCGCGAACGCTTCGCTGAGCAGATCTTCTTTCGATGACCAGCGCAGATAAAGGGCCGCTTTGCCGATGCCGGCCCGCCGGGCAACGGCGTGCATCGTCAGCCCAGACCAACCACGTTGGGCGTAGATGTCCAGGGTGGCCTCAAGAATTCGTTGATCGATATCGGGATTGCGGGGCCGGCCGGGGGCGCGTTCAGGCGGCACGGTCACGCTGTCACCACCGCCTGAACTGCGGCCGCACGGCGTTGCGACGGTGGAACCTTCCCGTGCCTGGGTGCGATCTGCAGATCGACGTCCTTCATTTGCCATCCGTTCGTCGGACCCAAAAGACCCTATCGCGCGCCCGGTCAGCATGCGGGGTTGACAGTGCGCATTCTGCTTCGTTATATATCAGACTATAGATGTCCGAAATGATGGGGGTCCCAGCCACGCCGATCTTCCGTCCGGACCGGATCCGCCCGACAGGGAGGCGATCATGATCGACGCGACACTGACTCACGGGGCCGTCAGCGCTCACCAGCTCGCTCTGAAAAGCCTTCTGACTCAGCGATTGTGCGTGTGGAGTGGGCCCCTGCTGATTGTTCTCACAGGTTCAGCGATCTGGCTGGTCATGGGTTTCATCCCGCCACCGTCGCCCAGTGCCAGCGCCGAGCAAATCCGTGAGATGTACATCGCCCATCAGACGAGGATAAGGGTCGGACTGATCCTGACCGTGGTGTCTTGCGGGCTGGCGTTCCCGTGGGCAGTGGCGATCGCCGTACAGATGCAGCGCATCGAGGGGCGGTGGAGCCCAATGGCGCTCAGTCAGCTCATCGCGGGGGTGGCGCTGCCGTTGCTCTACATCATGCCGGTGATGGCATGGGCGAGCGCCGCGTTCCGGCCCGACGAACGCCCTGCCGAACTCACCCGTTTCGCCAACGACCTCGGTTGGTTTCCCTTCGTCGGAGTCGGTTCACCCGCGTTCATCCAAAGCATCGCGATCGCCATCGTGACATTGCGAGACATCCGGCCAAATCCGGTCTTCAAACGCTGGGTGGCTTACTTCAACATCTGGTGCGTCCTGCTGTTCTTCGCCGGAGCGCTCATCTACGCCTTCAAGTCCGGCCCGTTGGCCTGGAACGGCGTCGTCGCCTTCTGGATCCCGGTAGTGGTGTTCGTGGCGTGGATCTTCGTCATGACGTACGTGCTGCTGGCCGCGATCAACGACCAGGAGGACGAGCTAAACGCGACGCCAGCAGGCATCGTCGAATTCGAGTCCGATCTCCAGCACCAGGTCAATCGACTCTCCTCGGAGCTGGAATCGATTCGGCAGCTCATGAGCAGGCAGCCCGCGCCGGCTCAGGGCAGCTGATCCAGCCGGACCCGCTCAACCGTGGGCATCGTCCAACGCAAACCAGACCGGATTTGGCCGGACACAGGCCGTGGCGGCGGCCATGAAACCTCGCCCTTTCTGAGTTTGCTAGGGCGCCGGCCAAAGGCTGGACCACACCAGTTGACCCGTGGTAGAAACCAGCCACCGTGTTTTTAATTTTGCTTAAAGCGAACGGTTCGCCGAGGCAGACCGGAGTGGCGCTGCGACAGCTCATCCGCAGCGTTGGAAGCCACCAACTCCGAAGCCCCGGGGTTGGACCGTGACGTCAGACACGAGAGCAGATGTCGATCGCGCCAAGAGTGCGGATGCCCGGCGAGCAGACGTTGGGATGACCAGCTCAGACACGGGGCGTCCCCTCCTGCCACGGGTGATCCGTCGGTTGGCGGTGCCGATAATCATCGGCTGGTTCGCGTTGACCGTCGTCGTGAACGTGATTGCGCCGCAATTGGAAGTGGTCGGCGAGCGGCACGCGGCGCCGATGGCCCCGATGGACGCGCCGTCGATGAAAGCAATGATGCGTCTGGGCCACAACTTCAAAGAATTCGACTCCAACAGCACGGTCACGATTGTGCTGGAAGGTCAACAGGAACTCGGCGCCGCCGCACACCATTACTACGACAACATCATCAATCAGCTGGAGCAAGATCGCCAGCACGTACAGCACATTCAGAACTTCTGGGCCGATCGGTTAACGGCGGCGGGAGTCCAAAGCGCCGATGGCAAAGCCGCCTACGTGATCCTGAACCTCGCCGGCGAGCAGGGTACGACGGTGGCGAACGAATCCGTGGAAGCCGTCAGCAAGGTCGTGGCATCTACGCCCTCGCCGCCCGGGGTGAAGGCCTACGTCACCGGATCAGCGGCGCACAGCTACGACGAGTACATGATCGGCAACGCAAGCATCAACAAGATCACTTTGTTCACCCTTGCCGCGATCGCGATCATGCTGTTTCTGGTCTATCGCTCGATCGGGACCACACTGATCCAGCTATTTATGACCCTGACCGAATTGGCGGTGTCGCGTGGCGTCATCGCGGTGTTTGGCAACTACGGGTTCATCGAGCTCGCGGTATTCGCCACCTCACTTCTGACGATGCTGGCAATCGCCGCCGGAACCGACTACGGGATCTTCCTGATCGGGCGTTACCAAGAGGCGCGCGCGGCGGGTGAGGATCGAGAGACCGCTTATTACACCACCTTTCACGGTGTGAGCCCCGTCGTACTGGGTTCTGGTCTGACGATCGCCGGGGCGGCGTACTGCCTTACCTTTACCCGGTTGCCCTGGTTCACCACGATGGGGGTTCCGGTCGCGATCGGCATGATTGTCGTCGTCGCCGCCGCGCTCACGCTGGGCCCGGCGGTACTGGTGGTGGCCAGCCGCTTTGGCCTGTTGGAGCCAAAGCGCGCCAAGCAGGGTCGACTGTGGCGGCGCGTCGGTACCTCCGTCGTGCGATGGCCCGTTCCGATCCTGGCGGCTAGTGCGGTGGCTGTCCTGATCGGCATGATCGCGCTGCCCGGATACAACACGCTGTATAGCGAGCGCTACTACTTGCCGGACAGCACACCGGGCAATGTTGGGTATGCGGCCGCACAGCGGCACTTTTCGGAGGGGCGGCTGAATCCGGATTTGTTGATGGTCGAGGCCGACCACGACATGCGCAACCCCGCCGACATGTTGGTGCTGGACAGGGTGGCCAAAAACGTGCTGCGCGTCCCAGGCATTGTGATGGTGCAAGATATCACCCGACCGCTGGGGATTCCGATCGAGCACAGCTCGATCCCATTTCTTAACAGCATGCAAAGTCAGACGACGATGCAGAATATGTCCTTCTTGAAAGAGCGGTTGGCCGACATCCTGAAGATGGCCGACGAGCAGCAGGTCGCAATTGACTCCATGCAGCGGCTGTATGAAATCACCAACCAGCTGGCTGACGCCACGCACGACACCGCGCACGACACCGAGGATACGACGGCCATCACGGATGATTTACGCGATCATATTGCGGATTTCGAAGACACGTGGCGACCGATCCGTAGCTACCTGTACTGGGATAAGCATTGCTATGACGTCCCCATCTGCTGGTCGATTCGATCGATATTCGAAAGCCTGGACGGGATCGATCAGGTCAGCGAGAAGCTGCACGAGCTGACAAAGCACATCCAACGCACCGACGTGCTCACGCATAAAACGGCCGAGCTATTGCCGCCGATGATAGCCAGCATGAAATCCACTAGGGGACTGATCCTGGCGTCGCACAGCACCCTCCAGGCGATGATCAACCAGATGGAGGCGATGAGCAACACCGGCATCGTCATGGGGCAAAGTTTTGATGCCGCCAGAAACGACGACTTCTTTTATCTGCCTCCGGAGGCGTTTGACAATGCGGAGTTCCAGCGGGGCCTGAAGCTGTTTTTGTCGCCGGACGGCAAATCCGCTCGCTTTTTCATCAACCACGAGGGCGATCCGGCAACTCCGGAAGGCATCTCGCGGGTGGATGGGGAGCGCGCCGCGGCGCAGCAGGGCCTGAAGCAGTCCTCCCTGTCGAATGCCAAGGTCTACCTGGGCGGTACGGCCGCGACCTATAAGGACATGCACGACGGCAACATCTATGACCTGATGATCACGTCGGTGGCCTCGTTGACCCTGATCTTCATGATCATGCTGGTGCTCACGCGCAGCCTGGTGGCCGCGCTGGTGATCGTCGGGACCGCGGCCAGTTCGATCGCGGCGTCTGTCGGGCTCTCCGTGTTGATCTGGCAGGATCTGTTCGGCGTCAGGCTGCACTTCTCGGTGATGCTGTTCGCGGTCATCGTGCTGCTGGCCGTCGGCTCTGACTACAACCTGCTCCTGGTCCACCGCATCAGGCACGAGATCCACGCCGGACTCAAGACGGGAACCATCCGGGCGATGGCCGGAACGGGCTCGGTGGTCACCTCAGCCGGACTGGTGTTCGCCTTCACGATGGCGGCGATGCTCGGTAGCGACGATCGCATCGTTGCCCAGATGGGCGCCACGATCGCACTGGGGCTGCTGCTGGACACATTGGTCGTTCGGACCTTGTTCATGCCCTCGATCGCCACCTTGCTGGGGCGGTGGTTCTGGTGGCCGCAAATCGTTCACCCACGTGGGTCCGACAACGTGCGCCGGCCTAAAGTATCGACTACTGACGCGCGGGATCTGTCGATTTCGTTGCAGCACTAGGTATTGCGGCCGTCACTGCCCGTATAGGGTGCCTCGCCACATGGTGACCAACGCGTCGACTGCGGACTCCTCGTCGGCAAGGGTCGGTTCGACTCCGGTCCCAGCTATGTAGAGCACTCGCTCGGTGCCCCAGAACAGGGTTGCCGCCAGCGTCCGGCTCGGCACCCGGGAAGTGACTATTCCGGCGGCGCGTTCGCGGTCGATCTCCGCAGCTCCGGCGGTGATGAAACGCTCCGTGATCGCCAACCACAGGCTGCGCAGTTCCGGCTCGCTGTGCCAGTGATGATTCGCCGCTTGGAGAACCGGGCGGTGCCGATGCCAGGCCTGCGTGACGGCCCGAATGCTGCGCTGCAGGGCCACTGTCGGCGGATCGTCGGGAGATCGGGCCAGGAACGGTTGCACCGTTTCGAAGATGTCGTTCATCGCGCGCTCCAGCAAGCCACTGAGCACCGAGAACTTGGAGGAGAAGTAGAAGTAGAAGGTCGCCCGCGAGACCCCCGCCTCGGTGAGAATCTGCGCCACGCTGACGTCGCCGAACGACTCGCGCGCCAACAAGCGCGTGGTCGCCGCGAAGATGCTTTCGGCTGCGGACGTCTCGGTGTCCGCCACCCGTCGTCGACCGACCGCACGCCGCGTCGTATCGGTCATCGCCGACATCTTACCTGCGACCCGGCCATCTCATCTCGCCCTCACCACCGGAATATAAGCGTTTTTGCAAACAGGTATACACGTTGTATGGACAACGTGTTAGTGTGAGCTGATCCACACCTGTCGGGGGGCTCGCCAGTCGCTGCTGGCAGGGAAAACGGCATTTCAGCGGTGGCGTAGGGCATTGCTAGCCAGAAAGGTCCGATATCGATGACTTCGATGCTGAGTAGTAGCAGTAGTTGGTGGCCTCTCGTTGGGGACGAGGGCTGGCCTCCCAACATCAAGCCGAGCCCGGGGGATTTCATTGCCAGCGCTCCGGCCCAGATCACCTTCTTCTTCGTGGCTGGCGCCGCAGCCGTGATCTTCGCGATGCCGTGGGCGATCAGGGCCGCTGTGCGGAGCCGAAACTACGTTCCCTTGCTCGTCCTCGCCAGCGGACTCATCTGTAGCCAGTGCGAACCCATGCTCGACATGCTGGGCCACTTGCACTGGGCCAAGAACCTGGTGCCGGCGTTCACCAACTTCGGCATCACGGTGCCCGCGCTGATCCCACTGTGCTACGTGGCATTCCTTGGCCTCGAGTCCTACTTCTGCTACTTCGTCATCCGCAATGGAGCCCACGCCCGGCACTTCGTTATGATGCTGGGCCTTGGCATCGTCACCGATGCGCTGATGGAGACGATCGGCATCAACTTGCGGACTTACGAGTACTACGGCGTGCAGCCGTACAAATTCCTTAACTTCCCCTACTGGTGGGGCTTCATCAACGGCGCCTCGTTCGTCACCATCGGCGCGATGCTGGCCTTCGCCGTACCGCGCCTTAAGGGCGCCCACAAACTGTGGCTGTTGCTGGTGGCGCCGACCGGCATGATGATGAACTATTTCGGGATCGGCTGGATTCACCTGCTCGCCCACAACTCGACGCTGCCGGTCGCGGCGCGCTGGGTGGCGACGACGATCATGATGGCGATGATGGTCGGCTGGATGTTAGTCCTACACAAGCTCGTCGGGCGCCCACGGTCCCTGCCGGCGCCTAACTGGACGCTGTGGCGGATCTTCGCCTATGGGAAGCTGACACCCAAGCGCGCGACGCGAATGGCGATGTGGCAGAAGATGTGCCAGGAAGGCGGCGTAGGCCCCGCCGACGGAATCGCCACCGATCCCGAGGACCCCACTCAGGCACTGATGGTCGGCCCGACGGTCGTCTTCGCCAACGGGGCAGATCCGAAGCCGCGTCGCCACGAAGCCTCGGTCTAAGTGACGCGCCGCGGTAAGCGGCATCGTTGCTCGCATGCTTGCAGGCCGGGAGCTACGGCAGTCCTCCCATGACACAAAGCATTCAAATGACGATGGCGATCAGCGGGGCGAGATGGACCAGGCAACCCATGCGATTCGGATCGACGCCGCGGACGAGCACTTTCATCCCCGCAGCAGCCATCCGCACTGGAACGAGAGCGCCTGGTTCGGCGTCGTCCTGCCGGAGCGCCAGACCACCGTCTATGTGTATTTCTTCCACCGTCCCAACATGAGTCTTTCGGCCGGGGGCGTGAAGGTCTGGGATCCCTCCGGGCGCAGCGAATACGACTGCCTGGGCTACGACTACAACCGTCATCTCGCGATGCCCTACGACGCGGACATGTTCGACTTCACGCTCGACAACGGGCTGTCGGTAAAGATGCTTGAACCGTTCGGCCACTTCCGGATTCGCCACCGCGGCGCGCTGCACCTCGATCTCGAGTGGCGCAAACTGACCGAGCCCTACGCATTTGGGCAGAACCAAGGTCTTGACGGTTGGACGACGGAATCCGAGGGCTTCACCAATGGCCACTATCAACAGTACGGTCGGATGACCGGCACGGTGACCGTCGGTGGCGAGGTGATCGTGGTCGACCACCCGTCGATCCGTGACCGATCGTGGGGTCCGCGCGACGCAGTCGCCGCGCGGCGGATGGAGCTGATGTGGTGCTGCGCTTCGGAGCGGAACTACTTCTCGGTGCTTGCCGTGAGTGCAAATCCGCCCGGGGCGGATGCGGTCCTCGCCGTAGATGACGCAGTCGCTTTCGGCTTCTACTGCCGTGACGCCATGGGCGCATTCGTCACCGGCGGAACATGCCGAGTCGTCGAGCGTGGACACGACCTGAGTGCCCGGCGCGCAGAGTTGCATGCCACAGATGAGCTGGGCCGCAAGCTCGATGCCACGGGGACGAACCTGAACACGCTCGTGTGGCCCGTGTACGACAGGACCTACCAGCTGTGCGCGGGGATGGAATGGACGTTCGACGGTGTGACCGCAGGGGGTGAGGACTGGTCCTGCATGCCGACCGAACAGGCACGGGCTTTGCTGCGCGCGGGTGGCCGCTGACAATTCCGTCAAGGCACCGCGCGCCGACTGCCAAGCCCGCCCGTTGCCGAAATTTAACAAGAATTATATTCTACGTCGGCACGCCTTTGTCGGCAAAACAAGGCGCGCCTGGTGACCGACGACGGCGGGGCGCCTTCGTCGATAAAGGAGCCTAATTGCCGCCAAATTCGCCACAACCCGCCATCGACCTCACCGCCGCGGAGCTGGCCGCCAGCCCGGTCCATCGCCCCGGGACCCGGCTGCGCTGGACCACGGCCAATGTCGACGAGGGCCTGCCGGGCACCGTCACGCCATTGACCTGGTCCATGTACTTCCCGCCGACCGAGGCGACAATGCGCGGTTGCTGGGTGGATCTCGGTGTACTGCCGGCATCACAGCGGCCGATTCCCGACGACGTCGATGCTCGCTTTCTCTCCGTCGCCTACGGTCGTGCCATCGCCAACCTCGACCAGATGGGAAGAATGGCCGCACGTGTGCCGGGCGGCTCGGCCGCGTTGATGGAGGCGCAGCTTTTCGGTTCCGTGCAGGGCGGCGGTGATCCGGAGCCTACCGGCCTGCGGAAGATGCGCCGCTATCCGTTCGTCGCGGCGAAATTTCCCCGCGCACTGCGAAGCGCGATGCGCGGTCTTGACCCGTGTGCCGCAGAGACCACCCGATGGTGGCGGGCTACGGTCTTCGAATCCGGCGCACTGACAGGTGATTTGGCCGTGGCCACGTTGGTCGAGGCGCGCCGTCGGTTTGAGACCATTCTCAAGATACACATGGTGCTGTCCATGGCGTGTCAGGGCGTGATGGGCCGGGTCGAAACCATGGCCACCAACGCCGGGCTCGACGGACTGCAGCACGAGCTGATCAGGAGCGACGAGGGCACAGCCGAGTTCGATTTGGTCCGCGACCTGTGGCAATTGTCCGATGACGAGATCACCATCGAGGATTTTCTGCGTCGGCACGGCTACCACGGACCTCGCGAGGGTTTGGTGGAATCGGCCGTTTGGCGGGAGGATTCGCGAGCTGTTGTCGAGCTGGTTGCCACCTACCGTGCCCGGCGACGCACCGAGAATGTGGACCAACTGGTACAGCGGCGCCGCCGCGAACATGCCGCCGCCGTCAAGCGCCTCGAGGGCGCTCTCGGTCCGATCCGGTCGATCCCGGCACGGGCTCTGGTCCGCTTTGCCGCGCATGCGCCGATGTGGCGCGAGACCGGCCGCGCGAGCATGTTGCGGGCCGTCGACGTCGCGCGCGCGGCATCCCGCATCATCGGCCGTGATCTCGCCGACGCTGGTGTGCTCGCCGAACCCATGGATGTCCGGTTCCTGACGATCGACGAGATCGCCGGCGGCGACCGCGACCGCTGGCCCGACCTGATCGATCAGCGTCGGGCGCATCATGCGATGTTCGAGCGGATCTCGCTTCCGCACGTCTTTCGCGGCGAGCCCGACTTCGAGATCACCGCTGCGCTGCCCGTCGTGGTGGCGGCGGACCGCTGTCCTGACGTGGTGGAGGGCCTTGGAGTGAGCGCCGGCATCGCCGAGGGAATTGTGCGCGTCGTTCGCGATCTCGACGACGCGGACATCGACGAGGGCACCGTCTTGGTGTGCCGGGCAACCGATCCCAGCTGGGCATCCGTGTTCCCGCTAGCCGAGGGGGTAGTCACCGACGTGGGTAGCGCCATGAGCCACGCCGCCATAGTGTGCCGCGAATTGGGCCTCCCTTGCGTTGCCGGCACCCGCAACGGGACCAGCACGTTGCGCGACGGCATGCGCGTGCGGGTAGACGGCACCACCGGTCGTGTCGAGATCCTCAGCGGCACGCCGACACCCTGACGCGCGCCGACAGCCACTTCTCAACGTGGATTGCAATGCCATGCGGTGATCGCCCACGGCTCGCACGGCGTCAGCACCAACGTCGCCTCGACTCTGACTTCGTTTCGACGTTGACCCGGTTCAATCTGACTCTGGTTGACCGTGGCCTCATGTTTGTGCCGATTCACTAGCCGGCGGCGTCCTGACTGATCCGGGCTGTCCAGCGGCCCCGCGCAGCGCGGTCAGGATCAAGTCTAGGCCGTAGCGTGTGGACTCTTCCGAGTTGCGCCCGGCGTACTCGTCGGCAAAGGATGCCAGCACAGGGAAGGTCTCAGGAGAAAGCCCGGCGAACCGATTGGTTTCGACGCCGGCCTCGGCGCGACGCGCGGCCTCGATGACGACGCAACCCATCAAGTAGCGACTCAACGTCCCGAGGGCCGCGATCGCGTCGGCGTGGGCGAGGCCGCCGTCGACCAACAGGGTTAGCAGATATTCGCGTACCCGGTCCATCGCGTCGCTGCGTGCCGAATGCGCCGCGAAAAGCTGCGCCGCTCCGGGCTGCTCCACAAAGGCGTCATGGATTCGCATCACATAGGTGCGAAGCTGCTGATCCCACGGCTGGTTCGGGTCTAGCGGGGGCGGCGGTGGCATGACGCGCTCCACCAGCGCCGACTCCAACGAATCCTTCGAGTCGAAATAGCCATACAGCGTGCGTGCCGTCACGCCCAGCCGAGTTCCGAGTCGGCGCAGTGACAGCTGATCGGGTCCACCGACCGCCAAGACCTGCAGCGCCTCGTCGACGATCTCGTCACGGCTGAGCCGCGGCTTCGGGCCCGGTGGGATTCGTTGGTGCGGCGGCGACGCCATGGCCCTCCCTGGGGATACAGAACATGCACATCGTAAGACCCGCGGGACGGCCCCGCTACGCGATCTATCCACGCTGTGTACAGTTAGCCGTGGCCGGTGTCATAGTCGACGCGCAGTGAGGGACGAGACATGGACGGACGTGACGCGCAACAGCTGCGAGACGGCGAATCGCTTGCGCCTGTTGTGCTTCCGCTTTCGCACTGCTCGCCCGAACGGACGGATCAGGTCGGTGGTAAAGCCAAAGGCCTTTATTCGCTGATTCAACTCGGCCTGCCAGTGCCTGCCGGCTTCGCCATCACCGCCGACGCGTACCGCGGTGTGATCGCGACCGCCGGTATCGGTCCGCGTATCACCGACGTGCTTGCCCGGCAAGACCTTGACGACGACAAGAAGTCGTCGGCGATCCGCGAACTGTTCTGTGCTGTGGACATACCGGTCGATCTGGCCGCCGAGATCGACGCTGCCTACGACGATCTCGGCGGTGGCCCCGTCGCCGTGAGGTCTAGCGGCATCGCTGAGGACACCGCTGCCGCCTCCTTTGCCGGCCAACACGACACCTACCTGTGGGTAGAGGGTCGCGACGCGCTGCACGAACACATCAAACGATGCTGGTCCAGCCTCTACAACGCCGGTGCGATCGGGTACCGCGGCCGCTTCCAGGTCGACGCCGACCAGGCGGCCATGGGCGTCGTGGTACAGCGTATGGTCCAGGCGGTCGCCGGCGGAGTGATGATGACGCTAGAGCCGGTCACTGGTTACCGGGGCTTAATCTTCATTGAATCCGCATACGGGCTCGGCGAGGGTGTGGTGGTCGGTGACGTTGCGGCCGACCGATTCTGGTTCGCCAAGGACGCCCTCGAAGAACCGGTGAAAATGCGGATCAGCGCGCAGTCCGCTCAATACGCGTTTGACCACGCTGCTGGGCGGGTCACTTTGCAACCTCTCGATCCCGTTGTCGGCGCGCGGCCCAGTCTCGACGTTTCCCAAGCTCGGTCGCTCGCCGAACTCGGCGCCGCGATCGAGACCGCCTTCGGTCGCCCGATGGACATCGAATGGGCACTCGACGGAGACGGTGCTCTGCTGCTCTTGCAGGCCCGTCCCGAGACTGTCTGGAGTAATCGCCCCGCGCTCGGCACTCCCAGCACCATGCACGGCGACCTAGACCCCGCACAGTTTTACTCCACGGCCAATCTCGGTGAGGCCGCACCCGGCGTGCTGTCGCCACTGACATGGTCGGTGTGGGGTCCTGCTGCGGAGATCGCCGCCCGCTATGGCTTCGTCCAGATGGGTGTGCTGGAACGCTCTCGCTCCGGGGTCCCACACGACCCGCATGACCGGATCATCCAGATCGCCTATGGCCGCGCCGTGGCCTCGGTCAGTGCGTTTTACGCGATGGGCGAACGCATTCCAGGTGCCAGTGGAGATATGCTCGCTGAACAATTATTGGGCAGCGTGCCCGAGGGCATGACCAAGGCTGCGACCCGACGCCGCTATCCGCACGTTGCGTGGAACATGCCGCGCAACTTCGCTCGCGCCAAAGCCGCTCTGGTACGCCAGAATAAAGAGATCACGCCATGGTGGACAGCCGAGCTGCTCCGCTCGCCGACGCTAAATCTCGCTGGTGCGCAAGCACAATTCCGCGAAGCTAACCGACGGTTTCAGGCAGCGACCGCGCTGCAGGCCCAGGGCAACATCGTCGGGGTGCCACCGGTTTTCGACGCGCTCCGCAAGCTCGTCGCACGTGCGGGCATGGAGGACTCATTCGGCGTGTTGACAGCCGGCGGTGGCGACCACGCTGAAACAGAAGTGGTCATTGATCTGTGGGATCTCGGGCGGGGACGCATCAGTGAGGAAGAGTTCCTGCGCCGGCACGGTTTTCACGGAACGTTGGAGGGTGATATCGCTGGTCGGGTCTGGCGCGAAGATCCCACCCCCGTCCGACGACTGGCGGCGATCTATCGAGACCAGCCTGATGACAAGGATCCTCGCCGCGCCGCGGCGCGGCGAGCCGTTGAGCGCAAGGCGGCGGAAGCCGAGCTGCTGTCGCGGATGCCCAATCCTGCCAGCCGAATGCGGGCCCGGATCGTCCTCTGGTTGGTGCGCCGCAACATGCCCATGCGCGGCATCGGCAAAGCCAACTTCCTGCGTTCGCTCGACATCGCTCGTGCGGCCGCCCGTCGCATCGGCGAAATCCTGGTTGCGACTGAAGTTCTCGACGACGTCGATGACGTCATGTACCTGACTGCAGACGAGATTTCCGGCGTCATCCCCAACGATGCGCGCACCCTGGTCGCTGAACGTCGGGCAGAACATCTCCGCTACCGGTCGTTTGACATCCCGACGGCGTTCTGGGGCGTGCCCGAACCTATCGTGGCAACGTCGACCGAACCGGGGGAATCCAGCGCCGAACTGACCGGGATAGGCGCCAGTGCCGGTGTCGTCGAGGGTGTCGCGCGCGTGATCACCGACCCGAGCTTGTCGGAGGTGCAGCCCGGAGACGTTCTCGTGGCGGCGACAACCGATCCTTCCTGGGCGTCGGTGATGCTCATCTCGGCGGCGCTCGTAGTCGACATCGGTGGAACGCTCAGCCACGCGGCTGTCGTCGCCAGAGAGCTGGGCATCCCGTGTGTTGTGAACACCGGTACCGGTACCAGGAAGTTGCGCACCGGCGACCGCGTCCGCGTCGACGGAGCCAGCGGCACCGTGGAGGTGCTCGAACGGGCGACGTGAGCAAAACCCGATCACGTTACGAGGAGGACAGATGAGCATCACGGGCCAAGACGACTTGTTTCATCAGGCCCCACCCGGCGAGCCGTTCTGGAACGAGGCCAGCTGGTTTTCCTTCATGGTTCCCGAACGCGACCTGTCCGGCTTCGTCTACCTGTATCACCGGCCCAATATCGGCTACACCGTGGGCGGGATAGCGGCCTGGGACAACCACGGGAGCGAGACCTACGACTGCCTGCTGTACGACTGGGGTGAGGGTTATCAGACTCCCGAAGGCGCACAGATGTTTGACTTCTCGCTGGCTAACGGGTTGCGCGTCGAGCTGCTCGAGCCGCTGCGCCACTACCGGTTCACCTACCGGGGTCAGACCGCCTTCAACGCGGACGTCGCGGTCGACCTCGAGTTCGTCGGCGACCGCGAACCGCACGGCACGGGTTTCCCCGGCGGCCTCGAAGAATGGGGCAAGGGCCATTACGATCAGCCGGGCCGGATGACGGGCACCCTGCGCGTCGACGGCGAGGTGATCGCCATTGACTGTGTGGCCCAGCGCGATCGCTCGTGGGGCATTCGCGACATCGTTAAAAACCCGCGCGGCCAGATGGTCTGGGCGGTGGGAGAGAACAGTAGCTTTCATGCGCTCGCCGTGAGCTTCCGCAAACCTGAAGACGATCCGGTGATCGGAACCACCGAAGACGTCATCCTGGGCTACTACCTGCGTGACGGCCGCTACGGCGATCTCACACTGACCGAAGGCAACACGATCGCTGTGACCCGACGCGACGAATCCGGCCGACCCACCACCTACCGGGTCCGAGCAACCGACTCGCTCGGCCGGCGTCTCGAGGCTACCGGCCGAGTGCGGAACATGTTCAACTGGCAGGGATATGCGTGGCTGACGACTTTTTGGTCTCTGGTCGAGTGGGAACTCGACGGTCAAACAGCTTTAGGTGAAGGCCAGGACTACTGGCCGCTGCATCATTCACGCACGTTCCTGCGCAAGCTGCGCGCCGGGCACTTCTGAGACGTGCTCTGGTTCAGCCGGGCACCAGCGGCAGGCGTCGCGCCCAGCGCGGTCTGTGGGTCGTACGAATTCACAACAGAGACATGGAGTTTAGAGCCACGCTCGATGCCAACGTCTCACGGGGATTGGAGTAAGCCGAGGCCAGGACCTGAAGGAAGCGGGCGTCGGCGAAGGCGTGCGAAATGGGGTATTCGCGCATGTATCCGTATCCGCCGTGCAGTTGCAGGGACTGGTCGACGGCCCGCTCACAGACCCTGCCTGCGTTAAGGCACGCGGCCGCGGCATCGGCGAGGTCGAGCGCGCCGACGCTGCGGGCATGCACGCAAGAGTCGACAAACGCGGTCTGGCCGGCGATCTCGGCCCAGAGCTCCGCCAATCGGAACCGGGTGTTCTCGAATTCCGCCAGTGGACGACCGAATACCTTTCTGGCGTGGACGTACTCGACGGCCAGTGCCAGTGCGGTGCGCGCACTGGCCAGCGCCAACACCGCGAACCACAGGTCGAGGTCGCGATGCAGGGCGCCGGTGGAGGCGAAGTCGGCATCTGTCACGGTGTCGCCCAACGTCACATCGGCCATTCCGGCGTCCCGCCCGGCCAGGTACGGCTTGGTGGGCGTGATGGTCACGCCCGGCTGGTCGAGCGCGACCAGCGCGACCCGGCCGTGGTCGGTAGGCACCAGAAGGGCGTCGGCGACGCGCGCGGCAATGACACCCGACAGCGTCGCGGGAGCGGGAATGGCCACCAACCGGCCGCTGCTGAGCCCGGGCAGCCAACGCTGCTTGTCCGCCGCGGCGGCCTGGTCGAGCAGGAAAGGGATCGCAACCCCGGCCTGCAGTGCCCATAGCACTGCCAGGCCGGTCGCGCCGGCGGCGATCGTCTCCTCGATCAGGACGGCAAGGAAGCCGAAGTCCTCGACGCCGCCGCCCCCGAACTCCTCGGGCACCGCAGTACCGAGGAAACCCGCTTCGCCGGCCGCGGCGACGACGCTGCGTGGCGTTTCGTTGGCGTCACGCCATGCGTCCACATTCGGTGCCACTTCGGTTGCGATGAAACGCCTTACGCTGTCCCGAAACGCCGCATGGTCGCCATCGAAGATGCCCCGCCGCTTGGGAATCACCCTCGAATCACCTCGGCGCCATGCGAATCGCGCCATCGAGGCGGATGGTCTCGCCGTTGAGCATGCCGTTGTCGATGATCGACAGCGCCAGCCGCGCGAACTCGTCGGGAGAACCCAACCGGCTCGGATGCGGCACGGTCTTCGCCAACGACGCGCGCACCTCGTCGGAAACCTTCGCCAGCAGTGGCGTGTCGAAGGTGCCGGGCGCGATGGTGCAGACGCGGATCGCTTTGGACGCCAAATCCCGCGCGGCGACGATCGTCATGCCGACGATGCCGGCCTTGGACGACGCGTACGGTATCTGCCCGATCTGGCCTTCGAACGCGGCGACCGATGCGGTCAGGATGACCACGCCGCGATCGCCGTCAATTGGCTCGTTGGTGGCCATCTGCGCGGCCGCCAAGCGCAGCACGTTGAACGATCCGATAAGGTTGACGCCGATGACGTCGGAGTAGGTCTCCAGCGAACCGGGCGAGCCATCCTTGTTGACCACGCGCACCGGGCCGCCGCGTCCGGCGCAGTGCACGACCGCCCGAAGCGGTCCCGCCTCGGTGGCGGCTTCGATCGCCGCGGTGACGCCTTCAGGGCTGCGAACGTCGGCTGCGACGAACTGCACGGCATCGCCGAGCTCCTTGGCGACCGTTTCCCCGTTCGAGGACGGAAGATCGGCGATGACAACCTTGGCGGCCCCGGCCGAAACAAGTCGTTCGACGGTCGCACGCCCGAGCCCGGACGCGCCGCCGGTGACGATCGCGCTGATTCCGTCAATCCGCATGGTGTGCTATTCCTTTCGTGGCCTCAGAGCCGTTCGATGATGGTGGCGTTGGCCATTCCGCCGGCCTCGCACATGGTCTGCAACCCGAAGCGACCGCCGTTGGACTCCAACGCGTGCAGCATGGTGGTCAGCAGCCGGGCGCCGGATGCCCCTAGCGGATGACCCAGAGCGATGGCGCCGCCGCGCGGGTTGAGCCTGGTGGGATCGGCGTTGAAGTGCCGTGCCCAGGCCATCGGTACCGGAGCGAACGCCTCGTTCACTTCGTAGTGGTCGATGTCGGCCAGCGAAAGATTCGAGCGACGCAACACCCGCTCAGTCGCCGGGATGGGGCCGGTCAGCATCGTGATCGGATCATCGGCGGCGAGCCCGAACGCATGGAAGCGCGCCCGCGGTGCAAGACCCAGCTCCTCGGCGGTGTCGTCGCCCATGATCAATACCGCCGCCGCGCCATCGGAGAGCTGGGATGAATTGCCCGCAGTGATGTGCCAGTCCGTAATCTCGGGGAAGCGTTCCGCCATCTCGGGGGAGTAGAACGACGACTTGAGGGCGGCCAGCCCCTCGACCGTGGTCGAGGGCCGGATGGTCTCGTCGGTGCTGACCACGTCACCATCCGGCGTGGTGATCGGCACGATCTCGGGGCTGAAGTCGGCCGCGGCGGCATTGCGATGGGAGCGGGCGGAGAACTCGTCGATGGACTCGCGATCGAGTTTCCAGCGGGCGGCCACCAGCTCCGCCGACACGCCCTGCGGCACCAATCCGGGCGCGTAGCGCCGCGTCACTGCCGGGCCGTAGGGATCTTGCCCGATTCGCGCCGTGAACATGGGGATCCGGCTCATCGACTCGACACCGGCCGCCACGACAATGTCGCACGCTCCGGCTATCACGGCCTGCGCGGCGAAGTCGGCGGCCTGCTGGCTGGACCCGCAGGCGCGATGCACCGCCACCGACGGCACGCTCTCTGGCAACCCCGCCGAAAGCCAGGCCCAGCGCCCCACCGGCCCGGATTGTTCGCCGACCTGACTCACGCAGCCGGCGATCACGTCGTCAACACGAGCGGGGTCGACGTCGTTACGGGCCATCAACTGGCCGATCACCTGCCCCAGCAGGTCCACCGGATGGACGCCGCTGAGCGCTCCACCGGGCCGTCCGTCCTTCGGTGGCTTCCCCTTGGCCATGGGGGATCGGACGGCATCGACAATGACTGCGCTACGCGACATGTTGTTCTCCTCCGTGCATCCTTGTGGCGTCAGGCGTTCTGCGGCTGGCTGATCGCTGCGGCGTCCCAGTAGAACGCTCTGATTTCTCGCACCAAACCGCCCGAGAACGACCACACCTCCAGAGCGGAGTTGGGAACGGCGTCCTCAGAACCCGGGTTCTTCCAGTCGAAGGTGATCCACGCGACCACGTGATCGCCGTCGGCAATGGTCCGCACCAGCGTGAGGTTTGTGGCGCCGGCCTGGTTGCCGGCCTTCGCGATCCCGGTGAACAGCCCGCGCAGTCGTCGGCTGCTCTCTACGCGGCCGCCATGCGGCAACGACGGCGGCCACTCGATCGCCGCATCCTCGGCGAAGTGGTCGTCGATTGCAGCCGCTACCGCCTCAGGATCACCACCGCTAAGCGCGGCGTAGAAGTCGGCGACAATCTGGGCATTCGGGCGCTGCGACATCAGGTACCTCACTGGATCCGGATTGGGAAAATATTTTAGAACCCTAACGTCTCATTAAAGGCTGGGCAACGGGGGCCCCTTGGAGCCGCCGGCGATCATGGTGCCCTGGCTTGTGGCGCAGCGATTGCCGCTTCGGTCCTCGACCACCACTTCGACGAACTTGGTCCGCTGGCCGCCGCCCAGCGCCGTTGCGCGGAAAGTCAACGGTGCTCGAGCGGGTAGGTGATATTGAATGTGCAACGAGCCGGTCGCGGGCAAGAGTCCTGCTGCGCTCATCCGCATGGTGAGCGCGCCCATGATCTGGTCCGCCGCCGCGGCCACAGTGCCACCGTTCACGGCGCCGTTCGGGTTGGGGGTCAACGTCGAACGATCCATGCGGAAGACTGCCGACGTGGCATTGAACTCCACGCACACCAGCCCGAGGTCCCGGCAGTAAGGCAGCGTATTGGCCCACGTTAACCAGTCATCCGTTTCGCTGGGTGCCGGGTTCCACCACCCTGCTTCGCACGCGATCGGCTCTTGAGGCATCGTCAGCTCCGGTTCCCTCGTTTTGCTGCGGCAATGTAAACGATCGTTCCGCAAATGATAGTCATTCCGGAAGCACACGTGACCATTGACACAAGCCCGCCAAATCGGCAATTATGAGACATTGAACCTTAAAAACGTGACCCGCCGGAAAGAGCGTCCGTTCGGGTGGACTTAGACAAGGACACTAACTTTATGGGACTCGTCGATAACAAGGTTGCCTTTATTTCCGGGGTGGCGCGGGGGCAGGGCCGCTCGCACGCGGTGCGGCTTGCCGAGGAGGGCGCCGACATCATCGGTTTCGACATCTGCGCCAACGACGACGCGGTGGAATATCCACTGGCCACCCGCGACGATCTCGACGAGACGGCCAAGCTGATCGAAAAGTTCGGCCGCAGGGCGCTGCTGTCGGTCGCTGACGTTCGTGATCACGAGGCGGTCAAGCGCGTCGTCGACGACGGCGTGGCCGAGCTGGGGCGACTGGACATCGTGTTGGCGAACGCCGGCGTAATGGCGATCACCGGACAGCAGCGCCTGCAGCGCGAAGCCTTCCTGGCCGGAATCGACATCATGCTCGTTGGCGTGTTCAACACGGTGGAGCCGGCGATACCGCACCTGCGGGCCGGTGGGCGCGGTGGGTCGATCGTGATCACCAGTTCCACCGCCGGTTTGGTCGGCGGGCTCGGGGACGGCTCGCCCGGCGTGCTGGGGTACACCGCCTCCAAGCACGGTGTCGTCGGCCTGATGCGTGCTTGGGCCAACGTGCTCGCACCAGAGAACATTCGGGTGAACACGATTCACCCGACCGGTGTCAACTCACCGATGATCGCCAATGAGGCCTTCGGGCGTTATGTGCAGGAATTTCCGAAGATCGCGCAGAACCTGCAAAATCCGCTGCCGGTGCCCAATGGGTTGCTCGAGCCCCAAGACGTGACCGACTCGATCATGCACTTGGTTTCGGACGCGGGCCGTTACATCACGGGCAGTACGTACGTCATGGATGCCGGGTTCACCAATAACAGGTAGCGGTCGTAGTCGTTTTTGGACGAGGCCGGAAGGGGGAGCCAACGATGACTCAGCTGGCTGAAAGGCTGGACCACCCGCGGCGGACATCCACGTCTCGAACGGTCGATTCGCCCCCCCGCACGTCGGCACCGGTAAAGTGGTGGGCGGCCGCTGGCGCTGCCTACCTGGTGTTTATGGTGGCCGTTCTGACGAACTGGGTCCTCGGCCCGTTGTTCAAGACCGTGCCGGTGGGGCCGACACCGGTCCCGACCTTCATGAAGGTCGCGGTCGTGTTCTTCGAGGGCATCTCGATTCCGGTCGTCTTGGCCTGCTTCTACTTCATGGTCGTCAAGCCATGGCGACGGGATGGCAAGCTCAGCGTGGACGGGGCGCTGACGATCGCGTTCGCGACGGTATGGTTCCAGGACCCGCTGTCCGCATACAGCGGCACCTGGTTCACTTACAACGCCTGGGCACTCAACTACGGCTCCTGGGAAAACAGCATTCCGTTCGCCACCGGCAAGGCCGCGCCCGGAGCGATGATCGTGGAGCCGATTCTGATCGTTCCCGGGGCATACGTGTATTGCTTCGTGGTGGCGATGTTCGCCGGATCCTGGGTGATGCGCACCGCGCGCAAGCGGTGGCCACAGCTGAGCGCGCTCAAGCTTGGTGCGATCTGCGTCATCGCGATGTGGATGTTCGACGTCCTCTTGGAAGGCGTCATGTTTATGCCGTTGGGCATTTGGGAGTACCCGGGTGGCCACTTCAATATCTTCCCGAACACTTACCACAAGTTCCCCCTCACCGAGATGATCACGGCCGGTTCGGCGTTCGCGGCCGTTGCCATCCTGCGTTTCTTCAAGAACGATCGCGGCGAAACGCTTGCGGACCGTGGTCTCGAGTCGCTGAAGGTCTCCGATCGTCGCAAGAGCGGCCTACGAGCACTGGCCATGATCGGTTTCGTGAACATGTTGTTCTTCGTCCTTTACAACGTGCTCAATACGTGGACCGCGACGCGCATGGCCGAGTGGCCGGCAGACCTGCAGCAACGCTCGTATTTGACCAACGGCCTGTGCGGTGAGGGAACCGACCAGATGTGCCCGGGTCCGGCGGTTCCGCAGTTCCGCAATAACAATCACGACCCCAATGGGGGTTCCGCACACCTGGACCCCAATGGCAACCTGGTCGTGCCGCCAAACACCACACTGCCAAGCATGGTGCCCTTCAAGCGCGGGAAGTAGTGCGGGACAGATCATTTCATCAGTCACAAGATTCGCTGTCCTCGCCTCCGCGATCGCTTCGCGACCGTTAACCGTCGAAGAAACGCGCAGCGAACCGACGCACACGGACGGGCGTACGGTATTCGTCGCTGCGGGCTTGGATGCGGTGGACGTGTGCGACGCGGTCGCAGTCCAGGCCGCGTTGCTGGCGATTGGAGCGTTACGAAAAGACCTCATGGCGCGGCTCGCGCGACACCGCCCCGCGGTGGCGCAGCGCTACCTCGCTTTGGAACTCGGGCGCGTCGCCGAGCAGCTTGACAACTTGCTCCCCGCACGCACCCTGATCCGCATCAAATCGGGTGGATTGGAGTCGGTCTCGGCCTCTAGCGAAGAATCATTCAGTCGTGCGCTGGGCCGCGAGCGCATCCCGTCACCGCCGGGGTGGGCTGGCGTGTTGATGCCGTCCCGACTTAGGCGGCTGAGCCAGGAGGACCTGCGGCCCGCACCCACCGATCGTGACGTTTTCCGCCTTGGCCGGCTCGAAGAAGAAGACTCCCAGCAAGACGATGGAGCCGAAGACGAGACAGACGAAAGCAAGATCGTCAACCTGCTGTCGGCTCCCGGAATACCCAATCCGCTCGGCGATGCGATCCAGAAGCTGCTGGGGATGGGTCGCAGCGGTCGTGACAAGAACCAGGGTTCTGCCGAAATTCCGGTGGCCAAGCAGCGGTTTGGACCCGTCGGTCGAAACGCCAGAAAGGGTCCGCTGAGCCGGCTGGTGTCGGCCGTGCTCGAACCGGCTCCGGTTCTCGGGACGCGTTATCCGGAATGGGACTGCCACAAGGGTGTCTATCGCTTGGATTGGTGCGCGGTCGCCGAATACGACCCGGCCGACGCGGGATCCACGCACGATGACCGCGCCGCGAGGTCTTATCTGCAGCGGCCGCTGGCCCGGGTCGGAATCGAACCTGAGCGCCACCGCCGCCAGGCGGAAGGCGACTCGTTGGATCTCTCGGCGCTGCTCGACTACGAAACCGACCGCCGGCACGGAGACAACCCGGACCCCTACATCTACGAAAGCAGTCGGCTGACCAAGCGGGACCTGTCGGTGCTGGTTCTGTTGGACTGTTCGGGTTCGACCGCCGAAGACTCGGGCGGTCGAGTGGTCTTCGAGGAGGAGCGCCGACTTGCCGGCGATCTCACCGTGGCGCTGGAAAGGCTCGGCGACCGGGTCGGCACGTATGGGTTCTATTCACGCGGCAAGGATGCGGTGCGGTTTCTGAGGATCAAGAGTTTCAATGCAAGGTTCGATTCGGCCGCCAAGCGCCGGCTGCAGTCGGTACAACCGTCGGGGTTTACCCGCATCGGCGCCGCGATCCGCCACGCCACCCACGTCGTGGAATCGCAGGCGTTGGCGAAGAACATGGTGCTCTTGGTGATCGGTGACGGGCTGCCTTACGACGATGGCTACGAGGATCGTTATGCGCGGGCCGACGCGCGGCAGGCGATCAAGGAGGCTGTCCTGCAGGGAATCGGGGTTGCCGGAATCGGGATCCGTTCGTCGACCGAACCGGAGGTTCTCGAGGACGTGTGGTCGGACGCATCCTTTAGGGTGATCGGACAATGCAGCGATATTCAGCGACACCTGCGCGGCCTCCTGGTGAACGCGCTGAGCGTCACGCGCAGCAACGGCCGTCGGCGCGAACTGCTCTCCGAAGAGCACCACGGATACCTACGGTCGCTACACGCGGCCAAGCGCAATGCAATGAACACCTATGTGTGAACCTCCGAGGTCGGGATGAGCGAATTGACAGTGCAGCAGTGGGATTTCATGCGTGACGATAGCGTTGGGAGCGACCAGAGGAAGCGCCCGTACATTCCAGTCGGTGATGAAGTGAGCGTGTTCGCCGCCGCCTGGCGATCGGGTCTTCCCGTCATGCTGAAGGGGCCGACGGGTTGCGGCAAGACCCGCCTCGTTGAGCACATGGCGGACCAGTTCGGGGTGCCGCTGTTCACCGTGTGTTGTCACGAGGACATGACCTCGTCGGATCTGTTGGGCCGGTTCGTCCTCCGCGACTCGCGAACCGAGTGGGTTGACGGCCCCCTGACGCAGGCGGTGCGCCAAGGCGGCATCTGCTATCTCGATGAAGTGGTCGAAGCCCGTCAAGACGCGATAGTCGCGGTGCACTCACTCGCCGATCATCGCCGCGAATTGAACATCGAGCGGCTCGGCGGGCTCAAGCTGCAAGCGGCAGCGGGCTTTCAGCTCGTCTTGTCGTACAACCCCGGCTATCAGAGTGTCCTCAAAGACCTCAAGATGTCCACGCGCCAGCGTCTTGTCGGGATCGATCTCGGCTTTCCGCCCCCAGACGTCGAGCGCAAGATCCTGCAGCAGGAAAGCGGGCTTGACACCGACGTGCTTGACGACATCATCAGGCTGGGGCAAGCGATCCGGCGTCTCGACGATGTCGCGTTACGCGAGACAGCGTCCACCCGCGCGCTGGTCGCAACCGCAACCCTGGTCCGCGTCGGTTTGGGTCCGCGGGCGGCGGCGGTGTCGGCGATCGCCAGTCCGCTTACCGACGATGCCGAAACACGTGAGCAGCTGACGGTGCTGATCGAGTCGTATCTCTGAGCGAACCAATCCTTTTGACGATTCACGCGAGATCGTCGTCGACCTGTTGTTGCTGGAAGGCTTGCGTGGTGAGCGACGATTTCGAGACAAAGGCCGTCGGATGCGGTCACGAGCCCGGCCGACCAACTCTATGCGGTGCACTCTGAATGTCGTCGTACCTCAAACGCCCGTGGCGGCTCGGGGCGTGCGCGGCCCGGGCACCAGCGACGACTGCGCAGGGCGGAGCGTTCCCATCCCTCGGCGGGACAGCACGCCCAGTCCAGTAGGCCAAGGCATCCGTTTGGCAGCCGTCCGAGGAGATGCAGGGCATGCTCCGAGCGTTTTCGCGGACCGACTACCTGCTGGTCGGGATGGCGTCGAGGCTTTCGTGGGCTGAACTGGGATTGCGCATGGCCCGCCGCACGGCGGCGCGCATCAAGAAGAAGGTCACCAGGAACCATGCGCCGAACAGCACTACCGGAATCCACAGTCCGAAGAGCCCGTTCCACGACCACGGTCCCGAGTGGAAGAAGAACAACAGCTGGTCGGGCAGGATCAGCATGACCACCATCAAGTTGAAATAACCTGCCCAGGACGGGAATACCGGATCGGGGCTCTTGTCGATGAACGCGCCAATGGCGATCGCGACGGGCAGCGCCGCGAACATGGAGACACCGCCGATGAACTGTAGCCACGCCATATCGTTGAAGATGTAGGTTAATTGAGCCGCCCGCTCCGGGCGGTAGGCGGCCACCAGCCACCAGATGGCCGGATAAAACGACAGCACCATGTTTCCGCAGCCGCCTATGACCGCGCCGTAGGTGAGTACGCCCGCGCCGCCTTCGATCTTGGACAAAAATTGCCCGATCGCGGCTGCGAAGAAGATGAACACACCGGCCGCCCACATCACGAGCACCATGCCGATGCGAATGCCGTTGGTGTTGTCCTGGAAGATCCGCGCGACCTCATCGGCGTTGCGCGACGGCGCAACTGGTGGCAGAAAGCCGGCAAAGGCACCCCAGCCGACAAAGAGCAGCACCAAGTATCCGGGGCCGCACCAGACACCGAACAAACGAAGTTTGGCTTGGATTGGTGTCACGACATCTCCTCGGCAAGCGCGGTGCGTATGAACGTACGTTCACGATAACGCAGTACGGTGTGCAGAAGAAGACGTTTGAGCCAGTCGCGTGAACGCAGAGCCTGCGGCCGCGCCGCGTCACCCGTGCAGCGCGACCTCCGCGGGCCATTCTCGTTCCTGGGCCCCGATCGCCCTGAACACCAGGACCGCCATCACGGCGATCCATGCGAAGAAGGTGACCACCGGCGACCAGAACGCCAACAACCCGTTCCAGGCAAACGGACCCGAGCGGGTGAGAAACGCGATCGCGCCGGCCTCGAACATCAGGGCCGTCCACGCGGTGTAGTACCCGAACCATCGCGGGAACGGGGTATGCACAACGGCATTGGGCATCAGCGCGACGAAGGCGATCGCGACCCACATGAAGATGTAGTACTGGTCGGTCGTGACGAAGGTCAGCATCGCAAGTTCGTGCACGGTCGCGGTGATCTCGGGCGCCCGGGTCGGGGTGAATGCCGCGACGCCCCAAAAAATTGGGGGAAGCATCAGTGGGATCGACATCAGCGTGCCGCCGGCGAACGCGACAGCCGCCCATACCGGTGTGCCCTTCTCGTGTCGGGCGATTTGGACCGCGACCACCACCGCGATGGGCACCATGAATCCGCTGGTCCAGCTGCAAATGGTGGCACCGATCTTGATTTCGGTGCCGTTGTGGACGTAAAACCGGGCAATCGCATCGGCGGACCACCTCGCGGTGGGTGGCGGCATCATGTGCAGCAGCAGCCACCACACCAGTCCGTAGATTGCCGTGAAGATCAGCCCCCACCACAGGAGAATCCGTTGCGCACGTGCGGTCATGTCGGCGCACCGGCGCTTGTCGGGGCCGGTGCGGCGGCCGTCTGGTTGGTGAGTGCACGTTCTTGCTCGTTGATCGCTCGCAACAGCATCGCGGTGATAAGGCACAGCCACACGGCGAACACAACAACCGGAATCCAGAACGCCAGCAGGCCGTTCCACGCCAGCGGTCCGCTTTTGAAGTACGGAATCAGCACGCCGGGCAAGTAGATGATCTGCGCCCATAGGTTGAACCAGCCGAGCCAGCGTGGCAACACGGGTCGCTCGGACTTGTCGCTGAGGATGGCGATGGTGATGGCGATGCCCTGGACGAAAATGGTGCAGACCGGTCCGATGAAAAGCATCCACGCCATGTCGTTGAAGCGGTGAGTGATCTCGATGTTCTCCATCGGGCGGAATGCGGCAGCCTGCCACATCATGACCGGCACGATGAAAATGAGCACAAACACGGAACCCATACCGAGCTGGGTGTAGGTCATGGGTGAGAATCGGCCTTCAATGCGCTTGAGCTGCACGCTGATCGCGGCGGCCCACGGGCAGTAGATGGCACCGCCGAATCCAACGATGATCAGCCCGGCCCGGATCCGCCCGCCGTGCTCGGCGAACATCGCGGCGATCTGGTGGGCGTCCATGCTCGGCGAGGGTGGCGGAATGAACCCCGCGAGAAAGAAGAAGCCGACCATCCAGGTGACGGCACACGCCGGCCCGGCCCAGGCGCAGATGCGCTGACTGCGAGCGTTCATCGCTGACTCCCTCGTCGTTGCGGCCACCGTACGAAATCCTGACACGGCGCGTCAATAGGACAGATGCGTCAAATTATGGAATGTCTTGGCTTTCCGCTCAACCCGATTGCGGGGCAAGGGATTGATCAATGCACGGGTCGCAGCGCCGTCGGCAAGCCGTCCTCGAGCATGCCGAACGCCGTATCGGCCAACGTGGATATGTCGTCGCCCGATTCGATCGCGGCATGCAGCACCGCGCGCAATGCGGAGACCATCGCTGAGGCGAGCACCTGGGTGCGCAGGTGGGTCTCGGGGTTATTGGGCAAACCGGCGGAGAAGAATGGCTTCAGTATTTCTTCCCATTCATAGGCGATTTCAAGGTAGCGCCGGCGCGGCGAAGGTTCGGTAAACCAAAGCCGCATGATCGTCGCACGCAGGTCTGGCTCAAAATTCTCGAAGAATTGCCCCAGTTGCGTAGTGAGCGCCTCACGCGCGATCGTCCATCGATCACCCTTTTTCGCCGCGCTGTCCAGCGCACGCCGTAACCCTTCGACAACTTCGGGGACCGCCGGGAACAGCACGTCTTCTTTGGTTCCGAAATATCGGTTCAGCGTGCTGCGCGAGCACATCGATGCGTGGGCGATCTCCTCCATCCCGACCGAATCGTAACCGCGCTGCACGAACAGCTCGACGGCTGAGCGCACGATAGTGGCACGTAGTGCCGCCTTCTTTCGCTCCCGCAACGCGCTCATGACGAGTCAGCATAAGGCGCACAAACCGGCATCCGCGCCACGGGCGCTTTTGGGGACGACCGGCTCGCCGCATGTGACCCGTCGGCTTTGTGCGCGCGGCGGCCCGGCGTCTCGGGCACAACAGCTGTGGTATTTTGATTCGCGGTAACGATCGTTTACACGACCTCCATTGACGGGCGGAGTGGTGCGATGAAACCAGCAGGGGATCGAGCCGACCGCGGGGCCGGTCGGTCGTGACGTCGGTCGTCGTTGTCGGCGCCGGGCTGTCAGGGCTGGCTGCCGCCTACCGCTTGCAGCAGGGGGGTGCCACAGTCGTGGTGCTCGAAGCCGCGAACGGGTGTGGCGGCCGCGTAAAGACCGAGCACCGTGAGGGTTACATCGTCGACACCGGGCCGGACGCCCTCACCGCCGGCTACGCAAGCTATCTGAAGTTGGTGGAGGACCTCGGACTCGGTGACCGGCTGGTGGACACCAGCGCGGTGATCGGTCTGGTCCGGGGCGGACGCCTGATCGATCTCGATCCGGCCGATTTGCGGAAGCTACCGTTTACGCGCGCGTTGTCCTTGGGGGCCAAACTGCGCTTGGCGGCCGGATTCATTCGACTGCGCAAGGCGATCAAAAAGGTTGACTCCTACGACATGGGCGGATCGGCGGAACTGGACGATCCGAAGGTATCGGCGTACGACTTCGCCGTGCGGCACTTCGGCCGTGAAATCACCGAGTATCTCGTCGATCCCATGATGCGATTGACGGTTGGCACCGGCGCCCGGGAGGCGTCGAGCGTCAACGTGCTCGGTGCATTGGGCGCCTGGTCCGGCGGTCTGCGGAGTCTGCGCGGCGGGTTGGCGGTCGTCACGGACGAGCTGGCATCGCGGCTGGACGTGCGCTACGGCGCGACGGTAACCCGCGTCGACGAAAGCGAATCGGGAGTAACTGTCGCTTACAACGACGACAACGGCACCCATGAGGTCAACGCACAATCGTGTGTCATCGCCGCGATGTATCATCGCGCCGTCGACATGTGGCCGTCGTTGATGTCAGCATCGCCGGCGTTCGGCGACAAGCTGCGCAACGTCAAGCTGATCAGTGTCTCGCTCGGCTACCGGGTTCCCACCAAAAGCCGGGCCTACACGGTCCTGGTTCCGACCGTCGAGCACCGCGAGGCTCTGTTGATCTTTCTGCAGCACAACAAGTCCCCCGATCGAGCCCCGCGCGGACACAGCCTCGTCACGATCTACACCGACACGGCTGTCACCGATAGATTCCTCGAGTACACCGACGCACAACTGGAAGAGTGGGCCGCCGGTATCGTCGAAGGGCTTTGTCCGGAACTCGCCGGGAACCGGGACCTGTCGGTGGTGACGCGCTGGCCGTACGCGGGATACCTGGCGGAGCCGGGCTTTTGGCGCCGCAACAGTGCGCTGCGTGAGTCGCTGCCTGCCCGGGGCCCGGTGCAGATTGCCGGCGACCTGTTCGGGGCGGGTTCCATGGAGTCTGCCGCACGTTGGGGCGAGCACGCGGCTCGGCGCATTCTTGAGGCCAGCTGAGTGATGGGCGTAGCGTTTTCCGAACGGCCGATGCGTCGCGCGCGCGGCCAGGGGTCCCTCTTCAAGAGTGGTCGGCTCGCCCGGAACGGCTTGTCGTCGTGGTGGATGACGATCGTCCGGGAACGCTGATGTCCGTTGTGGACGTTCTACATGAGCACAGCGGCGTGTCGACGCGGTGGACCACTGTCAACATGGCCGAAGTGCTCCCCGGCGTCCTCACCCCGCTCGGATGGACATTCTGGCGAGAACCGGCGGAGATCGGCCTGCGCGGAGCTTTCGTTGACGCCGGCGTGCTGCCACGCCGTGACCTACCCCCGCCGGCGTGCGTCGATGACCGTCTGACGGCTCTGTTTTATGGCCGGTACGCGGCCAACCTCAGCCTCATTGCGTCGCTCTGCGATCTCATCCCAGGTTCGTCGGGAGAGAGTTTCGAAATCCAGATCTTCGGCAGTGCTGATCCAGGTGTCCTGCGGGGCAAGTCAAGACGACGTTATCCGGTGGTGGTTACGCGAATGCCGGTAGCGGTCGCCACCCTACCTCGGCGGCTCAGGACACGGCGATCGGAGATGGACGCCTGGTGGCGGCAGGCGGTGACGAATCCGGTAGGTCCGCCGGTTGAGCGGATGGCGGCTGCACGCGAACAGCTGCGGCGATCACTGCGGATTCACTTGTTCTGCTCGCTGGTCGCCCAGGCCTGCTACGACCAGCTGGCTCGCCTGGCGGTTCGGGCGGACATGCCCGGGCTGGAGCTGCAGCTGATGTCAGGGTACGGAGGCCTGGAAGAATCGCTGATCGCGGACGATCTGTGGAAGGTGTCACGAGGGTCGATCACGATGGCCGCGTTCTTAAAACGACACGGGTACCACGGGCCCGCCGAGGGCGAGTTGTCGAGCCGCCCATGGCGCGAGGATGCGACTCCGGTGCATGAACTTTCGCTTGCTTATGCGCGCATGCCCGAAAGCGAGGCACCACTCGCGCGGGCGGACGAGCGCCTGACCGCGCGCCGCAGCGCCGAGCGACGGTTGCTGGGCGCGTTACCCATACTGCGCAGAGCACCGGCCATCGGCGCGTTGCGTGCCGCATCGACCTTCCTGCCATTGCGGGAAGTCGGCAAGGTCGCATTCCTGCAGGCGATCGATGCCGGTCGGGCGGCTGCACGCGGCCTTGGACATCAGCTGTACCAGGCAGGCCGCATCGACGACCCTGATGACGTCTTCTTTCTGACCTGGGACGAACTCAGCACTGGGGAAATTCCGGGGAAGGCCGCTGAGCTTGTTGCCGAACGGCGGACGTTGCACAGAAGGTATCAGCGGTTGCGGCTGCCGGAGCGGTGGACGGGACCTCCGAAACCGGCGCCGGTCGACGACGACTGCACCGCACTTTCTGGCATCGCGGTCTATCCAGGGGTCGTGGAAGGCACGGCCCGTGTCATCACCGACCCGGCCAACGCTGAAGGTTTCGAGCCGGGTGACGTCCTCGTCTGCGAAACCACCGACCCGAGCTGGGTGGTGTTCTTCCAACTCGCCGCGGCCATCGTTATCGACGTCGGGGGGCCACTGAGCCACGGAGCCATCGTTGCGCGCGAAATGGGGGTGCCCGCGGTGATCAACACCCGCAGGGCTACCAAGCTCGTCCGCGACGGCGACCGTATCCGTGTCGATGGCGCCACTGGAGTCGTGACGATACTGCGCACCGGTGAGGTGGAATCGCTAACAGAATCGACGAGGAGCTGACATGCCGCTGGGCGCTCATCCGCCAGAGATCGATCTCTACTATTTCACTCCGCCGGAAGGCCAGCACTGGGAACCGCATCGCATCCACACCAACTACTTCGGGTTGACCGTCCCGGAAGCTCGCCTGGGGGCCTACATCTACTTGCGGTGCCACCCCGAGTTTCGCCTCTGCCACGGGGGCGTGGTCGTATTCGATGACTTCGACGCCGTTGACCCGCTCGACTCGGTGTGGTGTGACTACGAGATCTCGATGCCGTGGCCGACCATCGGAGACCGCTCGGTCTCCACGGCCAACGGATTGCGCTTCGACATTGTCGACCCGGGTCGGGTGATCCGAATCCGCTATGGCCAAAGCGACGACCTGACCCATCTCGACGTCACTGCGACCGCGGTGACACCGCTGATTGCCCGGCCGTACATCATGCCCGGGGAGGAGCAGCACCACGACGTGGACCGGTCCCAAGGTGGGATCGAGCAGATGATGCGTTACATCGGTCAGATCACCGTCCGGGGCGTCCGGCACGCCGTCGATTGTTATGACTTGCGGGACCGGTCCTGGAACCAGATTCGCGTCGAGCGTCGCGGTGCCGTCAGGGTGCCGCCGATTTGTCTCACCCCGATGCGTTTCGGTGATGACTTGATGCTCAACCACATCGGATTCGAGGCGCCCGACAGTGAACCGGCTTGGAAGGGCCTGTATGACCTGCCCGACGACTACCGCAAGCCCATCTTCGGGTGGGTTTACACAGCCGGTGACCCCGCTGCTCGCAGCATCACGCGAGTAACCCGCAACGTTTTGGCCTACCACCCGTTCAACCACATGCCCACCAGGCAGGAATTGCAGATCGAAGACGAATCGGGCCGGACCCACCGGTTCAGCGGTGAGGCGCTCTCCGTCGGCGTCATCCCGACATGGCCGAATGCCACGTTCCGCGACAGCGTCTATCGCTGGCACGACGAACGCGGCCGTGTCTGCTACTCGGCCACCCAGGAAATGTGGTTCGACGATTATCAGCGGCTGATGAAGCAGCGCAGCGCGCGGGCGAGGTCGACCCGTTCCGCGTAAGAATCACCGGCGCGGCACATCTGGTGCGCGGGTGAGCTGTCGATCATCGGCGCGGTGAACATGATCTTCCTCGTGGTCTACCCGCTGCCGCATCCGTTCCGGTGCCGCTCACGGGCCGACGTTCGCCGACCATAAACCGGATTTCATGAAGCAATCCTCTGCCCTTTCGGGATCACGAGGGCTGGCGTAGACCCACCTCGGACCCACCCGGACTCGAGTTCGCCCCCTTGATCAGGGCTGCGAGTTCGAAGGCGCGTCGTAGCCCTTCGGGCGTCTCGTGTGCGGGCCTGGTCAGCGGGAAGAAATCGACGATCTGGACGAAGTTGACGCCTGCCTCGACATACGGCGCGATGGCATCGGACATTTCTTGCACAGTGCCGTGGTGCCAGGATTTGCGAACAATCTCGGGAGTCGCGCGAGCAAGAACGTCGTTTATCGCGGGCTCCGAGTACGTCAGTGGCAGCATATCGGTGGCATAGTGCCACGAATCACCCTTCGGAGGTTCGACGCCTTCGGCGCGCCAGGCGGCCGAGTGAAATCTGCCCATGGTGGCCGAGATCCAGCGAATGTAGTCGTTTTTCATGGCGATCTCGATAGCCGTCGGGTCCTCGTTAATGAGGCAGATCCACCACAGGCCGAAGCCGAACGCTTCGGGATCGCGCCCGAGTCGCGCAAGGGTCCGCTTCATGCCCGCGATCTGCTCGGCGGCCTGCTCGGGGTTGGTCCATACGAATGGCGCCGCGGTGCAGAACCCGTCGCCGTAGCGTATTGCCGCGTCGATGAGCCGAGGACCGCCGCCAAGTGCCCACAGCTGCGGCGGTACGGCCGGTCGCGCGCCTCCCAGCCACGCCTGCTGAAGGTTCCAGTGGTGGCCCTCGTGATTAATGGGTGCGGTGTCGTTCATGAACTTGCGGAAGATCCGGAAGGTGTCCTCCAGGCGCTTGGCTCCTTGAGAACGCTTGTGGCCAAAGGGCTTACATTGCTTTAGCTCGCCGGCGCCCATCTGAACCATAGTGGCCGCGCCGCTCACGTCGGCCAGTGTCATCAATGTCTGGGTGAACTCCGCGGGCCCGCGTCGTACCGCATCGCTTGTGGTGACCAGGCCGAAGCCGGGCACTGCGGTTGCGATATGAGCCAGCACAACGTACGGGTCGGGGAAAGAGTCGATATCGGGCATGAGCGCTGCCAGTGGTGAGTTGTCCGGCCGCCACAACGCGGGCGGAGCGAAAAACGTCATCTGATCCCACACCGTGAGTGAGTCGATGACGCCGCTGGCCTGAATTGCGCGTGCGGTGTCGATCGCGGTGGCGATCGGCAGGTGGCGGCTGTAGACGATCGGAAGGTTGACGTGGACGCCGCTAGACATCCGCGCCCACCCGTTTAGGGGCATTCTCGTCGTCGGCAACGAGACCCTTGAGGTGGCTGCTCACGGCGATGCTGCGGCCGAGTGCGGCGGGGAGTTCGTCGGGTTGCAGCACGAACGAAGCCATGTCCAGGATACCGACGAAGTCGACCCCGGCATCGATGAACGGCCGGAATTGCGCGACGGCTTCGGCGGGTGACCCGTAGAAGTAGGACTTTTCGGCCATTTCGCGGGTGGCGCGGCCTGCCCACTCCTCGACTTCGGTCGTGCTCATCGATAGTGGCAGCATTTTCATCGCGTAGTGCCAGTCCCTTGGCATGGGTGGTTCGATGCCCTCTGCGTCCCAGTCGGATTGGTTGATACGGCCGGCGACGGCGGTGAGCCAGCGGGTCAGTTTGTTATCCAGCGCACGGTCGACCACGTCGGGATCCTCGTGCAGCAGCATCGTCGCCCAGACGCCAAATCTGAAGGCGTCGGGGTCACGGCCCTTGCGTGCCAACTGTGTCCGCATCGCTTCGCGTTCCTCGGCAAACTTCGCCGGCGAGCTCCATACGAATGGGCACATCGTGCAGAAGCCGTCGCCGTAGCTGGTCGCCAGATCGATGATGCGGGGTCCGCCGCCCAGACCCCACAGCTGAGGCCGGTTGGCCTTGGCGGTCCCGATCCACGCGTCGGTCAGCGTGGTGTGGTGACCTTCGAACGTAATCGGGCCATCGGTTGTCATCAGCCTGTCGAAGATGCGGTAGAAGTCTTCGAGCCGATTGATGCCGTGCGCCCGATTCCAGCCAAATGGCTTGGTTTGCTTTATTTCTCCGGCGCCGATTTGCACGATCGTGCGGCCGCCGGTGAGGTCGGCCAGGGTGAGCATCGACTGGGCCAATTCGGCCGGTCCACGCCGGATCGAGTCGGTCGACAGCACGATTCCCAGGTTCGGCGCCCACGCCGAGGCGTAACCGGCCATCGTCCAAATATCGGGAAAGCTGTCGCAATCGGGCATGACCGCCGCCAAAGGCGTGTTCTCTGGCGTCCACAGCCCCTGCGGGTACCAAGAGGTCAATTGATCCCACACTTGGAAGTAGTCGACGACGCCGCTGGCGGCGATCGCCTGCGCCGTCTGACCGAACGCCGCAGGAGGGCGATGCCGATCGACTGTTACGGGGATGCTTGTCTCGAGTGTTGGCACGGCTACCGGCTTTCTTCCGTCTGCCCGCCTGGCGGGAGAGCTGGATGCAGCGCTGGATCAGTAAACGTATGTTCACACATGATCTCGTATGTTACCGTCGCCACATACGTCTGAAAATAGTTATCTGCCTTTAGAGATCGAGGCATTCGACACCAGAGGTAACGGCGATGACTTTAACGACCACTGTCCGTCCGGAACGCCATGTCGAGGACATAGCGCAGCGGCTGTGCATGCTTGCCGGGCCGTTGACGCTGATCGGCTTCGCTGTCGGCGCTATCCCGATTGGGCATTTCGTTCCGCCGTTCATCGCGCCGGACGAGACGGCCGTGCAGGTCGCCTCGATGTACGCTGCGCACGCGACGCGCATTCGCTGGGGCGCGATGATCTCCATGATCAGCCTGTCGATGTTGGCTCCATGGGGGATTGCGGTCGCCGTCCAGACGCGCCGACTGGGTGCCCGATCGCAGACGCTGTGTTACGTGCAGATCGCTTGCGCCGCCATCTCCACGACGATCATCGTCTTCATGTGTATGTTCTGGGCCATCCCGGCATTCCGACCCGGTGACGTGCCCCCAGATATCGTCCGCGTGCTCAACGACATTGCATACTTTCTGATCGTTTGGCCGTACTTCCCATTCACCATCTGGGTACTGTCGGTCGGGCTGGCGGTGCTGCTCGATTCCGGCGACGAGCCTGTCTTTCCGCGTTGGGTGGGATATTTCAGCATATGGAACGCTATTTCGTATCTGCCGGCGGGCTTTATGTGTTTTTTCCATAACGGTCCGATCGCCTGGACCGGGGCGCTGGCTCTCTATGTCCCGTTAGCGAGCTTCTTCACCTGGATGGTGATCATCACCGTCTACGGATTTCGCAACCTGCGCCGGACCGCCGGTGCCATGCCACCCGGCTATGCGTAATCGTTCGCGGCTAGCGGAGGCCGAGCGATCCGCTGATGATCTCGCGCTGGATCTCGTTGGTGCCGGCATAGATTGGCAGCACGAGTGAATGGCGCACGTGGCTTTCCATGTCGTATTCGGTCGCGTAACCGTAGCCGCCCATCATCTGCATGCCCTCCAGCGCGATGCGCTTGGCTACTTCGGAAGTCTTGATCTTGGCCATCGACGTCATGCGCGTCGTGACTGGGTCGGCGCCCCGTTCGAGGCGCTGGGCAACCTCATAGGTGAGTAGGCGTGCGCATTCAAGCTCGGTCGCGAGGTCGGCGATGCGATGGCGCAGCGCCTGGAACGTACCGATCGCCTTGCCGAACTGCTTGCGCTCCTTGACGTATGTGATCACGTCGTCGAGGGCGCGCTGACCAATGCCGAGACCGACCGCCGCGCCCAGCAGCCGCTCGCCGTCGAGGCCGGCCATGATCTGCGGGAAGCCGCGCCCGATCTCGCCGACTACGTTCTCGGCGGGCACGAAGCAGTCGCTAAAGAAAACGTCGTTGACCTCACGGCCACCCAGCGTCGAGATACGGCGTGTTTCAATACCTTGCGCGTTGCGCGGCACTTCGAAGACGGTCAGACCCGCGTGCGGTTTCTCGTCGCGGCTCGTTCGTGCCACCAACAAAATCCGCCCCGCCCGGTGCGCATAGGAGCACCATGTCTTTTGGCCGTTGAGAACGTAACCGTCGCCTACCGCATCCGCCCGGCAGGCGATGGCCGCGACATCCGATCCCGCACCGGGCTCGGAGATAGAGATCGACATGACCTCACCGGCTGCGATCGCGGACAGCGCCTCACGCTTTTGCTCTTCCGACCCGAATCGCTTGTAGCATCCCGCGACGGTCGTCGTCGGACCGAGCGCCTTGACGGGCGCCAGTCCCCGCCATAGCTCCTCGAACAGGATCGTCTGCTCCACATAGGTCCCACCGGAGCCGCCGTATTCCTCGGGGATCGCCACGCCCAGCCAGCCGAGCTCGGCGAGCTTCTTGTAGAGGATCGAGGACTGGTCTTCCTCGTCGGGATCGAGCAACGCCTCACGCTGTTCACGCGTGCCGCACTCGCGCGCGCAGAAGTCGCGAACCGCCTGCTGAAAATCCTGTTGTTCTACCGTGAGACTCACGCTTGCGGAAACCTTCTGTCGGGAAACAGGCCCGCGGCCACGCCGTTGCGCAACACGGCCGGCGCGCCGCCGGCTACCACGTTGGTGACGCAGTCGCGATGGATGCGCTGAATGGGGTAATCGGTGGTCACGCCGTAGCCCCCGTGCAGTTCCATGGCTTTCAGGGTGATCTGCGGACCGACCGTGGCGCCGAACAGCTTGGCCTGAGTCACCTCCGCAAGTTTGGGGAAGCGGCCTTCGATCGCGGAGGACGCCGCACGGTAGGCGAGCAGTCGCAGCGCCTCGATCTGCACCCACATGTCGGCAAGCGAGTGATACACGGCCTGAAAGTCGATGATCTGCTTGCCGAACGCCTCGCGCTGTTGGGTGTACTTGGCGGCCTCGTCATACGCCGCCTGACTGAAGCCCAGCCAAAATCCGCAATTGTGTAGGCGCTCGAGGTTGAATGCGGTCATCAACCGGGCGAACTGGCCGGGGCCGACGATGACGTTCTCGGCGGGCACCCGGACATCGCGCAAGACCATGTTGCCGTGATGGATGCCGCGATCGCCAATATAGACGGGCCCGCGTTGGACCTCCACACCGGGCATTGTGCTTTCCACGACGATGGCGCCGATCCCTTTGGCGCCCGGCACGTCGTCGAAGCGCACGAAAGTGGCGTTGAGATCGTTGACGTTCGAACCTGTCAGAAAACTCTTGGTGCCGTTGAGGATGAAGTCGTCACCATCGCGGACCGCCGTGGTGCTCAGATGTGTCAAAGCGGAACCGGCATCCGGTTCGGTGAGCGCGATGTTGCATGCCCGACGGCCGGCGACGATGTCGTGCAGATACTTTTCACGCACGGCGTCGCTGCCCAGCAGGAACATCGATGGCCCCGGACCGCTGGTGCAGAACACCGGTTCCGGCGGCAGCCAGGACTGCGCATACCGAAACAGCGCCTCCACCACTATCAGGTACTCCACCGCGCCGCCGCCCTGACCGCCGTACTCGGTGGGCATCGCGACGCCGAGAAGGCCTTCCGCGCCAACACGGTCGAAGATCTCGCGGTAGGGCGCCTCGTCCGACTCGTCCCATTCGCGGGCGTGCTCGGCGAAAGACCGGCCGAGCTTTTCGGCGCGAGCCTGTAGGTCTTGCTGCTTCGGTGTCAGGGTAAAGTCCACTTATCGGCGCTCCTGCTTGGCCACGGTCAGTCCCATCGATTCGAAGTCCCATGTCTCGGCGCTGTTTCCGGCCTCGCGCAATTTGTGTTTCAGCACTCGGCCGACACCGTTACGGGGGAGTGCGTCGAGGAAGTCGACATAGCGTGGGATCGCGAAGTACGGCAGGTGGTTCTTGAAGAAGTCGAACAGCTCCGCGGGCTCGACTGACCCGCTGACGACGATGCAGGCCTTGATGTCGTCCTCACCCAGATCGGATGGCACGGCAATTGCCGCCGACTCGACGATGAGGGGGTGCGCGTCGATCGCTTGTTCGAGTTCGAAGCTGGAGATGTTCTCCCCACGGCGGCGGAGGCTGTCTTTCTTGCGGTCGACGAACGCGAAAGCCCCACTGGGCAGGCGCCGACCGTAGTCCCCGGAGTGATACCACAGACCGCGGAACGCTTCGAGCGTCGCGGTGGGGTCGTTGAAGTAACCTTCGAACATCGCGTGCGGAGCCTGCGGGCGCAGGCAAATTTCGCCAATCGCCTCGCCGTGCAGCACATTGCCTTCGTCGTCGAGGAGCGAGACCTCAAGGTCGGGCGCCGCGATCCCGCAGCCGTCAGGGTCGCGCCGGTCCGATGAGAGTGGCGTCAATGTGGTTGGCATGCATTCGGTTTGGCCGAAGATGTCGACCCATGGGTCCACACCGAAGCGGTCGCGGAAGGCTGCCTGCATGTCGCGCGAAAGCGGCGCACACATGATGCGGGAGACTTTGTGGTCGCGGTCGGCCGGCGACGGCTCGGTTGCCAGAATCGCCGCGCCCATCGCGCCGACGGCGATCATCAGCGTTGCGCCGACTTCCTTGGCGCGCGGAAAGTAGGTGCGGGCACTGAATGTCCCTTGCAGGTAGGCCGGTATGCCGTACACCAGCGGCAGCGTCACCGTGACCAGCCGTGCACCGGCATGGAACAGGGGCAGGCCCGCAAACAGGACGTCGCCCTCGGTGACTTCCAGTGCGGCACCGATGACTTCTCCGCTTCGACAGTAGTAGCCGTGGCTGGCGACACACCCTTTCGGTAACCCGGTGGTGCCGGACGTGTAGAGGATCGACATGGTGTCAGCGGCGGTCAGCTCCACCGGCGGCGCGACGTCGCCGTGATCGAACAAACTCGCGTACGGAATCTCGTCGCCTTCGGGCTCATCGAGCATGATGACTGCCCGGAGGTCGGGCAGCTGGCTCCTCAGCGGAGCCACCGCATCGCGGCCGGCGGCGTCGGTGACCAGGATGCTCGAACGGGACTGGCGCAGCTGATGCAGCAGAAATTCGCCCTTCAGGTAGGCGTTCAACGGCACTTGAGCCGCTCCCGTCTTGGCTGCTCCGTAGAAGAGTTCGAGTAACTCGAAGCGATTGGGGGCAAGCGTGGCGATCTGCTGGCCGCGGCCAACGCCGAGTTGGGATAGCCCGGCCGCCAGCGCGTCCGACCGCCGATCCATCTCGGCGTAGGTGAATACTTTTTCGTCCATAGCGCAACAGACGCGATCGGGGGTACTCGAGGCGCGTGCGCGCAAGATGTTGCCGATGGCGTCACGAATCATTTCGGCCTCCCAACGATGGACCAGTCACCGGTAGGGCAGCGATGGTGCAGGCTCGACTCAGTTGCTCGTGCATGTTTTCCATTTTGAGGGGTACGCTGACGTTCATTTACGCGTTTCTCGACCCGATTTGAGCGGTTTGGTCGCCTAAGAACCGACTCTTCGTCCGTGCCGACCGCCCCGACTCACACGCGTCCGCGACTATTTTGAGACAGTACGTTTATAAAATTAGTCTGTCAACGGTGTCATGGCATCTGGCGTTTTCGGGCGCGCGTGGTCGGGCCTACCGAGATGGCGACAGCGGCAGATCCGGAACGCGTTCGGCGGGGTCGCGGGCGGATGTGTTGTAGGTCACCTCAGTTGCTATTGTATACGTGTTTGGTACAGCGCCGCTAAACCACCATTCGTGCTTACAATTTAACCCTGATTAAACCGGCCCACGGTTCTAGGAGCGATCATGCAGGAAGTTTGCCCCGCGCTGCCGGCGCTAGAGACTCTGCCGTTCGCTCACGACCGCGATGCGGCCTGGCACATGTTGCTGGCGCCGGGCAAAATCGCCGTGTCCGACGCCGGCGTGTACTTCCTCAGCGCCGCCGATGTCGTCGAGCAAGCGGCCACAAACCCGGGACTATTTTCTTCTCAGGGCGCGTTCGATCTGGTCGGAAGCCCTTACCCCATGGTGCCGATCGCCGTCGACCCGCCAGAGCACACCCGCTTCCGGAGAGTTCTGGACAAGTTCTTCGGCCCGCGCCGCATGGCCGAGCGCGCACCCGAGCTGCGCCAGCAGGTTGGCGAGCTGATCGATCAGATCAAGGCCTCCGGCGACAGCTGCGAGGTCATGAGCGCACTCGCCGTCCCGTTTCCCTCCCAGGTCTTCTTGACGCTTTTCGGCCTGCCGATCGACGACCGGGACCTTCTCATCGGCTGGAAGGACGCCGTTTTAGATTTCTCCGCCGCCAAAGGTTCCGCGGCATCACCGGAAACGCTGGCACGCAGCGGCGAACTGGTGAGATATCTGACGGAACACCTTGCAGATCGTCGCGACAGCGACGGCGATGATTTGTTGAGCCAATTGCTCGCCGACTCGAGCGATGGCGCACTCACCGACGAAGAAATCATCGGGCTTTGCTTTTTGTTCCTCGTCGCCGGGCTCGATACGGTCACCGCCGCAACGGGATTCGCGCTGTACGAGCTGGCCCGCAGCGCGGCGCTGCGGGCCAGGGTGATCGAAAGCGAAGAAGCGGTAGCCCACTTCATCGAAGAGGTCTTGCGAATCAACCCGCCGATCCCTTACGCGCCCCGCGTCACCACCGCCGAGGTCAACGTCGCAGGTGTGACGATTCCCGCCGGGTCAACGTGCTGGCTTGGGTTCGGAACCGCGAACCGCGACCCCGACCGGTATCCCGATGCCGACGTCATTCATCAAAGACGAAACAATCACTTCGCGTTCGGCCGAGGTCCGCACCGCTGCCTGGGTTCCCACCTGGCTCGTCTGGAACTGCGCCTCATCGTCGAGGAATGGAACCGGCGGATTCCGTCGTACTCCGTCATGCACGAGCCCGCGGTCGGGTGGCCTTGCGGGACGCTTCACTTCCGCGAGCTGCATTTGCAACTTGGCTGATCGGTTCACGTCGCCCGCCGACCAAGATCGGGTGAGGCCGGGGCGCTAGCACGGCATTCATGATGCGGTTTGCGGCCTCTTGGCCGCTGACCAATGCCCCGTTGAGGCCGGAGATGCGGTCTAAGTCTGATGCGAACTGCACGCGTGATGTCCAATCGAGGCGCTTCTGGAAATGGGCGATCCGGGCGAACCGTCCCTTATCCATGACCGGCACCGATTCGGGCCAGCGTGCGACGGCGTGTTCCTCGACGGTGTCGACGACATCTCCGTAGTAGCAGCGGGCGCGATCTATCGCGTATTCCAGGACCTCTTCATCGGTGAGAGACAGTGTGCGTTCTAGGTATTCGTGCGACAGCAGGACCGTCAGCAGGCCCTTGCCCTCCGGGGCCCGCCCGGGCGCCTTGGCGTGGTCGGCGATCACCGCGATCGTGTTCGGGTCTTCGTGCGGCGACACCATGTAGTAGGTCGCGGGATCGTTTGGCCGTTGCGATAACCCGAGACAGATGCTGCCGAGTCGCCGGTATCGAGTCGTCTCGTACAACGCTCGGTGGTTGTCGTCCATCTGTGGGTACATCGCCAGCGCATATTGCGCCTGTGTGGCGATGACGCACGCGTCGAACGACTCCGTTGCTTGCCGGCCGCCGCTCGCCGGGGTGAACGTGACCTCCACCGCCGCCCCGGTGTTCGCGACATGGTCGACCGAATGCTGGAGCCGGACACGGAGTCGCCAGGCGAGTTCTTCGGGCAGCGCGCTCACTCCGGGGCGAAGGTTGTACATCGTGCTGACGAGCATGTTGCGTATCGTCCAGAGCAGCAGCGCAATCGAGGTATCGCCGTCATCGGCCACCCAGGTGCTGCTCACCAGCGGCCTGCCGGCCCACTGCAGCAACTCATCATTGAGCCCGCGGCGGAAATATTCGCGCACTGTCTCGGTATCCAACTCCGCGACCTGGTCGTAGGAGTGGTAACCAAGGCTGCCCCTGGCCTTGAGCATGGGGCGCAACAACTTCAGGGCCTTTAGCTTGCTGCGCGTCGATAACGCACGGGTGGTCACACCGGTGCGTAGCAGCTTGCCGTAGTCGAGCAGGTGTTTGTCGCCCTGCCTGGGCATCACGCCCCATACCGGAACCTCGGTGAACAGGGGACCGAGGCCGAGTTCGTGGATCAAATCGATTGATTCACGGTAGGTGCCAAGGTAAAACGCGGCACCCAGGTCCATGATGTAGTCGCCCTTGCGGACGGTCCAGACACGCCCCCCGACCCGCTCCCGCGCTTCGAATACGGTGACGTCAAACCCGCGCTGCTGCAGTCGATACGCAGCGGTCAGCCCCGCCAGCCCGGCGCCGACGACCGCGACGGTTCCCCGGGGTTCCCTAGTCACGTCGCGGTCAGCCCAGGTTGTGGCTAGCGAGTTCCGATTGGGTGCCGGTCAGCCAGTCGTTGATGCCGGACTGCTCCTGCGCACGCTCGTCTTCTCCGATGGCGCGCAGTAGAAGCACGACCATCACGACGAACCAGCAGAAGTAGACGCAGAGCGGGACCCACCAGGCGAATATCCCGTTCCACGCCAGCGGGCCCGTCTTGAAGAAGGGGATGATCGCCGCCGGCACCCAGATCATCGAGACCCAGATGTTGAAGTAACCGGCCCAACGCGGAAAGACCGGCTTAGCGCCTTTGTCGAGCAGAATCGCGACGCCGAGTGACGCGACCTGAATGCAGGCCGACGAGATGATCCCGAGGAACATCAGCCACGCCATGTCATTGAGCATTTGGACGATTTCGGGACTCCATTCGTGGAGTCGATACAGCGCGGTCTGCCAGATCGCGAACGGCACCAAAAACTCGACGCATAACAGCCCGCCGGAGACCAGCTGCGACTCGGCAAGCACAGAACGCACGCCCTCCATGCGGCGCATCTGGGCGGCGATGACCGCGCAGAACGGCACCAGCAGCGCACAAGAGAACAGGCTGATCACCAGGCCGAGCCGGATGATATTGGTGTGCTCGCTGAACTGAGCCACAAGGGCCGCACGTGATTTGGCGGGGCTTGGCGGAGGAATGAAATGGCAAAGGAATGTGAACGCAGTCGCCCAGATGGCGATCATGACCGGACCGCACCAGACGCACAGCCGCTGCGCCGTCACGTTCATCTTGGCCATCGGTCATCCTCCTCGTTTGGGTCGAATTGCCTTGTCGCTTCTACTCGTTACGAAGTGCGTGCTGGGCGGCCAGGCGTCCCGGCCATCCGACCACCCCGCCGGTGGGGTGTGTGCCGGCACCGGTCTGGTAGAGGCCCTTGATAGGGGTGCTATAACCGCCGAGGCCATGCGCCGGGCGGTTCTTACCCAATCGGGTCAGCAGCATGTCGACGTGGAAGTACGCGCCGGCCGGGGCGGCGAAGCGTTTCTCCAGATCCTGCGGGGTTGACACGACCCGCCCGATTTCGGTCTCCAGACCACCGAGGAAACGAAGACCCGACTTCCAGATCTGTTCGGTGTAGCCGTCTTTGTTGACGTCCCACCCGTTGCTCGGATATGCCGGCACGTTCGAGTGCAGGTAGAGCACGTCGCCTTCAGCGGATGCGATCGATCGGTCCGGCGCCGACAGAATCGCCATGTAGACCGGGGGAGTGTCGACGTTGACCCCACGCTTCATCGCGTACATCTGCTCGATGTGATCCTCGAGGGTCCCGGTCATGAAGGTGGTGGTGCGGATATCCTCCCCATCACGCTTGGCCCGGGCCGCTTCGGCTTTGGGGTAACCGATGCGGCCCGCGGTGGCGACGTCGATCTTGAAGGCCGCGGCATTGACGGAGTTCGCCGGGATGAGCGAAACCTTGTTGCGCTCTTCGCGACTCAGCAGCTCCTGCGGGACAAGCTTGCCCAGGGTGACTTGTGCCGCCGCGTTCGAGACGATTCCGCGGCGGGCGCGCAGTTCGGTGCCGTCGTCGAGGAGAACCCCGCTGGCGCGTCCCGCGTCGACCAGGATTTGCTTGACTCCGTTGCCCAGTCGCACGACGCCGCCGTGGCTCTCCAACTTGCCCTTGAACGCCTCGACGAGGTTCGTCATGCCGCCGCGGGGTCGCTGAACGCCGAGGTGTCGGTGCACTCCGGCAAAGCCCAGGAAGTACACGCCCGAGCCGACGGCGTCGGCCGGGCCCACCATCGACGACCAGTAGGCCCACAGGCCGCGCATGGCGTCGGACTCGAAGGTTTCCGAGATGAGTTCGAAGACGTTGAGCGACAGCATGCTGCCGATGAAGCGCCGCGTGGCCCGGTCCGGCCGGTGCCGCAACAGATATTTGGCGAAATCAAGCTTGCCCCACGCGGAGGGGTCCTGGACCGTGAGGATGTCGATGAGGTCCATGATCCAGTCAATCGGACCCCGCAGCTCCTCGTAGGTACGCGCGTCCTTCGGGGAGAAGTACCTGATGTCTTCAAGGGTGCGGGCGAAGTCGCCCCACAGCAGCAGTGTGTCTCCGTCCTCGTTCATCCAGCCGTATGGATGCGCGAGCGGGACTGTGTCATAACCGAAGTCGGCCAGCCGCATCTCGCGGGCGAGAGGCGTCTGCGCCATGAAAAGGTCATCCATCGCGCCGATGCTCAGCTTGTGCTCCGGGGCGTCCTGCAAGTACGGATAGCTCGCCGAAAGACCGCCGAGCACGGGCAGGCGCTCGACGACACACACGGAGCGGCCTTGCTCGGCGAGCGTCGCCGCCGCACACAGACCGTTGTGCCCCGCACCTATCACGATGTAATCGAACGTTTCCATAATTGCGATCCTAGGTCAGTCTTGTGGGGCAATAAAGGCATCAGGAGAGATGCGTATGTCATTGGTGTTTGACCTGGTAGTTGCTCGCTTTCCGTAGCTAACGCATAACGATCGTTCATCATTCAGGAAGGCGAATACGCGCGCGGTCGATCCTCGGTTGTTGCACCGGAGGCTTGCGGGGGCACCAGGCGCCACTGGCCGGTTCCTATTCGGATGAGACCGTCGATCGCGATCAGACCGAGCACCATGCTCAGCGCGGCCGCCGCCATCAGCACCCCGCTGGGCTGGTCGGTGTTCGTGATCGCGAAGTAGGGCATTGCCAGCACCCAGGACGCCATGTAGGTCGCGAACGGCACGAGCACCAATAGCAATTGCCGCGCGCCGGTGAAGAACCATGAAAGACGGACGATCACCACGGCGCCGAACAGCGCTCCCAGGCTGTTGATCACCAGCCAACTCAGTGGGAAGCCTCCGACTGTGAAGGGTTGGTTGCCGTAGTAGACGTATAGCTTGGCGCCGAGCATCGGTATCTCCAGCAAGACGTTGAGCACGCCGAAGATGGCGATGCCGCCCCACATCGCCCGGCGGCTCACGCCGCGTTGGAAGGCCAAGGCCATCGCGTAGGACAGCCCGCCGAAGAAGACGACGTAGGCGAGGATCACCCACACCGGAATGGGTCTGCCGAAGGCGCTGTAGCCGTGCAGGCAGTCGATTGGGAAGAAGCAGTGGCCGAGGACGTCGACAGTCGCCTCGTTGAACGAGCAGACATAGCCGCCGAGCAGAACAAGGAGGAAGGCGGCCGATCCCGAGCGCTTCCAGAAGATCAGCGCCGCAATAACGAAGCCCGCCGCCACCACCGCGAGGATGGCAGTGATCACTGTTTGCGCGGTGGTCGGCGTGGTCATGTCCCACGGAGGCTGCGCGATCGCAAGTATTGAGGTTGTCACGGCCAGAACTCCTATCTTGCTGAACCACGCGCCGACGACGCTGCGGTCGCCGTCGGCTGTCGATGGACGTCTGGCGCATCCGCTGCCGCCACACCGGGCGGCAGGAGCCGGAATTGCCCGGTGCCCAGCCGGATCAGCGTGTCGATCCCGAGCAGGCCGAGCGCCGTGCTCACGGTCGCGGCCAGCATGCGCAGACCGTGGGGCGCGTCGGTGCCGAGCACCAGGAAAAGCGGCATGCCCACCGTCCAGGACGACATGAATGTCACGAAGGGGACGAGGAGCAACAGCAGCTGCCGCGGCCCGGTGAAGAACCACGCGAGGCGGGTGATCACCACCGCGCCCAGCAGCGACCCGAATGCGTTGAACACCAGCTGGCTGAGGGGGAACCCGCCCACCATGAACGGCTGATCCCCGTAATACAGATAAAGGTTTGACTGCAACAGTGGGATTTCCATCGCCAGGTTGAGGACGCCCCAGATTCCGATGCTGATCCACAGGGTGCGACGGGTGACCCCGCCGTTGAAGGCCGCCGACAGCACATAGGTAAGGCCGCCATAGAAGACCACATAAGCCAGGATCACCCAGACCGGGATGGATCGGTGGAACACGGTGTGACCAACCCAGCCATCGGCGGGAAAGAAGCAGTGGCAAAGGAAATCGATCAGCGGTTCATTGAATGAGCAGACGTAGCCGCCCGCCAACAGGAAGAGGAAGGTGGGCCGCTTGGTGCGATGCCAGGCGACCAACGCGGCGACGAGGAAGCCCGCCACCGCTACCGCAAGCACGACCGTGATGATCGTCTGCGGGGCGGCGGGTGTCCTTATGTCCCAGGGGGGTTGGTCCCACGCGAGGGTTGCCGTGGTCATAGCGGCTTACGTCCCCGGCGTACCGATGAGCGGTGATCGAGCAGTTTTACCGGTTGCTTTCTTGTTGGCGAACAGCGCCGAGACGCGGGCGGCCGCTTCCTTACCGCTGACCAAACCTCCGTTGAGGCCTGGGATACGGTCCAGGTCGCTGGCGAACTGCACCCTCGAACTGCGGTCAATCTTTTTGCGGAAGTCGGCGATTCGTTTGAACCGGCCCTTGTCGATGACAGGGACCGACTCCGGCCAGCGCACGATCGCATGCTGCTCCAAGTCACCGGGGATCTTGCCGTAGTAGTACTTGACCCGGTCGAGTGCATGCTCGAGCAAATAGTCGTCGTCGCGGTCGTCGGTCCGGTTGAGGTAGGCGGGCGACAACAGTACCGAGATGAGGCCCTTGCCCGCCGGCGCCCTTCCCGGCGCCTTGTTGTGGTCGGCGATGACGGCGATGGTGTCGGGATCGTCGTAGGGGGAAACCATCGAGAACGTGCCCGGATCGTTCGGCCGCGCCGAAAAACCGAGCGACACGTTGCCCAACCTGTGGTACCGGGCGGTTTCGTAGAGGTTCCGGTGGTTTTCGTCCATCTGCGGGTACATGCCCAACGCGGGTTGGGCTGTCGTCGCGATTACCGCGGCGTCGAAGGTCTGCGTCTGTTCGCCCGACGACGGCGTCATGTAGGTTACTTCGACGGCCGAACCGTTGTCGGTGACGTTGCTGACCGTGTGCTCGAGCTTGGTATCGACCAGCGTCGCCAGCTTCACCGGCAGGCCGGCCACCCCCGAAGTCAGGTTGAACACCGACTTGACGAGCATGTTGCGAACGGTCCAGTGCAGCAAGGCCACCGAAGTGTCGTGATCCTCGTGTACCCAGGTGCCACTGACCAACGGGGCGCCGACGTAGCGGGCAAGCTCCTCGTTGAGCACCCGGTGGCAGTAGTCGTAGACGGTTTCATCGTCGATCTTTGCGAGCCCGTCGTAGGTGTCGTAGCCGAGGCTTGCCCGGTGCTTGAACACGTCGGCGAACAAGCGGAGGGCTTTGATCTTGGCGGGCCAAGAGACGACCTTGGTGGTCAGGCTCGCCCGGATCGGCTTCGCCAGATTGAGGTAGTTCTGCTTGCCCTGTCGGGGCATCCCGAAAATGACCGGCGTCTCGACGAATTCGTCGGTCAGCCCGACCTCATGGATCATTGCGACCGCCTCGCGGTAGGTCCCGAGATAGACGGCGGTGCCCAGGTCCATCAGGAAGTCGCCCTTGCGCACCGTCCAGATCCGTCCGCCCACCCGGTCACGGGTCTCGAACACCGTGACGTGGAACCCCGCCTTTCTGAGCTCGTAGGCGGCCGCCATCCCGGCGATCCCGCCGCCGATCACGGCCGCGGTGCTGTGTTGCTGTGTCATTGATGCCTCCGTGGTAAGAGCTCAGGCCGGTCCGGTGCTGATTGACGCGAGATCGGGAGCTTCGGATCTGGACAGTTGAATGCGGTGGTGGGGCCGCACACCCCACCGTTCCGCCAGGCACGTTCGATGTGCGGCTTGGGCATGGGCCCGGAGTGCAAGGCGTAGAACCAGTACGGCATGTTGAAGGCGATGAAAATCGCCAACTGGGCCGCGCCGGCGATCGCGCAGAACCTCGCGAAGGTTTTGAACCCCTCGCGCTTGAATTTCAGTTTGTCGATCCCGCGCTCGGGCCAGGACCGGCCACGGTCATCGCGGAAGAAGTGCAGGCAACTCAAAATGATGAACGTCCCCGGCCAGCTGAGCGGCTCGTAGAGCGGGAACTGGTGGTCGGTGCCCGCAAACAGCGTCAGCCATGGAATGGTCGACGAGTAGCTGATCAGGCCAGTCCTGGTCATGATCAGCTCCACGACGACGTCGCCGACGATCATGACCAGATAGGTCTGGACGATGAGCCGGAAAACGCTGCGCGATGGGTCCTTCTTCCGCTGATAGGTCATGTACCGGGATCCGGCGTAACCGGACATCGCGCACATCCACAGGTAGGCGGTGAAGTACACCATGGGCACCGGAATCAACTGGCCGTTGCCCGAACTCCAACCAGGGATGTGCGACAACCAGCTGCCGAAGTTGATAAACGTTGTGGCGTATTGAAATTGGTAAACGGTCCAATTAAGCCAGGGCTCTTGGAAAAACATCAACCAGCCGGCGAGGAAGAACAGGCCGTCGAAGGTGAAGCGGCCGGTGCGCAGCTTTGGCCCGATCACGAAGTGCCACAGGATCCAACCGGTGATGAAGATCCCGAAGACCACTTCGACGCACCGAACCAGTACCACATACCAGGTAGGCTCCTGGCCGCGGCCGAGTGTGTTGGGCGTGAAGTCGCCGCTGACCACCCACATCGTCCAGCAGTAGGCGATGAGGGCGAGCCACAGAAATCCGTGGACGATCCAGACCTTGGCCCATGTCCGCTGAGCTGCGACGGGGTCCGGCCCCGGCGCGTTGACCTTCGCCGGCCCCTTGGCCGTGAACGCACGTTCATCGAGCATGTGATCACGCTAACAGATTGGTCTGTCGATGAACAGATATCTATCTGTTTAGGAACAGATGGATTTACACTTCTGCTGTGACCAGTGCGAACAGGCGCCGGCCAAGAACCAATCGGCAACGGGTCGAGGAGTCGACCGTCGCACTGATTGCCTCGGCGATTCGGCTGTTCGCCCGGCAGGGCTACGAACGCACGACCGCGGCTGAGATCGGCATCAGTGCCGGCTTCAACCGCAACATGGTCCGCGACCGTTACGGCTCCAAGGAAGCCCTGCTGCAGTCGGTCTTCGAAACCTTTGCCGATCTCCTGCTCCCTGCTACGCGACGGGATCGAGGTGGCACCGGCCTCGACAGGGTGGTGAGCCAGCTCGACGACTTGCTGCGCGCGGTTGAGGGCGAACCGGAGACGATGCGCGCGATGATCGTGCTCACTTTCGAGACGCCCGCCGCGCTGCAAAACTTCGCCGGCTGGTTCGACCGTCTTATCGCCGAATACGAAGCAGAGCTCGTCGACCACCTGACCGCCGGCCAAGCGGACGGCTCGGTCAGGAACGACGTCGATCCCGCCCGCGAGGCCGAGGTGTTCGTGTCGTATGCGATCGGCCTGTGTTTCAGGTGGGCACTGCGTCGAGACGATTACGACTTTCCCGCAGAGATCAAAGCCTGGCGGGCCCGGCTCGTTGAGCGTTGCTCCAGCTGACGCCAGCCCTCGTTGAGGCCGTACGCGGGCCTGGTTTGAGCGGAGCGCGGCACCTAAGATAACGACCGTTCGCACTGACGTGATAATCAGCCGATCAGGGAGTAACTGCCATGCATGCTGGGCCGACACCTCCAGAGCACCTCGTCATGCCGCACACCGCGCAGATCGTGTACACGAGCATCTGGGGCTCGGTGGTTCTGGCGTTCGCCGTCTACGCGGCGATCCTGCTGGTGCGGCGGCGAGATCCCCTTCTCGCCCTGCTGTTGGTTGGCGGCGCGGTCGCTTATTTCAACGAACCGATCGACGACCTGCTCGGGCTGGTCTGGCATCCGCGGCCCGGCCAGTGGGTCGCACTCGATACGTTCGGGCCCGTCCCAGTCTGGGGAGTGTTCGTCTACATGGCTTTGTTCGGTGGGATCCCCTACCTGATGCTGCAAGCATTGAAACGAGGTGTCAGCGCGACACAGGTCTGGACGTGGATCGGCGTGTTCTGGCTGGCCGACATCGCGGTCGAAATTCCCGCTCTCGCATCGGGAATGTACCAATACTATGGTGATCCGCCGATGAAGGTTTTTGGCCTGCCACTGTATTGGTTTGCGATCAACATCGGCGGCCCACTCGAAACGGCGGTACTGCTCTTGGTGGCCGGCTCGTTCTTGACCGGCTGGCGGATGTTGCTGCTCGTACTGATTCCGATGGTCCTCGACGCTGCCGCGAGCGTTGGGATGGGATGGCCGATTTTCTCCGCGTTGCATGCCGAGACGAACCTATTCGTGAAATACCTTGCGGCACTTGCGACCATCGCGATGGCGGTGACATTGCTGGCGATCACGATACGGTTCGCGGCTGGCAAATCCCAGGCCATGAGCGTTCGCGGGGCCGACCAGGGTCACCGCCTCACTGTGGGCTCTGCGGTGCCCGGCTGATGCGGTTCGTGAGCATGCGACTCGGCCGGGTCTGACAACGAAGGACCTCCCGCGCCGAGAGCCGGCCTGGTAAGCCGGTCATACCGAAGCCCGGGTGCGACCCCGACCCTCCGAGGTAAAGGCCTTCGATGGGAGTGCGGTAGCCGCCCAGCCCAAGGGCGGGGCGCAGGGGACCGAGCCGGTGCGGCAGATAATCCACGTGCGATACCGTCGCGCCCAGGGTGGCGTTGACGCGCCGGGCGAGTTCGGCGGGAGATTGCACGCACCGCCCGATCTCGTATTCCGTAATGCCGTCGAAGAATTCGGCGGCCTTGGCGACGATCGCGTCGGCGGCCTTGGCGTCCAGGGTGTCCCAGGATGGCTCCGGATTTACGGGAGTGATAGGGGCATACAGGTACAGAGTGTCCTGATTGGGCGGTGCCAGCGATGGGTCGGCCTGGGTGGGCACGACCGAGAACATGTGGATGTCGTCAGGTAGTTCGCGGGCCCGCGACTGCTGCGAGGATCGCACGACCGCGTCAAGGCTGTCGGCAATGAGGACGGCGGGCAACCGCAAATCGAAGTCCTGGCGGTTCTTCTGGTGGCGCCTGAGGCCCAGCCGTCCCCGAAGTGCGATATCGACCTTGAACGCGCTGACGCCGCTCGCTGCGGTGGGTATGTGGTCCACTCTGGCCTGGGTGACCTGGTCGAGCGTTCCGTCGGGGAGGAGCCGGCCGAGTGTCTGGCGCGGGTCGCAGCTGGCGATGATCCCGGCCCGGGCGCGCAGCGTCTGGCCGGTGGCCAGGCGGACCCCGGTGGCCCGTCCGCCGGACACGATGATCTCTTCGACCGCCGCGTTCGCGATCGCGTTGCCGCCGGCGTCGGCGAGGTTGGCCAGTAACGCCTCGACGAGCGCGTAGGTGCCGCCCAACGGGCGGCGGGTCCCAAACCGGTGCGGAAAGCCCGGCGCCATTAGGGCGATCGCGCTGCCGTCGGTGTCGATGGGGCCGACGCAGGTTGCCGAGAGTTGGGCGAGCGCGCTGCACACGATCGGGTGCCGGAACCGCTCGGATATCGCTTGGGCCGCGGAGGCGACCGCCAACCACATCATGCTCGGCAGCCGGCGGGCCCGTAGGGCGGCAAGCGAAGTCACGGTCGCGACGGTGCGGAGGCCGGGCCGGTGCGGATTGGCTTTCATCAGGGGAATGGCCATGTCGAGCAGATTGTCGACGGTGCGCATCAGGTCGAGGTAGGCGTTCGCGTCGGAGCGCGAGAAGGTCTTGATCTCGTCCACCGTGCGCTGTGCGTCTCGCCAGAACGCCAGCGAGGCACCGTCGGGATGTAGGTATACATACGACGGGTCGATGTAGATGTCGCGATATCCGAAGCGGCGCAGCCCGAGCTCGTCGACCAGGCCGCCCGCAGTCAAAAAGATGTCGTCGACGGCGTAAGGGCTGATCTTGTGCTGGGGTGCCGACTCGACCAATGGCAGTGTCGTGGACTGTCCGCCGAAGGTGGAGCCGGCCTCGACGACGATGGTGTCCAAGCCGTTTCGGGCCAGCACGCACGCCGCGGTGAGCCCGTTGTGGCCGCCGCCGATAACCACCGCGTCATACTCGGCGCGCGGCATCGCGTTGGGCGCAGCAGTAGTCATCGGTTGCGGCCCGACAGGCTGCGCGTCGCGGACGCATCGGCCGAGTCCGGCAGCTGGCCGCGATCACGGAGAATCCTTCGCCTGAGTACCACCACGTTCACAATGAAGAAGCCGCTGAACACGACCACGGGGACCCAGATGCCGAACAGGCCATTCCAGGCGAATATGCCCTTCTTGAAGAAAAACAGCAGCTGATCGGGGAGCAGCGTCAGCGCCATCCAGCCATTGGCATATCCACTCCATCGGGGAAAGGCTGGATGGGGGCTCTTGTCACACAGCGAGGCGACCATGATGGCCAGCGGCATTGCCAGGTACATGCTGATCCCACCCAGAAACTGAAGCCAGGCCATGTCATTCATCAAATGAATCAGAGCCGCGTCGCGATCGGGCCGAAATGCGGCGGTCAGCCACCACACCGCCGGATAAAACGTCAGCGCCATGTTGCCGGCGGCGCCCAGCATGAAGGTGTAGGTCAAGACGCCGGGGCCTTCCTCGATGCGCGCGATGTGCCGCGCAACCACTGCCGCGAACGGAATGAATGCCAGCGCGGCAAACATCGTGATGACCATGCCGATGCGGATCCGCGTAAAGTCGCCGTGGTATAGCGCCGCAATGTGATCTGCGCCGGCCGACGGCGGCGTGGGTGGCAAGAACCCAGCCATCGCGCCCCATCCGGCGAACAACAGAACGAGATAACCGATCCCGCACCACACGCCAAACATCTCGACCTTTGACTTCGTCGACGAATCCATCCGTATCTCCTAAGTCACGTGGGGGTCGAAGCGAGGCAGTAATTTCCATTGTCAAGTCGCTTCGGGCGCACGCATTTTATGCGCGTGATGCTAGACCTATCGCCGCCAATCCGATACGGAGTTCGTCGAGAAAAGTTAACGCACGTTGATCATTCGGGGGACAACTCGCATGAGCATGGCGTGGCGGTGGCGAGGGATGGCTGTGAATCGAGCCGCACATACCGTTATATTCCGGATCATTTGGCGTCCAGCACGCAATTCCCAGGGTCCTCCGTGTGCGCTCATGCCATCGACGCGTCTACCCAGCGGGAATGGAACGGTCGTTCGGACAGTGCTCAGTTCAGGCCGACGCGGTGGTGCATTAACCGTGCTGGACAGACGGGCGGGTCGTGCCTACTGCGCGCATGGGCTACTGAGCCCACGATTTCCTGGGTTTCGGGTCCCGATCCTGTTAATTTTAAGACCTATCGTTTCTTTATATGGATGAAGTCTCAAGGGAGGGGCATTCGATGTCGATAGCCGATGTGGTCGTGGTGGGTGGCAATGTCAACTTGAAGTGGCCCCAGTGTGACGGCTAGTTTTGGCCCCCCCTTCGCGGTGCGTTGGGATTTTCTGGCGTTGAGGTGGCTAGCCCCAGAAGATGCCTGAGGGGTTGTGATCGATTTCGGTGAGCACATCGTGGATGTGCGGTGTGGGGTCGATCGTGTCGTAGCGGTGAAATTTGAGGTGTCGGTCTCGCCAGTACAGGGTCCAGGTGTTGGTGGTGGCGGTGTAGCGCAGTCGTGCGATCGGGAAACTGGTCCAGTCTGGACCGTAGTCTTCGCGCCACGGCGCTCGTCGTTCGACGATGGTGAGGTGCCGGGCAGCGACGTCGCATTCGACGCGGACTTGGTGACGCGCGTGTTCGGGCACTCTGGCCGCGCACCACTGTTGCACGCGTGCGATATCGAGTTCGGGTAGGGCCATTGGGTCACCACCGGGGCGTGTCGGTGGCGGCGGTCAGGGTGTCGTAGGCGGTGTCGAGTTGGCGTTGACGGC
>NZ_LQPJ01000110.1 GCF_002101785.1 Mycobacterium palustre
GCCGTCAACGCCAACTCGACACCGCCTACGACACCCTGACCGCCGCCACCGACACGCCCCGGTGGTGACCCAATGGCTCATACACGCAGTCAAATCTGGCGACAACCGTGGGGCCTAAGACTTGGAAGGAGCTCATCCTCTCCGAGCACTGAAGCGAGCCACGAACGAAAGTGGCGGGAAGGGCGTTCATCGCGCCCATCGTCCGTCCATCAATGGAAAGCATCGCGCCGCCTTTCGTTGCGAGGCAGGCACTTCGCCGTAGCGCCATCGATTACTCGCGCTGCGATCTCCGCGGCCCGGACGTCATCCCCACACAGCAACGCATTGTGAGACTAAGGAAGGCGGCCACGATGATCCGAGATGTCAGCGTCGTGATCGGTATCGGAGGTATAGGCATAGCCGTCGCACGGCGGGTAGGTCCCGGTCGGTCGCTGGTACTCGCCGACGTTGACACCAAATCCCTGCACGACGCCGCGAGCCGGCTAGCCGACGAAGGGCACATCGTCCGCAGTGCCCATGTGGATGTCACGTCACGGGGTTCGCTAGCCGAGTTGGCCGCAGCCGCTTCATCCATTGGCCCGGTGTCCTCCGTTGTCCACACCGCGGGCCTCTCGCCCGAACAAGCGACAGTGGGTGCGTTCCTGGCCGTCGATCTAATGGGCGTGGCGCTGACGATAGATGCATTTGGCGCCGTTATAGAACGTGGCGGATCGGGCGTCGTCATATCTAGCATGGCCGCCCACCTGAACCAACCGATTGAGCCCGACATCGAGTTCCAATTGGCAACAACGCCAACGGAAGAACTCCTCGCGTTGCCCGCCAACGACCCCAATCGTTTCAAGGTTCCCGGCGAGGCATATGCGCATGCCAAGCGGGTTAATCAACTTCGTGTCGCGATGGCCGCCACTGAATGGGGCAGACGTGGCGCACGGATCAACTCGATCAGCCCCGGGATCATCGCAACGCCGATGGGCAGACAAGAATTGGCCGGCGCCTCGGGCGGCGCTATGCGGGCAATGATCGACGGATCAGGAACCCAGAGACCCGGGACCGCCGACGACATCGCGGCCGTTGTGGACTTTCTTCTCAGCCCTGCGGCGAGTTTCGTGACGGGCACCGACCTCCTCGTCGACGGCGGCGTCACAGCAGCGTTTCGGACGGGCCAAATCGATTTCGGACGGGCGATACCGCCCTGATTCTGGCGAAGCCTGCTGACCTGATGTCTTCCACCGGGCCAGTGAAAGCGCACCACCCCTCCCAACGGGCGACCGTAGCCGTCCCCTGTCGGGCAAACAAACTCACAACATCTCGACGCAACACCTGAAAAGCACGCCACCCGCCTTTGCGATGGGGCCCGTCGCTTCAGAGCCAACCGGTGCGGGCGGCGGCAACAGGCTCGGCGGGGGCCGGCGCGAGTTGGGTGAACTCATCCGGACCCACGCCCGCGCGCGCCAGCACGGCCGCTGGGTCGGCTGAGAGCTCGGGGACGAACTGCCGCCGTCCGGGTTCCCAATCCTTGAAACGGCCGGGGCGGCGAAGCCCCGGCCCGCATCGAAACAGCCATCACCCCAGTGCAACACAACCAAGCCCGCCGTTTGGCGTGCCGTCGTCGCGCGGCGAGCGTGCGTGTCTGCGCGGCGACACGCCGGTGCGGGCGGCATTCCACGCACGCTCGCGGGAAGAAACGGCTAGGACTCGGCGAGCCTTTTGAGGCACTTCAAATCCGCGGACAGCGTGCGCCTCACCTGGCGCACGGCGACGCGGTCGGCGATATACCCGAGGATGCCGCCGGGCGCCTGATACGAGAGCCGGTAGATCACCCTCGTCCTGCCGTCCCCGCAGTCGCGGAGCCGGAACCGCCCGCGCAGCGAGATCCCGGTGATGCCCACCCAGGCGATGTCGCGGTTCTCGTCGAATTCCACCACCTCGATGAGCCCGCCGACGGGCACCGAGCCGATCTTCCAGTGCACGGTGTAGCGCGCACCCAGGCCGCGGCGCTGGTCGTTCGACGACTCCCAGCGCTCCAGGTTCGTCATGAACGACGGGTAGCAGTCGGGCTCGCTGACGATCTTCCAGACCGCGTCGCGATCGGCGTTGATGACGCAGCGGCGTTCGACGCGCATCAGCCGATCACCGGGAATCGGCGTTCGGCGGCCAGCCGGTCGACGCCGCCCTGCAGGCTGGCCAGCACCTTGTCGTGCACCGCCTGGTCCTCGAGATCCGAGCCGTCGACCCGGATCGGGTGTTGCACCTCGATCACTATCTTGGTGGGCAGCGGGATATGCCCGGCCAGGTCGCTGATGTTGATGCCCCACGGCAGGGCCAGCGATATCGGAATGCTCTTGAGCCGCAGCAATTTATCAGCCATCAGCAGTTTGGCCAGCCACTGCCCGCGGTTGAGGAACAGCGCGCTCTCCTGGCCGCCGACGCTGGCGACCGGGACGATCGGCACCCCGGCCTCGCGGGCCAGCCGCACGTAGCCCATCCGGCCGCCGAAGTCGACCTTGTGGCGCTCCCAGGACGGCCGGAAGACTTCGTAGTCGCCGCCGGGATACACCAGCAGCGCCGCCCCGGATTCCGGCGCCAGCCGGGCGTTCTCGTGGTTGGCCGCGACCGTGCCGAACTTGCGCAGCCAGCCCAGCGGCGGCGCGGAGACGACGAGGTTGTGCGCCAGCTGGTAGAACGGCCGCTCCACGCCGAAGTAGGAACAAAACGCCAGGGTGAACACGAACGTGTCGGGCGGCACGTTGCCCCCGCTGTGGTTGCCGACCAGCAGCACCGGGCCCTCGGCGGGAATGCGGTCCAAACCGCGCACGTCCGCCCGGAAGTACAACGACGCCAGCAGCCAGGTGCCCGGCAGCTGGTCGCGGATGTAGTCGGGGTCCCGCTCATCGAGATCGGCTTTGGGCACCCGCGACACGACTTGCTCGCGGGCCCACTCCAAGATGCCGCCGACGCTAGGCATAACCGCCGGTATACCCCGGTGTCACCGGGCGTCAAACGCCATAGAGGCGGGCCGAGTTGTCGCGCGCGATGAGCTCGACCACCCGGATGGCGTCGGCCTCGCTCCAGTCGCCGTCGTCGACGAATCCGCGGAGCACGCGGTGAATTCCCCTGCGCCACAAGGTCGCACCGAGATAGTGCAATTCCGCGGGGCCGAAGCCATCGGACGAATACAGGATCTTGCCGAACGGCGCCATCTCCAGCAGTCGGGCGATGAACGCCGGCGACCGGGCCCCGAGGTGGGTCACGCTCAAGCCGCCGTCGAGGTAGACGTGGTTGAAGGCCTGCGCCAGGTAGCCGGCCTCGCGCTCGTAGGGATAGCAGTGCAGCAGCACGATCGGGGTGTCGGCGGCCTGCCGCAGGAAGTCGAGCAGATACAGGGGGTTGGCCTTGGCCAGGTCGCAGTCCCGGTCGCCGAAACCGACGTGGAACTGCAGCGGCTTGCCGAGCCGCAGCGCCTGGTGCAGCCCGAAGCGCAGCAGCACCCGGTCCCGCAACCGGGTCCCGCCGCTGTCGCGCCAGCGGCTCGCGGCCTCGGCCACCTGCGCCGGCGACGGTTCGGTGAGGTCGCCGTCGAAGCCGCCGCGGTAGGCCAGGATGGACTTGGTGCCGACCGCCGCGGCCGCGCGCCGGTGCAGGATTTCTTCGAACGCCGCGGCGTAATCGCCCGGCGCCCGCGCGGCCTGCTCGGCCACCTGCTCGAGGCGGACGACCTCGTGGGCGCGGGCGCCGGAGACCTCGGCCATGCCGGCCACGTCGGCCGTATCCCCGTCGATGCCGGTGTCGACCAGCCAGTCGCTGACGTGGGCGGCGGGCAGGAACAGCCGCGCCAGCTCGGCCTCGCCGAGCTGCCGACGCCGCTCCCAATATGCCTGGGGGTCAACGTGTTTCGGCAGGCCCAAAACCGGCGCGCAGTGGGCGCGGACGGCGAAGCCGAGCTGGGAGTCGAAGGCCGGGCCGACGACCGGATCGGTGTTGGCCTCGTTGAGGGCGTTCTCGAAGCGCCGCCGGTCCCCCGGCGTCAGCCAGCACCCGTGGACGTGCTGGTCGATCAACGCCACGTCGTCGATGCGGGAGGCCAGCGCGGGCGTCACAGGCTCCAGGCCATCCGGAACTTGTCGGCCAGCTCCTGCGGGCCCAGCTCGCCGTAGCGCTCGTGCTCCAGGCGGCGCACCGCCAGCACCATGTCCACGGCGGGGTCGCCGAGGATGTCGCGCAGCAGCCGCGAATGATCAAGCGCGGCAAGGGCTTTTGCCTGCGACTGCGACAGTCGCCGGACGCCCGCGTTCTCGCGATCCGCATCGGACAGTTTCGCCGGGTCGACCGTGATTTCTTCCGGCAACGCGGCCCGTCGTTTGATCCCGTGAAGCGCCAGCCCGAGGATCGCCGCCGACGCCAGATACGGGTTCGCCGACGGGTCGACGATTTTCACCTCGACGTTGCCGCCGCGCGGGCTGCCCGGGCCGCCCCTGATGAAGCGCACCGCCGCCTCGCGGTTCTCGGTGCCCCAGCAGGCGTAGGCGCCTGCCCAGTTGCCGGGTCGCATCCGCAAACCCGACACGATCGAGCCGCACAGGATGCCCTGGGCCTCGGATAACCCGCCGACCACGCCGGCGATCGCGCTCTCCCCCGCCGCCGTCATGCCCGCGACTCCCGTCCCGCCGGAAAACACCGGTCCGTCCGGCGTGCTCAGCGAAAAGTGCTGATGCGCACCGGATCCCACGCTGTCGGCGAAGGGTGCCGGCGACAGGCTGACGCGCAGCCCGTGGCGGCGGGCGGCCCGGCCGACGATCAGCCGCGTCAGCGCCAGCTGGTCGGCGGCGGCCACCGGCGGCAACGGCGTTAACGAGATCTCGAACTGGTTGGGCCCGTACTCGGGATGGAACTGCTCCACCCCGACCCCGGCGGCCGCCGCCGCGGCGTTGACGTCGCGCACGAAACCCTCGTGCTCGAGCACGCCGGCGAGGCCGTACTGCGCCCAGAGGGTGGCCGGCAGCCGCCCGCCCTGCGAATCGACCAGCACGAACTCGAGCTCGTGGCCGACGGCCGCCTCGATGCCGGCCTCCGCCAGCGCGCCCTCGATGCGGCGCAGCGTTCCCCGCCCGCACGCAGCGACGGGCGTGCCGTCCTGCTCGAAGAACGAGGCGGGCGCCCACGCTAACCCGTCGCCGAGCATGCGCAACGCCGACAGGTCGATGCGCAGGCGCTGATCGCCGATCACGCCGGCGTCGTCGGTGAACGCCGTGCCGGTCTGGTCGATGGCGAAGACGTGCCACGACGGGCTGGCGCCCAGCCCGGGGTCGGCGAAGGTGCTGGTGCGCCGGATCGGCACCGTCTTGGCCTGCGTGAGGCCGGCGGGGTTGACCGTGGTGCCGATGACGGTGTCGACGCCCTCGGCCTCCAGTTGGGCGATCGCCGCGGCTGCGAGCGGGGTGGCGGTCATGAGAAACCCGATCAGTTCTGCCGGCCGACCAGCTCGGCGGCGAACCGATCGAGGAAGTCCTCGATCGGCCCAGCGCCGGCCGGCCGGATGACGAATTTCGTCAGCCCCGCGGCGATGTAGGCATCGAGCTGTCTGTGTAGCCGGTCCCAGCCGGCGGCGATCAGCTCGGCGGGGTCGAGGTCCGGGCGGCGCCGGCGCGCCGCGGCCGCCAACTCCGGGGGAATCTCGCCGTCGGCCCCGTCCACCACGGCCAGCGAGATCCCGAAATGGTCGGGCTCGATCTGCCGGCCGGCGTCGGCCGCGGCGCGTTCGATCGCCTGCCGGGCCGCCCGCGCCTCGGCCGGGGTGAGGAAGCTGCCCAGCCAGCCGTCGCCCAGCGCGCCGATGCGCCGAAACGCCGCGGGCGCCGAGCCGCCCAACCAGATGTCGAGCGGCGGCACCGGCCGCGGCGCCACCGCGGCCGCCCTCACGGTGAAGTACCGGCCGGTGTAGCTGGCCGAGTCGTCAACCAGCGCCGACCGCAACACCCGCAGCGCCTCGTCGAACACCGCCGCCCGCTGCCCGTCGGGAACGACGAACACCTCGCGTTCGGCCGGGATCGCCGAGCGCAACCCGAACACCGGAAGCACGCGCTTCGGGGCGACCGCCGCCAGCGACGCCAGCTGTTTGGCCACCAGCACCGGGTGCCGCCCCGGGAGGACGGCCACCGACGTGCCCACCTTCAACCGGGTCGTCCGCGCCAGCGCATAGGCCATCCCCACCACCGGATCCACCGCCGGGGAGTACACCAGCTCGGAAAACCACAGCGAGTCGATCCCGCTCGCTTCGAGGTGATCGACGATGCCGGCGAGCCGATCCGGGGCGGTGTCCGCCCCCAGCCCGACACCGAAGCGAATCTTCAAGAGGTCTCCTCCGCGCCCGCGAAACATAAACGGCTGCCACGTTTTCCGGCGTGTCTTCGCAGACATTTCCGCGTCGCGGCGCAACCGGTGATGAGTTGAGGTGGGAAGGGCTACGCGCGGCTGGGCAGGGTCAGCTTGCAGGCCTGGCCGATGTCCAGGGTCCGCAACACCCGGCCCATGCCGACCCATAGCGCACACGACAGCGCCAGGTCCGCGAGCAACTCGTCGGAGAAGTGTTCGGCGCAGCGCGCCCAGAAGTCTTCGTCGTCGCGGAGTTTGGTGTGCTCGGTGGCGAACCGGTGCGCGAATTCGGCGGCCAGCCGCTCCTGTTCGCTGTAGCCCGGCCAGGTGCGCCATTCGAGCGCGTGCTCGTAGAGCTCCTCGTCGACGCCCGCCGCGGGTCCGTCGGCGTCGCGGGTGTTGACGCAGACGACGCATTCGTTGCTGTGCGCGATCACCGTTCGCGCGAGCTCGCGGGTGCGCAGCGGCAACCGGCTCTTCGTGTAGACCGCCTGGCTGAACGCGCCGAGCGCGCCACCGAGGTCGGGCGATTTGGCAAACCAGCCGGCCAGGTCGTCGTCGGCAAAGGTTCCGATTCGGCTCATGGCGTGATGGTACGCCCGAGCCCCGGATTTCGGGCGGACCCGTCAGCCAACGGGTGCGGGGCCGGCCGCATGGATGGCGACCGTCGGCGGCTCGTCGTGCCAATCACGTTGGGCCAGAAGGCGATGCGCGACGCGTTCGAGCGCGGCTTCCACCTGGCCGCGGTCCGGCCGGCCCTCGAAGCCCGGCGACCGGGCCAGCTTGTCGACGAGCCAGCCCAGCAGCAGCGAGTAGACGTAATCGACCTGTTGGATCCCGGCCGGCGTCAGCCACATTTCGTCGCCATCGCGTTGCGCGTAACCGGTGGCGACCAACCGGGAGAAGGTGGGTTCGAGGACCTCGAACGGTATCCGGAGGTAGTCGCCGATGTCGGTGAGCCGGGCCGCCCCATACATCTGCCGATAGCGGTTGATGCGCAGCACGCCCCACAGGCCGGCGACGTCGAGCCGGCAGTCGGGTCGCATCGCGATGCTGCGCAGGCGCATGCCCGGGGCGCCCCGCAGCAGCCGGCCGATCGCGGTCTCCAGCATCTCGTCGGGCGATTGGCTCGTGGGCATGGCGAACGCCTCGCCGATGTCGCCGCGCCTGCTGCCGATGCCCCGCAGCGGCACTTCGCGCAGAAACAGCGCCAGGACGAACCCCACCAACGCGACCGGCACCGCCCAGAGGAAAACCCGGGTGAGCGAGTCGGCATAGGCGGCCACGATCGGCGCCGCCATCTCGTGCGGGAGCCGGCGCAGGGCCTCCGGCGACGCGGCCGCGGCCGCGGGTGCGCGGCTGGCCACCATGGCCGGACCGATCCGGCTGTGCAGGAAGTTGGTGAAAAGCGAACCGAAGATCGCCGCGCCGAACGAACTGCCGATCGTGCGGAAGAAGGTGACCCCGGAGGTGGCGACGCCGAGGTCGTCGAAGCTGGCGGTGTTCTGCACGATCAAGACCAGCGTCTGCATGCACATCCCGATCCCCGCGCCCAGGATGACCAGGAACAGCGACTGCACCAACGCCGAGGTCGAAAGGTCCATCCGCGACATCAGGAAGAACGCGACCGCCATCACCGCCGTGCCCGCGACGGGGAAAATTTTGTACCGTCCCGTGCGGCCGACCAGGACACCGCTGCCCATCGAGGTGGTCAGCATCCCCACGACCATCGGCAGCGTGCGCAGCCCCGACGTGGTTGCCGAGACGCCGTCGACGAACTGCATGTAGGTGGGCAGAAAGGTCAGCGCGCCCAGCATCGCGAACCCGACCACGAACGACAGCACGCAGCACACCGTGAACACCGCGTTGCCGAACAGCCGGGTTGGCAGGATCGGCGCGGCGACGCGGCTTTCCACCCACACGAACGCCGCCAGGGCCAGCGCGGAACCGGCGAACAGCCCGATGATCGTCGCGGATCCCCACGCATAGGTGGTGCCGCCCCAGCTGGTGGCCAGCGTCAGCCCCGACGCGCCGAGGCCGACCAGCAGGATGCCGGTGTAGTCGATGACCGGTTTGGCGCGTTGGCCGAGCGGCGGAATGGCCGCCGCCGCCACGAAGAAAACCACGATCGAAACCGGCACGTTGATCCAGAACGCCCAGCGCCACGTCAAGTGATCGGTGAAGTAGCCGCCGAGCAACGGCCCGATCACCGTGGTGACCCCGAACACCGCGCCCATGGCGCCCTGGTAGCGGCCGCGATCCCGCAGCGGGATCACCTCGCCGATGAGCGCCGTGGCGGTCACCATGAGCCCGCCGCCGCCGATGCCCTGCAACGCGCGCGCCGCCACCAGCGTGCCCATCGACCTCGAGAGCCCGCAGAGCACCGACCCGGCGACGAAGAACACCACGGCCGCCTGGAACACCTTCTTGCGGCCGAAGAGGTCGCCGAACTTTCCGACGAGCGCGGTCATGATGGTCGACGCCAGCAGGTAGCTGGTGACCACCCACGACTGATGGCCCGCCCCGCCGAGGTTGGCGACGATCGTCGGCAGCGCCGTCGCCACGATCGTCTGGTCCAGGGCGGCCATGAGCATGCCGAGCAAGACCGCGAGGAAGATGAAGTTCCGTCGCTGCGGGTCGACCGCGACGTCGTCAGGCGCGGGCGCGGCCGGGCTGGCCTCAATCTTTGCTGGTGTCGCCCTCGTCATGGGTGCCTTTCCGCCGGATCCCGATCACTACGGGTGCCCACGGTGGGCAATCGGCGTCAGCTCGGGGGTCGCGACACGCACTGCGCCGAGTACAGCTCCTCGCCGAGCTTCTCCATCAACTCCAGTTGCGTCTCCAGGTAGTCGATGTGCTTTTCCTCGTCGGCCACAATCTTTTCCAGCAGGACGGCGCTTGTGCTGTCCTGCTTTTCGCGGCACAGAATGATGCCCGGCTTGAGCCGGTCCATCACCTCGTACTCGATGGCGAGGTCGGCCTCGAACTGCTCGCGCAGGGTCTGCCCGATGCGCAAGGAGAAGAGGCGCTGGTAGTTGGGCAGCCCGTCGAGCAACAGGATGCGGTCGGTGATCTCCTCGGCGTGGCGCATCTCGTCGAAGGACTCGGAGCGGGTGTGCTCGGCAAGCTCGGTGAAGCCCCAGTTCTCCTGCATCTTGGAGTGCAGGAAATATTGGTTGATGGCGGTGAGCTCGCTGGTCAATTGCTCGTTGAGCAGGCGCAGAACGTCCGGATCACCTTGCATGATCACTCCTACCGTATGAGGTTGTCACGGCTGGCCGCGCTCGGTCGCGCCGGGCTGAAGCGCACGAGTTTTAGGGCCGTAGCAGCACTTTGCCACGCCGGTTTGGAATCTTCCAGCAAGGTAATGCTGTGCTCAGTGTGTCGCCTGAGTCACACGACCGGGGTTAGGAGTGTCTAACCTACTTAGGTTAGACTCCGCTAATATGAGGCTCGTCCCGGTCGATCCCAGCGTGCGGGGGGTGTGCTGATGTACGTGTGCCTGTGCGTCGGGGCCACCACCCAGACGGTGTGCGACGCCGTCGAACGGGGCGCATCGACGAGCAAAGAGGTCGCCGCGGCGTGCGGGGCCGGCGCCGACTGCGGGCGTTGCCGGCGCACGTTGCGCGCCATCATCGCCGCGGCGCGCGAACTCGAGCCCTCTCCGGCCCGCTAGCGCCGTTTGTTGAAGTCCGCCAGGGCCGCGGCGTTGGCCTGCGCGCCCATCAGCTCGGCGAAGTGGGTATTTTCCCGCGCGCTCGCCGCCGCGATCTCCGGGCGGACCGGTTCCATCATCGTGTGCTTTACGGCCATGAGGCTCGAAACCGGCTGGGAGGCAAGCACTTCGGCGTGTCGACGGGCCTCGGGCAGCAGCTGTTCGGGGTCGCAGACGCGCCACACCAAACCCATCCGCAGGGCCTCCGCGGCGTCGACCCATTCCGAGGACATCAGCAGCCACGCGGCGTTCTGCCGGCCGATCAGCTGCGGCAACAGGTACGACGAGGCCGCCTCGGGGGCTACGCCCAGGCTGGTGAACGGGCACTTCAGGCGGGCCGTCGACGACATGAACGCCAGGTCGGCGTAACCGAGGATGGTGGCGCCGATCCCGACGCCGACGCCGTTGACGGCGCAGATCAGCGGCTTGGGAAACGCGGCCAGGGCGTCGATGAGGCCGGTGAAGCCGTGCTTGCCCGGCGCGAAGTCCGGGTCGGTGATGCGGGCCTGCATCTCGGCCAGGTCGGTGCCCGCGCTGAAGCCGCGGCCCGCGCCGGTGAGCAGCACGACGGCCACCTCCGGGTCGTCGGCGGCGGCCAGCAGCGCTTCGGTCGTCGCGTCGTAGAGGGCCTCGTTGAATGCGTTGAGCGCGTCCGGCCGGTTCAGCGTCAGGGTGCGCACCCGGTTTTCGTCGTCGATCTGCAGGATCACGGGTGCAGCGTAACGGGCCCGCGCTCAGCCGTTGCTGTAGACGCGGGTCGGCGCGACGAGCACCACCGCGCGTCGCTCCCGGGCCATCACGCGGTCGTATTCGTCCCAGTCGTCGTGGGTGCCGCCCGCGGCGCTGAACACCTCGCGCAGCAACAGCCGCAACTGGTCGGCGTCTTTCAGCCAGGGCTGCGGGTCGTCCGGCCCGGCCAGCTCCGCGCGGCCTTCGACGGTGGCCCACTGCCAACCGTTCTTGAACGTCACGGCCAGCTGGGGGCGGGCCCGCAGGTTGGCCAGCTTGACCTTGCCGTAGGTGGTGAACGCCAGCGCCGGCTCGCCGGTCGCGGGGTGCGGCAGCCGGCCGACGTTGACCAGTGACGCCTGCACCGTGCCGTCGGCGCGAACGGTGGCGACGACCGCCAGGCCGCTTTCGCTTGTGGCCAGCGCCACCGCGTCGTCGAGTGTTGTCATGGCAGTCCCTCAGTCCTTGAACGGCGTCGTGAAGACGTAGCGGCTGGTCGGCACCGTGTCGATGTTCTGGTTGGCGCCGAATGCGGTTGTGCTGGTGATCATTTGGCCTAATCGGTGCTGTAGGTCGTCGTCGTCGGCGGCGCCGAAGAACGCCTTCAGGTCGGTGACCGCCTCGATCGGGAACAACTCCTCGACGATGCCCGCGATTCCCGGCGCGTCCGGGGTCAGGCTGCGCACCACCCAGTTCTGGGTGTAGCCGAACGTCGACTGGGTCTCGATGGCCACCGCGGTGTGGTCGCGCTGCCAGCGGGTCAGCCACGTCGCCTCGTCGAGTTCGGCGGGCCGGCGCAGCAACGCGATGTTGGCCAGACCCGTTGTTCGGCAACGTGGTTCGGTTGGCGGAGGCGCGAGCGGAACCGACTCGGTCACCAGATAGGCGGCGAGCCGCTCGCATTCCTGGGCGAGGAATTTGAGCGCCGCCCCGATCTGGTCGCCGTAGCATTGCTGGGTCCACATGCTCACCACCGCGGCCGCCGGCGGGTCCATCGTGGTCAGCGTCATCAGCGAGTGACGCACCGCGCTGTCGCGAACGTTCACCTGCAACCCGAACACGCCGAGTTCCAACAGCGCATCGGCGACGTGACCGCGCTGCCGGGCACACCAGTCGTCGTCGGGGTCTGGTCGCATCATCACGGCGATGACCTTTTCCATAGCCAGAACCTACCGCCGGCGACCGGCTATTTGACCAGGCGCACCCGATGTTCGGCGTTGATCAGCTTGCCGATGGTCGCCGCCAGTTGCCGGTAGGGCTCGTCGCGCCCGCTCGAGGACCGGAACGCCAGACCGATCCGCCGGCCGGGGCGGGGCGTGGCGAATTCTGCCAGCCCGAGCCGGCTGCGGGCGGCTTCGACCGGCACAGCGCTCTGCGGGATCAACGTCATCCCCAACCCGCCCGTCACGCACTGCACCGCGGTCGCCAGCGACGCCGCGCGGGTGTTGGCGAGCTCGGCGCGCACGCCGGCCTTGTGGCAGACGTCCAGCGCCTGATCGCGCAGGCAGTGGCCCTCGTCGAGCAACAGCAGCGGCAGCGACGCCAGGGCCGCGGGCGGCACCCGGCGCTTTCCCGACAGCGGATGCCCGGGCGGCAGCGCTAGCACGAAATCTTCGTCGTAGATCGGGATTTCGCTCGCCCAGGCCGCCGGCGGGTTAGAGGCGGGCAACGCGATCAGCGCCGCGTCCAGCGCCCCGTCCCGCAGCAGCCTGAGCAGCCGCTCGGTCTGATCCTCGACGACCCGCAGCGTCAGCGCGGGCAGTTCCACGGCCAAGCCGGCCAGCAGCGTCGGCAGCACGTAGGGCGCCACGGTGGGGATCAGCCCGAGGCGCATGCTGGCGCGCAGCGGATCGGAGGCCCCCGCCGCGGCCGCGGTGAACGCGTCCGCCGCCTCCACCACGGCCTGGGCATGCGGCAGCAGCTGCTGACCCTCGGGAGTCAAGAAGACACGCCGCGTGGACCGCTCGAGCAACTGGGTGCCGAGCCCGGACTCCAGCGCGGCCAGCGCCTGCGACAGCGTGGATTGGCTGACGCCGAGAGTCGTTGCGGCACTGCTGAAGTGCTGCTTTTCCGCGACTGCGACGAACGCGCGGAGCCCGGCGATCGTCGGCTGATAGGTCTTATCGGACATGCCTATAAGTATAGTGTGATATATCACCTTTACTTCAAGCAGCGCTCCCGGCATCATAGGGACGGATAGCTAATCTTGAGTGGATCCAGATAAGGAGCATCTATGGCCCTGCTGACAATCGGCGACCAATTCCCCGCCTACGAGCTCACCGCGCTGATCGCGGGCGACCTGTCGAAGGTCGACGCCAAGCAACCCAGCGACTACTTCACCACCATCACCAACGAGGACCACCCCGGCAAGTGGCGCGTGGTGTTCTTCTGGCCCAAGGACTTCACCTTCGTGTGCCCGACGGAGATCGCCGCCTTCGGCAAGCTCAACGACGAGTTCAAGGACCGCGACGCGCAGGTCCTCGGTGTCTCGATCGACAGCGAGTTCGTCCACTTCCAGTGGCGCGCTCAGCACGAGGACCTAAAGAAGCTGCCCTTCCCGATGCTTTCGGACATCAAGCGCGAGCTCTCGCTGGCCACCGGCGTGCTCAACGCCGACGGCTTCGCCGACCGGGTGACCTTCATCGTCGACCCGAACAACGAGATCCAGTTCGTTTCGGCCACCGCCGGCTCCGTGGGACGTAACGTCGACGAGGTGCTGCGCGTGCTGGACGCGCTGCAGTCCGACGAGCTGTGCGCGTGCAACTGGCGCAAGGGCGACCCGACGATCGACGCCGGCGAGCTGCTGAGGGCTTCCGCGTAGGAGGGGGCGAGACATGAGTGTGGAAGACCTCAAGGACGCGCTGCCCGAGTACGCCAAGGACCTCAAGCTCAACCTGGGCTCGATCACCCGCAGCACCGTCCTCAACGAGGAACAGCTGTGGGGCACGCTGCTGGCCAGCGCCGCGGCGACCCGGAACGCCCAGGTGCTGGCCGAAATCGGCGCGGAGGCGGCCGACATCCTGTCCGCCGAGGCGTACCAGGCGGCGCTGGGCGCGGCGTCCATCATGGGCATGAACAACGTGTTCTACCGTGGCCGCGGTTTCCTCGAGGGCGCCTACGACGACCTGCGGCCGGGACTGCGGATGAACATCATCGCCAATCCCGGTGTCGACAAGGCCAACTTCGAGCTGTGGTCGTTCGCCGTGTCGTCGATCAACGGGTGCTCGCACTGCGTGGCCGCGCACGAGCACACGCTTCGGGAGGCGGGCGTGGACCGCGAGGCGATCTTCGAGGCGCTGAAGGCCGCGTCCATCGTTGCCGGTGTGGCGCAAGCGATCATGACCGCCCAGACGCCGGTCGCCGTCGGCTGAGCGCAGCGTCGTGAGCCCAGTGGTGAAGGGCCCCGCCTGGATCGAACACGCGATCTGGTGGCAGGTCTACCCGCTGGGATTCGTGGGCGCGTTCCCCGCGCCCGCGTCGTCGGGGCCGCCGCAGCCGAACCAGCATCGGCTGCGGCGGCTCGTCGACTGGCTCGACCACGCCATCGCGCTGGGCGCCTCGGGCATCGCCCTGGGGCCGATCTTCGCCTCGCGCACACACGGTTACGACACCACCGACCACTACCGCATCGATCCCCGGCTCGGTGACGACGCCGACTTCGAGCACCTGGTGGCCGAGGCCCGTGCCCGCGGTTTGCGCATCCTGCTCGACGGCGTGTTCAACCACGTCGGCGTGGACTTCCCGCGCTACGTGGCGGCGGCCGATGACGAGGCTTCCGCACGCTGGTTTCGCGGCCGCCCGGGCCGCTTTCACACCTTCGAGGGCCACTCCGAGCTCATCACCCTCAACCACGACAACCCCGAGGTCGTCGACTACACGGTCGACGTGATGAGGCACTGGTTGCGGCGCGGCGCCGACGGCTGGCGCCTCGATGCCGCCTACGCTGTCCCGCAAGACTTTTGGGCGTCGGTGCTGCCCCGGGTGCGCGAGCACCACCCCGGCGCCTGGTTCGTCGGCGAGCTCATCCACGGCGACTACGCCGCCGTGGTCGAGGCGGCCACCTTCGACTCGGCCACCCAATACGAGCTGTGGAAGGCGATTTGGAGCGGGCTCAACGACGGCAACTTTTTCGAGCTGGACTGGGCGCTGCAGCGGCACAACGGTCTGCTGGGCGGTTTCGTCCCGCTGACCTTCATCGGCAACCACGACGTCACGCGCATCGCCAGCCGGCTGGAGCGCGCCGAGCACGTGGCCCACGCGCTGGTGATCCTGATGACCGTCGGGGGCGTGCCCAGCGTGTACGCCGGCGATGAGCTCGGGTTTCGCGGCGTCAAGGAAGAGCGGCGCGGCGGAGACGACGCGGTGCGTCCCGAGTTCGGCTCTCCCCCAATGCAAACCGACGCGTTGGGGGCGTCGGTATTTGCGTTGCATCAGTACCTCATCGGGCTGCGTCGCCGTAACCCGTGGCTGCACGCGGCGTGCACCACCGCGCTGCGGCTCGACAACCGCCACTACGTCTACGAGACGCGCAGCGGCGACGACGCGTTGCTGGTCGCGCTCAACATCGACGACGAGCCGCGGCGGCTGGCGCTGTCGGGGCTGGGCAAGCCGCGCGCCCGGGTCGTCGGCGGCTCGGGCGCCCCACCACCCGAGGTGGTCGACACCGTGGTCGTCGAGCCGCACGGCTGGCGGATACTGGGGCCCGCCTAAGGGCGCGCTAGAAGTTCCAGCGTCAGCTCGTCTTGCCGGCCGCCGTAGTACTTGTCGAGCAACTCGAGGAAATCCTCGTTGTCATCGGTGGCGCGGGCGAACAGCGTCATCGACGAGCGCAGCTTCAGGTCGTCGGGCGAGCCGAAGATTGCGGCGGCCGAACGACCCCGAACCTGGTTGACCAGCCGGGTGCATTCGCGCAGCCGCGGCCCCAGCACCTCGTGCCGCAGGTACGCGCGGGCCTCGTCCAGCGAGGCGATGCCGTAGCGTTCGGCCGTCGGGCTGCTGCCCAGCCCGCGCAGCTGCGGGAACACAAACCACATCCAGTGACTGCGCTTTCGGCCGCGGCGCAGCTCGTCGACGACGTTGCCGTAAACCGGTGACTGCGCGTCGACGAAGCGCTTCAAGTCGAAGGGGTCGGTCAACGACATACGACTACGGTGGCACACCATGGAATTCAAAAGACGGATGGGGTTGAAAAGACGGGACTCGATCAAGCGACGAGTGCCCAAGGCGCGCGACCTCGCGCCGCTGATCCAGTTCAAACGCCCGCAATTCGACGCCACCAAGCGCCGGCTCGACGCCGCGTACACCATCGAAGATTTGCGGCGCATCGCCAAGCGGCGCACCCCAAAGGCGGCGTTCGACTACACCGACGGTGCCGCCGACGACGAGCTGTCGATCCGGCGCGCCCGACAGGCCTTCCGCGACATCGAGTTTCACCCGACGATCCTGCGTGACGTCTCCCAAGTGACCGCCGGGTGGAACGTGCTCGGCCAGCCCGTCGTCCTGCCCTTCGGGATCGCGCCCACGGGGTTCACCCGGCTCATGCACACCGAGGGCGAGATCGGCGGCGCGGCGGCCGCGGCCCGGGCCGGGATCCCGTTCTCGCTCTCGACGTTGGGCACGACGGCGATCGAAGACCTGGTGGCCGCGGTCCCGCAGGGGCGCAAGTGGTTTCAGCTCTACATGTGGCGCGACCGCGAGCGTTCGATGGCGCTGGTGCAGCGCGCCGCCGACGCGGGGTTCGACACGCTGCTGGCCACCGTCGACGTGCCGGTCGCCGGCGCGCGGCTGCGCGACAACCGCAACGGCATGACGATCCCGCCGACGCTGACGCTGCGCACCGTGCTGGACGCGGTGCCGCACCCGAAGTGGTGGTTCGACCTGCTGACCACCGAGCCGCTGGCGTTCGCGTCGCTGGATCGCTGGCCGGGCACCGTCGGCGAATACCTGAGCACCATGTTCGATCCCAGCCTCACCTTCGACGACCTGGAGTGGATCAAGGCCAAGTGGCCCGGCAAGCTGGTCGTCAAGGGAATTCAGACGCTCGAGGACGCGCGTGCCGTCGTCGACCGCGGCGTCGACGGCATCGTGTTGTCCAATCACGGTGGCCGGCAATTGGATCGGGCCCCGGTGCCGTTCCACCTGCTGCCCGCGGTGGCGCGCGAACTGGGCAACGACACCGAGATCCTGGTGGACACCGGCATCATGTCGGGCGCCGACATCGTGGCCTCGATCGCGCTGGGGGCGCGCTGCACCCTGGTCGGGCGGGCCTATCTGTACGGGCTGATGGCCGGCGGCGAGGCGGGCGTGGCTCGCGCGATCGAAATCCTGCGGGACGGCGTGATGCGGACGATGGCGCTGCTCGGCGTTACCTGCCTCGAGGAGCTTTCGCCCGCGCACGTGACGCAGCTGCGGCGGCTGGAGCCGATTTCGCCGCAAGCGTGACGGTCGGGCGCCGGGAACAAATGGACTTCAGGCTGGGTTAAGCGCATCAGACTCAACTTTTTGGAGGAGTGATGGCTGAAGCCAAGTCAGTGCCCGTGTTGTTCACCGGCACGATCGTGTTGCCCGGAATGGTGGTCCCGATCGCGCTGGACGACGCCGCCCGGGCGGCAATCGACGCCGCGCAGGCCAGCGAGTCCGGGCAGCTGCTCATCGCCCCCCGCCTGGACGACCGGTACCCGACCCACGGCGTGATCGCGAAGATCCTGCAGGTCGGGCGGATCGCCGGGGGCGGAACCGCCGCCGTCGTGCGCGGCGAGCGGCGCGCACACATCGGGGCCGGGGCCTCCGGGCCCGGAGCGGCGCTGTGGGTCGAGGTGACCGAGGTTCCCGCGGCCCAGCCGAACGACGAGGTCAAGGCGCTGGCGGCCGAATACAAGAAGTTGCTGCTGGCCATGCTGCAGCGGCGCGAGGCGTGGGAGATCGTCGACTACGTCAACGGCCTGACCGACCCGTCGGCGCTGGCGGACACCTCGGGCTACGCGTCCTACCTGACCGACGTGCAGAAGCGGCAGCTGCTGGAGACCGAAGATGTGGGCCGTCGCCTCCGTCTGCTGATCGACTGGACCAGCGGGCACCTCGCCGAGATCGAGGTCAGCGAGAAGATCGCCGAGGACGTCCGCGAGGGCATGGAGAAGACGCAGAAGGAATTCCTGCTGCGCCAGCAGCTGGCCGCGATCCGCAAGGAACTCGGCGAGGGCGAACCGGACGGGTCTGACGACTACCGCGCCCGCGTCGAGGCCGCCGACCTGCCCGACAAGGTGCGCGAGGCCGCGCTGCGGGAGGTCGGCAAGCTGGAACGCGCCAGCGACCAGAGCCCGGAAAGCGGCTGGATTCGCACCTGGCTGGACACGGTCCTGGACCTGCCGTGGAACACCCGGACCGAGGATTCGACGGACCTCAAGGCGGCCCGGGCAATCCTGGACGCCGACCACCACGGGCTGGACGACGTCAAGGACCGCATCGTCGAGTACCTGGCCGTGCGCACCCGTCGGGCCCAGCGGGGGCTGCAGGTCGTCGGCGGCCGCGGCTCGGGTGCGGTGATGGTGCTGGCGGGCCCGCCCGGCGTCGGCAAGACATCGCTGGGCGAGAGCGTGGCGCGGGCGCTGGGCCGCAAGTTCGTGCGGGTCGCCCTGGGCGGGGTGCGCGACGAGGCCGAGATCCGCGGGCACCGGCGCACCTACGTGGGCGCGCTGCCGGGCCGCATCGTGCGCGCCATCGGCGAGGCGGGGTCGATGAATCCCGTTGTGCTGCTGGACGAGATCGACAAGGTCGGCTCCGACTACCGCGGCGACCCGAGCGCGGCGCTGCTCGAGGTGCTCGACCCCGCGCAGAACCACACCTTCCGCGACCACTACCTGGATCTGGACCTGGACCTGTCCGACGTGGTGTTTTTGGCCACCGCCAACGTGATCGAGAACATCCCGTCGGCGCTGCTGGACCGCATGGAGCTGGTGGCCATCGACGGCTACACCGAGGACGACAAGGTCGCCATCGCGCGCGACTACCTGCTGCCCCGGCAGCGGGAACGGGCCGCGCTGACCGACGCCGAGGTCACGGTGACCGACGCCGCGCTGCGCAAGATCGCGGCCGATTACACGCGCGAACCCGGGGTGCGGCAGTTCGAGCGGCTGCTGGCCAAGGCGCTGCGCAAGGTCACGACGAAGATCGCCGACGAACCGGTGACCCCGGTGGTCATCGACGAACCGGACCTGGTGTCCTACCTGGGCCGTCCGAGGTTCACCCCGGAGTCGGCCGAACGCACCGCGGTGCCCGGCGTGGCCACCGGCCTGGCGGTCACCGGCCTGGGCGGCGACGTGCTCTACATCGAGGCCGGCGCCACCGACGGCGAACCCGGGTTGCAGTTGACGGGCCAGCTGGGCGACGTGATGAAGGAGTCGGCGCAGATCGCGCTGTCCTACGTGCGCTCGCACGCCCCGCAGCTCGGTGTCGACCCCAAGGCGCTGGACCGGCGGATCCACGTGCACGTGCCCGCGGGCGCGGTGCCCAAGGACGGCCCGTCGGCCGGCGTCACGATGGTGACCGCGCTGGTCTCGATGGCCACCGGGCGCCGGGTGCGCTCCGATGTCGGCATGACCGGCGAGGTCACGCTCAACGGGCGGGTGCTGCCGATCGGCGGCGTCAAGCAGAAGCTGCTGGCCGCGCAGCGCGCCGGGCTGTCGACGGTTTTCATCCCGGCGCGCAACGAGCCGGACCTGGATGACGTCCCGGCCGAGGTGCTCGACGCGCTCGAGGTGAAGCCGATGACCGACGTCGCCGAGATCGTCGCCCAGGCGCTCGAACCGGCGCCGCAGGCCGCCTCGGCCGCGGCCTGACCCGGCGCCGATCCTGTCGAACCCATGTCGAACGCCTGGGAAATCGTTGCGAACTGGTTGGGACGATCCCGTTTTCGTCCGTCCCGGCCCGGGTAGCCAACAGCGGTCGGGGGGTCACCCATAGGCCTGGGCCGGGGCTGGGAATCAACCGAACAGCAAGGTCAATGGCCGTTCTGCCGCCTGCGGGGCAGCCCAACCGTCGACAAGGAGTTCACATGAAGTTGAGCAAATTCGCAGCCACCGCGGCGATGACCGGCGCGCTGGGATCCGCAGCACTGGGCATCGGCGCCGGCTTCGCGCAAGCCGACCCAAACGGCCCCAACGTGCCGGGTCCGAACGTCCCGGGCCCCAACGTCCCGGGGCCGAACGCGCCGGGCGTTCCCGACCGCGACGGGCCCGGGCAGCTCCCTTACGCGCCGGGGCAGCCGATTTGTAACGGCGGACAGGGCGTGAACTGCAACGGGCCGGGCTCGCCGCTGCCGCCGGGGCAGAACGGGTTCCCGCCGCCGGGGCACTACAACGACCCGGGCCGCTACGGGCTCCCGGCCACCTGGGTTCCCCCGGTGGGCGACCCCGACGGGACCCAACTTCCGGTGGTGTTCAACCCCGACCTGGGCCAGTGGGGCGTCAACACCTCCAGCGGCTTCCAGGCCTACACGCCCGCCGGCGGCGTCAATGGCGGCGTCAATGGGGGCGTCAATGGTGGCGTTGGAGCGCCCAGGTAAAACCGGCTTTTCGAAAGCTGTGGCAGCCGCCCCTGAAAAGGGGCGGCTGTTGCACGCTGGCTGTTCCACGTTGCGGCAGAATCGCGGCTTATGGCCTACGACGAAGATTTGGCCAACCGGATCCGCGAGCTGCTCGGCTCCGAGCGGGGCGTCGAGGAAAAACGCATGTTCGGGGGTCTGGCGTTTTTGATCGACGGCAACATGTCGGTGGCCGTCAGCGGCCAAGGCGGTCTGTTGGTGCGGGTGCCGCCGGAGGACACCGAGAAGCTGTCCCGCCGCCGGCACGTCAGCCCCATGCTGATTTCGGGCCGCGAGACCCGCGGCTGGCTGCGCGTCGACGCCGACGCCGTGGCGACCAAGCGCCAGCTTCGGGACTGGGTCACGCGCGGGGTTGGCTGCGCGCGCGGGCTGCCGCCCAAATCGCGGCCCGGTTAGCCGCGGGGCGCCGCGGGTACGGGGTGCGGTATGGACAAGCGCGTGCGGCGGCTGCTCGACGTCGCCGGCACCACCTACGCGGCCGAGGCAGGCATCAAGATGGCCGACAAGCCGATGCCGCTGTTTCAACTGTTGGTGCTTTGCATGCTCGCCAGCAAGCCGATCGATGCCGCCATCGCGATGGACGCCGCACGCGAGGTCTTCCGCGCGGGCCTGCGCACGCCCACGGCCGTGCTGGCGTCCGACCGGCACACCATGATCAGCGCCTTCGGGCGCGCCCACTACGTGCGCTACGACGAGAGTTCGGCCACCCGCCTCACCGACATGGCCCGACGGGTCCGCGACGACTATTCCGGGGACCTGCGGCGACTCGCCGACCGCAGCCGGCCCGACGTCGCCGACGCCACGCGAATGCTGAAGAAGTTCAAGGGAATTGGCGACACCGGCGCCGACATCTTCCTGCGCGAGGTGCAGGACGTCTGGGGCTGGGTGCGCCCCTACTTCGACGACCGCGCCATCGCGGGGGCTGACCGACTGGGGTTGCCCAGCCAGCCGGAGAAGCTGGCGGCGCTTGCCCCGCGGGCGACTGCGCGGCTGGCGGCCGCGCTCGTCCGGGCCTCCCTGGACGACGACGTGTGCCGGCGGGTGGCCGGTTGATCCGCCGTTGACCGTCCGGATCGGGACCTCGGGATGGTCCTACGACCACTGGGCCGACGTCCTGTACCCGCCGGGGCTGCCGTCCGCGCGGCGGTTGGCCCGGTTCGTCGAGGTCTTCGACACCGTCGAGCTCAACGCGAGTTTCTACCGGTGGCCCAAGGATTCGACCTTCGCCGGGTGGCGCGAGCAGTTGCCGGAGGGGTTCAAGATGTCGGTCAAGGCGCACCGGGGGCTGACCCACTACCGTCGGCTCGCCTCGCCCGAGCCGTGGATCGAACGCTTCGAGCGCTGCTGGCAGCTGCTGGGCGATCGCCGCGGCGTGCTGCTGGTGCAGCTCCACCCCGAGCAGCAGCGCGACGACGCCCGGCTGGACAACTTCCTGCGCAGCATGCCCGAGTGGATCCGGGTGGCCGTCGAGCTGCGGCACCCGTCGTGGAACGACCCGGTCGTCTACCGGCTGCTGGAACGCCGCCGGGCCGCCTACGTGGTGATGAGCGGCGCCGGCCTGGCTTGCGTCCCGCGGGCCACCACCGACCTGGTGTACGTGCGGATGCACGGTCCCGACCAGGACGCGATCTATGCGGGCAGCTATTCCGACGACGAGCTGCGGCGCTGGGCGGACCGGATCGCCCAGTGGGACGGCCAGGGCAGGGACGTGTGGATGTATTTCAACAACGACCTCGGCGGCCATGCCGTGCGCAATGCGCTGACGCTGCGGAAACTGTTGAGCTGAGCCGCCGTGAGTAGGGTGGCGATCATGGCCAGTTCGACCACCTTCGCCGTCGTCGGCGGCGGCCTCGCCGGAGCTAAAGCGGCGGAATCGTTGCGCGACAACGACTTTGACGGGGAAATCGTCCTGTTCGCCGACGAGAAGCACCCGCCCTACGAGCGTCCCCCGCTATCCAAGGACTATCTGGCCGGCGCGAAGTCGCTCGCGGAGTTCACCGTGCACGACTCGGACTGGTATCGCGACAACCGGGTCGATTTGCGGCTCGGCACGCGGGTGACGTCCCTGGACGCGGCCGCACACACCGCCGGCCTCGGCGACGGCACCAGCGTGACCTACGACAAGCTCCTGTTGGCGACGGGATCGGCCGCGCGCCGCCCTCCGATCCCGGGGTCCGGTGCCGAGGGGGTGCACTACCTGCGCACCTATGACGACGCGGTCGAACTGAATTCCGTTCTGACCGAAGGGTCTTCGCTGGCGGTGGTGGGCGCGGGCTGGATCGGCCTGGAGGTGGCGGCCGCGGCCCGCCAGCGCGGCGTCGACGTGACCGTCGTCGAGGCGGCCAAGCAACCGCTGGCGCTCGCGCTCGGGGAATCGGTCGGCGAGGTGTTCGCCAACCTGCATCGCGAGCGCGGCGTGGACCTTCGGCTGCAGGCGCAGGTCGACGAGATCGAGACGACCAACGGCGCCGCCACCGGCCTGCGCCTGCGCGACGGGTCGACGATCGCCGCGGACGCGGTCCTGGTGGCCGTCGGCGCCAAACCGAACGTCGAGCTGGCCGAGGCGGCCGGGTTGGCGATGGGCGACGGCGGGGTGCTCACCGACGCGTCGTTGCGCACCAGCGATCCCGACGTCTACGCCGTCGGGGACATCGCCGCGGCCGAACACCCGCTGTTTCACACCCGCATCCGCACCGAGCACTGGGCCAACGCGCTCAAGCAGCCCGCGGTGGCGGTGGCCGGGATGCTCGGCCGGCCGGGCGAATACGCCGAGCTGCCCTACTTCTTCACCGACCAGTACGACCTGGGAATGGAGTACGCCGGGCATGCGCCCGGCTTCGAACGGGTGGTGTTCCGCGGCGACGTCGAAGGCCGCGAATTCGTCGCGTTTTGGCTGGACGGCGAGGACCGGGTGCTGGCCGGGATGAACGTCAACGTCTGGGACGTGCTCGACGACGTCAAGGCCCTGATCCGCTCGAGGGTTCCCGTCGACGTCGACGCGTTGGCCGACCCCGGATCGCCGCTGGCCGACCTGGTGGGCCGGGCCGGTTAGCCGCCGGCGCCGGCGGTGGCGGCCACCGGCGCCCACCTCCCGTCGATGACGTCGGGTGGGCGCTGCGCCTGCAGGCGGTCCCGCTCGGCGCGGCGCCGCTTGATCCGCAGCCGGGCGTCGGCGGGCATGCTGACCAGCTCGTCGCAGGTCAGGTAGTACACGTCGTCGACGGCATCGAAGAGGTCGGCCGCCACCCGCCGAGACCCTAACTCGCGCAACGTCATCCGCAGTTCGTGCGTGAAACGCATCGTGGTGTCGTGGGCCAGCTCGCGCGAACCGCGGGCGTTGGCGGCCAGCCGCCGTGCCAGCGACGGCGGCGGCGCCGGCACGGCATCGGCCGTAGCGGCTTCCGAAGCCTCCGAGGCCTCCGAAGCGTCAGCGGCCTCGGCCGCCGCGACGAGCAGCATCGAAGGATCGTCGGCGAACACCTGGCTGGCCAGCTCGGCCTCCCCCGGCCCCCGGTGCCCGATGCGGGCGACCGCGGCGTCGAGGACGGCTGCGGTGCTCGGCGACAACGCGCGGACGCTGCCGACGTTGCCTTCCTTCGCCAGCGCCCGCAGGGGCGGATCGCCGCGCAGCACGGCCGCCAGCTCGGCGGTGTGCGCGGCGACACGGGTGCTTTCCACGATCATGCCCAGCCCAGGCACCCGGGAGGCGGCACGGCTGTGCTCGAGCGCCGCCGCGGTGACGCCGGTGTCGATCAACCACAGCCCCGTCAGGATCCAGCCCTGGTGGATCCGATCCCGCAGCAGGCACGCCCGCACCTCGAGGCCGGCGTCCGGCAGCGCGGCCAGCTGGGCGGCGTCCAGGTGTTCGGCCGCGGCGGCGCCGACGTAGGCGACCGTGTTGGCCTTGAGGTTGCGCATCAGGGCGAGGGAGCGCGCCGCGACGACCGCCTTGGCGATGGAGCCGAGCACCCCTTCGGCCCGCTCGGGCTCGCCGAACGGCAGGACGTCGCCGACGTGCGGCTGGTCGATTAGGGCGTGGCGGGTGACGGCTTCCTGGTCCCAGCCGGGCAGCTGGGTGGCGGCGACGACGTTGGCCGACACCCCCACGTAGGCGCGGTGGCCGAAGACGGCGATGGCCCTGTTCCCCCACTCGTCGTCCACCACGTCGCCCAGGGCGAGCGCCTGACCCATCACCCGGCTGGCCGCGCGCAGCCCGCTGATCTGGACGTCCAGCGTGATCGGGGTCAGCGGGCCGGGCAGCGCCTCGGCCAGGCGGGCCGCGCTGAAGACCGGGAACCGCGGGTCGATCCGGTCGTCGAACTCGCCCTCCATTCCCTCGGGGGCCGCGCTGTGCAATGCCTCCGAGGGGCGTCGGCGCGGGACAACCTCCACGGGGATCGCCAGCTGGCCCCCGTGGCTGGTCGCGCCGGCGGGGTCCAGCCGGCGCCCGACCAGGCCGCGCGCGGTATCGGCGACCGCTTCCAGGGCCTGCCAACCGAACTCGAAGCCCCAAACCTCTTGGGCCGCTGTGATATCCATGTCGGGGACCAGCCGTGACCAGGCCCGCACGCCGTGCAGCCGGGAGCGCGGGTCGACGCCCCGCAGCAGCCGCCACGCGGTGATGACGTTGGTGGTGTCGGGGGTGGCGAGGTCGACGACGCCGGTGCGGTCGCTGTTCAGCGCCAACGCCACAAAGCGCACCAGGTCGTCGAGGTGCAGCACGCGGATCGGCTGCGCGGAGACCCTGGCGCGCAGCAGCGTGGCCACCGTGCGGCACACCGTCCAGTCGAGCTGGCGGCCGACCGGCGGGGCGGCCCGGACGACCAGGCTCGGCGCCCAGCCCGCCGCCACCAGCTCTTCGGCCGGCTGATAGACCTCCGGCCGGCCCGCGGCCTGGGACACGAACACCAGCCGCGCACCGGCGCGGCTGCTCGCGTCGGTGACATGCGCGATCGCGTCGAGGTCCGCGCCGCCCGGCGCCCGGGTGTCGGGCGGGGCCAGGTGCACCACTGCGTCGGCCTCGTCGGCCAGCTCTTGCAGGACGGGGTCGCTCAGCGAAGCGCGGACGAACTCCACGGCCGAGTCAAGGCAGGGGTGCGGGCGCTCGGCGATGCCGCTGACGGTGTGCCCCGCCGCGATCAACTGGCGTGCGACCAGCCGCCCGACTGCGCCGGTGGCGTCGGTCACCAGGATCCGCACCTGGGCTTCACCTCCCCAACCTCAAAGTCGACAATAGGCAAGTCGCTAGCCGATTCGCGACTATTGCCGCGCAACTGGCGCCGCGGGCCAAGGCGGTGCGCGTGGCGCGTTATCGCAGCGCGGCGCTGCCGTCGGCGGCGACGGCCACCTTGGCGCCGCCGATGTCTTCGGCCACCGTCGCCTCCGCCGCGGCCGGATCGCCGATGACGGCCAGCGCGCGCGAGCCGTCGGGGGTGCGCACGGACAGGAACGCTTTCTCCGGCCGCCCCTCGCGGTCGAACGGCGTCGTCCACGCCTCGACCGTGCCGACGCCCTCCCACTCGACCAGGCCGTCGCGCGTCGGCTCGCGAACCACCGCCGCCTGCACGTCCTCCCAGCGGAACTCGGTCGGCGGTTCGGTGCCGTACACGCCGAAGCTGTGCTTGGTCAGGTAGCCGCCGTTGGCGGTGACCAGGGCGCGCCGCCCGGGGTTGGCGGCCAGCAGGGCGGCCATGGTGGCGATGGAATGCGTCACGTAGTTGCTCCACGGCCCGCCGGCGAACGTCAGGCCGCCGGTGACGGTGAGCGGGCGGGCCGGATCGTCGACGCTCAAGCCCAGTTCGGCGGCCGCCACCTGCACCGCGGAGGGAAAGCAGGAGTACAGGTCGACGTAGTCGACGTCGTCGATGCCCAGGCCGGCCAGTTGCAGCGCCCGCGCGCCGGCGATCCGGATGGCCGCCGAGCGGTGCAGCTCGTCGCGCTCGGCGACGGCCGGGGTGTCGTGCGCGTCGGTGCCCGCGTGCGGATACACCCACCGCTCCTCCGGAACGCCCAGCCGCCGCGCCCGCTCCACCGAGGTCAGGACCAGCGCGGCGCCCTGGTCGACCATGTTGTTGGAGTTCATCAGCTTGGTGTAGGGCCAGCTGATCATCCGGTTCCGCGGGCCGGGGTGCCGGATCTCCTCGGCGGTCACCGGCGTGCGGATCCACGCGTGCGGGTTTTCGACCGCGACGGCGTTGAAGCGGGCCCACAGCTCACCGACGCGCTCGAGGTGCTCGTCGGCCGCTTCGCCGTTGGCGATGCGCAGCGCCTGCTCGAACAGCGGGTAGACGTACGCCGGGCGGTTCAGCCCGATCCGCAGCTCGGCCTCACCGGCCATCGGAACGTCGTCGCCCTCCATCGCGGCCATCGGCACGGACGCGTCCTGCGCGGTCCATTCGAGCTTGCCGCCCTGGGCCTTCAGGCCCCTCCTGGTGCGCCAGGTCTCGGCGCCGGCGATCAGCACCACGCCGGCGCGTCCCGCCTGGATGTCCAGGCAGGCCCGGTTGACCAGCGACTGGGGCACGTTGCCGCCGACGGGGCTGTAGCGGGTCGTGAACCCCGATGCGCCGATCCGCTGGCCCAGCAGCAGCCCGGGGTCGCGGTACTGGGCCGACAGGATGTTCACGACGCGGATGGAATCGATCGCCTCGATCACCCGGGCATCGGCGGCTTCGCGGGCCGCGGCGGCCATCAGGTCGACCGGCTCGACCGACGGCGTGGCGGGGTCGATCTCGTCGCGGTGGTTGACCTGGCCGTAGCCGATCAGCACCGGTGTCGCGGGGTCGACGGTCATGGGAACGAACCTATCGGACGGCGCGTCGCTCAGGCGTTGGCAGGCGGGGCAAACAGGACGCGGTCGGCGATCAGCCGCTCGGTTTCCCCCGCGCTCATGTTCAGCAGGGTTCGGCAGATCTCGCGGGTGTCCTGGCCGGGCAGCGGCGCCGGGCGGCGCGGGGCCGGCGGAATGTGCCGAAACGGCGCCGGGCCCGTCTCGGCCGGCAGCGGACGCTCGATCAGCGGATGCACCATGTCGGCGAACAGGTTTCGCTCGAGCAGCTGGGCGTCTTCGAGGAGGTCCGGAGGGCGGTTCATCGGCCCGGCCGGAACCCCGGCCGACTGCAACAGCTCGGCCACCCGCCCCGGGGTGCGGGTGCGCGTCCAGGCCGACAACAGCTCCACCAACTCGCGCCGGTGGGCGCGGCGCGCCTCGCCGGTCGCGAAGCGCGGGTCCTCCACCCATTCCGGACGGTCCAGAAGCGTTGCGGCGCTGCGCCATTCGTCATCGGAGCCGATCGTGACGACGCACCATTCGTCGTCGCCCGCGCATGGGCAGACCGCGTGCACGCCGGTGTCCTCGCGGACCCGGGCGATGCCCGCGGCCAGCGCGGCCTGGGTGACGTAGACGGCGTCGAGCTGGTTGACGACGACCTCGGCCTGCGACACGTGGACGTGGGCGCCGGCCCCGGTCCGGTCGCGGCGGATCAGCGCGGCCAGCGCCGCGATGGCGGTGACCCGCCCGACGACGTGGTCGGGAAAGATCGTGGTCGCGTCGTAGAACGCGTGCCGCCCGGTGTCGGCCTGGTCGCCGGGATCGTCGGACGTCCACAGCCGGGTGACGCCGGTGGCCGCGCGGACCAGCGGGCCGTAGCCCATCCGGGTGCTCCACGGGCCGGTGTTGCCGAAAGCGCTGCTGCCGGCGAGCACGATGCGCGGGTTGATCGAACGCAGCGTGTCGTAGGAAAACCCAAGCGCGGTCAGGGTTCCGGGCTTGAAGTTGGCGAACACCGCGTCGGCCTGAGTCACCAGCCGGCCGAAGATCTCCTTGCCGCGCGGGCTGCGCAGGTTTAGGCCGAGCCCGAGCTGGTTGCGGTGGGTCCAGGCGAACGATTCGCTCATGGCGTCGCCGGGGCGGGCCTGCCGCAGGCCGTCGGGGTAGTCGGCGCTTTCGACCTTGATGACCTCGGCGCCCAGGTCGCCGAACAGCCGGCTGAGCTCGCCGCCGGCGACGATGACGCCCAGATCGAGGATCCGCAGCCCGGTGAACGGGTAGTCGCCGACCTTGCCCGACGGCGCCGGCACCACCGTGGGGTTCGCGCTCCAGAACGGTTCGTCCTGGCCCGGGGCGGCCGGCGCCGGCGTCCGAAACCCCGCGCGCTGGCCGTCGACGACGAAGTAGCCGGTGGGCACTGTGGTGCGCAGCCCCGGGACGAGCTCGGCCTCGGTGACCGCGCCCACCGCCTGGAAGTGTTCGGACCCCAGGATCTGTGCCGGCGTCAGCACCGCGGCGATCGGCACCCCGTGCGCCTGCCCGGCGGCCACCAGGTCCTTCATGGTCTGGTCGGCGAACAACGCCTCGATCAGCACGCTGATCTGCGGCCACGCCGCGAACCGCGCGCCGATCACGTCATACTTCGGGTCCTGGAAGTCCTCGGGCTCCCCGAGCCAGCGCCGCAGGCCGCGCCATTGCCGCGGCGCCATCACGCACAGCCGGACGTAGCCGTCCCGGCAGGGGTAGATCGGGTAGGCGTCCTGGTTTTTCGGGCGGCCCCGCCACCCGCCGGCGCGGCGGACGCCGGCGGCGGCCTGGCCGTGCGCCCCGAATGCGGGGTCGAGCGCCATCACGACGGCCTCGTAACGGGAGAAGTCGATGTATTCGCCTGTGCCGCAACGTAATCGGTTGTAGTAGGCGACGAGTGCCGCCCAGGCCGCCTGGACGGCGGCGGTGGCCGACGCGATGCCCTGCGGCGGCAACACCGGCGTGCCATTGGTGGGCCCGGATCGCGACAGCGAGCCGCACATCGCGTAGAGCACGGCGTCGCTGGCACGCCACGACGACCGCGGGCCGGTCGCACCGAAGTCGCTGACCGCCAGCACCACCAGGTGCGGGTAGCGGGCCGCCAGTTCGGCGTCGGATATCCCGAACGCGCCGGCGTGCCCGGCGGGGCCCATGTGGCCGCTGTCCACGACGATGTCGGCCCCGGCTGCCAGCTCGAAAAACCGTTCGCAGTCGCCGTCCTGGAGCGGGTCCAGCACCGCGCAACGCTTGTTGGCGTTGTGCACCGCGAACGGGATGCCGGCCCCGGCCACCGTCGGCAACTCGTCGCGTCCGAGGCTGCCACCCGGGAATTCGATCTTCAGGACGTCGGCGCCCAGGTCGGCAAACAGCCGGGCCACCGCGTCGGCGCTGCCGCAGGCGAGGTCCAGCACGCGCACGCCATGCAGCAACCCGTCGGCCACCCGCCCACGGTACCCGGCCGGTCAGCCCGGGCGCGTCGGAGGCCCAGAAGCCCAGCGGCGCAAGCCGATTGGTGACCGCGGCCATGGCCGGACAGGTGGGCGGCGGCCGCGTCGGCTATCGTCGCAGGCCGCGAAACCATCCACGGGAGGACCCACACGCATGAGCGCGCACCTGAGCTACGTCGAGGCGGTGGTCGTCGGCGCGTTCCAGGGCGTCACCGAGCTGTTCCCGGTTTCCAGCCTCGGGCACGCGGTGCTGGTGCCGGCGCTGATCGGCGGGCAATGGGCCCGCGACCTCAACGTCTCCGCCCCCGAGTCGCCCTACCTGGCGTTCATCGTCGGCCTGCATGTCGCGACCGCCGCCGCCCTGCTGGTGTTCTTCTGGCGGGACTGGCTGCGCATCGTGGCCGGCTTCGTCTCGTCGTTGCGGCACCGCCGCATCGAGACGCCCGACGAGCGGCTGGCGTGGCTGATCGCGCTGGCCACCATCCCGGTCGGCCTGGCCGGGGTGGCCCTGGAACACCTGTTCCGCACCACGCTGGGCAAGCCGGCGCCGGCCGCGGCGTTTTTGCTGCTCAACGGCGTCGCCCTGTACGCGGGCGAGGTGCTGCGGCGCCGGGTGTCGCCGGAAGGTGACGTCGAGCACGACGACCACGCCGGTGCGGCCATCGACAATCGGCTGTCCCAGCTGCCGTTGGGCCGCGGCGTGCTGATCGGCGCCTCGCAGATACTGGCCCTGCTGCCCGGCATCAGCCGCTCGGGCATCGCCATGGTGGCCGGCCTGTGGCGCGGGCTCTCCCACGAGGACGCCGCCCGCTTCTCGTTCCTGCTGGCGACGCCGATCATCCTGGCCGCCGGGGTCTACAAGATCCCGGAGCTGTTCGGGCCGCTGGCCAGCGGCATCGGCGGCCAGGTGCTGGCCGGCAGCGTCGCGTCCTTCGTCTGCGCCTACCTGGCGGTGCGGTTCCTGACGCGCTACTTCCAGACGCGGACGCTCACGCCGTTCGCGATCTACTGCGCGGCGTTCGGGGCGGCCAGCCTGGTGTGGCTCGCCGCGGCGTCGGGCTAGACCGGGTCGCGCCGATAGCGCAGCTGGCGCACCGGCTGACCGTCGAACGTCTCTGTGCGCCAAGCCCCGTCGCGCCACCAACCGTCGCGCTCGTAAAACCGCCGGGCGCGCGCATTCCCGTCCAGCACCCACAGCAGCGCGCCGGCCACGCCGAGTCCGCGCAGCCGCTCCCGCGCGGCGGTGATGAGCAGGCGCCCCACGCCCGTCCCCAGGTACGCGGGGTCGACGTAGAGCGCCATCAGCTCACCGAAGTTCGGTAGGCCCTCGTCGCGGCTCAGGCCCGTGGTCACCAGGCCGCAGACCGCCGGCCCGTCGACCGCCAGCACCGTCGACGGCACCCGAATACCCATCCGGCCGAATGTGTAGCGGCGGGCCAGGACCTCGGGGTCAAGGCCGTCGAGGTAGCCGTCGGGCAGGAGCCCCCGGTAGGCCGACCGCCAGGACCGCGCGTGCACGCGGGCCACGTCGCGCGTGTCCTCGGGGGCGGCCGGGCGCACCTCGATCATCGGTGCAGTATCGGCCTCGAGGCCGACATTTGCGCGGGACGCCGTCGGAGTGCTGTGCTTACCGGATCGGCGATTGACACCCGTCAACTTTCGGGGAAGGGCGACCACCATGGCCAACGCGGCATCGATCGGGCTGAAGGTGCGCGACAAGGTGGTGGTGATCACCGGCGGCGCCCGGGGAATCGGGCTGGCCACCGCGACCGCGCTGCACAACCTGGGCGCCAAGGTCGCGATCGGCGACGTCGACGAGGTGCGGGTCAAGGAGTCGGGGGCCGCGCTCGGCCTCGACGTCTACGGCAAGCTCGACGTCACCGACGCGCATTCGTTCTCGGAGTTCCTCGATGAGGTCGAGCGCCAGCTCGGGCCGATCGACGTGCTGGTCAACAACGCCGGCATCATGCCCGTCGGCCGGATCGTCGACGAGCCCGATGCGGTCACCCGCCGCATCCTGGACATCAACGTCTACGGCGTGATCCTGGGCAGCAAGCTGGCGGCGCAGCGCATGGTGCCGCGCAAATCCGGCCACGTCATTAACGTCGCCTCGCTGGCCGGGGAGCTCTACATCGTCGGGCTCGCCACCTACTGCGCCAGCAAGCACGCGGTGCTGGCATTCACCGACGCGGCGCGGCTCGAGTACCACTCGAGCGGTGTGAAGTTCTCCGCGGTGTTGCCCACCTTCGTCAACACCGAGCTCGTTGCCGGGACGCCGGGGATGAAGGGCTTCCGCAACGCCGAGCCGGCGGAGATCGCCGACGCGATCGTCGGCCTGATTGTCAGGCCGAAGCCGCGGGTGCGGATAACGAAGGCGGCGGGCGCAATGGTGGTGTCCCAAAAATTCTGGCCGCGCCGGCTGGCCGAGGGCCTGAACCGCCTGCTGGGAGGCGAACACGTCTTCACCGACGACGTCGACGTCGAGAAGCGCCGCGCCTACGAGGCGCGCGCCCGCGGCGAAGACTAGCCGGCGATCGCGAGCGCGGCGGAGCCGGGTGCAGCGGGTCGCCGCCATCGGGCCCCGGCGATCGCGAGCGTCGTTCGTCCGCGGCGCGCACAATCGGCGGGGTGACCGTAGAAAGCCCAACCACCCGCGCCGACGTCTCCGACGACGAACTGGCCCTGATCGACAAGTACTGGCGCGCCGCCAACTACCTGTCGGTCGGTCAGATCTACCTGCTGGACAACCCGCTACTGAACGAACCGCTGTCGGCCGACCACATCAAGCCCCGGCTGTTGGGGCACTGGGGCACGACGCCGGGCCTCAACCTGATCTACGCGCACCTGAACCGGGTCATCCGCGCCCGCGACGCCAACGTCATCTACGTCACCGGGCCGGGTCACGGCGGTCCCGGGCTCGTGGCGAACGCCTACCTCGAGGGCACCTACAGCGAGGTGTACACCGGCATCGAGGAGGACGCCGAGGGGCTGCGAAAGTTGTTCCGCCAGTTCTCTTTTCCCGGCGGCATCCCCAGCCACGTCGCGGCGCAGACGCCCGGCTCGATCCACGAGGGCGGCGAGCTGGGCTACGCGCTGGTGCACGCCTACGGCGCGGCCTTCGACAACCCGGATCTGGTGGTGGCCTGCGTGGTCGGCGACGGCGAGGCCGAGACGGGGCCGCTGGCCGCCAGCTGGCATTCCAACAAGTTCCTCAACCCGGTCAGCGACGGCGCGGTGTTGCCGATTTTGCACCTCAACGGCTACAAGATCGCCAACCCGACGGTGCTGTCCCGCATCCCGCACCCCGAACTGGAGTCGCTGCTGCGCGGCTACGGTTACCGTCCCATCACGGTCGCCGGCGACGACCCGGCCGACGTGCACCGGCAGCTGGCCGCCGCGCTCGACGACGCCTTCGACGAGATCGGTGCCATCCAGCGCGCGGCGCGCGGCGGCGCGGCGGTCGAGCGCCCCGTCTGGCCGATGATCGTGCTGCGTACCCCGAAGGGCTGGACCGGGCCTGAGGAGGTCGACGGCAAGAAGGTCGAGGGCACCTGGCGCGCGCATCAGGTGCCGCTGAGCGAGACCCGCGTCAACCCCGCCCACCGCGCCCAGCTGGAGGAATGGTTGCGCAGCTACCGCCCCGAGGAGCTGTTCGACGCCGGTGGCGCGCTGCGGCCCGAGCTGCGCGCGCTGGCGCCGCGCGGCGACCGGCGGATGAGCGCCAACCCGCACGCCAACGGTGGCCTGCTGCTGCACGACCTGGACCTGCCGGACTTCCGCGACTACGCCGTGCCGGTGGAACGGCCGGCCGCCGAAATGCACGAGGCGACCCGGGTCCTGGGCACCTACCTGCGCGACGTGATCGCCCGCAACCCCGACCGGTTCCGCCTGATGGGTCCCGACGAGACCGCCTCCAACCGGCTCGACGCGGTGTACGGCGCGACGTCGAAGGCGTGGATGTCGGCGATCGGGCCCGACGACGAGAACCTGGCGCCCGACGGCCGTGTCATGGAGGTGCTCTCCGAGCACCTGTGCCAGGGCTGGCTGGAGGGCTACCTGCTGACCGGCCGCCACGGGCTGTTCAACTGCTACGAGGCGTTCGTCCACATCGTCGACTCGATGCTCAACCAGCACGCGAAATGGCTTGCCACCAGCCGCGACTTGCCGTGGCGGCGGCCGATCGCGTCGCTGAACTACCTGCTGACCTCGCACGTGTGGCGCCAGGACCACAACGGCGCGTCGCATCAGGATCCCGGGTTCATCGACCTGGTCGCCAACAAGCGTGCCGAGCTGACGCGGGTGTACCTGCCGCCGGACGCCAACACGCTGCTGTCGGTGGCCGACCACTGCCTGCGCAGCCGCGACTACATCAACGTCATCGTGGCCGGCAAGCAGCCGGCGCTGTCCTATCTGGACATGGACCAGGCGGTCGCCCACTGCACCCGCGGGCTGGGGATCTGGGAATTCGCGAGCACGGCCGGATCCGCGGTCGCCGAGCCCGATGTGGTGCTGGCCTGTGCCGGCGACATCCCGACGCAGGAAACCGTGGCCGCCGCCGACATCTTGCGCCGCGAACTGCCCGGGCTGGCGGTGCGGGTAATCAACGTCGTCGACCTGATGCGCCTGCAGCCCGACTCCGAGCATCCACATGGCTTGCCGGACAGGGAGTTTGACGCGCTGTTCACCCGCGACCGGCCGGTCATTTTCGCCTACCACGGCTACCCGTGGCTGATCCACCGCCTGACCTATCGTCGCGCCAACCACGCGCACATCCACGTGCGGGGCTTCAAGGAGCGCGGCACCACGACCACGCCGTTCGACATGGTGATGCTCAACGACCTCGACCGCTTCCACCTCGTCATGGACGTGATCGACCGGGTCGACGGCCTGGCCAGCCAGGCCGCGCTGCTGCGTCAGCGCATGGCCGACGCCCGGCTCGCCGCGCGGGCCTACACCCGTGAGCACGGCGAGGACGACCCGGCGATCTCCGGGTGGACCTGGGAGCCGAGCGAGCGGCACGAACGTAGTGAGTGAGGCGAGCGAGGCGACCCATTAGACCTGGGAGCAGAGCGAGCGGCACGAACGTAGTGAGTGGCGCGAGCGAGGCGACCCATTCGACCTGGGAGCAGAGCGAGCGGCACGAACGTAGTGAGTGGCGCGAGCGAGGCGACCCATTAGACCTGGGAGCGGAGCGAGCGGCACGAACGTAGTGAGTGAGGCGAGCGAGGCGACCCATTCGACCTGGGAGCAGAGCGCGGGTCGCCCCCTTTTAGCTACCGCGCCTGCGGTGTGCCGTTGGCGGCGGAAGCGTCGCCGTAGTCCGCCGGGTTCTGGGCGTCGATGTGCCAGAGCCAATTGCCGTGCAGGGGCCGGTCGAAGGCGAGAGCGCCCGCGGGAGCGATGACGAGAATACCGAGCAACGTCCACACCGTCGTAGCCATTGGTTCCTCCTGTCCGCCGACGCCCGCTGCGTAACCATCTTGGATGGTTACATCTTGCCAAGGACCGATGAAACCTGTCAAGGTGGTTACATGCAGTTCCTCTACGTCGGCGGGCGGCGGTGTTTGGACTTCGTGGGCACGTTGAAATACCGCGCCTCGGCAAGGGAGGAGATGCTGACCGATCCGCGGCGGTTGTCCGACTGGGCGATGGGGGCCGGTCTGGTCGATACGGCGCTCGAGGTCACTGACGCCGAACTGACGGCGGCAATTGCGCTGCGCGAGGCGATCTACCGGGTGGTTCTCGCGCGGCTCCGGGGCGGCCGTCCCGGAGCCGCCGACGTCGACCTGCTGAACGCGCACGCGTCCCAACCCCAGCTGACGCCGATATTGCACCCGGACGGAGCCGTCAGCCGCGGCGGAACCGCCGCGCAGCTTCTCGCGGGGCTGGCCGCCGACCTGCTCGACCTGTACGCCGGACCGGACATCGAGAAGGTCAAGGAATGCTCCCGTCCCGGGTGCACGCGCCTTTACGTCGACGCGTCGCGGGCCCAGAACCGGCATTGGTGTGGGATGCGCACCTGCGGAAACCGCGCCAAGGTTCAGGCTTTCCGCGCCCGCCAGCATGCCGTCGCGCAGCGTCCCTGAGTCGGCTGAGCTGGACGAACGGCCTTCGCGGGTAAGCTAGCCCAATGCCCGACGCGACGGTTGCCGACGCCCGCCCGGCGCCGCATCGGTTCCATCTCCACCTCGACATCGCGGTCGTCGTCGCGGTGCTGGTGCTGACCAACGTGATCGCCCACTTCACCACGCCGTGGGCGAGCGTGGCGACCGTCCCGGCGGCCGCCGTCGGCCTGGTGCTGCTGATGCGCTCCCGCGGCCTCGAGTGGGCCGACTTGGGATTGGGCCGCGAACACTGGAAGTCGGGGATGGGATACGCGCTGGCCGCCGTCGCGGTGGTGGCGGCGGTGATCGCGGCGGGTGTGCTGCTGCCGGTGACCCGGCCGATGTTCTTGAACAACCGCTACGCCACGATCTCCGGCGCCCTGATCGCGTCGATGGTCATCATCCCGCTGCAGACGGTCATCCCCGAGGAGCTGGCCTTCCGGGGCGTGCTGCACGGCGCGCTGAATCGGGCCTGGGGCTTTCGCGGCGTCGCGCTCGGGGGATCGCTGCTGTTCGGGCTGTGGCACGTCGCCACGTCGCTGGGGCTCACCAGCAGCAACGTCGGCTTCACCCGGGTGCTCGGCGGCGGGTTCGCCGGGATGGCGGCCGGGGTGACGCTGGCCGTGCTGGCCACCGGGGCGGCCGGGTTCGTCTTCAGCTGGCTGCGCAGGCGCAGCGGCAGCCTGATCGCCCCGATCGCGCTGCACTGGTCGCTGAACGGGATGGGCGCCCTGGCCGCGGCGCTGGTGTGGCACCTGTCGACCTGAGGCCGATTGCCCCACTTTGCAGCCGGCCGCACCCGCGGCCGACATCGTCGCGGGCCTAGACGAGCAGCACCGCCGCCCCCGCGATGCGGCCGGCGGCCAGATCGCTCAGCGCCCGATCGGCCTGCGCCAGCGGATATTCCGGAGTCGTCACCTCGATGCGATGCGTCCCCGCGAAGTCGAGGAAGGCCCGCGCGTCGGCGCGGGTGTTGGACGTGACCGACCGCAGCTGGCGCTCTTGGAACAAGTGGCGCTGGTAGTTCAGCGGCGGGATGTCCGAAAGGTGGATGCCCGCGATCGCCAGGGTGCCGCCGCGGTCCAGCGCCTCCAGAGCCGGCAGCACCAGGTCCCCGACCGGCGCGAACAGGATCGCGGCGTCCAGCGGCACCGGCGGCGGGTCGGCCGCGCCCTGCGCCGACGCGGCCCCGAGCTTGAGCGCCAGCTCGCGGGCCTCGGCGCCGCGGGTCATCACGTGCACCTCGGCGCCCTGCGCCAGCGCGACCTGCGCGGTGATGTGGGCGCTGCCGCCGAAGCCGTACAGGCCCAGCCGCCCGCCCGGCGGCAGGTCGGCGCGCAGCAGCGAGCGGTATCCAATGATCCCGGCGCACAACAGCGGCGCCAGCTCGCTGTCGCTGTAGCCGCTCGGCAGGTGGTGCGCGAAATCGGCAGGGACCGTTGCGAATTCGGCGTAGCCGCCGTCGGCGTCCCAGCCGGTGTAGCGGGACTTCGGGCACAGGTTCTCGCTGCCGCGACGGCAGTACCTGCACACGCCGCAGGTGTGGCGCAGCCAGGCGATGCCAACCCGATCCCCCACCTTGAACTGGCCGCCAGCCCGGGCGCCGAGCTCGACGACCTCACCGACCACCTCGTGGCCGGGGGTCACCCGCTCGCGGTGCACGGGCAGGTCGCCCTCGGTGACGTGCAAGTCGGTGCGGCACACCCCGCACGCGCGGACGGCGACCAGCAGCTCCGTCGGCCCGGGTCGCGGCACCTCGGCGGTCACCTGCTCGAGCGGGCCGGTGCCCATCGGCCCCGGCCGGCGCACGCGCCAGGCGCGCATCGTGTCTCGGGTCGCTGAGGGGGTCATGCGTCCATCTTGCCGCTGGCGTACACGGCCGCAACGGCTCAGCCGGCTCAGGCCGGTTGGGTGCGCTGCGGCGGCGATGCGGGGGTCGGCGTGACCTCGCCAGCCGGAGCCTGGGCCGGTGCTTGGCCCGGCGCCGGTGCCGCCGGGGCCGGCGCGCCCGGGGCGGGGGCCGGGGCACCGGGAGCCGGCGCCGGATTCGCCGGTGGCGACCACGGCTGGATCGACTCGGCGAGCGCCTTGGCCGCGCCCTTGTCCACGGGGTCGTTCGACGTGCCCAGCCACACCACGAACCAGCGCTGCGGGGGCCCGTTTCCGTCGGAGGGCGAGCCGACCACGCCCGTCCAAATCTGGCCGTTGGGCTTGGCCGGGTCGCTGAACTTCACCTCGTAGTACGACGCGCTGCCGGTGATGCCGTTGGCACCGGTCAGGGGCGTGGTGTCCTGGTTGATCCGGGTGCCGGGATAGGGCATGAAGAACTCACCCATGTCCGAGCCCAGCCGGACGGCGGCCTTGGCGTTGGTGGCCTCGGCGCTGGCGTAGAGCTTCTGGTCCAGCCGGCCCATCACGACCCGGGTGTCGTTGGCCACCGGCGGCGCCTGACCGGGCGCGGGCGGCTGGCCGGTGGTCTTGCTGAGCAGCTCCGAACCGTAGTCGAGGTGCGTCGCGTCGGACTCCACCCAGCCGGCGGGCAGGACGAAGCTGAATCCGCCCGCGGCATTGCCGATCCGCCCGGCGTTGGGGTCGACGGCCGGCGGCGGCGCGTTGGGGTCCGCCGGTGGCGGCGGCGCCGCGTTGGGGTCGGCCGGTTGTTGCGGTTGCGGCGAACCGGGTGCGCCGGGAGGCGGCGGGGCCGTGGTCGTAGCAGGTGGCGGCGCCGCCGTCGTGGTCGGCGGGACCGGCGTAGGGGTCTCGGGATCGGCGCCCGCCGTCGCCGGCAGCGCGATGGTAAGGGCGCTGGCGCTGGCCACCGTGGCGAGCGCCAGCGACGCCCACAGGCCTTTGCGGCGCGTCGAGTTCGGATCCACCTGCTCCATGGCGACGAACCTACCGTGTTACCGCTGTGACGCAAGGGCGCCGTGCTGACGATGCGCTCAGGTTTTTCTACTGTTGCCGATGTGCAACCGGCCGGCGTCGGAGCAGGTCACCGGCTGCCGGGATGGCGCGCCGGATATAGGGCGACCTCGTGGGCCTTGACCGAGAACCACACCCGCTCCCCGGGCGCCAGCCGCAGTTCCGTGGCGGCGTCGACGGTGACCTCCGCGGCCAGCCCGGGCGCGCCGTCGGGTTGCTCGTGGCCCCGCACGATGACCGCCGACCCGCGCACATCCAGCTCAGCCACCGTCACCTCGACCGCGTTGCGCGGGCTGCCGTGCGGCCGTTCCCGATACACCGCGACCGCCTTGGGTGGAAACACCGCGACCGCGTGCTGCCCGTCCGTGAGCCGCTCCCCCGGCTCCTCGGCGGGCGCCACCTGCCAGTGAGCGCCGGAGCCGGCGTGCAGCGAACCGTCCCCGCCCACGACCCCGGCGACGAGGTTGACGCCCGCGATGCGGGCCCCGAAACGGCTGCGGGGCGCGGCCAGCACGTCGGTCACCGCGCCGATCTCGGAGATGCGGCCCGCCTCGAGCACCAGCACCCGATCGGCCAGGGTGAACACGTCCAGCAGGTCGTGGGTGACCAGGATGACCGCGCAGCCGGTGCGGGCGACCGCGTCGCGCAGCACTCCGCGAACGCCCGCGGCCGCGGCGACGTCGAGCCCGGTCAGCGGCTCGTCGAGCAGCAGCACGTCGGGTTCGGCGGCCAACGCCCGCGCGATCGCCACCCGCTGGGCCTGGCCACCGGACAGCTGCCGCGGCTTTCGGTCGGCGAGGCGCTCGGCGTCCACGTCGCGCAGCCAGCGCAGCACCGCGGACCGGTCGCGGCGCCGTCGCCGCATCGGCCCGCGGCTGTGCTGACCGAACGCGACGTTGGCGGCGACGCTGAGGTGCGGGAACAGCAACGGGTCCTGCAGCAGCAACCCGACGCGGCGATCGTGCGTGGGCACGTGCACCCCGGCCGCGGTGTCGGTCAGCACCCGGTCCCCCAGCCGCACCAGGCCGTCGTCGGGGCGCACCAGCCCCGCGATGACGTGCAGGGCCGTCGACTTGCCGGCGCCGTTGGGCCCGAGCAGCGCCAGCACCTCGCCGGGACGCACCGAGAACTCCACATCCAGACGGCGCGCGGCGACCACGGCGCGCAGCTGCAACTCGCTCACGGCCGGCTACCCGGCGCCGGTTCCGCTGAGCCGCCGCGCGCCCAGACCGAACACGACGACCGCCGCCACCGCGACCAGCAGGATCGACAGGGCGACCGCCGCGTCGGCGTCGCTGACCCGCTGCAAATAGATCTCCAGCGGCAGGGTCCGGGTGACCCCCTGCCGGGAGCCCGCGAACGTCAGGGTGGCGCCGAACTCCCCGAGGGACCGCGCGAAGGCCAGCACGGCGCCCGACGCCATGCCCGGCAACAGCAGCGGCAGCGTGACCCGCCACCACACCGCGCTCGGTCGGGCCCCCAGCGTCGCCGCCACCACTTCGTAGTCGGCGCCCGCGGTGCGCGCGGCGCCCTCGAGGGAGATCACCAAAAACGGCAGCGACACGAAGGTCTGGGCCAGCACGACGGCCGTCGTGCTGAAGGCGATGCTGATGCCGGCGGCCTGAAGATACCGGCCGATCAGCCCGAGCCGCCCGAACGCGTAGAGCAGCGCGATGCCCCCCACCACCGGCGGCAGCACCAACGGCAGCAGGATGAGCGGTCGCAGCACCCGCACCGCGCGGGCCCTGCTGCGGGCCAGCACCAGCGCCATCGGCACGCCCAGCAGCACGCACAGCGCGGTGCTGGCGGCGGCGGTCTTCAGGCTCAGCGACAACGCCGTCCGCGACGACGCGCTGGTGATCAACGACCAGAAGTGCAACCAGTCAACCTTGACGGCGATGGCCACCAGCGGCAGCGCCACGAAGGCGGCCCCCACCGCGGCCGGGAGGTAAACCCAGCGCGGCAGGTCCGTGGGCCGGTGCATGGCGGGATTCAGGGCGCAGCGAAGCCCGCTTGGGCCAACAGTTTTCGACCGGTGTCGCCGGTGACCAGGGCGACGAACTTCTGCGCCGGCCCCGGCTGCGGAGCCCTCTTCAGCACCGCGATCGGATAGACGTTCACCGCGCTGCGGGCTTCGGGGAAGTCGACGGTCGCCACCTTGTCCGCGGCGCTGTGGGCGTCCGTGACGTACACGAGGCCGGCATCCGCCTGGCCCGTGGTGACCTTGTTGAGGACGTCGGTTACGCTGAGCTCCTCGCTGACCGGGCTGAGCCGCACGCCCGTGCCGTCTTCGACGCGCTGAGTGGCCGCCCCGCAGGGCACGGGTTTTTGGCAGATCACCACGCTCAGGCCGGGCCGGGCGAGGTCGGCGAAGGACCCGATGTGCTTGGGGTTGCCCGGCGCCGTGACGATGACCAAGGTGTTCGACGCGAAGTTGACCGGGTTGCCGGCCAGCAGGCCCGCCCGGGCGACGGTGTCCATCTGCGCGGTGTCCGCCGAGGCGAAGACGTCCGCGGTCGCGCCCTGGGTCAGCTGAGTCGCCAGCTCCGAAGACCCCGCGAATTCGAAATCGATTCCCGAGCCCGGGTTTTCGGTCTTGAACTGCTGACCGATCTGGGTGAACGCCGGCTTCAGCGAGGCGGCGGCGAACACCACGATCTTTCCGGGGGCCGACGCGGGCGGCTTGGGGCCGCACCCGACGCCGACCGCGAGCAGCATCGCCGAAAACCCCACGGCCAGGATCGCGATCCGACGCATGAAGGCACCCTATCCTCCGACGATGCGGTTCGCGCGGCGGCTAATCGTCGCAAACGCGTGACGGCCCAATAGTTACGAAAATGATCCGCGCGTCGCGCCGTGGCGAATTTCGCCACCTAGCTACCGTCCAGTAACATCAACGGGACTGGCGTCATTGCGCGCTCAGACTCGAGGAGGTCATGGCAGTGGAGGTGCTGGTCACCGGCGGAGACACGGACTTGGGGCGCGCGGTAGCCGAAGGCTTTCGCGATGACGGCCACAAGGTGACGCTCGTGGGCGCGCGCCGCAGCGAGCTGGAAGTCGCGGCCAAGGAGTTGGACGTGGACGCCATCGTCTGCGACGTTACCGACCCCGACAGCCTCGCCGAGGCCTGCGGGTTGTTCCCGCATCACCTCGACACCATCGTCAACGTGCCCGCACCGTCCTCGGACGCCGGCGACCCACGAACCTATTCGACGTCCGACACCGCCAAGGCCTGGCGCGGCGCCCTCGACGCGACCGTGCTGTCGGAAGTGCTGACCGTTCAGGCCGTCGGCGACCACCTGCGCTCGGGCGGCTCCATCATCAGCGTGGTGCCGGAAAACGCGGCCGCGGGCAGCATCGACGCGGCCATCAAGGCGGCGCTGTCGAACTGGATCGCCGGTCAGGCAAGCGTTTTCGGCACCCGTGGCATCACGGTCAACGCCGTGGCCAGCGGCCGCAGCGTGCCCGCCGGCTACGACGGCCTGTCCCGCACCCCGCCGACGGTCGCGGCCGAGGTCGCCCGCCTGGCGCTGTTCCTCACCACCCCCGCCGCGCGTCATATCACCGGCCAAACGCTGCACGTCAGCCACGGCGCGCTGGCCCAATTCGCCTAGCGGGCGCAATACCGAGCCGACCCCGTCGGCGAATTCCTCGTCCGCCGATCGGACTGTAACGAAGGTCGCATCCAGCGGCCGGCATGACGAGCATCACGTTCGCCTGACCAGGCACGATACGACGATGTGGTTCATTACACATGCTAACGGCCTGGGTTCTGGGTATCCGGCTGGATAGCGTGGTAGCTAACTGCAGTCGCGCGTCCAGGAGCCACCGTCAGGAGTAGCCAAAACATGAGCCCGCAGCCCGGGAACACCGCTGCATCCGAACGTCGCCACCAAGTCGTCATCATCGGATCGGGATTCGGCGGACTCAATGCGGCAAAGAAGCTCAAGCACGCCAACGTCGAAATCAAGCTGATCGCCCGCACCACCCATCACCTGTTCCAGCCGTTGCTGTACCAGGTGGCCACCGGGATCATCTCCGAGGGCGAGATCGCTCCCCCCACTCGCGTCGTGCTGCGCAAGCAGCGCAACGTGCAAGTGCTGCTGGGCAACGTCACCCACATCGACCTGGCCCGCCAGACGGTGGTGTCGGAGCTGCTGGGCCACACCTATGAAACCCCCTACGACAGCTTGGTCGTCGCCGCCGGCGCCGGCCAGTCGTACTTCGGGAACGACCACTTCGCTGAGTTCGCGCCCGGCATGAAGTCGATCGACGACGCCCTGGAATTGCGCGGCCGGATCCTGAGCGCCTTCGAGCAGGCCGAGCGGTCCAGCGATCCGGAGCGCCGCAAGAAGCTGTTGACCTTCACCGTCGTCGGCGCCGGCCCGACCGGCGTCGAAATGGCCGGGCAGATCGCCGAATTGGCCAAATACACGCTGCGCGGCGCCTTCCAGCACATCGACCCCACCAAGGCGCGGGTGATCCTGCTCGACGCCGCCCCGGCGGTGTTGCCCCCGATGGGCGAAAAGCTCGGGGAGCGGGCGCGTGCCCGCCTGGAGAAGCTCGGAGTGGAAATCCAGCTGGGCGCGATGGTCACCGACGTGGACCGCAACGGCATCACGGTCAAGGATTCCGACGGCACCAAGCGGCGCATCGAGTCGGCCTGCAAGGTGTGGTCGGCCGGCGTGCAGGCCAGCGGGCTGGGCCGCGACCTGGCCGAGCAGTCGCCGGTCGAACTCGACCGGGCCGGCCGGGTCAAGGTGCTGCCGGACCTGTCCATCCCCGGGCACCCGAACGTGTTCGTGGTCGGCGACATGGCCGCCGTCGAGGGCGTGCCGGGCGTCGCGCAGGGCGCGATCCAGGGCGGCAAGTACGTCGCCAACGTGATCAAGGCCGAGGTCGCCGGGGCCGACCCGGCGGAGCGGGAGCCGTTCCAGTACTTCGACAAGGGCTCCATGGCCACGGTGTCGCGGTTTTCCGCGGTCGCCAAGATCGGGCCGCTCGAGTTCAGCGGCTTCATCGCCTGGCTGATGTGGCTGGTGCTGCACCTGGTCTACCTGATCGGCTTCAAGACCAAGATCACCACACTGCTGTCGTGGACCGTGACGTTTTTGAGCACCCGGCGCGGCCAGCTGACCATCACCGACCAGCAGGCCTTCGCGCGAACGCGGCTCGAGCAGCTGGCCGAGCTGGCCGCCGAGTCGCGCGCCTCGGCAAGGACCGCCCGGGTGGCAAGCTAGCCGGGCAGCCGGTCGGCCTGCCACGTACTGAGCGTGCCGCCACCGGCGAGCGTCAGCACCGTTCCCACCTGGTCGTCGGCCACTTCGGTGAAAGCGCCTGCGGGGTAACGGAATTCGCTGATCACCGCGCGGGGCGCATCGATGCTGTCGTCCGCCAGCGACCCCGCTCCCAGCTCCACCCGGTGGCGCAGCAGCGGGCGCCCGTCGTGGTCGGCGTGCAGTGAGCCGGACCAAAACCCTTCTTGCTCACCGCATCTGCCGATCTGCACCCGCTCACGGAAGCGGATCCGGCCCCCGTGATGCACGGCGACGGCCACGCTGGAGACATGGCTCGCGGCCGCGGCGACCACGGTGGGCTCCAGATCGACGTCGAGGCTTCCGGTCACCTCGATCGCCCAGCTGGCGTGCGACGTCGCCGTGGCCGCGCCGGGCAGGGCCACGGTCGCCGCGGCGCTGCGCAGCCTGAGCCGGGCGCCCCCCTCGACGACGAGGCGAATGTCGATGGTGTCGCCGCCCAGCGGGATGGCGGCCGCCGACAGCAGGTGCACGGTGTCCGGCCCGGTGCACCGCGCCTGGATGGCCCCGCCGCGGCACTCGATGCGCGGCAGCCGGTTGCCGGAGGCGACCAGCAAGACCTCCGCGCGCATCAGGGCGCGGCGGCCAGCTGCTCGCGCACCCAGGTCAGCACGTCGGTGGCGGCGGGGTCCTCGGTCAGCGACTGCATGATCGTGGGCCGGCCCGCACGCACGGCGTCGGCGTCCCGCGCCATCACCTGCAGGTCGGCCCCGACCATCGGTGCGAGGTCGGTCTTGTTGATCACCAACAAATCCGAGTAGGTCACGCCGGGGCCGCCCTTGCGCGGCACCTTGTCGCCGCCGGCCACGTCGACGACGAAGATCTGCGCGTCGACCAGGCCCGACGAGAAGGTGGCAGTCAGGTTGTCGCCGCCGGACTCGACCAAGATCAGGTCCAGCGCGTCGTGTTCGGCGATCAGGTCGTCGATCGCGTCCAGGTTGGCGGTGATGTCGTCGCGGATCGCGGTGTGCGGGCAGCCGCCGGTCTGCACGGCCGCGATCCGGTCGTCGGGCAGCACCGCGTTCCTGCGCAGGAAGTCGGCGTCCTCGGTGGTGTAGATGTCGTTGGTCAGCACCGCGATCGACAGCTCGCCCCGCAACCCGCGGCACAGGGCGGCGACCAGCGCGGTCTTGCCGGATCCGACCGGGCCCCCGACGCCGATGCGCAGCGGCTCCCCGGGCCGGCGGACCCGTTTCGGCCGATCGGGATGGGTGTGCGGGTGGGGGTGGACATGTGTTGTCATGGACGACCTTTCAGGAGGCGAACAGGGGTCGCTCGCGCTCGGCGTGGCGCTGCGCCAGCGTGTCGAGCAGCGGATCGGACAGGTCGGCCAGCCCCGCGCTCGCCTCGGCCGCGGTGCGGTCGCACAGTTCGGACAGCCCGAAGGTGATGGCGGCGACGGCGCCGGGGTCCAGCGCCAGCAGCCGCTGCGCGGCGGTGGCCGAGCCGGTCATGGTGGTGTACACGACGTGCAGGCAGGTGTGCCCGGGGCGCAGGCCGCTCGTCGCCCCGACGCGTCCGGCGGCGACCGCGAGATGCGGACGCGCGCCCAGCTCGTCCCAGCCCGCGTCCGGCCAGACCCGGCGGGCGAGCCGCGCCAGCCCGCGGCCCTGGCTGCGGGACGCCTGCCGGGCCGCGGGCGCCGGGGTGCGCGCGTCGGTTTCCTGGTCGGCGTCCTGGAGGGAGAGGTCGCCACGGTGCACCGCGGCCGCCACCGACGCGGTGACCAGCCCGTGCGATCGAATCCTGCGCACCAGAAAGGCTTTCAGCGTCGGCAGGTCGGTCACCATGCCGCAGGCGACGGCCTCTTCGACGCCGCCGGAGTGGACGTGTCCGCCCGTGGGCAGCCGCGAGTCGGCCAGCGCGAGCAGTGTGGCTAACGACGGCTGGATCATCAGAACAGGAAATATCGTTGCGCCATGGGCAGTTCGGTGGCCGGCTGCTCCTCCCAGACCTCGCCGTCGATCCGCACGGTGAAGGTGTCTGGATCGATGTCGATCCGCGGCATGGCGTCGTTGAGCGGCAGGTCCGCCTTGCCGACCTTGCGGACGTCGGCGACCGGCACCAACGGCCGGTTCACTGCCAGCCTTTCCGCCAGGCCGGCGTCGACGGCCTGCGGCGCCACGAAGTGCACGGACGTGCCGGCCGATGGCGCTGGCGCGGCGCCGAACATTGGGCGCGGCAGCACCGGCTGGGGCGTCGGGATCGACGCGTTCGCGTCGCCCATCGCGGCCCACGCGATCATGCCGCCCTTGAGCACCAGGTGCGGGCGCACCCCGAAGAACGCGGGCTCCCACAGCACCAGGTCGGCGAGCTTGCCGACCTCCACCGAGCCGATCTCGCGGTCCAGCCCGTGCGTGATCGCCGGGCAGATGGTGTATTTGGCGACGTAGCGGCGCGCCCGGTGGTTGTCGGCCGCGCCGTCGCCGGGCAGGGCGCCGCGGCGCCGCTTCATCACGTGCGCGGTCTGCCAGGTGCGGATCACGACCTCGCCGATGCGTCCCATCGCCTGCGAATCGCTGCCGATCATCGAGATCGCGCCCATGTCGTGCAGGAGATCCTCGGCGGCCATCGTCGACGGCCGGATCCGGCTCTCGGCAAACGCCAGATCCTCGGGCACGGTGGGGTTGAGGTGGTGGCAGACCATGAGCATGTCGAGGTGCTCGTCGAGGGTGTTCACCGTGTGCGGGCGCGTCGGGTTGGTGGAACTGGGCAGCACGTTCGGTTCGGCGGCGACCCTCATGATGTCGGGCGCGTGCCCGCCGCCGGCGCCCTCGGTGTGATACGTGTGGATCGAGCGGCCGGCGATGGCGCCGAGGGTGTCCTCGACGAACCCCATCTCGTTGAGGGTGTCGGTGTGCAGCGCCGCCTGCACGCCGGCGGCGTCGCAGACGGTCAGGCAGGCGTCGATGGCCGCCGGGGTGGACCCCCAGTCCTCGTGCAGCTTGAAACCCGCTGCGCCACCGCGTAATTGCTCCCACAATCCCTCGTGGCTGGCGGTGTTCCCCTTGCCCAGCAGCGCGAAATTCATCGGCCAGGGGTCCAGCGCCTCCAGCATCCGGGCCAGGTGCCACGCCCCGGGGGTGACGGTGGTGGCCTTGGTGCCCTCGGCGGGCCCGGTGCCGCCGCCGATGATGGTGGTGATGCCGGACCCGAGCGCCTCGGGCATCAGCTGCGGGCAGATCAGGTGGACGTGACAGTCGATCGCGCCCGCCGTGACGATTCGCCCGTTCCCGCCGATGATTTCGGTGGACGGCCCGACCACCAGGTCCGGATGCACGCCGGTCATGGTGTCGGGGTTGCCCGCCTTGCCGATGGCGACGATCCGGCCGTCGCGAATCCCGATGTCGGCCTTGATGATTCCCCAGTGGTCGATGATCACCGCGCCCGTGATCACGGTGTCGGGCGCGCCGTCGGCCCGCGTGGTGCGCCCCTGCCCCATCGACTCGCGCAGCACCTTGCCGCCGCCGAACACCGCCTCGTCACCGGCCAAACCCGGTCCCCCGCTGCGGTCTTCGGTGATCTGGACCAGCAGGTCGGTGTCGGCCAGCCTGATCCGGTCGCCGGTGGTCGGGCCGAACAGGTCGGCGTAGCGCTCCCTGGACAGCCGCGTCATGACGGGTCGAGCCGTCCGGGAGGGTTGAGGCTCAGCCCGTGCACTTCGCGTCGCCCCCGCAGCGGCACCAGTCGAACGGTCTGGGCGATGCCCGGTTCGAATCGGACGGCGGTGGCCGCCGGCACATCCAGCCGGTATCCGCGGGCCGCGGCGCGATCGAACGACAGCGCCGCGTTGGCCTGCGGCAGGTGGACGTGGCTGCCGACCTGCACCGGGCGGTCACCGGTGTTGACGATCCGCATCTCGAGGCGTTCGGCGCCGGCGTTGATCTCGATTTCGCCTGCGCCATAGAGAATTTCGCCGGGGATCATTTGATCGGGTGATGCACGGTGACCAGCTTGGTGCCGTCCGGGAAGGTCGCCTCGACCTGCACGTCGTCAATGATTTCGGCAACCCCCTCCATGACGTCGTCGCGACTGAGCACGTCGCAGCCGCTGGCCATCAACTCGGCCACGCTGCGGCCGTCGCGCGCGCCTTCCAGGATGTGGTCGGTGATGATCGCGACGGCCTCCGGGTGGTTGAGCCGCAACCCGCGGGCCCGGCGCCGGCGGGCCAACTCGGCGGCATAGGACAACAGCAGTCGCTCTTGCTCGTGCGGCGTGAGAAACATGTCGTGCTAGATCCTGCCATTGCCCGGCGAGGGCCGCACCGCGCCTCAGGCGACCGACGCGTCGGACCGCGAAACGGCGTCGGCGTAGGGGGCGTCGCTCTTGGCGTAGGCCCGGGTGGCCACCATGTAGAGCAGCCCGAAGCCGACGATGAGGCCCGACATCAACAGCACCACGTAGTTGTCGTACCACGGCGCCTCGGGCGTGCGGGGCCAGCAGATGTTGACGATGGCCGCGAACCCGTAGGCCAGCGCCCCGACGTTGACCACGATTCCCCAGCGGCCCAACCGGTACTTCCCGGACGGCTTCCAGCCTTTCAGCCGGGCCCGCAGCGCCGCGAACACCACCATCTGGAAGCCGAGGTACACCCCGACGGTGCCGAAGCTGACGAGCTTGTTGAGCGGGTGTTCGGACAGCAGCGAGCCGACGATCAGCGCGGCCGGGACGATGACGGCGGCCAGCAGCGAGTACGGCGGCACGTGCCTCTTGTGGCTCAGCCGATCGGAGGTCGTCGCATGCGCCGCCGCCTCGGCTGTGCGGCCTGCGCCGCCGCGGCCCGAACCGAGAACGCGGGCGGCGGCCGATGCCGGGGAGGTGCGAGAACGCTTGTCCTACAAAACGGCAGGAAATCACGGTGTCCGCCGCCACCCCCGGCGCCTTCCGCCTCGCGCGGCACCCGGCCGGCGCACGGGCCCGCCGGAGCACGCGGGGTCCGACGCCGCCGACACCCCGCAGCCGGGCGCGCCCGCGGCGCCGCCAGGCTAAGGACGGCTCGGCCGCGGTGATTATTTGCCATAAGACGTCCGGGCAACCGAAAGCAGGCGCCGGGCACCGCCTCGGCGCCGGCACCGTCAATGCAAGAGTTCGGCGACGCGGACCCGGCCCGCGCCTAGTTGTACCCGGCCATAACGTTGGTTACAGGCGGCTGATGGGTGGTAGGCCGCTGAGTGCGCTGTGGCGGCGTTGAGTGT